>JAUIBF010000005.1 GCA_030428125.1 bacterium | reverse complement strand
TTCCGTTAGATACTGAGGCTGAGTTCCAGGATGTTTCGTATGGTGCACTAGAGTCATTGCTAAAGGCAGTAGAGCTATCGTCTAGATAGTAGGAGACTCTTTGTACTGCAACGTTATCGGTGGCTGTAGTCTCAATAGTTATGGTGTTGCTTACTGTTTGGTTAGACGTTGGGTTGGTTATGGAGACTGTAGGGTTGGTGGTGTCTTGACCAGATTGACCAACTGTGTATACGGAACGTCTGATGGTGCCGTTTTGGTCAGTCCAACGAGCATCCAGTTCGTCTCCGTCGTTAAGGGTGAATGGTGGATACATATGGTAGAGTGAACCTTCGTTAGGGCCAGTTGCATCGTAGCCATTTGGTCTAGCTCCAGAGTCTCGAACATCAACTGTACCGTTTATTAGGAACTGGACACCACTACTGTTTGGATAGATGTTTTGGTCTATGGTGATGGTGGGCTGACGGTTACTTCCAGCCGTTACATCTGTCCAGTCTGTAGTGCCAATTTCTGATGTAGCAGGATCTAGGGGAGTAGTTGGTGAGGGATCTGGATCATCCGGATCATCTGGATCGTCAGGTGGATCTGCAGGCGCCGGGTATTCGCAGGGTATGGGATTGCCAATATTGGTGGCGTTTGGGTCCTCACACAGAATCGGATCAGGATCTGGGGTATTACCTGCGGGGTTATGTCCTTCTATTAGTTTACACTGGCCAATTTCTAAATTGCCTTTACCGGATTCATATGGCAAGCCTAGGTCCTGTTCAACGAACAAGTACTGATCACAGTTAGTCATGGCAGGTTCTACGAGGTTTCTGAAACTACTACCAAACACCTGTAATGGTTTTGAATATTCTGGTATGTTAGGGTCACTAGCAGCGTATGGAAGTTCTAGGTGAACATTTAAAATACTAGGGGCTCCATAAGAGCCACAGTCCCCACCCTGGCCATTAATCTTGAATTCGACAACGTTGCCCCCCTGTCTTATGTGAGCTTTATCTATCGGGATCGCAAATGCAAAAGGTTGAGTAGTGCCAGTATATTCCACACACCCACCAAGAGTATATGGATACTGTACAAGTGTTGCAGGATTTGGAATATCGTATCTAACACCGTTAAACAGTAGATGATCGCCTGCTTTCCAGCGCCAAGTGCCATAACTAAATTTAGCAAACGTCATATATAGAGCACCCTTATCATCTACCAGATCGCCAACTTCGTCAGGAATCGGAATAATAGTAGTCCTGTTACCGTTTGGTATTTGGTAACCGTCGGAACTGGCAGTGCCGAACACTGGCGTACTACCATTGGAACCACCTTCCATATAATTATGTATTACTTGTTCTTGTGGAGGCCCAGAAAATCCAAAATTATCCCAATGCCAAAGCATAGAATAAGCTACTGGACCGTCTGACCGGGCTTCTTTACCTGTATTGTAAGAAAAAATTGTTTGGTGAATTTGCAGCTTGTCTTCAGCCACAAAGTCATCAGTCAGAGTTGCTTCACCAATATAAACACTATCTATGAATATTTTTAGTTTATTTTCATAAATCTGTATCACCCAGTGACGACGAACATTAGGGACAGCTCTTCCGTAAATTCCATCAGGACTAATATTTGCTGTGGTCTCCGGTATAGGACTTAGTCCGGGAGTTTTGTTACTCCAATTACAGTTGCTGAGCTCTACGCCTCCAAACCAAGAATCGCAATTTGCACTGCGTTCAAATGGTAGGCTGTTTTGTCCACTCCACTCTTCAAAATTTGTGTTTCTAATACTGTTATAGTGATGTACTCCTATGGAGTTACCGGTTTGTGAAATTCTGACCATGTTACCAGGATCGTTATTATCCTGATCAAATAAATCATTGTGTGAGGTTATATCTATCGGGTAACCGTTTTTTCTGGCTGACATTGGGATAAGATCTATATACCAAACATCACGATTATTGGTAGCGCCGTCCATATCGAATTCTATGTGAATAGGATTTTCTGCAGTAGCTCCAGACTTATCTAAGACCCCACGTGGCCTACTAACGTAGCCGGCCCTATCACATGTTGACTTAACCATATTATGGGTGTGAAACTGGGAATTCAAAAATGCTGCAGCAGTACCAGCCCTAATACAGGCAGAGCTTCCTTGATTCCACTTCGATTCGTCGAAAGGACCTGCTGGCTGATTAAAGTCGTCAAAAAATCCTGTCAAGCGTTCACGCATAGAATCTACACGTGCACTTGTGGGCGTCGACTTAACCACTGAGCTTTGATTAGATACGTTACCGTTAGCTCTTGCCCAATTATTGCTCCCTGCATGAACTAGTGGCCCCGCAGAACCCGTTGATTGCATACTTCCTGCAGCACTTTGAACCACAATTTCATATTCCACTCCGTTTTCAACTGGCTGAAGTTGAATTAAGGAGAAAGTCGTTTGGCGATATTTCCAAGCAGAAGATCCTACTGGCCTATACCTTAAGTAATAACCAACTACTCTATTATCTTCTATATTGTCCCATGACACGATGATATTTTGATCATCCCCCCAAGCCTTAACATTCTGAGGCACCGGCAAACTACTGTCTATTGTTAAGGGTGTGGCTGCAAAGCCTCGAAATAGCATTGCTACGCCTATTAGCGCGAATACTGTAGCAAAAGCTAGAGCTGACCTTGAGGTGTACCACTTCTTGAGCTGAACCTTATCTTTATTTCTTGTAATGAAAGGTATTTTCATTAACTTAACATCCCTCAATTTTAAGAACGGCTTACTTAAAGCTGTTAAGTTTATAGTAGCAGAAGTTTTACTCTTTACAACATGTTTGTGCTTTTTGTTATAGGAGTCAGTAGTGTTGTCTAATAGTAAGTGCAATAGCTGTTACCCTCTGCTCCCACCATTAAGTAATGTTAGGGTTTTATAGTAGCAGACTTACCTTGGTGGATTTAATGGCGTTTGTTCGTTTATGCTACTTTACTATTTGAACCTTGTAGTATTCTAAATATGTGAACAAAAATCGCTTAATTAACGTCTCGGATTTATTTATTATCCCCCTCAGTGCTCTGGTTATCTTTGCCCTCAACTATAGATCGATCATTAATTTTTTAACAAAAGAAAACCCGGAATCGTTAGACATATTAACTTCTAGGGCTACAGATTTCACTGATAGTATTGCTGACTTCATATCAAAAAACCTTCTAACAGCTAGCGTCACGACATTTATCGTTTGGTTTATTTTGGGATTAATAAGTTATTTTATTTTTAGTATTGTAGCAAGCGAAACTGTTGATCTCTCAGATGCATTTAACTTATCTCAGAAATATCTTCACCCCAAGAATTCTAGAACAAACTACTGGCTAAGATTTGTTACCGACCTGATATTGTCAACGGTTTTAATCGTTGGATTTGTCATATGGCTTATCTTTACTATTAACGTTTTTGTACCTTTTTCATCTATTGAAATACTAAATGCATTATATGGCGACGAAAGGATACTGTTGATAGTCTATAACTTGCTGTTGTCACTGGGCTCAATGGTTTTAACTCTACTAGTTCCAATAATCTTATATAGATTACTAAAAATCATTGGTAATAAAATTATGTTTAAGTACTTTTAAAGAAACTTGCATTATATAAAATAAGGTTTATGCTTTAAATATAATTTACTTAAAAAGGGCGCGCAATGAAAATATCAAAATACAACTTTAAGAATTTCTTTTCTGGTGGTTTAACAAGACCATTAATTTTTGCATCTGTATTTGGAGGACTGGGTATTGTCCTTTTGCTGTTTGCAAGTGCTGCTGCTGGTCCGGGCCTTAAAGCAGCCAATAACCCTAAGGATGCCATGGGTGTTAGTGGTACCGTTTATACTTCGTTTGCCCGTTGGTTAGGTAGAGACAGCGTTCAAGATATAAAGTTTGGTGAAACAAATAAGCACTTCAGCCCTAACGGAATTGATGCGATCTTTAAGAGCGTATCGACAAAGAATAACCGAACTACTGTCGTTACGATAAATCC
Source organism: bacterium (assembly GCA_030428125.1). Classification (GTDB taxonomy): domain Bacteria; phylum Patescibacteriota; class Saccharimonadia; order Saccharimonadales; family SZUA-47; genus JAUIBF01. The sequence continues at coordinate 4,813 of JAUIBF010000005.1, read as the reverse complement.
GTTGCCGGACCACACTAATTTCTTACCCGACAGGTCGAAAGACCCAGCTGTCTGTGGAACAATTGGCAAAAGTTCCGATGCTACAAAGTTTGACTACAATGAGATAACTGCGAAGTACAAGGGTGAAAAGCTGGCTAAAAACAACCTAGGAAGCGCAAAAAGAGACAATAATAAAAATGGCATAAACGATAATATCGAGAACCTGCACCGGGCAGTTCAAGGATGCTATGACAACACGTACAAGATAATTGCCGATGCTATTGTCAGAAATAGAGCTTACGAATACAACCCTAATGGGCTGCCACAATTTGTTATTAGATTTGGACACGAGTTTGACGGAGACTTCTACGAGTGGTCAGCCACGAACCAAGATGACGGAAATACTCAAAAAGCACTGAACTTAACAGGTGGTAAAAATGCAGAACAGTTATACAAAGAAGTCTGGCAGAGAGCTAATGATTACATAACTTCAGAGGTTAGAAAATCAGACAAGAATGCAAAGATCCACTGGGAATTTAACTCCAGGTATAGAATTGCACTTAACGGCAATGCATCTAGGCTGGAGCGTATATACCCTGGCGACAAGTATGTAGATGTAATCGGTATAGATTTCTACGACCGACTATATTCAAATGCAAACTGTACAAAGGTAGAAGCTTCGCACAAGCAAGTCCCTGATTGTAGAACCAATCAAGAAAAAACTGAAAGCTGGGCGGGTACTGTTAAGGCACTAGATGCTATGTCCGATTTTGCTGCTAGTAGGAACAAGCTAATCGGAGTTAGTGAAGTTCACGTATCTACATCACAAAGAAAACAAGGTGGCGTAAATTATTGGCAATATGGAGCTGATAATGATTACTTTGTACAACAGATGTATAACTGGGTAAATAAAGAAACGACCAATCGTAAACGATTAGCATACGTAGTGTTCTTTGAGCGCAATGGACAGTTTAGTAGCAAAGAGCTCGGATCCGATCTTGGTGCTGCTGACCTAAAAAGCATACACAAGGTATCACCTGGGGCTAGTAATGATTTCCAGGTACCTGCTGGAAACGATAACGTAACCTGCGCTCTAGAGTGGGACTTTTACCCATTGGGAGATGACGGCGAACCAGACCAAAGTCAACCAAAAGTTACACATAAGTCGTTGTTCCCTAAATCTGCGAAGAAATTCTTACAACTTTGGAGTGGGCCAATCAATAAGGAAAGCAAAAAATCTGATCATCCAAACTGTGTAAAAATAGGTGTTGGATCTGCTGAAGAAGAAGTTACTAACACAGCGCCACAGGTTTCGATGACTAGTGGCTATTCTGCTGTGGTTGACGAAGAGCTGGGTATCTCAGCCTCTGTAAGTGACGACGGACTACCAAATGGTAGCCTAAACGTAAACTGGAGTAAATCTAGTGGTCCAGGAGCAGTAACCTTTAGCAAACCGAACAATAAAAACACCGAGGCAGTATTTAACGAGGTAGGTAATTATGAGTTATCCTTCACAGCTAATGATGGAGAACTAGAAACCACTAAGAAAGTTGCTGTTGAAGTTACTGAAAAAGTTATTGAACCCGAACCGGAACCAGAAGATCCTGTTGACCCTGACCCAGAACCTGTAGTAGTTGATCCAGAGGGACAACAATTTACATTACTAGACGCTACTGTTGAGCACACAGGCACAGGATACGTAAACCAGACGGTTAGTGGACCGACAAACTGGACAAGCCCTGCCAATTATAAGGGAGGTACAGCATACGCTAGATTGGATGTCTCAGACATCCCAGAGACGAATGACCGTACATTACTGGCTCAAATCTGCCTGTACAGAGATAGCACCGATGAACAAATGTGTAGTGGAACCATACCTTTCAGCAACAAAGACGTCATATACGCAACAATAGGTACGCCGTCTAAAAATTGGTTCAAAAAGAACAAATCTTGGAACTTCAACAAGAAAATTGATTATGCCAAGATTCAGATAAAAGACGCTGAGACTAAAAATAACTTGTTAACTGAAAATTGTGGCAATTCATGTACCACTGAAGAGATAGCAAGTCAGACAACCCCTATTACTCTAAATATGCAAGTTGTTATGGTAGCAAGAAACTCTAATATCGAAGCACTACCTAACTGGCTAAACGACACTTCATGTCCTATAGAGTTCGGATGTGCGGAAGAAGAAATCGTCCAACCACCTACAGTTAGACTAAATAATCCACAAAATGATTTAGTCAAAGAAGACTTCTACACCTTAGTATTTGAAACAACTAGCAGTGTAGGTATCAGTGGCGTAGATGTGTTGCAAAACTCAGAAACTATAGCAACCCTAGATGGGTCTTCTAGTGAATATGTTGTCGACACCGCGTCATTGCCAAATGGAGACTATGAATACCAGTTGATTGCACGAGACGTACTAGACAACTCTAGCGACTCAGGAAAACTCAACGTACAAATTCGCAAACCCGACATCGATGGCAATGGAAGGGTTGGCATTGAGGATCTTGTGGCCCTAACTTCCTCATGGAACGAAGAGAACTCTTCCCTACCAACAAACCCGGCACACGATCTGAATGGTGATGGAGTAGTTGGCTATGATGATCTAACGATTATCACCGAATCTTGGACAAAGTAATATATAGGCCTCGGCATGGTTAAAGAAGCAAATTTCAAAAATTACTGGACTTTAATTTTAGTAGTGTCTTTAATCCTAATGTTTTTGATACCATCTGCCCGTATATACGCTCAATCAGAAACTGAAAATAATGTAGCCAGCCAGAATGCTGAGTTTGTAATTGACAAGAATATTTTTGACACTGAACTTAGTTACGCAGACCTGTCTTCTAGTAACTTAGACACGAGGAATGAGTACACTTCCTTTAGAATTACCGGTATTGGCTTAATTGCTATCAGTGCATTAGTTTTACTGAATGGGTTACGTGTGCAGCAAAAAGTCGTTAGTAGTAAAAAAAGGACCAAAAAATCAAACGCACGTATGAATATGAAACCTAAAAATTTAGAGATACCTAACTCACCTGTCGTACGACCTGAAGATTCGAATCTGCCTGACGAAATATCAGAATCCTTGGAGCCTGCTCATTCAAAGGTCATTGAAAAACCAGAATAGGAACTAAGACATATTTCTATTTTTTAGTAAGCACCCGGATACAAAGTTTTGGTTTCTAAATCGGAGTTAAATCCGAGTTAAATCCGATTTCACTCAATTATCATCTGTTATTTAACAGATGACCAATATGCGACCTACTGAACACCCGTTAGATGCGTGAATTTTACATTGTCGTTTTTACTAGGCAGTTATTGATTTATATCCCATATCAGTGTAAACAATAGGTATGTATAAAAAATTAAAAATGTATAATTTTCATAGATATGCAAAATGAAAAACTAGTAAAAAAAGTGGATATCTTCTTGCTCCCGATCAGTATTGTGACGATCTTGGTTATGCAGTGGGAAAGTATATTCTACTTAGTTACAAATGACTACAAGTCTAGGCTTTATTTTTCAGAAAATATTGATAAATCCTTTACTTTTTTTGGAGAATTGGCTGGCAACGTTTTCCATGCAGATGTAGCGACTATGATTCTGTGGGGCGTTATTGGCTTGGTAGTCTATAGTGTCGTCTCTTTATTCAGCCAAGAGATAGAGGGTGCTCACAAGGCTAAGAATTTTAACAAGCTATTTGTTGTCCCAAAAAAAGCTAAGATCCACGCTTTTCCTAGATTTTTACTCAGAAATCTGGTCGTATTATTTTTCTTGCTGGTCATGCTGTGTTGGCTGGTTGTATCAATTACAATTTTACTCCCCTATGCTAACGTGGTGTCATTAACTGCTTTAACTAATAGTGACGGAGTACTGGACTCTATTTGGTTTTTAATTATATCAATAGCAACAATTACACTTATATACTATGTGCCACTATTTTTTTATCGCATTATCTCAATAGTTAATACTTACTTTGAATAGCTATTGTCGCTAGCTAGGATTTGTGCTGATCTCTTCAGGTTGACCGTCACCACTATTTGCCATACTTGTCGAATCAGGAGTAATTACGGTATCTGCTCCTGGAGGATTGGGCTTTAAAAAATCGTCGTTTTTCAGCGATGAAGAATCTTCAGTCGTAGAATTGCCAAGTGATGCATTTGAATTACCGAAAGAATTTGAGCCTGGAGTCATAGACGAATTACCAGAGGCTGGTGGGGATACAGAAGGAGGTTGCTGTCTGTTGTTCATGATCTTTTTAAAGACTACGAATCCTGCTCCTCCAAGAATAACTAACCCTACTGCTATACCAGCTACTAGTAGCAGATTGTTGCCGTCTTCCTCGCCTGTAGCCGTAGAAACCGAAAAGACCTGAGGCTGGCCAGGATCACCTGTTTCTACTTCTATAAGCTCCTCCATTCCGTCATAGCTAACGGTGTGCTCGCCTGCTGCTACTCCTGTAAAGTTGGCGTGACCCTGATCATCAGTAGTGGATGTTTGATCACCTAAGGTTATCTCTTTGTTTGCTACAGGTTCGCCGTCCTTATCTATAATTCTGATTTGAACCATATAAACTGATTTGTCTTCTATACCAGTTACTTCTACCGGATCATCGTTATCCTTATTGCTTTCTTCAGCTTCCTCTTCCTCGTCTCCAGCTGGTTTTTCTTCGCTATTTGAGCTTGAAGGACTGCTGCTTGATGGAGTACTACTCGAAGGCTTAGAGCTAGAAGGTGTTGATGATTTAGGCTTTGGCTCTGGCTCAGGTTCTGGCTCTGGTGGTGCAGTCATTGAGACGCTTGTTCCAGAAACAGAAGGAGAACCT
>JAUIBF010000003.1 GCA_030428125.1 bacterium | reverse complement strand
AAGTAAAGAATTAAAATCTCAGATTAAAGAAGCTAATATCCACCCACAGGTCATGGGCAGTGACCATTGCCCAACCTCCATTATAATAAGATGATATTGAAAAACATTAATCTTCTGAGTTATCTACGCAGTAGGTAGCGTCTGCAGGCGCAAAACTATCAGTAGGCAGCCAATAGTCGTTTCCGTTTCCATAAGTATTATCACTTAAATCACCAGGCTCAAGACCAATGACTACAGCGACCTTACTTCTATCACCTCCTATGGCATCCGTACTACTACTTAGCACGTCTCCATCACACCAAGCACCCCAAACCCAATCAATATGCCCAAGCCCTGATATTGAAGGACCCCAATTGATTGTATATTTTTCCCCACCTAGCGGCTCGATAAAGTTTTCATTATTGTTTACATACCTGTTACTCCAATCCTCTGCTGCTCCGTGAAATTGATGATAAAATTTATATTGAGCGCCAGGATACTTGCCTCCGTTATGGCTCCGAGCTGTTTCTAGTTCGGCTAAAAATAGTTCTGCTTGTCTTTTACGTTGGTGATTTCTTACATTTCTCTGAAGTTGGGGTATTGCAAGAAGCGCTATTAGAAGTATTAAAGCTGCAATAGCAAGAACTATCAACACTTCAATAATTGTAAATCCAGTGTTTTTTAATCTTGTATTCATAAAGCTTTAGCACATTCATAATACCAGTTGTTTTTATTAAATACTAAATTAGTAAAAATTATTATAAAATTAGTATATGTTAGATGACTACTGGTTAAAACAAGAAGACGAACCATTGTATGAAGATATTTTATGGAGTAGGCCAGAATCAAAGACGAGTGCTGGTAAGATGGTAATTATTGGTGGTAATGCACATGGCTTTTCTGCCCCCGGTCAAGCATACAACGTATCGATGGAAGCTGGAGCAGGCACAAACCAAGTACTGTTGCCAGACGCAGTTAAAAAAATTGTTAAAGGTATGTTGCCTGATGCTGATTTTGCACCCAGCAATCCTAGCGGTAGCTTTAGTAAGTCAGCGCTTGATTCATTCTTGCAAGCAGCAAAATGGGCTGACCTAGTTTTGCTAGCAGGAGATGTTGGACGAAACAGCGAAACAGCAATATTATTAGAAAATTTTGTTCAGAAATATAATGGTTTGCTGACATTGACTCAGGATAGCGTAGACTACTTTAAAGAGACACCGAAGCTTATTGTAGATAGGGCTGGAACCCTGATTGTTTTAAGCTTAGCTCAACTACAAAAAATGTTTATCAACACACCTTCTATTACTCCAATTACATACAGCATGACAACTCAGCAACTTGTTGCTGCACTCCACGACTACACCCAACCACATCAGGCATGCATAGTAACCATGCATAATAATCTTTTATTCATAGCTCACAGTGGTAAAGTAGTGACCCAGAAGCATGAAGATAAAACCTGGAGAGTAAATACTGCTACAAAAGCTAGTGTATTTTGGATGCAAAACCCAAATAAAATATTTGAATCTGTAGTTAGCTCAAATTATGAAAACGATTCATGATTACACAGCCAACTAAAAACCGTCCAAAAAGGACGGCCTTTAGTTGGTGCCGCAGGACGGACTTGAACCGTCACGAGCGTAAAGCTCACAGGATTTTGAGTCCGGCGTGTCTACCAATTCCACCACTGCGGCTCCATAAAACTTCAAGTAACGAATGTTTCAGTGGTCGATTATACTATATCGACACCTAATATTCCACTTACTAACACCTTAAATGTTATACTATAAGCAATATGGCTACATCTGGAAAGCACAAGTCCGGTAAGGATGAAAGTGATGAGAAAAAACCGGTTCACAAAAAAGGCCGGGATATCAAGCCGCTTCATGAAGCCGAGCTGAAAAAGAAGCTGGCAAAAAATAAAGAAATGGCCCAAGCTAATGCTGATGTTCTAGCTGAACTTGCCAAAAAAACAGCTGAACTTGCCGAACAAGTTAGTGGTGAAGAAAAGCCTGGTAATCGTACCCTCGACATCGAAGCCGGCGAGGATTCAACAAGTTTTGAGAGTCATATGAACGAAAGCAATGCTAAATCAAAATCGAACTCTACACCTAACCCGGCCGCTGACTTGATTAGACAAAAATTAAGCAAACTATACGGCAGAGAGCCCGGAGCCGCAGAAGAAGCTGCTGAGGCTATAGTAGCTAGTAACCATCGCTCCAAACACCAAGAATTCATGTACAAGCTGACAACCTCTGGTAAATCACTTGCCGATATTCAGACAGAATGGCACAACTACTACATTGAACTTCCGGACAGCGAAAAACATCAAGTCTGGCAAGAGTTCTATCAAAATCAATCTGCCGTATCAAAGTTCATCCAAACCACCGAAAAAGCAAAAAAAACCAAGAAAGATAAGCCACTCGAATCTAAAAAGTATGCAGATCCGTTTAGCAGAACTAGCAAATCAGATACTCGTACAGTTGGAGACATTAAGGATCAGATTTTAGACAAGATTAATGCTGGTGGAAAATTGAATGCCAAGCATCATTTTAAATCTCTACTATTTGGGTTAGGGCTGGCAGGATTTGTTGGCTTAGTAATTACTTTTGTGTTCTTTAACGAGGTATTTATTGCTCCTTTCATTAGCCCTAGCAGGACAGTTAGCGCTACACCGATTATAGGTAATTCTGTAACTGACATCGGACCAGAACCAAAGATTATTATCCCTAAAATCAATCTAGAAGTCCCGGTAGTTTACGATTTGGGAACAATTGAAGAAGAAGTTGTACAGAATAACCTCGAAGATGGAGTAGTACACTACGCAGCCTCACCGGAGCCAGGCAAGAAAGGAAATACTGTAATTGTCGGCCACTCGAGCAATAACATACTCAACTCTGGTAGGTATAAATTTGCTTTTGTTTTACTAAAACGACTTGAAAATGATGACGTATTTTATATTCACAAAGATGGCGTCCGATACACCTACAAAGTTTTCGAAAAGAAGATTGTGCCACCTACGGATGTCTCGGTATTAGGGCCTTCTAGTCGTGACAACACTATCACATTGATAACCTGTGACCCTCCCGGCACATCGATTAACCGATTGATTGTGGTTGCGGAGCAAATCAGCCCTGACCCTAAAGGCAACATTGAGGCTGAGATAGACCCCGAAGATTTCCAACAATCAGAAGAACTACCGAGTAATGCTCCTAGCTTGTGGTCTAGACTAACTCCTTGGTAGTGGGTTTACTGGTCTTCTGGAGTCAATAAGCTTGTTGACATCAACTGTGGAGGAGTTGTCACTTCATCCTCTTTGTCTTTGATGGCAGGATTAAACGTGTACATTCCATCTACTGAACTATTAAAATAGCTTCCTAACTTCGGAACAGAAGGTACTAAATCGTATAGATTACTACCATCAAAATCAATCATAAACTGAACGCCACCAGAACTGAAAGACAAATGCTGGCCATCCAGCCATCGAGGCTCTTGACCGGCATCTAGTTTAACTTCTAGGTCGAAATTATACGACCTGTCTGCTTCAAATTCGTGAGAAGCCATATTATCAGGACCGTAAGCTAATATAATGCTGGAGTCCGAGGATATTATCACGTCTTCAGGGTCAGTTACCCTTAGAACTGTAGTAGCAATTGGCAGCCTGGCTTCAGGATTTTCTGCTAAGTATTTCTGGGGGTCACGAAATACCACTGCTCGATCCTCTACTGGCGAGCTGACGGCCATGATAGGTTCATCGCCAAGTTTTGCCAGCTCTACAAAATACTCATCATCAGTTTTTAGCTCTTTAATCAAAATATCTTCATCACCACGTTTAAACCTAGCCTCTACTAAACCTTCTTTGCCACTCTCCGTTATATAGGTAATCCAGTCGGTACCGAACACTGCATACTCTAACAACGGCTTATCAATAAGTGAGTTAGTATCGACTCCTCCGTTTAGAGTTGCTTTATGCAGTACACCGGTATCCGTATTGAACACGAAGAACCTGTCGCGCTTTCTGTCCTGAAGTGATATTTCAAAAACCTTGCTGCCAAACAAATCACTTAAATTTTGCGCCTCATCGGGATTGATAGTGTCGACAATTATATATTCCTTTGACGAACCTACAGTGTAGCTAGCAAGCAAGAATCTGTTGTCATCAGCCCATTCCTCGACCTCGATAACACCCCTAGTTGGATTTGCAACAATTTCTTCTGGTAACTCAAGTTGTCTTGCAGCAACCGGTTCAGCATCTAGATCAACTAATGTTAAGTTTAGTGGATCATCGGCAAAGCTTAAAATCAGCCACCTCTTATCAATGCTTTGTGATGCAGAAACTGGGTTAGCGCGCAAATTTATTGCATTTGTAGTCTGTAACTCCTCAGGAATCAACCTTGCATAGGTCAATTCACGCAAAGAACCACCTTCTAAGAATAAATTCCTAGACCAGTCTCTATACCCGTCTTTTCTAACAACAATTTCATAGTTTTCATCACCAGGTATAACTAGTCTAAGGTCTGTCCCGCCACGTTGCTTTTGCCCGTTAATATAGACCTCTGCACCCCCAGGATTTGAATCAACAAAAACCAACCCGTTCTGAATTACTTCACCAGTATTTCTGTCTACGTAATATCCGTTAGCAACAAACACCAGCAGTATTGTTGCTAAACCAATCGCAACACCAAACAGAGCGTATCCTAGAAGTAAGCGGATTTTATGGGCTTTCTTTTTCTTTGGGTCTAAATAATCCATAGATATTTACTATCTACATTATCTCATATAGGTGAGTAATTTTCACGTATGTTCGCTTAATGGCTTTGCTTGGTTACGATAGTGAATAATATAGTTGTACAAATATACTTGCTATGGAGCTTATCTTCACGCTATTATATAAGGTAAGGGATACAAAAGGGTAACAATAAGAAACAGGAAAAACGTGGGCAACCAAAATTATATTGTCATTAACGGAAATAAATACGATGCTGTAACCGGAAAACTCATAGCCGACAGCAGCAACGTCAAACAAACCGTACAAACAATAAAACCTGAAAGCCACCCTGGCACCTCAGGAGGTGTGGTCGATGGATTTGTGCGTCCATCCAAGAAAGCCAATGTCAGCAGAAAAGCAGCGACAAATGCTGTAAAAAATCCACAAAAATCACGAACGCTGGCAAGAAAAGCCGTCAAAAAACCAAACTTAGTATCATCACCTAGAAAACAAGAAAAGCCTGGCATCCAGAAGAAAAAACTTGGGGTTTCTCCTAGAAGACAATTTATGGCAAACGAGGTCCAAAAAAGCCCTCACATAAAGAAATATGGTACGGAACAGGCGAGAAGCTCAGTAATCAAGAAGAAGATGCCACTAGCTGTAAAAGCCGAGCCGAATCCTGAAACTACTCACGAGGCTGGTCTTACCTCACAAAGTCAAACCACTCAAAATTCTAGCAATCATCACAAGCAAGCATCGAAAAAAATGATTGAGGCAGCGCTCGCAAATGCCAACTCCCACAACGAAGATTCGCCGGTTAAGCACAAGAAAACCCGAAAAAAAAGAATCTCTAAAAAACTAGGGATTAGCTCCAAGACTTTTGCTGTTAGTGCAAGTGTCTTGGCTTTTGTTTTGCTTGCAGGATTTTATGCATTTCAAAATATACCGAATCTATCAATGCGCGTTGCTGCTTCGCGTGCGGGATTCGATGCTCGTATGCCTGGATATACACCTTCGGGCTTTAGCTTTAAGGGACCAATTAATTACCACCCTGGCGAGGTAGCAGTAAATTATCAAGCCAATTCTGATGACAGAGAATATTCGCTAGTTCAGCGCAACAGCAACTGGAACAGTGATGCGTTGCTAGCAAACTTTATTGAGCCAGAGAATAAACAATACCAAACCTATCTAGACAGAGGCCGAACTCTATATATTTACGATAGTTCAAATGCTACTTGGATTGACGATGGAATTTGGTACCAAATAGAAGGTGAATCAGACATGACCACCGATCAACTTATACGAATTGCTTCCAGTATTTAGTTCGGGTTGTTTTAGTTAATATTTTGCTTTTCGTATGGTTCTGGATCTGTTTCCAGCCAGGCTGAAAGTGTATAACCTAAGCAGTGAGAGCCTTCGACAGTTGATGTGCAATTGTATGCTTGATATGAGTATTGTGGAGATTCTAGACTGCCAAGCTCACCACCAGCAAATAATGAGTCAGGTTTGGTCGTCTGTGTTAGTGGAGGCAAGACATCAATATATAATTCGGTTGGATCCAAGAGACTATCTAGGTCAACAGACACTAGCACCTCTTCGCTGAGATCCGATGGATAAAAACCATTGTCGGCAAAATATGCTTCTACTTGTTGATGTAGTGTGTTTATGTCGGTCTTGCGCTCTGAATCTCTGGCTTTTCGTGCTTGCAGGGAATTATCTAGTTCTTCTGGCTGTTCTTCGACTATATCAGCATTAGAGCCGACATTGCTTTCACTTGCCTTTGGCACCGTGTCCGTAGTGCTCAGGAAATACCCTATTCCAACGACAGTGGCGATAACTAGCAAAAGAATAATGAAGGTGAGTTTTTTATTGCGTGTAGCATGTGATTTATGGATCACAGTGTTAGAGGAATTAAAACTCTGTGACATCTCGCTAGTGTCATAGCTTGCTTGAGTCACAGGGCCTGTATAGCGTTCGTTCTTTTTTTCCTCGGTGTTTTGCGAAAATCCAATATCTTTTGCTACAAATTGTTGCTGGTCATCCTGCTGATTAATGTTTCTTACCGTGGCTTCACCTGGCTCAAACACCTCTAGACCTTCCGGCATGTTGTTTTCAGGCTCCTTATTGAGGTTTTCGGCAGATTCTTTTGCTTTTTCTTCGTCATTCATAATCTATTTGCATCCCTATACATAAGAAGTTTACATCCAATACCTAATATTTCACAATATTCTTGGATAAATATTTATCAGAACTGCTAAAATTAATATGAACATGGGTAAAAAAACAGCAGTAATTACTGTAATCTTAGCGCTTCTGCTCACGGGTGGTGGAACTGTGGGCTACATTCTGCTGTTCGAACAACAAGATAAGCAGCTTGAAAGCTCCAAATCAGAAGTAGATTTATCACTTGAATCCGCGTTACCTAAAAATCAGCAAAGCAATTTAGGTATCCAAAGCTCCAACGACGACTCTACATCACAACCTAAAATCCCAGAGCCTGTAGAATTTTCGGTTTACGAGCAATATTCTGATGCTGAAAGTACTCAGTTTATTGACATTAAAGTTGGTTCGGGAGATGAAGCAACGCGTGGAACAAAAGCACATGTCGTCTACACTGGCTATCTTACAAGTGGACAAATTTTTGACCAGTCACAGATTAACGAAAAAGGTCAGCTCGTAGCGTTTGACTTCACCCTAGGTGCTGGCCAAGTAATCTCAGGCTGGGAGCAGGGAATTTTTGGCATGAAAGAGGGTGGAAAACGCAGACTTATAATTCCTAGTCAGTTTGGCTACGGGGAACAAGGCAAGGATCCAATCCCACCAAACTCTATGTTAATTTTTGACGTTGAATTAGTGCAGGTTGACCCTGCGCAAGTAGTACCCGGCAACTAGGGGCAATTGCTAAGGCCTGGGTATTTTCAGGTAGTCAGATCAGGCAAAAACTCTTTTAAGTTTACAACTACACTGCCGAAAACTTCTGTGCCGTGCATTGCTCGTTCGATAGCAAAATCTGCTAATGCAAGCTCTGAACCAAACATACCGAACTCACCCTGGTCCCATCCGACTTTAGCTGCCCCGTACCACCAAATTGACTCAAATAGTAGTTTTTCGAAGTCAACGGGAGTATCTGCACCCAAAACCATCGCTAATACTGGTGACTCGCCACGCCCACTTACTGACCTACCTAGCCAAACAGCAGCCTTGAGTTTTGCATCTGGCATCGGAGCAGGGGTGCCTTTTCCTTCAATTCCGAGAGGTGAAAAACTAGCCTCTTGACCAGAATATTCAATAAAAGGATTAATTGTCGGTCTGAAACCGGGAAATACATAGCCAAATTGTGTGTATTCGAAGGATGCCATGTTATCTACCCGGCAAGACTGTCGTTACTGCACTAACAGGCAACAATGTCACGTCTAAGTGACTTGCTGTTGCGTTCGCATCATTTACCATACTTTTTGCATCATCAAAACTAACCTCATCGGTTAGAGCTAAGTCGGCATTATGAGTTATTAAGTCAAAAGGTTTTCTACTTGGCACTTGATCAACTCCTAACAGTTCCATCGCTCTGATGCGCTCATCCAATATTATCGGTTCTCCCTCCTCGTTGGAGACATCAGACAGATGAGCAACGATTTTTAGCACCGAACTACCAAACTGCTTGACCCCAAAACCTTTACAAGCAACAACAAATTCATCACGTTCAGTAATGACCCCACCGGAAACCAAAACACCCTCATACAAAGCGTTTACGGCATCATGTGGCTCTAGCCTACTAGCCCCACCCAACATAAAGCCGTATTGAACCAATTTTGCCATTTCATTGCCGGCAACGTACGCAATGCCTGATTGGCCAATCTTTTCTGCTTCAGGCAAACCCAGAAGCTCGAGCAAACCTCCAACAGTGTCTGTGCTTAAACTCCTTCCTAAACCGGTCTGTAAGTATCTATGTCTGGTTGATGATTTTCCGTTCGGGTCTAATCTCCAGGTTTCATGTAGCGTGCTTCTGCCGTGCGAACCATCTTGAATATACCCGGGGATTTGAGTATGACGGGGTCTTGGCTGTGATCTTCTGTTGTGTCTTCTGGGCATATTAACCAGATAATACAGGCAACTGTCCTAAATTTTAACTGCTTAAGCTTTTTCGACAGAACTTTTCACTCCAGTGATTTATATGTGAATTAAAATTTATGTTAACTTATTAAGTAAATGAGCAGTCCCAGAAATCCAGAACTGTATTGGCCAGCGAGCGACGGAGAAGTGCTTGACTTTAGTCGTAAACTAGATAGAATTTGCGTTCAATCCGCAGGTGCTGACGGATATCATAATGAAATACTGGTAGATAGCAGCGTAACTCTTGCCGACAGATCAATCCAGACGGTCAGATTCAAGGCTATTTATCTTGGCGAGGTTGATGTTTACAGTGTTACTTGGAGTCACGCTGTTGCAATGGCAAATATTTGGCAACCTGTTAAATCAGACGGTTCTACAATATCTGGAGACGAGACAAACCTTCAATACAAGCCAGGGAATTTCCAAATTTTCGATCCTGATATTGATGAAAAAGTTGAAGGATATCTAGAATCAGAACGCCAATTAAATGTACGAAGATACTATGGTAGACCCGAGAGAGCAGAAGCAGACTTAGAATATGGATTGAATTTAGTCAATGAAACTTTTACGCAAATTGAGAGGTTTTTCGGTTACGCACCAGGTGCAGTTATAGGCAACGACAAGTTAACTGCAGATGACATTGAGAGAATTGTCGAATCTGGAGAGCCAGTGCTAGATACAGACGCTTCAGAATTTGAGCAATCACTTGTAACTCGGGCAGATTTAATAGTGGCTGCTTCAATGTTACGTTTGCGTGGAATAATGAACCCTAGCACCGTTGCATACAGAGGCGCACCCCTCACAATTGATGACTACACAGGCCTCGCCCACATTGAAGACATCTAAATTCAGCGTGACATATATCACTGTACAAGGACGTTCCTTGTACAGTGGGCGTGCACTAGTCTTCTAGGATAGCGCGTAGAACAGCTCTGGATTTTAAATTCAACTCTGGGTGCAGCTCTGGATTTTCATCAAGTTCAGCGAGAAGGTTAGCCAAAGCTTGTGTTGCAACATATAGCTGTCCTCTAATATCTCTGCGTGCATACGGGTTGCCATGAATTTCTAGCAGACCGACCCACTCTTTAGCCTCGTCATCTCCTAACATCTTGATGACAGTATCGAACACATCTGCACCCTTGGCCGGCGATGTCCCTATTGAATAGGCTGCACTTTGGAAATCTTCGAATCCTAACACGTGACCTCCATTGATCAGTTCTTTTAGAAAAACTTCGCTACGAAAAGCTGCAGGCAATTCTTCGTATTCTATCTCATCAGTAATAGACGATATCTTTCTACCTGCTAAGTCAATAATATAATTCGTAACTATAGATAAGTTATCGTTACCGATTCTTAATATTCTCTCTCCGATCTCTGCGCTAGAATCTACTATGCCTTGTGGCTGAATAAAGTAATCATCGTGCTCAATTGGCCCCCATTTTTGTCCGTTGGGCAATCTACGCCATGTTTCCGGTGGTAAAATTGGCAATTCGAAACATTCTATAATAGTTTCGACGACAACTTCTTGCGACCAGAGGCCAAACTCTCTGCTACGCGCAACATGAAGTGATTCGTATGCAAAGTCATCTACCTCTATAAATACTTGTGTTTGGTCAATTCTATCAGAGTAATCAATCACGATAGGCTCTGCATGAATAGGATACATGTCTGGAAGCAGCTCTTGTTTACTCATTTAGTTGATATTAGCAATGAAGTATTTATTAACCATGAACAATATGATACCGGCTGTGCTTGTTGAGCGAAAAATTAGCGAGTATAGTGGGGGTTAGTCAAGGGAGGCTTAGCATGGAATCGGCAATTGTTTATGGAATTTTCTACCTATTCGTAGGAGCAATCCTACTATTCTTTGGAGCGAAATTTATTAAATTAGCTGTCGGATTACTAGGAGTAATAATTGGATTCAATATCGGGCACGCCTTGTTTTATCACTCGAATCTAACAGGCTGGCTAGAAACTACCTTAACGATTGGTCTTGCCGTGTTGGTTGCAGTTCTAGCAATTAGATTCTACAAGCTATTTATTACCTTGAGCATATCCTACACAGCTGGCACCATAACCTATGGGATTCTAAATAGGCTAGACGCGAATGTATTTGTGGCAATTGGTCTTTCTGTTTTCGCAGGTGTGCTCATTTTCTTAATCATCAGAACTTTTCAGTTGGTCGAGGCATTGTTTGCGCTCGTAACTTCGGCTCAAGGTGCATCAGCGATCGTGACAGGACTTTTACTCTTCACCAACAAAGAGCTAGTCGACAGCCTTCAGCACGGAAACACATCAATTATTCATGAGACGGATTATCTTTGGATTTTCGTCTGGGTTGTACTGCTAGCATTTGGTCTGTCGTTCCAAATGCGTAATTCTAAATAAACCAACTATCCTTTGATTTATATCTACTTTATGTTTTAATTAATTTTATGACAGAGGTAGAACCAGTGCATATCATCACTACGGGTGGTACGATCGATAAAACTTACAACCCGAATACCGAAGCATTTGATTTCAGTGGACCTTCAGTAATTGAAAGGTTGTTAGAAGATGCTGGTGCGTGCGAAGGGGTAAGCATTGATCATTTCATGAGAATAGATAGTCGCTTCATGGATGATGAACATCGAGCCAACTTGGTTGGTGCCGTAAGAAGCTCTGGAGCAAAAAGGCTAGTCATAACCCACGGAACAAGCACGATGCCAGAAACTGCCAGGTACTTCTTAAACCATGCGCAAAGATTATCTTCGATGAGAACTATAGTTCTAACAGGGGCAATGAAACCTGCACAACTAGCAGGAGAGTCCGACGCTCGATTTAATCTGGGGAGTGCGCTTACAGCTGCCAGACTATCTCCTGCCGGAGTCTATGTTGCGATGAACGGGGTGGTGCATAATGGGGGTAATGTACAAAAGGATGTAGAAAACGGAATTTTTATTCCGGTAGAATAAAGACATGTCCGCTGAATTTGAACTACTTCGCTGGCCACGCCTTCGTGGGTCGAGAAAGACAGCAAAGGCTGCAAGGCAAATCATTAACGACGGCATGCCTGATATCCCACCTCATCAAGTACATCCAAAACAATTAATGGCAGTTTTAGGTAAAAACGCTACCGGCTACCATGGAGAAATACAAATAGGTGAAAGACGAGACGATACTATCTATGATTTTTACATTGATTTTACGAATGCTAGATTATCCGATTTAGCAAAAAGAATGATGAGGAGCGGCATGTCTACGGGACAAAGAGAGATGTTGGAAAGATATATATCCCCTCATTTTGAAGAAAGTTTAGGCTACCATGGATTAACTTTCGTGTACGCTTATGGTGTTTGCGCGACAATGCTAGCTAAACTTGAGGTTTCTACATTTACCACATGGCCAGTTCCTGAGGATGAAATGTTCTTAAATGACAAACAGATGGAGCACATTGGTCCATTTATGCGCGCGCTAGGTGGAGTTGCAGAAAATCATCAACCGTATTTAACGGATTTCGTTCAGGGGCTAGCTGTTGGAGGTTTTGAGTCCAGGGTCGGCAGAGAGGTTAGGGCTGATGAGTTCCTTTTGGCAAGTTCAGGTGTCGGACTTGCCTGTCTGCAGCTGCAACATTTCAACAACCAAAATGCAGCAGAAGTAGCGCTTTTTGACTATCCTTCTAGCGACACGTCTTCTTCTTGATCGGTAGGTTTTAGAATGTTATCAACTAGTCTATCAATATCATCGTCCGTTAGCCCAACCTTGACAGCATAACCCTCAATACCAAGCTCTCTTAGACCTTCTGGGGCATCTTTTTCATTCAAGTTTGAAATAATAAACACTCTAATGTCTTTACCCCAGTCACTAGCGCGCATTCGCCTTAGAATTTCATCTCCAGCAATTCTTGGGACCATAAGATCCAGCAACACCAGGTCAGGTTTTTCACGCTCAATCAACTCCAGCGCAGCCATCCCGTCGTGGGCGACCATACAATTGTAGCCAATAATATCTAGTCTCGTTTTGTATATGTCTGCAAGCGCAAAATTGTCTTCTACTATTACAATTTTTGGTTTTTGTACATTTTCTTCGTCCATCCCTTTATCCCTTCCTATGCAATTAGAATAAAACAATTAATAATGTTTGACTATTGCGATGTGATTTTTTTCACATATGACCTGAGGTGCGAAGAATTATATAATTAAGTCTAGTCATAAAGGGATGTGATGAGATTAGTAGTTGTGGTTCTTGTATGCTTAGCCCTAATCGTGTCTGGTGTGTATACAATATTCAAAATTACCGAGCCAAAAAATAACAGCACGCAAAGTGGACCAATAACCGTAAGTAACGAAGATGCAGTTTCAGTATTTAATCCGTTGAGCACGGAGTCTTCTTCGTATGTTGCGTTTGTTAGTGGCAGGACAAAAGATGGCAAATTCTATACAGCAACAATCGAACACGACTCAAATGGAAATACGCATTATCAAGGTACCCTAGGCTCGGACACTTTTGAGATATATCAGATCGACAACAAGAATATAGTTTGCAATAAAGACACTTGCATCGAGAGTCCGGGTGGCGATGGTAGCCCAATCGACGAAGAGCAATTCGAGTATAACGAGCAAGATTATGTAGAGTTTAAAGAAACTGCAAAATACTTGGGTCGTGATTCTTGTGCATCAGGCACATGTGATACGTGGGAAATTGAAGAAGACAATAATATTGGAGAGCTATTTATAAACGCAGAAGGGCGAGTCAACCGAGCAGAATGGGAAGGCAGTGATGGAACATTCAATATTGACTACGAGTACCAAGACGTCCAAATTGAGGTTCCTGAGAATTCTCAACCTGTCTCTTCAAATTAGAATTTGGACATTCAAAAATAAATGGTTATACTCCAAATTAGATAGAGGGAATTAATAAAAACAGGGGTTAAAATGTCTGACTTGAGATTGTCAGGTGGCGAGGAGTTTATTCCTAGTGCCGAAATTGCAGAGAGAACGAGAAAGTTAGCTGAATATTATGATAGCTTGTACGGTTGTGATGAAGTAGCTGTAATTACGGTGCTAGAAGGAGCTTCGCGTTTCGCTAAAAACTTGACTGGTGCCATGAATAACCCGTTTGTACTTGAAGATACGATACGTGTCAGAAGCATGAATGGAACCGAGAGGACTGAACCCAAGCTAGTAAAGGACACAGACATCCACATAAAGGGTCTTGATGTATTGGTCGTGGAGGACGTGGATGATTCTGGTTCAACTGCCGATTTTGTATTAAATAGACTAGTCGACCAGAGCCCAAAAAGTATTAGGTTTGTTTCGCTACTTGATAAACCTGAGGAAGAAAAAGCCTACGATGAACTGAGAGCTGATGAGGTTCATTACGGGTTTAGGATTGCAAGCAAATTTGTAGTTGGACATGGCTTAGACTGGAATGATCCTGCCACCGGAAGACAATACTATCGATCCTTGAATCATATTACAGAAGCAGTAAACATTAGACCAGCAGGCGAACCTAAGTTTTTTGTTCCTGTCGTGCCGGTTGAACCAACTTCAGAAGCTAAGATCTTACGTCCAACATTCCGAGAAGTTGCCGAAATAGCTCTTCTAGCTTAGTCTGTTCTTGACTCGCACCTCACCCAAAATTTGCATTATGGTGTAGAGGTCAGGAGTTCTGGTTTTACCCGTTAGTTTTACTCTAATAATTTTTGCGAAATCTGCCAACCCACCTTTGAATTTATCAGGATTTTCTTTAAGCTCTTTCCGGTCTAGGGCATAGCCCGCTGATTCTGCGGACTTTTTCATATTCTCAAACCAAGTATCTTTATCGGCACTGTGATCATAGTTTTTCATAAACGCTTCGCATACGTCACTTTGCTCATTTAAGTCTACTTCTTCAACGAAATCACACTGAGCCTTTGGCATTACACTGGAGTCAAAAATAAAGTCATAGTAATACCTAAATTGTTCGGGCGCATCTGACCATTTTGCGACATCTTTCCGCGGTTTATCGCCACCTCTCTCGATTGCCAATACAGCCTTTGTGTATTCTGGATCAGCCATCATTTCATCGAATAAAGTTTTATCATGCAGTTCGCACCACGCAAGAATCTCTTTATTGAAATGCTCTTGGGACATACGTGCGATTTCGTCTTTAGCGTAATCTTCAACCTTTTTCATATCAAGTAGTGGGGAGCGCGAAGTTTTAAGTTTGTCTAAACTAAATTCGAATTCATCCAAATCAGCATCAGGATTTTCTTTATACCAATCCTCGAAGTTTGAGTTAGCAAGCCCTAACAAATATGCTTTTACTGCTTTTAGTGGATAAGCTGCCTTGTGCCAATATGCAACATCCGCTTCAGGGTCTTTACGCTTTGACAGTTTTCGTTTACCACCTTCTGCGCCAACAATAGAAATAACTGGCGTATGTGCATACTTGAATGTTTTAATTCCGAGTGCCTGGGCTAATTCAATGTGTAGAGGGGTAGACGGCAGCCACTCCTCGCCACGTGTAATTATTGTTGCACCCATTAAAAAGTCATCGACTACGTGCGCTAAATGATAGGTCGGCAACCTAGATTCATCAGATTTAATTAGTGGAACATCCAAATCATTTTCCGGGACTTCCATTTGACCTTTTATTGCATCATCGAATTGCATACGTTTTTGATGAGAGCCTTCTGAGCGGAACCGTAATACGAATTTCTTGCCGGCATCTAATGCCTGTAAAACTTCTTCGTCTGTTCGATCACGCCATAGGGCCCATTCACCGTAATACCCTGGACGTAGTTTTTTAGCTTGCTGGTCCTTGACTGCTTCTTGCAGTTCTTCCATGCTAGCAAAACAAGGATATGCTCGGCCTCGTTCTAATAAATCGATCGCATAGGTAAGGTAAATATCTCTGCGATCACTTTGCACATAAGGGCCATATTCGCCAGAAATAGTACCGTCAGCCTGCAAACCTTCATCGGCCTGCAGGTTAAATGCAGCTAGCTGTTCTGCTATCAGTTCACGTGCACCCTCGACTTCACGTTTTTTATCTGTATCTTCAATTCTTAAGATATAGACGCCGTTAGTTTGACCTGCGAGCCTCTTACAAATCATAGCTGTGAAAATCGCACCAATATGTACGAAGCCAGTTGGGGACGGACAAAATCGTGTCACCTCGGCACCTTCTGGAAGTTCTCGTGCTGGATAACGATATTCTACGGCACTCCGCGTTGAAACTTCAGCTCCACCAGAAAGTAGTTCGATTATTCTTTGTTTCGTTTCTTCACTCATTGATAATAGTTTAACACTTCGGTTGAATTGCTCGCCTCAAAGTTATAAAATAGACGTAAGCTTTATGGAACAAAAACCGATACCCAGTAATCCTAATCCTGTTGATGTCACTAAGAAAGACCGTTTTGCCGGGATCAAAGAGTTCCTAAAAAAACGCCCTCCAAAGAAACGATTAATGATGGTTGGTGGGATTGCTGGTGCCGTTCTGTTAATCGGAGGCGCGATGGCATTTACCCTAATTGAGCCGAGCGAAGAACTTTACGAGCCGGATGTGGTATCGACATACGTTCCACCACCAGAACCTGTTTACTCTGCTCTCACGGGAATAGAAACTACCGAGGAGCTAGCAGCTCGTCCAGTTACTGGCGCAATGATAGAAAACAGTATTGATGCTAGACCACAGTCGGGCCTACAAGAAGCCGGCATAGTTTATGAGGCAATTGCAGAAGGTGGTATAACGAGGTTCTTAGCGCTATATCAAGAAGCTAAGCCGGACAATATCGGTCCAATCCGAAGTGCGCGTCCATACTATGTGCGTTGGGCTGCCGGCTACGACGCACGCTACCTACATAGTGGAGGTAGTGGCGCTGCTTTAGCACTTATACGATCGCTAGATATGAAGGATTTAGATCATGGCAAATACGGAAATCAGATAGCGAGTCGCGTTTCTAACAGATATGCTCCACATAACGTATACACCAGTATGGATAGGATAGACTCACTGAGCAAAGAGTTAGGATATACCTCGAGTAAATTTACAGGATTTGAACGAAAAGAGGACGATAAACCGACTGCTGAATCTCCAGCTACAGCAAGCCGTATAGAATTTAATATTTCAAGCGCAAACTACAATACCTACTACACCTACGATGAGGATAAAAACGAATACAGTCGTTTCATGGCCGGACTACCACACAAAGACCAAGAGTCTGGTAAGCAAATCAAACCTAAAGTAGTTATTGGACTAGTCATGAGCTACGGTATTCATTCCAATCGTATACACAGCATTTATGAGAACGTAGGATCAGGCGAAGCATTTATCTTCCAGGATGGAAAGGTTACTAAAGCCACCTGGAAAAAAGCGTCGGACACTGCGGCTTTAGAGTTAGAAGACGCTAACGGCGACCCTATTGAGCTAAACGCTGGGCAAAAATGGGTTACAGCAATACCTTCAGGCAGGATTAAATACACACCGTAAATAAAGGGGTTACCAGGTGGATTTTATCAGTAAATACCGACGACAGCTGGCACTCAGAAGCTTTTTGGCGGTGATTACCCCTGTAATAGTTTTGGCCGTTTTTTGGTTTTTATGCTCAGAAATATTCAGCTTTGAGATATTGTTCACCCTAATCATTAGCCTGTCAGCCGGAATCGCCGTAGCAATAATAAGCGCCAATGTATTGACGATAAAAGCTAGCGAACCATTAGAAAAACTGCAAGAAATTATCATGTTTACTGCTCACAGCGAGAGAGGTGGAGCAGCACCCGACACAGCTAAACTTAAACTAGCGAGAGATTTAGTAGAAAGTTTAAGTAGGGAAATTTATAACCTCGGAAGCAGCTCACCGACTACAATTGCCGCTCCTGCCACAACATCAGTAAATCAACCTCAGCAAGTCACAGAACAACCTGCTACTCAAATTGTTATTGATGCTATTCCAATGCCGATAATCGGCATGGATACGAACCAAAATGTTACTGTAGCAAACAAGGCAGTCGCTGATTATATAAATAAACCTCTGAGCGAAATCATCGGTAAGTCATTATATGACAGCGTACACTTGAGCTTTCGATCGGAAGAGGGGTTAGAAGAGTGGCTTAATAAAGTTAAGAAATCTTCCGTAACCTCGACAAGGGCATGGAATCGAGTCCGACATGCCGTCAGTCAAGATGAATGGAAACAGTTCGATATGGTCGCCAACTTTTCAAGTGGTAATTCTACTGGCACAGAGACTATGATGGCAATATTCGATCGCACAGAACAGTATGGTGCTGACGACAACGAAATCAGCTTTGTAGCACTCGCAGTGCATGAACTTCGCACGCCATTAACAATCATGCGTGGATACATAGAGGTATTTAGTGATGAGCTAGGAAGCAGCCTGTCTCCAGAATTGAAAGATTTCATGCATAAAATGCAGGCTAGCGCCGAACAACTTACGGCCTTTGTCAGCAACATCCTGAATGTTGCTCGTGTCGAGGAAAATCAGCTAGAACTTAAACTAAGATCGGAAAATATTTCAGACATTATGCAAACTGCCATCAGCGACCTAGAGTTACGAGCACGAGTACATGGTAAGCACATAGACCTTAAAATTGACGAAAACTTACCCCCCGTTGCTGCAGATAGGATTTCGGTTCATGAAGTAATCAACAACCTGGTAGACAATGCTATAAAGTATAGCGACAAAGCAGATAAAGTTGACGTTCACGCCTACATGAATAACGATGGACTAGTAGAAATTTCTGTACGGGACTATGGGATTGGCATACCGACTTCAGTTATGGGCGACTTGTTCCAGAAATTCCACAGAAGCCACAAAAGTCGAATCCAAGTAGGAGGCACAGGGCTAGGCCTATACCTCAGCAAAGCTATTGTTAATGCCCATGGTGGTAATATCTGGGTAAGATCAAAAGAGGGTGAAGGCTCGGAGTTTAACTTTACTTTAATTCCGTTTGATCAAATTTCTGCAGAGCAAGCAGAAGGGGAAGATGGTATTATCAGAGGAGCGCACGGGTGGATAAAAAACCATTCGCTATATAGGAATTAGATATGGATCAAGATTTAAACCAACAATCATCTCAAGAACAGCCAAAAACTCAGCCAGACCCAAGCCAACCCATACAAAGATCATCCCCTAGAAAAATTCTCTGTATTGAAGATGAGCGATTTATCAGTGATTTATATGCTCGTGCACTAACAAACGCAGGCTATGACGTATCTATAGTCAACGATGGAGAACTAGGTCTGCACCAAGCCAGCTCTGGTGAATTCGACATAATTCTTCTTGATATTATGCTGCCAACAATGAACGGCGTAGACATGCTCTATAAATTGCGTGGCGAACATGTTCAACCACCGTTGCGAAGCAAGGTGATAATCACAACTAATCTAGATCAGAAAGAAGATGTCCGTAAAGAAGTTGAAAAAATGGCTGACGGATATTTAATTAAAGCCGAAATTACTCCTAAGGAATTAGTTAGCTACATTCAGCAGGTCGCTTAGGCGGCTTCGTTGTCTAGATTGTCAGAATATCTTTCAGTTACACCAAATCTAAACATTAATTCTTTGGGAAAACGCATAGCTCTCCTGTATGCATCTTCACGAGCGTCTAGTTTTTCGTGGTCGCCTGGCTCAACGCCAATATGCGTTAAATACCCTAAAGTACTCAGAACTTCTTCTCTCGCCCTAGCCTTAATAGAAGTTCTCTCTAGCGTTCGGACAGTTGTTACTTTTGTGTCAGGCATTCTTTTAGCTGCCAGTTCTTGAAATCTATCTACGTGATATATTGCACCAAAGACTACCAGAGAAGGAATCTCGCGAGCCTCAACAATTCTTGCTACGTTTGCAACGTTTCCCATTGTGTCATATGAACCATCTTCGATAATCGGCCGGGTAACTCCATGTCTAGAATTAGCATTAACGATGTCTAGCATACCTTGAGCTTCACTAACCGGATATTCAATGGTGGTACTTGGACCCATACCAGTAAATATCACCTCTCCACCCGAGACTAGTCCTGCGTCTAGAACCCTAGCGAACTGTTCAGCATTATGGACTGAACCTTCTTGTAGCCCGGCTTGAGTGTTACCCGCACCTATGATGGCAGGCGTACCCAACACTGCTATTTCATGACTTAGCATCTTTTCAACTGATAAATTTCTCATCATCTTATTATAACACGCTTATGTACTATTTGTCAATATGCTTATGCTGGACTTCACCCCTGTAGCGTCAAGGCGTAACGTTGGGTTAGCAGAACTTGCGAAAAAACAAGTTTGCCCGCAAGCAGCAACTAACCCAACTAGCCCTTCCTTTTAAATTTTCAAACGGTTTCACTTGGTTTGAAAATTTAGTAAAATAAGGCCAAGGATAAACCAATTTCGTGAATTTCTGCGAAGCAATAATTCGCGAAATTGATAGGAAGCAGCATGGCGAGGGTGCCTGAAGTGTCCGAGGAACTTGTTTCGTCGGCAGTTCAGGCGCAAGCGCCATCACATACCGACGAGGCCCCATCGTCTAACGGTTAGGACATCAGATTCTCAATCTGGCAATACGGGTTCGATTCCCGTTGGGGTCACCAAGCATAGGCATTATGTTTTATCGATATGACATGATAGCTTTATTTCATGATTTACAAATCAGATAGCCCCCGAATCGTAGGCGGTTTTGATGCCACGCAACTACACGACAGAATCAACGAAATTTTAGAAGCTAGTCCTGGCTCCAGCCCTTTTGAAGTACAAAGACAACTTGCGGGTGGAGAGTTTGATTTAATGAAAAATATAGTTGAAATTAAATGGAATCGATTATTTTTCCCAGGGGCATTTGAAAATATACATAGCGATGGGCAATTCAACGATCTAGTATCTGTAAGCGGGTACCGGAAAGGATTAACCGATGGTTGGCACGCAGACACGGCTGGCGATGCCCGAGTTTTTAAGCTAACTGAGTTTTTGACAGGTGCTTCAAGGTGGCCTACCGAATTTTTAGTGGGTCGGATTGAGCTGAGCGGTGTTCAAATTTTTGATCGTCATTGGAATCCAAATCACCGCTGGGATGTCGAGGACGGAAAAGCTGCGATAGACAACGCCCTAGAAAGAGGCGATGCTGAAGTTGTTAGTTATTCTCCGGGGCAAATGCTAAGGGTTCCAGCCGGAACACTACACAGAAGAAATATTCCAGGAGGAGAGAGCGGGCTAAGATACTTTATTCGACACTATCCAAGATTCGGTTTTGTAAGGCACAGAGCTTTTGCGCAAAAACTTAGACCGTTGTAGGCACGATAAAGACGAATTTATTTGAAGCATCGCAATATCTGTTATTACTTCAAATTTATTACTTTGTGTCATTTTATGAACATTCATGGCCTTACAGGACCCATAGATTTAATAGTGAGCATGAATCACAGGGCATAATATTAATCTTTTGTTCGCACGACAAATTATTGACGGGGTTTTAAAAAAATACTATGATTAGCTAAAGTAAACTATAAAATTGCTTTAGAGGAGACAAAGTTGTATTTGAGACGCCTAAATTTTCAACAAAAAACTAAAAAAACAAGAATTATACTTGCGATGTTAGCTGTGCTAACGCTTCCTTTTACGCATATAGGAAGTCTCAGCGCCAACTCAATAACTGTTTCTGGTGAAAAAACTGCCCCTACAATGACTGCCACATCACTAGATGGGGCAATTCTCATGGAGTGGGAACCGGTAGAAAACGCTCAGAAGTATCGTTACCGGTATAGAAGAGGTGCGCAAGCATGGAGCACGAACGTCCAACTATCGAATTCTACTTTAATGTACCTGATTGAAGAATTAGAAAATGGAGCTGAATACACTGTTGCAGTGGGTACAAGAGTAAATGACAAGTGGTTAAATGACTGGGCAGAGGCAACCTTAACCCCTGGCGCTGAAGGCGAAGACGGTGATAATGAAGATTCAGATGATCCTACCGAGGACGAAAACCCCGGTGACCCAGATGAGCAAGATCAACCTAGCAATGATTACTCGGTGACTGTAGAGGGTAACGGCACAGCGCCTACGGCTACAGCAACACCATTAAATGGCGCTATATACCTAGACTGGGAACCAGTAGAAAATGCTCAGAAGTACCGTTACCGGTATCGAGAAGCGGGTGGCAGTTGGACGCAATATTCGCAACTAAATAACGAGACTTTTTCGGTAATAATTGGGGGCTTAACAAACGAAACAACCTACGATATATCACTAAGCACAAGAGCAAATAACAAATGGAGAAATGAAGCTACTATATTAACTGTTACGCCTAGCATAATCCATGGAAACCCTGATATAGATAGTGATTTTGAATACCGAAACTACGCACCAGAACTAGGACTAACTTCGATACCAGAGAGTTCGAGTTCATTCGGTAAGCCCTGCGTGGCCGATCTAAACGCTGATGGCAAGCGAGATGTCTTATGGTCTGAGCATAAGGCAGATGTAATAAACCTATTCTGGGGTCAGGAATCAGGCACATTTGTTTTGGACAGCGGTAATTCCGGGCTAGTCAAACACGATAATCATGGCTGTGCTGTGGCTGATTTTGACAAAGACGGAGATCTAGACATTTTTGGGCCAAATGGCGCGTGCCAGGGAACTTGCTTTAAAAACGATAGGCTTTGGCTACAGGATGAGCACGGCAAGTTCGAGCAGCTCAATCACTTAATGGGTGACATGACGAGGGACAGATCACGTGAAGTCGCGTTGCTAGATGTAAACAACGATGGCTGGACAGATATTTTAGTATCGGCAACTGCAAGTTCTACGGGCAACACGTCATTTCACAGAATAATAGTTAACTTAGGTAATGACGAATTTGGTAAGTGGCGAGGCTTCCAAGATACAGATATGGGCCTACGTAACGCCCGAGGAAATGCAAGTTGTGCAGAGGCAACAGATATTGACAACGATGGCTGGACAGATATCATTATTTGCGATGCAGACAGCGCCTGGATTTATAAAAACATTCAAGGACAAGTTTTTGTAGATTACCCATTTCCAGGAGATCTAAGCTTGGTTCATGGGGCCAGTTTCTCTGATGTCAACAACGATGGCTGGGAAGATTTACTGCTAGCTAAAAAAAATAGCCTACAGGTGTGGCTCAACAGCTCGGGGAGTTTCAATATAGCATTCGAGCAACCTCTAGAATTTGGATGGGAAGTGGTTACTCCAGATATAGATGGCGATGGCGATAAAGATATATTTGTTGTTCAAGCACTTAGCAACAAGAACCCGGAATCTAATTCAGCTCACATGTTGTTTTTAAACAATGGCGATGCAACAGGATGGACAAGAAAGTTGGTTCCACAACCTTGGAGAGGTGCAGGTGACAAAGCTGTTGTTATGACTAACTTCATGAGCTCTGGCAAAGATGCAGTATTGGTTGGTAACGGCGGTCAGTGGGACACAAAAGGCCCGAGACAAGTTATAGCATCGACCAACCTGTAGAAAACCTGTGGCAAAGCATACTGAGAGTTAGTTTGTTATTGCGAGCTCTACATTGAACCATTGAATAAATTTTTATATTGACTGCTCTTGGTGTAAATTATAGTCATAAGAGGGATTTTTATGGGACTTTTTAGAAAAGACGACACCGTCAAACCTACGGGTACAGAACACAAAGATCATGACTTCGTTACTGGGTCTTCGGTCGAAAAAAAACACTTAAGAAACCATGCGATTGTAGTTTCAGGGATTACCCTTATAGCTATAGTTGCTATAACTACAACACTTTTTTTGAATAAAGACACAATCATAGAATACGGAAACACGTATCTTGCGGCCTTCGATACGGCAGACGAAATATCAGAATTAGAAGAGAATGGCTATACATTCGCCTTCGGAACTGAACCTAGCGATCCACGAGATTTCTCCGATTTCAGCCTGCCAGAAGCGGACCCAGAACTCAAAGCACAATTTACAGAAGCAGTAAATACTTCTCCGGCCTTCGAAGAGATTGATAACGTAAACGAAATACTAGAATACGACCAGCTAGATAAGGATGGGAATATCAGCGAGGATGCAATGCGCGAAATAATAGCGATTGCAGAGGAGACTGAAGAATGAAATCTCTAGCCTTAAACAAGAATTACAAAAAGATTTTCTATTTCATCGCTATAGCTGCAAGCCTACTAGCAATCGGGGTTTCTTTACAGCTTTTTACATCAAAAACTATAGCTATAGATATAACGGATGATTTTGAGTCGAATTTACCAAAGGGCGAATATGTTTACCACGGAAAAAAAGCTAAATTTTTCCAAACAAATGACAGCAACGAGTCCAGAAGTGGCAAGAGGTCTCTGAAAATCGAGTCAAACAACTCTGTAAATGGAGTCAATAAAGTTTCTGAACTAACTAGATGGATGACCGGAATCGATAAACAAGAAGTTATGCCTGGCGAAAAAGTTACTGCCTCTGTTTATTTAAAAGCAGTGAACGTTAAAGAAAGAGGCGTGTTATCAATAAGTTTTTTTAAAGACAAAGGAGACGGTTCCTGGGGAGATGCCTGGATTTCTACCGCAACCTCTGCTGGACAAGTATCCGGCAATTCAGACTGGACCAGAATAGCAATGGGCAGCACGGTACCTACAGGAGCAAAGTACGCACGATTTGAATTTAGACTATATGATTCTGGCACTTTATTGATTGACGATTTCACTGTCCGCGACACCGGCATGGACATTGATTTAGGGGATTCAGGCAATGACAAAATAAAAGTTTATGAGAATCCTAGCAAGTCGGGGGAGGGCACAGGTGCGCAAGTAGTACTAGAAGACAAATACTTCATCTGGGTAAATTACGACTGCAAACAAAAGCTAATTGAAGACGGAAATTCTGTTGAACAGAGAACCTGGAAAGAGCTGAACGAAGATTACGAACAACTAAAAACCAATTCACTCGACTGTCTAGAAGTTAGAACTTTTACGAATTACGAAGAAGCTGAGGTACGGATGGACGAGGAAGAGCCAGGACCAGCAGAAATTGTATCTGCAGAGCCACCTCACTCTGTAAATCCTGATGCCCTTGTGTACACTGGCGATGATCAGTTCGATACATCCGTGATACCTGAAGACGAAGTAATAACTACGACTCTCCACGGTAGATTTAAGGGTCGTGGCCAACAACTCTTTACAGTCGACTGCAAATCTTCTCACTACAAAAATGATGATCCGATAGTGTTCCCGGACCAAGCAGGAGCATCGCACAGTCATGAATTCTTTGGAGATACAACACTTAGCGCACACTCAACCATAGAATCTATAATTAACAACGCCGATAATACTTGTGAAGTTGGTGGTGATAGAAGCGCCTACTGGACTCCAACTGCTTACCAAGACGGCAAACGCCTGGAAGCCGACAATAATAAGTTCTATTACAAAATTGGTAGAGTTAACCCACAAGACATTGTTCCGATGCCTGTGGGACTGCGTATGATTGCTGGTAACGCTAACGCAACGGGCCCACAAAGCCCCCAAGTAACCTACCTGTTTGCAACCACTAGTGAAGGAAAGCACACAGAACCTCATACTCAATCAACACATGGTGGACGTATGTTCACGACCAGATCTAATGAAAATGGTGTTAGATTGCAGATACAGTTCCCACAGTGCTGGGACGGAGAAAACCTGTGGCTACCTAACTCCAAACATATGGCATACCCAGTTGGCAATAAGTGTCCGGACTCGCACCCTAAAGCATTCTTCCAGCTAATGTTCAATCTAGGATACTCGGATGCAACTGGTGGTGAAGGATTCAAGTTTAGCTCTGGTCCTTGGTACACTGCACACGCTGACTTCGTAAACGGTTGGCGACCTGAAACCCTTGAGAGGCTTGTCGATACATGCGTGAGAGGACAACGGTACTGTGGCTTAACCAAGAGTGATGCACGACCATGCGCTGGCCGACCTTCTCTAAACAGACTAGGCTGTATTGAATTCAGAGCCGGCGAAGAAGAGCCAAGATTCTTCGGTCGAAAATTCTAAATATATTCTCTAGAAAAGCTTGCCCAAAAGATATAAAAACGCCATAATGGTACACAAGCAAAAGCGTTTTGCTTATTTAGCGTATGTTTTGGGATTTACTCCAAAAACATACACACGATGAATGGGTTGGATCCACCGAGAAATCTTGAATTTCCCGGATGCTAAGGAGGTGAGAAATGCCTAAAGCGCATTTCGCAAGGAAACCTTCCGAAGAAAACTTGTTTTCTATCGCGAAGTTTCGGGATCGCAGAATGCGATAACCACACCTACGTAGCCCAGGTTTTCCAGCCTTAGGAGGGCTTGCCCGACAATAAAATATGGGTTTATTCTCAAAACAAAACAACAACGGCAAAAACGGGGGTGGGAAACTATCTTCGGTTATTCGTGATGAAAAGCAAAGAGCTAGCGTAATAGTCAACTCAATCGATGACGCGGTTATATTGATAGATACATCAAATATTATTCAGATATTTAATCCAGCAGCTAGCAAAATAACTGGCTGGGACCAAGCTGAAGCTACAGAGATCGACTATCGTTCTGTTGTAAAGTTAGTAGACGAAAAGGGACAGCCCTTAACAGAGCAAATGCACCCGTTCTTTAGAGTTTTTCAACAGAAATCAACGATACATGAGAGCACACTGTCACTTGTCAAAAAAGATAATACTTCACTCTCGGTAGATGTAAGCGTTTCGCCTCTTCTAGACTCTACAGAGCACGTCTCAGGAGCAATTGGAGTATTCCGAAATGTAGACGAGCAACGTAAACAAGAAAAGCAAAGAGCTGACTTCATTAGCACAGCTAGTCATGAAATGCGCACACCGGTTGCCGCTATTGAGGGGTATCTATCTCTTGCGATGAACGACAAAGTAAGCACTATTGATGAGAAAGCACGTGGTTATTTAGATAAAGCTCTATCCAGCACCCACCATTTAGGCAAGCTCTTCCAGGATCTCCTAACTAGCGCCAAAGCTGAAGACGGGAGGTTAACTAGCAACCCAACCATTGTTGAAGTTGGAGATTTTGTCGATAAATTAGTGGAGGACTTGCGATTTTCAGCAGAGAAAAAAGGCTTAAGCCTTGAGCTTCACAGTAATCACGCAAAACAAACGACTAGCTCGGGGTCAATAAAGAATATTTCGCCACTTTTGCACGCTTATATAGACCCTGATAGATTTCGGGAAGTTATCACGAACCTGTTCGATAATGCCGTGAAATACACTGAGTCTGGAAAGATTACAATAGGTGTAACTGGAGATGCTAGTGTCGTACAGTTTTACATTAAAGATACTGGTCCGGGAATTCCTAAGGAAGACATCCAGCACTTGTTCCAGAAATTTTACAGAGTCGATAATTCGGCAACTAGAACCATCGGTGGAACTGGATTAGGTCTGTTTATATGTAAGAAAATCATAGAGCTATACAAAGGTAAAATTTGGGTTGAAAGCGAAAGCGGCCACGGCAGTACATTCTACATAAACCTACCAAGAATAAGCCCAGAGAAAGCAAAGGAAATGCAGGCACTAGCAGACGAAGATAATACGCAGATAAGTTAAGTGGACAGAATTCAAGTACGTGATACAATTAACGAAAAGGTTATGCTAAAGAAGAATAAGGGCTAACAAATCAATGTCAAAAATATTACTCGTAGAAGATGACAACAACCTAAGAGAAATTTACGAAGCAAGATTGCAGGCAGAGGGTTACGAAATAGTTTCGGCACGCGATGGCGAAGAAGCTCTGACCATTGCCATGAAAGAAAAGCCTGATTTAATTATTTCTGATGTTATGATGCCAAAAATCAGCGGCTTTGACATGTTAGACATAATTCGTTCAACAGAGGAAACAAAAAACTCCAAGGTGATAATGATGACTGCCTTGTCTCAAGCAGAGGATAAAGAACGAGCTAGCAAACTAGGTGCCGATCGATACCTCGTAAAATCTCAGGTGACTTTGGAGGACGTAGCGAAAGTTGCACGCGAAGTCTTAGAGGGAGAAGCAAACACTCCTCCACCAAACGTACAGTCTGCACTAGTCGCCGAAGAAGAACCTACAGAAACGCCAACACCAGCACCAGCTACAGAAACTCCTGAACCTGTAGCAGAAGAACCGATGACTCCAGAGCCAGTACCCGAACCTGTTACCGAAACTCCAACGCCTGTTCCTGCACCTGTTACACAAGATGACTCTACAACGCCAACACCAGCTCCCGTAACAGAAGATCCGGCGACACCTGCTGTTGATCCAGTTGCTGCAGTTACCCAAAGCTCTGATCCTGCCGATGACTCTACAACCCCAACACCAGCTCCCGTAACAGAAGATCCAGCGACACCTGCTGTTGATCCAACTACTACAAGTGATGATTCATCTCAGTCAGAGGGTGCAACGTCCCCCAGTCCCACCAACAGTGAAGTAGAGGCCCTCGGCCAGTCTGTTAAGGACGAAGAAAAAGCTATCGCTGCACAGATTGAAAATTTTATTGATTCTAAAAAAACTACAGATTCAGCACCAACTCCTGTGCCTGAACCTGCACCTCAAACCGTTGCTGAAGATAAACCAGCTGGTGAAGCTTCGCCAGAGACACCCGAAGACGAATTTACAGAACCTGCTAACCCCGTAGAGGGACCGGAATCCACAACTCCACCGAATAGCTCTTCAAGCTCTGAATCTTCAAAAAAAAAAGTGATACAACCAATTAATGATTTGAGTAAGAGCTCCGGCCCTGACTTAGACGCGCTACTTAAGAAGGAAAAAGAGAAGGAGCAAATGGCCCAAATTGCTAAAGAAATTAGCTCCAATCCCCACGCAAATGAAACGGCAGATGAATTATCAGCGGAAGCCACACTAAGAGCAGCTGCCAGAAAACCGAAAGAACCAGAACCAGCACCGGCAACACCAGCCGAAGATGAAGTTAAGATCGGAGAAGATGGAAGTCTAGAAGCACTAAATCCTAAGCCTGTAGAAGACGCAAAACCGATAGAAAAGCCAGCCAACACTCCCGAGCCCATGAGATCAGAGCCAGATGCTGATACCCCGGCAGTCACTCCAGTGGAAACACCAATAGTAGAAGCACCAGCGACAGAAACCACGGCAACAGATGAGCAAATCGCAACACCACAGCCAGTAATGGTTCAAACGGATCCAGTAACTTCTGACCCTTCACCAACACCTACGCCTATGCCTGCTCCTGAACCTGTTGCAGAAGAGCCACCAGTGACGCCAGAGCCAGCACCAGAGACTCCACATCCAATAGTAGAAGAATCCACAGCTCCGGTTACTGAACCTGCAAATACACAGACATCGACCACTGAAACCGAAGCCGCCACCCCTAAACCTGTAATCCCCCATACAAACGGAACTAGTATCGATGGAGTATCTCAATCCCCTCAACCCGCTACAGAGTCCCCCGCGCCTTCACCAATGCCTGTAGATTCAAGCAAGCCAGATCCAAACGCAATTGCACTATAGAATTCAGATATACTATTAGAAGTATATGAGAATCAATAAGTTCATTGCTCAAAACACGCATTTATCACGTCGTCAGGCTGACGAAGCTATTGCTTCAGCAAGAATTACAATAAATTCTAAAACTGCCAGCATAGGAGATACGATAAAAACAGATGACGTTATAACCTTAGACAATAAGGTTATTTCAGGAAGTTCAGAAAACCTAACCATCCTACTTAATAAACCTATTGGATACGTGTGTTCCAGGGACGGTCAGGGGAGTCCAACGGTTTATGATCTGCTTCCGAAGAAATACGAGTACCTGAATATTGCCGGGAGGCTTGATAAGGATAGCTGTGGTCTGGTAATACTAACTTCTGACGGAGATTTGCTTTACGAGCTAACTCACCCTAGCAAAGATAAAGAAAAAGTGTACGAAATAGAGCTGAACGAACAACTCTCTGACAGCGATATAAAACAGCTCACAACAGGAGTTGATATCGGCGACGAAAGGCCAAGTAAGTTCGCAAAGATTGAAGAACTAAAGTCTAAAAAATACAAAGTAACACTGGAGGAAGGCCGTAATCGCCAGATCCGTAGAAGCTTGGAATCTATTCAAAAAAATATTCTTTCACTTAAGCGCATCAAGCATGCGGACTTTCTCCTTGATAATATTATCGAGGGGAAGTATACTATTGACATAAGTTATTAATTATTGAGTCATTTATATGTTATCAGAATCACTATTTGCTATCACCTCTGTACGCAGTAGACCTATGGATCTAGGCGAACACTTAGCTGGAGAAGCCTTACGTAATAGATACGGACTTAGTGAAGTTTTATTAGGAGGAGTTGCTTGTACTGTAACAAATACTCTTCACGAATCCCATGAATTTGGCAAGTTATATCTCGCAATTTTAGGTGCTGGCGTAGCTCCAATTACTGATATTGATGGTGTACCCACCTCTCGTGCAGTGGCAGTTTTCGCAGAACCACTGTTGTAATTTATTAGAGCAAGAAGCCCCACTTAGGTCGAAGTATTCCAGGAATATATCAGAAGACTAGCTGAATTTGTACTAGACAGGTGTGGCTTTTTAAGCTGTTTTGTTGTATAATAACACCTTATGCAAACTATGACTCCTGGTGTAGGGGAAATTCTCGACCAACTTCATCAAGGACTGGAACAAACCGTCATAAATAATCCACCCTATGGATTTGTGAATTTTGATGATTTTTCACCAGCTCCCGACATCTCTTCGCTCCGTATGACCCGACTAGACTATACTGGTGTACTAGCATTTTGTGGACAAACTGCTAAACCAGAAATGCAAGAAGCTGGCGAGGTTGACATCGAAGCTCCTTTGACTTTGGATGAGTTATTTAAACTAAGAGGACACACAAGTATTGGTGGCCTGGGTGGCTACTTACTTCATAAAGGGGTTCAGCGTGAGTTTCTTCAGATTAGAGACGCAGAAGACATCTCGACTGTTGAATACACTCGGAGAGGTGAGCGAAAAGTTCCAGACGTTGGAATTGGTACGGGAATGAAAGCAATGGGAATGCTCGCTCAACGAGGCGTTGAAGCAATGCTTAAAGAAGGTGGTTTATCTGACACTGAAATGATCGATGTGTTGATTGCATCACAAGAGGCCTTACCAATGGCTTTCGCAGATATGGCGCGTAGAAACAACAACCGTACGGAAGTTTTATATGGCGTAAAGGATGGTGGTGCCTTTACCGAAGAGTCTGCACGGTACGAGCTCTACCAAAATGATAGCGATGAGTTTGATTTTGTGTTTAGTGGGGGCGAACTAGTCGCTACCAATTTCGACAAAGTGAAGCGTGTTTTAGACACTCCTGGAAAGTGTGCCGCAATTAACCATCCAGTTTTTACAACCACATGGCAGCAGGTAAGCAAGAATACCGTACGACTACTAGCAGGAGGCCCGGTAAGTGTTTAATCTAGATATAGCGCCCCAATATGGACAGCGTCACCCGAACCTCTACGGAGAAGCTTTCGATATTTCATACAGGAGACCGGAAGAAGCTCTAATCAGCCCACTTTCAATTCTGCAAAAGGCATTCATGTACGTAAATGGAAAACTAAACAAGTACGAGCCAAAAGGTTCGAACTTAGACACTGCTTTGCGTGAAGGAACTGCGAACTGTATGGCCAGAAGTATTTTATTCCATACGTTAGTTTCTCCATTTGAACATATATCTAGTGGCGTAGCGATCGTACATTACGATGGAGTAGGATCACATTGGTTTAATACATTTTCAGCGAGACAAGATGATCTAGATACTGTTGTGGATAACTACGATCCAGAATCAAAATCCGATGATGTAGTGCCAGGTAGTAAGTTGCTCATTGTCGGTAAAGAGCGTGAATTTGAAGGCCATTATGGAGGCGTAAGTAATGTTCATGAATTACTTCAGAAACGACGATCTACAGGAGATTTTGACACAAATGAAGAAACGGTTTATATGCTTAGAAAACCGGACTCTGAGATAAAACTCACATCAATTACTGCTGATGATTACTTCGATATCAAATTTCCTGAAGACGATACAGCATCTAGACCAGATTTGGTTTTCGCAACTATATTTTTTAACGAAATGGCAACTGCAGTGGTAGACACGATGACAGGGCATTCCACAACCCTTGCAGACGAAGATCTTAAGGATCAACTTTGGGACATTCACAACGGTAGAGTTATTACGCATCAGGGCATAGCTTGATGGCTAGGAATAACATGCCACCGAAAGAACTGCGGCTAAACGTCATGCATAATGCATGCCAAGAAGTCTACAGTGAAGGAGAAAGCCAAGAATTAGAATGTACGAAGCGTGCTACAAATCTTTTAGATCTCCTAAGAGGTCAAGGCACTCCGATTTTAGACGAAGCTGGCTATGACCTAGATTTGGGTTTTATATTTGAAATTTCTCCTAATTTTCATAGGACTAAAGCTTTTGGTCATGTTGCAAATTACGCTGTAACTAAATCTAGAGACGGGTCCGATACCAGAGTTTTCTATATGGACCCTTTCTTCAACATATGCCAAACCTTAACTAAACGACCGGTCAGAAGGCGTCTCCTAGAACAAGAAGACCCGGCAAACGGCATTATTTATTTGCAAGCAGACCCCGACACTAACGCTCCTAGCAGAGTTGCAGCAACTGAACACCTAAGACCAGCGCCATTTAAACTTGAGAAGTTTTTCTACAGAGAAGTATACCTCGGGGAGACTATCGGATACGCGGTTTTGGATCACTTAGAGATGCTAGATAGAGACCCTGGCGCATTGAATAAAAATAACCTACCTGTACTATTAGCAGATTAGTATATGGGTTCTGTAGAATAAAAGTGATGAGTAAGACCAAGGTACCAATAGTTGCCATAATCGGTAGAGCAAACGTGGGCAAAAGTAGCCTATTTAACGCGCTTCTAGGCCGACGTGAGGCGATTGTCGCCAATGAGCCAGGAACGACCCGAGATTCTATCCACGCGCGCGCTACGCTTGAATCAGGCAAAGATTTCTGGCTAGTTGATACTGCTGGCTTGAAGGATGCAGCCGACGCCTTCGAATTATCAATTCAGGACCAGATTACAGAAGCAGCCAACAGCGCCGATGTCATCCTAGTCACCGTTGATGGCACGACGATTATCACTGAAGAAGACCGCCGAGTTGCCAAGATGGCTTTCAAGAGTGGCAAGAAGCTGATTCTACTTGTTAATAAATCTGATAAAGCTAAAAAAGATCAGATTAAAAACTTCGAAAAACTAGGTATAAAACCGTTAATCGCTACTTCGGCTACTCAAAAACGTGGTTTTGAAGAACTAGAAGACGCGCTAGAGGAAGCACTGCCACCAGCATCGATAAAAGAGGCTGATGACCGAATACGAATTGCGTTATTAGGACGGCCAAATGTAGGTAAGTCCAGCTTGTACAATGCTATGGCCAAGAAACAGCAGGCAATTGTTGCTGACAGAGCAGGCACAACTAGAGACGTGAACCACACCATCGTCAAATATAAGAACCGTGAACTCGAACTGATGGATACGGCAGGTATTAGGCGAAGTGGCAAGATTGAAAGAGGGATTGAGCAATTTAGCGTGCTTCGTTCTCTTAAAGCTATCGAGGAAGCAGACGTATGTTTCTTGTTAATCGATGCTAATGAACTAAGTGTTGCGCTAGACCAAAAAATTGCCGGCATGGTTAAAGAAGCAGGTAAAGGATTGGTACTGGTCGTCAGTAAGTGGGATATCAAAGAAGACAAGGACGAATTTACCCGTGACAATATGGCTCCAGGCATTGCACATGATTTCGATTTCGTTCCTTGGGCACCTCTAATTTTTACCAGTTCGGAAACCGGCAAAAACGTTACCAAACTGTTTGATTTGACACTAGAAATTATGGAACGCAGGGCACAACAAATCCCGACTAGAGACCTAAACCGTTGGCTTAAATCAGTTACCGACCGGCATCCTCCTGCCGGCTTAAAAAATCGTCAGCCAAAATTGCGTTATATGGTGCAAGAAGAAGGCAATCCAATCCCAGCATTCAAGGTGTTCGGAAGCCAAACTAAGTTCTTACACTGGAGCTACAGACGACACATGGACCGCATGATGCGTGAGTCCTGGGACTATGTAGGGTCTCCAATTCAACTTTGGTTTATTGACAGAGACGTAGAACGACCTAAAGAATTCAAAAACAACGGCAACCGAGACTCTGTAAGACGTAAAAAAGAACAATAGTCAATACTGCTTTTGTTAAATAGAATGGCTAGTGATATATTTCCTTTATAATTTAAGGGAGAAATATGGCTCAACCAGAAACTGGACCTGCAGAGTTGACTATAGAAAATTTTGATCGGGTTAGGCGACTTAGAGAATCATTGGGATTTGCAGAAGAGTTTGCGATAGATGCTCGTAATGCACAAGTAGTAAATATCGGCACTCAAAGATACGCAGACGGATGGACGACCGAAGATTTAGTAGCGGCAGTATGGGGTACGGTAAAAAGACACAAAGAACTGTTATTTGAAGCTGGTGTAGCTACTTATGGCAGACCAAAAAATAGCAGCTACCCATCTGTGGGAGTCAAAAGCAACGCAGTAGAAATTGCTGAAGGAGTTAACGCGGTGCTACGCTTAGACACTATCCCCGCAAGAAGTAGAGGGTTCTATGAAGAAGCTAAAAGAAAAGGTTACAAGTATCACTCTGTTATAAACAGGTATATTGACCCTAGGATGTGCTTGGTTTCTACATTTGATGCGGGGGGATCTCACATTGCAAGCAATAGACTTGACCCTGATGAATTCAGAAGCCCTGACGTAGCATTTAGAACAAAGTGGGGAGACGTAGCTTTTCCATTCACTGGATACAGGGAGTTCGATTCAGTTATCGATAGAGAGTCTACGACGCCACGTTCACCAGACTATACCTTAGAGTCCAGAAGAATGAGCGATCAACGTCTAATATATGCTGCAGGCCTACAAGCCGTTCATGACTCGTGGCTTGATTTGGTAGAACGTAAGCTATAGCTGGCATAACTAAGTAAGCTATACTGGTTGTCATATGGGCTTATTTGATCGTAAGAAAACTAACTTTTATGACGCGCAGCCGTTTTATACAATTGGCAATTCTTCGACAATTCTAGTTATCGGCCTCGGCAATCCAGGCAAGAAATACTCGGCAAACCGTCACAACCTAGGGTTTATGGCGCTAGATAAGTACCAATCGACGCACGATTTCTCTAACTGGACAGAAAAAAAAGACTTAAAATGCCTGATGAGCGAGGGAATGGTAGGCTCAACTAAAGTCATTTTGGCCAAACCTACGACTTTTATGAACAACAGTGGTGAAGCAGCGCAAAAAATTCAAAAATTTTATCGGCTATACAACTCTGATACGACTGCTGTTTACGACGAACTAGACGTAAATTTTGGGACCATCAGGACCAGGCTAGGGGGTGGGTCCGCCGGCCATAACGGTATAAAATCTCTAAAAAGTTTAATTGGTGACGATTTTGCACGAGTCAGGGTAGGCGTAGGCCCGAAATCTCCTCCACAAATTGACAGCGCAGACTTTGTATTGCAGGATTTTTCCGACAAGGAAAAACCAAATATTCATAAGATTTTGAACGAAGTTTGCACTATTTTAGACGAGCGCAGCGCTGGACCTTTGTCCGAACACTCGATTACAATTGATCTCTAGGTGCAGGTGGCAAGTCACTTGCCGCACTAATAGTTTCGTGAGTTGGGACCATTAATACGTCTTGGTCCAAGGGCACTACTGTGCCTTTTGGCATCCCTGGAATGCTTATCTCGGCTCTTCGGGTAGGTTGTGGTCTCTGACCTTCACCCCAAGGAGCTTCAAATTCTGGAGCAGGAGCTTGAAACGCCCCACTAAAAACTGTTCTTTTTCCAAACTCATCATTCATACTTCTATTATATCATGTTTATCGTTATTTTGTCAATATTACGCTATTTGCTCTAGATACGAACCACGAAGTTCATAAGCTCGGTCTAGAACTGTTTGCATAGACACTCGTACAACCTCTGATTGCTCTCGTAAATAGTCAAAGTATTCACCTCTTTGAGACTTGTCGAGTTTGCGCGGGTTAGCAAGAAGCATATCTACATCAAAACCGGGCTGTTCTAATCTGTATGGATCTCCGAAAGCGGCAACAAGCTTTCTCTGCCTGCCGAACATACTAGGCTCATCCCTTGCCACATTTATTTTATCTTCACCTTTGCCCTCTGTAAGTTTTGATATTCCAGCAAAAGATGTAGGCACCACCAAACTATCATTGACTGTGGCAGAAATTACACCACCAGGCTTTACTGACTCGACAATATTAGGATTTTCAGTCATTCTTGCGCCCTCCATGTAGTAGGTTAGAATCCCGCCCCTCTGCAAAATCCCACTTGCTGCGGTTTGTAAACCTAGATTGTCAGAATGGCCTGGACGCTTATCTACTGCATATGCACCGAGTTTATGCATTACGTATCTCATCCACCTTGGCTGAAACATCGGCTCTAACTTAGCGATAGGTCTCGCATGATGAAGACCTACTCTCTCAAAAACTGCAGGCTGTAAAACCGTTTCCCAGTCACTACGGTGTGTGCTTGCGATAATAATATTTCCATCACCAAATTGTGGTCTAGCTTCTTCAAATGCCTCTGTTGTATCGATAACTGGACGGCCAAATCTTGCAATAGAAATAGGTGCCAAGGCTAAGCGACCAGTTAAATGCACGAAGCTACTAACATCACTTTGCGCAATATTTTCATAATAACCATCAGGGATTTCCCATGAAATCTCACCAGTTGAATCAAATGCCATGCGCATACTATCAGGTAGCACGAACTATAATGCAAGCATAAGTAAAATGTTTTTTCTTCTTAAATGTAAAAGGCCTACAGAGGGGGTGGGCACCGCTGTAGGCCTTTTACACCCTTCAACCCACCTTGAAGGCTTATCTTTATGCAGTCTCGCAAAAGTGCACAAAGCCCATCCATAAGGTATGTCCGATTTCCGAGCCCAAAACTCAAATAAAACGAGAGGGGGAAACGGGGTTAAAGGGGATAAGTGTTTTACAACTTTTACCTCTAGGGTAAGAGCTAAAAGGCGTGGAGGGTAACAACGACTTGCTAGCAGTTGTAAAACTTAAATTCTAATACTTTTTTAGTGTTAGAATTTAGGGGTAAAGGTACGTAATGCGTCTCAAATGTACGCTTACAAGTTGTTATTATAGCAAAAATATGTCATAAGTCAATACTATTTTATATTTTTGAGAGTTTGACAAGTATATATTATGAAAAAGCTTAAGCTTTCACCCCAGTTAAAACATAAGTTGAACAGGTTAGACAAATCAGTTGGTGAGTTGACTTTTAGTGGAGTGGACATAAATGACCTAGTTAATCACAAGTTTGTAGCTGTTGTTGGAACCAGGAAACCGACTGCTTACGGCAAGATGATGACCGAAAAGCTCACTCAGGGACTAGCAAGGGAGGGTGTGATTATTGTTAGTGGATTGGCATTAGGCATCGATAGTCTGGCCCATAAAGCCTGTTTGGATGCTGGTGGATCTACTATAGCTGTACTGCCTGATTTACCTACTGGTTACCCAGCGACCAATCGGATGATAGCGGAGCGAATATTAGAACAAAGAGGCGCTCTTTTAACGGAAGTCCAGCCCAAAAATATGCCACCAAGAGTTAAATTTCTAGAACGAAACCGTATAGTTGCCACCCTATGCGACGCCGTAGTAATCCCTGAGGCAACCGACAAGTCTGGTAGTTTGAATACTGCCCGTAATGCACGGGAGCTAGGAATACCAGTCTTTGCTGTACCCGGTAACACGACGAGTCCTATGAGCGAGGGCACAAATCAACTACTCAAAAGAGGGGCGAAAGTGGTTACCGAAGCATCGGACGTGCTTAGCGCCTTAGGTATCAATTCAAAACCTAGTCAGCAAAAGCTAGATTTAGCTGGCGAGAACGAAGCAGAGACGTTAATCCTGCAGAAAATAGCTAAAGGGTTAAATGATCCTGATACCTTGCAAGCAGAAACAAAGCTCAAGACAACAGAACTCCAAACTCATCTAACAATGCTAGAGATTCAGGGAAAAATCACCCAAGACTCGTTGGGGTTATGGCAGCTAAAATAAAATTTCTTTTGCAAACTCAGCATTTTGTCTGCTATTCTAGCCAATCGCACTGAATGTGTTAAGTTATACTAAACGCTAATGTTAAGGATGAACATACTTATATATGGCTAAAAACTTGGTTATCGTAGAGAGCCCAGCGAAAGCAAAAACTATTGAAGGCTACTTAGGTAAAGACTTCAAAGTTCTTTCTAGCTTTGGCCACATCCGTGATTTGCCTAAAAAGGGCATGAGCATTGATAAAGATAACGATTTCGCTCCTACGTATGAAATCGGCGCCGATAAGAAAAAGGTTGTCGCTGACCTGCGCAAAGCAGTAAAAGCAGCAGAAACCGTCTGGCTAGCATCTGATGAAGACCGTGAGGGAGAAGCTATTGCCTGGCACCTTGCGCAAGCGCTTAAATTAGACGACAAAACCACAAAACGCATAGTTTTCCATGAAATAACCAAAAACGCGATAGAAGAGGCTATAAAAGCCCCAAGGACTGTAGATAAGAACCTGGTTGACGCTCAGCAGGCAAGGAGAGTGCTAGACAGGTTGGTTGGTTATGAATTAAGCCCAGTTTTGTGGAAGAAAATCCGCCCAGGCCTGAGTGCTGGTCGTGTGCAATCAGTAGCAGTACGCCTAATTCAGGAGCGTGAAGAGGAAATTGACGCATTTAACGCTGACAAAACTGTTAAAGTTACTGCTGATTTACGAGCCAAAACAGGGGAAATCTTAGAAACTGAATTATCAAAAAAGCTGGAAAACATCGATAAAGCTAAAAAGTTACTGGAAGATAGCACAAAAGCCAAGCTTACTATTACCGATATCGCCAAAAAACCGGGTAAAAGAAGCCCTTCGGCTCCATTTACTACTTCAACACTCCAGCAAGAGGCCTCTAACAGATTAGGGTACGGAGTTAAGCAAACTATGCTGCTTGCACAGAGACTGTACGAAAATGGTCATATTACTTATATGCGTACTGACAGCACCGTTTTATCTGGTCAAGCTACCAGCCAAATTGGTAAATATGTGGAGGATAAGTACGGCAAGAAATACCACCAATACCGTCAATACGCGACAAAAAATCAGAGTGCTCAAGAAGCTCACGAAGCAATCCGACCAACTCACTTTTCTAAAACATCAGTTGGAAATGACGACCAACAGCGTAAACTTTATGAGCTAATCTGGAAACGGGCTGTGGCCTCGCAAATGGCTAGTGCTGAAATCGAGAAAACAGAGGTCACAGTAGCAGTTGAAGGCCGATCGGAAACGTTGGTCGGCAAGGGCGAAGTACTGATTTTTGACGGATTCTTCAG
This sequence comes from bacterium, assembly GCA_030428125.1. GTDB lineage: Bacteria > Patescibacteriota > Saccharimonadia > Saccharimonadales > SZUA-47 > JAUIBF01. Next base: position 95,984 of record JAUIBF010000003.1, on the reverse strand, counting down.
TGTTTACGGTGGAGGAAAAGAGGATAAAATAATTCCTCCCCTTAAAGTCGACGACACCATGGACTTACAACAAATGGTGGCTCGAGAGGTATTCAACCGTGCACCTGCCCGCTACAGTGAAGCTAGCTTGGTCCGCAAACTCGAGGAAATGGGTATTGGCCGTCCGAGTACCTATGCTCCGACTATCGGTACAATTCAAGACCGCGGATATATCGAAAAAACAGACCTAGAGGGCGAAGAGAGGGAAGTAATCCAGCTAACACTTGATAGTGGTAATATATCCGAAGAAACGGTTACGGAGCGCTACGGAGCCGACCGGAACAAGCTGGTGCCGACCTCGACAGCAAAGGTGACAACCGACTTCCTGACCAAGAATTTCATGCCTATTGTCGACTATGACTTCACAGCTAACGTCGAAGAGGAATTCGACAAAATCGCAGACGGCAAAGAGAAGTGGAATACCATGATTGCCGACTTTTATAACAAAGAGTTCCATCCTTTAATTGAAGCTTCTGACTCTATTTCAAGGAGTGAAAGTACTCAAAGTACAACCCTAGGTAAGGATCCTAAATCAGGTAAGCCAGTGATTGCGCGCTACGGCAGATTTGGGCCAATGCTACAGATTGGTGAAGCAACAGATGAAGAAAAGCCACGATTTGCACCACTGCCAGAAGGCGTGACGCTAGAAAATGTCACGTTAGAGCAAGCTCTAGAAATGTTCAAACTCCCAAGGGTAGTCGGAAATACTGATGACGGAGAAGAAATCAAAGCAAATATCGGTCGTTTCGGGCCATACGTACAGGCTAAAGGTAAATTCTACTCTATAAAAGGTCACGACCCGCTAACAATTTCCCTTGATGATGCCAAGAAAGCAATTGCAGAACTTGATGAAAAACGGAAGCCGATTAAAGAGTTCCCAGACAGTGGAATTGCAATCTTGAACGGCCCGTATGGACCATATATTAAGAAGGACAAAACCAATGCTCGCATACCAAAAGACACTGATCCAGCCAGCATCACTGAAGAACAAGCGAAGCAGATGATAGCTGACGCTCCAAAGAAGAAAAAACGCTTTACAAAACGTAAGTCTAAGAAGTAAAACCATAATAAATTTGTAACAGGGTAGGGTTTGTTTTGTAGTAATATTGACACACCTTTTTTATGAATTTATAGCGAAATCCTGGTACAATAGATATATCAGAGAACAATAGTTGACTTTTGCAAAGTATTGTTATAGAATAGTTTAAAAGAAGAGGTGATATGTCACAAACAACAGAAGTAACTCTAGCGGTGGAGAGTATCGTTAAAGAAGTTTTAGGTAGTATTGACCGAGAGCGAGAACGAGAGATTATTTCTCGTCGTTACGGACTATTCGACAGAAAAGAAACACTAGAGCAAATCGGCGAGCTATTAGGGATTACCAGGGAAAGGGTACGACAGCTTGAAAAGTCTGTAATGTCTAAGCTGACAACACTTTCTAAGAAAGACATCCCGAGCGTAACTGAAGCCGACCAAGCTTTGGTAGAAATCTTAAAATCTTCTGGAAAACTATCTAAAATCAGTGACTTGTCAGAGAAGCTAACAGAAAAAAATTCAAAAATTGACCAATCACGTGTAGCATTTCTTGCAAGACTAGCACCATCTATCACGTTTGTGAACGAAAACGATCACTTCCACAATGCAGCAGCACTAATTAGCGACTACTCAGAGAAGGGCGTTCGTGAAAAAGTAGGGCATGTAGTTGCAGCTATAAAGAAAATTGGCAAGCCTGTAAGTATTGAAGAAGTAGCTGGAGCAATGGGGCACCCTGATGCAAACGAAGTTAGAGCGCTTGCTTCTGTATCTAAAGACCTTGCAACCCTTAACGGTCGTTGGGGACTTGTAAAATGGCCAATGGTTAATCCTAAAAATATTCGCGACAAAATTTACGTTATCCTTTACGAAAACGGCAAACAAATGCACTTCAATGAAATCGCTGAAGCTATAAGCGGCTCAGATTTCAAACGAAAAGATGTTACTACCCAAGCGATTCATAACGAACTTATCAAAGACAAGCGATTCATCCTTGTTGGACGTGGAATTTACGCTCTAAAAGAGTGGGGATTCAAGCAAGGAACGGTTGCTGACGTTATCACTGAAGTACTAAAAGAGTCAGGCGAACCCCTACACCGAGACGAAATCGTCAAAAGAGTGCTTAAGAAGAGATTCGTTAAAGAAACTACTATCCTTCTAAACCTTCAAGGCAAAGACCAGTTCAAACGAACTGCAAAAGCCACATACACCCTCGCAGAAGATAACTAAAACTCTTATGCCCGATATCAAAACTACAGCTGGAAATTTAGGATATCTTGAAGGGATATCTAACCCAGAAGATTTGGTACTGCGTGAACATCTCGAGTTTCTAGCCAGACAAATACCACAGAGATTTTCTAAACAGAGTTATGGCAGGGCATTTCATTTCTTAGTTGACGGAGCGTTTGGGTTAAAAGGTGATAGATCACCTAATTTATCTAATGCTTTATACGCATGGAATGGCACCGAAAGAGGCTGGAGTCAGATTCGTGAGGTCGCACCTATTGAAGGCCTGCAAATAGTTAAGCGTGAAGCAGCTGGGGTCTCACCCTACGATGACGGACCTGAAATGGCTCCTGACGCCAGAATAATATCCGAATACGGCGTAATAGCTGGCAGTATAGTAAAGGTATTCGGTAATCAAGAAGTGGCGACTAGCCAGACACTAAGAGCCATCAGAGAAGATTTAGTCCCGCGCCTACAACAACAAATATAACTTTTGGTTAATTCATGAATGCTTTACCTCCTAAAACTATTTCAGGACTAGAGGTTATTGACTGGGAAGGTAAGCCGCCAGGTTTCACTGCAAACGGAACAAGTAATCTATTTGCAAATCCCACATTAGGCGATAAAGTTTTAAGGTCTATAGTTGTAGATGTGCCTCTTGGTCTTATTGATGAATTTCAGTTGGATGGTATAGATGGATTTCTAGAAAAAGTCGACCAAGAACTACAAGATGCAATACAAGCAGTATCCGAAGTGATGCCTTGCAGAGTCGCCGTACATGAATGGAAAATCCTAAACTTACTTACAGAATCTATCTCACCGGCAGATGAGGATTATAATGGCAGAGAATTTTGTGATACTTTCTCGCTCGACAGGAACTTTTGTCTAGGAGCTTTAATAGAACGTGTGAGTGGTACTAACTACCTAAAATCACCAAATCTCACGCAAAGCAACTACAACCAGTCCTTAGATCTTCTTTCAGCTCTGAGAAGTGCCAGAAATACAGCCGCCAAAAATAAAGGTTGGTATATATATGATATATATAGGTTGCCTCAGTTTATAATTAACGATGACGAACTAGTTTTGGTTGATATCGAGCCCCACGTAAGCCCTGCAGCAGAATTAAGCTCTTGGCCTGAACTCAATCTAAATGAAGAGGATGATTGCGAGCTCGCCTACGCACACGGTGTAGAAATTGAACATGAATAAAACTGAACACTTTGCGAACATTAATGATTAATTTATAAACCTGGTTTAAAAAGCAAGAAACACATAAATAACCAAAAACAATTAAGTTTGTAAGAAACTAGGGCAGACCAAAATTTAAAAAACTAAATCCATAAAATAAATTCAAAAACATGGGCGTGGGGCATGAGTATACGAACGAAAAGTGAACATAGATAGTATGTCGTACAATGTATATTTTGCGACTCGTCATATATATTTACAGATGATAACTGATACCCCCAGTATCAGGGGAGTTTTCAGGCCTGTACCTAAAACAGGCCTTTATCTACGTTTCTCTACACTGTACTTGCGTCCATTTACGCTATTTTTATTAATGTATGGATGCTTTGTAGCGAGGAACACTACATGTTAAGTTATCCACAACGCTAGTTTTTCGTGAAATGCTTTTCTTTTTCACGAAACTTTGTTTGTGATATTTTTAACGTACTACTCCCCCACCCCTGCTATTTGCAATTATTTGCTTTTTCTTGAATTATATATATTTATATGTTTTTTACCATTTAGCGAACATTTTGCGAACTCTGCTAGGGTAGTAATAGGGGGGCTAAAGTACAAACACCCTACCAGGCACCCTTGCATCTAAGTACTTAACTGGAGGCTTCTTGAGTTCGTTATGTAGTTCTAATAGGGTAACCTTGGTGGCCCCCACCTGCTCTTCACTATCAGCGTAAGCGCTCAACTTAATAATGTACGGCACTTCGGCCAACTTAACTTCAAATTGTCCATCTCTAACATTGAATAGTACCTCTGTAACATTGAGCCCTGTTAATTTCTTGCCTTTGTAGTCTAGCTCTATATCAGATAGCTCTTTAGATAGTAGCTGGAGCTGGTTGACCTCTTCGGTAGTGAATATCCGAGACCCAACATCAAATGTATCTTGTGGTGTAGTGAATCTAATTGTATATAAGTTTTTCTGATTTTCGGTATCTTTAGATACTAGAAACCCGTTTTCATCGACTATTCCTTTTTCCGATCCATTTGATACGACAGCTAAGGGCTCGGACAAACTCATACTAACTGTCAGGTTTCGCCCACCCAAAGGGACGATAGCGTCTATGGCAGATATCTCCGGAAACCGTTCGATCATACTGGCTTCAAAATCCTGACTACGGAATAAAATCTTACTTTTTCTAAGTACATTTTCATTTAGAAGGCTACTTGCCCTTTCTTGATATTCAGATGTACTCCGAAATTGAAAGTTGCTTTCTGCAATTTTGACATCAGGTGTTGACGACAGAGTAGTTGCAAAAAATATCAGCACAGAGAACAGGACTACGATTGCAAAGTTAACTAACTTCCCTATGCTTGGGAGTTTGAATCTAGATTTCTTAGTCTCTTCTGTCTGCTTTTTTTGAGATGTTTCGACGCTTGATAGTGCTGTATTTTTTGGCCTGTAGTATGAATTTGAAGATAACGATCGCCCTATAATAGGTCTGGCGCGCCTGGATTGAATCTTTTGCTTGCGTCTTAATTTCATACTGAGTTTTTTGTTTTATTCTTTGCTATGTTGAGTAGCAATTCAGCTATTTTATCCGCTGAATCGCTTATGGCGAACTGGTGAATGGATTGAGCGTAGCTATCTGCTAGTTTCTTGTCATTCAGTAAGCTTCTCACAACTCCAGCTAGGCTAGGCAATTCTGTTTCTTGTAGCACAATAGCTGCTTTATTGGCCACCAACACATCGGCATTATGTAGTTGCTGTCCACCTGTTAAGTGAGGAGCCGGCACAACAATACAAGGCTTAGCTTGTGTGGCAAATTCTGCAATATTAGTTGCCCCGGCACGGGTAATTACCACATCTGACGCTGCGCTAAGTGCATACAACTCACTGCTGAAATCTAGTAGATTAACTCTCTTTAGTTTTTCAGGAGATTTAAGGATTTCTTCGTATAGCTTCTTGGTTTCATCGTAAGGAACTTTCCCAGTGAGGTGGATGATAAAGGCATTCTTATCCTCTAACAGATCTTCTGAGGCATTCACGAGTGCTTTATTGAGATTTTGTGCTCCTAGCCCCCCTCCAACACTAAATATTAGTCGTGCATCGCTAGGATAGCCTAGCTTCTTTTTAGTTTCATTTTTGATTTTCTCGGTGACTAGCTGAAACTCCGGCTGCAACGGAATGCCTACCTGAATTGTTTTAGTTTGTTCGTATGGATACAGGTTGGGCTTCATCGCTGTGGTATTGTAGACTGCGTTTTTTGCTGTTAAACGGTTGGCAAGCCCTGGTATAGCATCTGAATCGTGTGTGATGTACGGTATTTTTCGTAACTTGGCTGCATATCCAACAGGGACACAGACGAAACCACCTTTTAGAAAAATTACGTCCGGCTTAATCGATCCCAGTAGTCGCCAAGCTTTGAATGTACCAAAAGCAAATCTAAAAAAATCTCTGAAGTTCAGAGCCATAGTTTTTAAGTCTGTAATGTGTTGTAAAAAAGTCTCACCATGGTAGCGCCTGAACTTCCCTGCCGGTATTTGATATGCAACGTCTATACTTTTATGATTAGTAACGTCGTGAAGCTTATCGCCTTTTTGGCCTATGTGAATAACCTGTGATTGGCTGTCTAAGCTCTTGATTGCTGTTCCGACAGCCAATAGAGGAGTTAGATGTCCACCGGAACCGCCGCCGGCTACTATAATCTTCATGTCTAGGCCTCTCCCCATCTACGACGTACTATACGGGTAGATTTAGCTTTCTCTTGACGTCCATATTCTCTAGAAGATTCTCGCTGTCCAGCAATTGTGTATTTTGAGATATGAAAGACTATTCCCATTGCTGCCATCACAAAGATAATACTTGTGCCCCCATAACTTACAAAAGGCAACGTAATACCCTTCAGCGGGAGTAACCCTATCATTGCACCGACATTAATTATCATCTGAATACTCAACCAAGCTAATATTCCCCCTACTAATAATCGCGCATAGTCATTTGGGGCATTCTCGGCAACAATTTTTATTTTCCTAAACAACGCAACGAAAATGCCAATCATTATTGAAGTCCCTAAGAATCCATACTTCTCTGCAACAATCGCAAATATTGAGTCATTCGCAGCTTCTGGGAGGTATCCATAAGCCTGCACACTACGCCCTAGGCCCTTCCCGAACATCCCACCAGAACCTACCGTAATTAGGGCCTGACAGGCCTGATAGCCCTCATCTTTGCAGTCAGCCGTCGGGTTTAAGAATGTTGAAACCCTGTCTCGTCTATACGGACTAACTGCGATAAATAACCCGACTAAAACAATAGCGACTAGACCAGCGACTGCTATTTTCTTGAACGATAAACCGGCAATCAATGACATGAATCCTATTATTCCTAACATTACCGCCGCAGAGCCCAGATCGCTCTGTAAACCTGCGACCACAAAAAGAGTTATCCCCGAAATTATCCCGAGCATTTTAAACGTATCTGGGTGATTCAATTTCTGTTCCATCTTTCTTCTTGTCAAATATCCAGCCAACCAAACTACCAGAGTAATCTTTATGAGCTCGGCTGCCTGAAAGGACATACCACCAACTTCTAGCCACCTATATGCCCCATTAACTGGATCACCAAATAATCTTACTGCGAGCGCTACAACAATTGCCGCTACCAGAAGTGGCGTTTCGAGTTTACGCCACGTTTTAAGGTTCATTGTGGATGCAACGATAAAAGCAACTATGCCCAAACCTATAGATATAAGCTGTTTGGAACTATAGAAGTTTTCATTCAAACCTTGAGCCGCAGTAATTCCAGGACTAATAGCATAGACAGTTACTGCACCTAACGCTAATAGCAAAGTCATGTACAAAACTAGCGAATAATCTGGCCTGTGCTTCCGGATATTTTCGCTTTGCGAACCGGAGGCATTTGCAGCTGCGAATCTGCGCCTTGAACCAGTTCGTCGTGGGCTCATGATGAACTAAACTCCAAAAGATACAGGATGATTCCGGCTATAGATGACATCACACCGATAAGCCAAAATCTCATTGTTACTTTAGTTTCAGGCCAGCCGCTTGCTTCGAAGTGATGGTGTATTGGAGCTATCTTAAAGATTTTCTTCCCTGCCCTGAACTTCTTAGACAGAATTTGAATCATACTTGAACCAGCTTCGACCACAAATACAAATCCAATAATTGGCAACAACAGCACCGTATCCGTTAGCATGGCAATCACACCGAGTGCTGTTCCGAGCGCAAATGACCCCGAATCACCCATAAAAAACCTAGCCGGATAGACATTGAACCAGGTATAGCTAAGCAAAGCACCTACAAGTGTCATACAAAATGCAGCCACCCCGGCATTACCTTCCATCAGGGCAATAAAGGCATATGTGCTAAACGCAATAACGCTCAAACCTCCAGCAAGGCCGTCTAAGCCATCGCTAATGTTTACAGCATTAGCAGCCGAAATAACCACCAGAATAAACAGGGGTACGATGAGCCATCCAAGTGCCAACTCACCAAAGAAAGGTACTGTAATAGCTGTAACGCCCAACTTTGCAAAGAACCACCAGCCACCAGTCAGAGAAACCATGAATATCAACAATGACTTTGTCTTGGCGCGCAAACCAGCCACTCCACCAGTACTCCTGATGTTTAAGATGTCGTCTAGTAAACCAACAAATCCGGCACCAAGCATTGCAGCTAACGGTAGCCACGTCGAATTACGCTCAAGATTACCAGCAAAGGTTATTAATGCTGTAGCAACAACAAAAATTATTCCCGCCATTGTTGGGATATTTTTACGCAGTTTTGCACCGTGCAATTTCTGAAATACAGTAGCTTTTTTCCCTGTTACATCGACACTTCGAGAGCGTTTCCACCACTCATATTTGTAAGCTAGAGTTGTATAAATCGGCGTCAGCAACATTGCCATTAAAAATCCAAATACGCCGAACAACATGACTTCCACAAAAGTCCCGGTTGTGAAGCTTATTACTGTATCTGTCATTTTTGTTTTTCCTAACGTTATCTATCTCTATGTATTATAACACTTTATTGACCCGAAATGGAGGTTACTGAGAAGTTATCAATTAACATATTGGCAATAGAGCCGAACAGAGGTCCGGCCGCCTGTGAGCCGGCATATCCAGGTATTTTAGGGTCATTTACCCGTACTAAAATCACATATTCTGGCCTATCACCACCAACAAAGCCAGAATAGGTTCCGTTGAACCTGTCTTCATAATAACCACCTTCTGGTCGAGCAATTTCAGCAGTCCCCGTTTTTCCGCCAACGATGTATCCGTCACGAGCATATTTCCGGGTAACGCTATTGCCTTTAAGTACTGTTTGCATAAAATCTACAATCGTTGATGACACTTCAGAGCTAACAACGTTATCGTTAACAACTTTGGCGTCAGAGCCTGAATATTCTCCCGATTCATCATAGGTACCTGCTACAAGCGTAGGCTGGTAGTACGTTCCACCGTTGACTACTGAACTTACAGCGGCAGCCATCTGTAACGGAGTAGCCGTCATACCCTGTCCAAAGCTGGTATTTGCGTATCTGATGTTTAGCCCAAATCCATCTGTTGGGTCAGGTATATAGCCAGGCTCCTCAAATCCTTGCTCTACGTTTGTAGCTTTTCCAAGTTGATAGTGATTAACCATGTAGTCATACCAGGCTTCTCTTCCCTGTTCGTTCAATTCATCCCCACCCATTTGCATCAAAAGCCACGTAGCACCTGTGTTCAGTGACAATCGCATAATATCTTCGACTGAGCGTACAGCAGCTCCACCGTCTTCTTCGATATTTCTAACTACCGCATCGTCGATGCTGTAAAAACTAGGGTCATAGTAAGTTTGATCTACTGAAACTGCCCCTTGATCTAGTGCTGCGGCAGTAGTCAAAGTCTTCATAATCGAACCTGGCTCTAGAGGTGAGCTTACATTTGCATTATTAAATACCAATGGGTCTTCGACTTTATTAAATTCTGCCGGATTATACGTGGGATAGTTAGCCATTGCTTTGATCTGGCCATTATTAGGGTCGATTATTAACGCGCTACCGGACTCACTTTTTGCATTATTTAATCCTTTTTTCAGAAGTGCTTCAAGTTGCTCCTGCATAGCAATATCAATTGTCAGAACTATCCCCTCACCATCAACGGGTTCTTCCAGGACGTTTTCGCCGCTGGCAAGCAAAGGTATCCCATTTTGGTCTGTTAGAGCCTTGACTCTTCCCGCTGTACCTGCCAATTTATCATCCAACGACTCTTCAACACCGTAGTTACCTTCACCTTCGTCGTTTACAAAACCTAAGACCTGCGAAGCCAGCTGACCCCTAGGATAAACTCGTTGTGTGGTTTTTTCGGCAAAGACACCTACAATTTCACCTTCAGCGTATAGTTTTTCAATTTCTTCTTTTACTTCTTTCGTCTGTTTTTTGGCTAAGATTTCATAGCGAGATTGTCCGTTTAGTTTTTCCAGAACTTCATCTTTGTTAACACCTAAAACATCAGCTACTTTTAGAGCTGTTTCTTCTTTGTCAGGAATAATTTCTGGATCTGCAACAATCTGATAACGAAGCTCATTTAAGACAATTGGCACGGCTTCAGTACTGTCTAATGCATAGATTACCCCTCGTTCAGCAGGTATCTCGTATCTCTTTAGCTGCGATGCTGATGCTTGATCTTGATAATAACCGTGACGAATGACCTGCAAGTAAAACAGTCTGGCAATAAATAACATGCCTACAATTAAAATAAAAGCATACCCAAGTTGTATGCGTTTTTTAGACGAAATATTAGGAGTTAGATTCATAAGAACTATAGTCTTTGCCTATATTATATCGGACAAGGATAGATTATTCGGAAATTGTACCTGATGGGGCCACAGAGACTAAGCCTTCGGATGCTTTTGCGACTCGCTCCGACTCAACTGATCGTAATCTTGCTGCCGTCAGTTCTAAATCTTTTTGTTCTTCTTTTAGTTGTGACTGTTCTGTTTCCAGCTTGTCAATTTCATAACTAAAAGAATTAGTCTTCGTAACCTGCGTCAGATAAACTAATCCGATTAAACAAACCATTACTAGAAGCACGATGGCATTCGTAATCGGCCCTAAACGCCTGTCTTCAGACTTGAAGCTAACGGCGTTCTGACCTCTGGTCGAAAATCTTTGTCTATTCACACTTGCTGCTGATGAATATGTCATATGTCTTTATTTTTTGTTTTAATGTACTGCAAGGGGGCTTAGATAACGGGCGCGTTATGTATCGGCCCCCTTTTTAGTACGTTTTTTAAGTTGGTACGCTTTTTCTACAAAGCGTTGTCGTCTGGTTGAACTTCTCTATTTTTTAGAGCTTATACAACACGGACTTTGACTTTGTAGGATCTAGAACTTGTTTTTACCTGAATTGGCATAGTCTAGTTCCTTTCTTTTTATTTTTATTTTCGCTCGGCTACACGAAGTCTCGCGCTTCGTGCCCGTGGATTAAAAACTATTTCATTAGGTTGGGCTACAATCGGTTTCCTGGTCAGAATATCCAACGTAGCGTCATACCTATTCCCTCCATGCTCATTGAAGAAGCTTTTTACGATAGCATCTTCCAAACTATGGAAAGAAATGATTGCAAGGCGCCCACCTGGCTTCAAAAGCTTTAGTAATAGTGGTAATGAATCTGCTATTTGGGTTAGCTCGTCATTTACAGCTATACGTATAGCCTGAAACGTTCGTGTGGCTGGATGAACCCGGCTGTGACCAGGCCATGCCCTGCTTACTATTTGGGCAAGCTCATGTGTGGTTTGTATTGGTCTATGCCCGATAATCAACTTAGCGATGCGTTTTGCTTTTGGCTCTTGCCCGTACTCCTTAAGAATACGAATAAGCTCTGCTTCGCTTTCGTTGTTTACGATGTCAGATGCAGTTAATTTCTGCCTCTGATCCATGCGCATATCCAATGGTCCATCTTTTTGGATAGAAAAACCCCTGGCTTGCTTGTCAAGGTGCGGTGACGACACTCCTAAATCCGCTAAAATTAAATCAAACGACTCTTTTTCGTCCACCAGCAGCTTAGCTGCTGACAAAAAGTCGCTATGCACTAATTTTGCTTCTTTAAGTCTAAAACGCTTTTTTAGTTCATAAATTGCGTTCTCATCCCTGTCGACTAAAGTTGCTTTTGCTTTGGTTACCGAAATAACCTCGCTCGCATGTCCGCCATATCCTGCTGTTAAATCTAAATAGCGCTCGCCTTTTTTGGGCTTGAGCTCATTCAAGATTTCATCTAGCAAGACAGGTTGGTGATTTTTATTTTTTGGTGTTGGCATTGTCTTTTCTTACTTTTGTTTTTGTTTTTGCAAGGTCACCTAATCAGCAGCTAACAATTTTGTTTTTGATGGTTTTTGTTTTTGTTTATAGATTGATGCGAATTTTTGATGCTATATAGTTAGAATTTAAAAAATTCGTAAAAAGGCATCTTTCTCATCTAATCTAAGAGTTTAAGTTGAGAGACTTATGTGTGAGGTGGAGTTTTGGGAGGTGTTTTTGAGAAATGTGCAAAGGTTTTTTATGTGGTTACCTTCAAATCCACATGTTAACTGCCGATTAGCTAACCTCGAACGGCGAGCCTCATGAGACAAAACTACGTTTTTTCTCATCGAGCGGGACAGTCGAGTGAATCGCCTGTTCCGTCTGCTCTTTTTCCTTTTCTAGCTACAATCAGCTACAAAAGACGTTCGGTGCAAATGTATATTTGCGCCTTGAGTTTCAAGTTGGTTTTCTAATCCTGCTTGGCCGAATTTTTAATGTACTTCCAGATTAAAAACAAAATGAAGCTATTTGGCTTGTAATCGCCAATACCTACCTACTCTGATGGCCACAACATCTCGATCTATGCCAGCAAACGCCAGGTGATGACTATCTAAAGTCACTCTGCCTTGCTTGCCATCTAGCTCAACCTCTGACTTGCCCATTCGGAATTGAACGTTTAAATCAGCGATTCGCTCATCGAGGATATCTCCATCGAGCTTTGGCTCAACTATCTCTTCCCACACTTCTTTTGGGTATAGGTGTAGATAGTTTTGGAAACCTTTGGTAATTACGACGCCTTTAGAGAGCTCATCCCGGACTTCCGTCGGAATGGTTAAACGACGTTTATCGTCTAGCTTACGCTCGAAGTAGTCTACTTTTCCCATTGGTCCCTGTTTAATTGTTTTTAATTTGCAGTGGTTTTTGTTTTGGCGCGGTTATTATTTTTGATAACCACTTTTACCCACTGCCAACAATATACTACCCACATAAACCCACAGCAACCCCTTTTTTAGATAAAACTAGCTGTTTTTTCCGGGTTTTCCACAATTTACATAAGCTTTTTGCTGATTACACAACATGTGGTGTACTATCTTAAAATCACTGCGCTAGGCAGTGATTTTAAGATAGTGTGATAATTATTACTATTTATTAGAATCTTGAGTAGGAACTGGAGTAACAGGAGGCTGTTGCTCTGCTATCGCTTGAGGTGAACCTGGCTGATTAGGAAACTCGACCAATGTAACACGTTCACCGGTCTGGACGGTAGGACCTCCGTTTAACTCAACTGCTTGGTCTATCTCTTCTCGGATATCAGTGTCAGGATGCACACCCGAACCTGTGGCCTCTGCCCTCTGTAAGCTCCAAACATCATCCCCAGGCTGCGCCACAACTTCAGTTGTCGAAGTTGGTTCAGGCATCCGCGGCCCATCCTCGGCACTTCTTACTGCATTACTTGCTACAAGAGAGCCTGCTGAAAGTAGCGCAACTACAGCTGCACCTTTAGCCCTTGCTAATCTATCATCCTTTGATACTTCAGTTGACATGCCATGCTCTAAACGAGCTGTCTCTAGACGCTCATCGATATTGCTGCCTTTAGGGTTTAGTTTTGATCTTAATGACATAACACTCACATTATACCAAAGCTTTAGCGTTTTGTCAATAATGTGGCTTTAGTTAGACAGATCTTTTATGGTTTTAGCGAAGTATTCAGCACTGGGGCGAATCTTTCGCTCCATAGTTTTCATGTCTACCTCAATAAGCCCGAATTTTGGCCACCAGCCATATGCCCATTCAAAATTATCCATCAAGCTCCAATGTAAATAGCCTATCATTTCTATGTCTTCTGACAGCGCACGTTCCATAGCGACAATAGTTTCTTCAATCCACCATCGCCGATGCTCATCGTCCATGTCGGCAAGTCCATTCTCGGTAATCAGAATGGGTTTTTTATAATGAGCCCAGGCCCTTACTATAATTGCGTGCAATCCTTCCGGTTCCATATACCAGCCCAGATCGTTTTTAGGTTCATTAGGATTTGCTCGGTGGAATAACTCATGATTCTTTATATGTTTATAGTCGCCAAACCTATAGTAATCCGTAAAATAGTAGTTAAAACCACAAAAATCCATGTAGTTTCTAACTCTGTTATAGAACCACCAGTTCCAGAAATAGCGCATCCACCAGGTCGCAGCAGAGTCCATAGGATTCCTTGGTCTTTTTGCTTGAATATTCGCAAACTGGCTAGCAAGTCCTACTTTTAATTTGGGATTTGCACTTTTTAGCACAGGGTATACGGCTTTGTGTGCTCTGGTTAAGTTGTAATATACCCTGAAAAACTTAAGTATTTTTTTATCTCCAGGAGGCCATTCGCCTGTTGCATAGCCAAAACTTGCATATACATTTGGCTCGTTTAGGGTCAGAATGTACTTGAGATCTTTAACCGGCAATTCCTCGCAAAGCTTCTCAACAAATCGTTTAAAATACTTGATATTTTTGCGTTTTTCGAAAGCACCTTTATCCGTAAACCAGACCGGCATTGTCCAATGAAAAATGTTTAATATTGGTTCGATTTCTAGTTTTTTAAGTTCAGCAATGTACTGACGATAATGCTCCCACGCCTCGTCATCCCACTGTCCTTCTTCTGGCTCAACCCTAGACCACTCTATGCCAAACCTAAAGGAGTTTAGGTTAAGTTTCTTGGCTAGCTTAAAATCCTCTTTATATCTTGTGTAGTGCTCTATGCCCTTACCCGATATATAGTTCTCCGGCTTTTCGGCTTGCTTTTTGACCTTATCCCATTTTGGCATCCAACTATTATGCTTGGTGGCGTTTTTAGCCAAACGCGCAGCGTTTTCTAGTTCCCAGACCGTCCACTGATTAAATGTATTACCTTCTACTTGATGTGATGCTGTTGAAGCCCCCCAGAGGAAATCTTTTGGAAATAGTGGTTTTTCTTTTTTCATTTACTTACATTGTACATTAGCATTACGAAAAGTAGATTTTCATGATTTCTCTAGCAGTTAAATCACTATCGTGCCTAATGAATGTCCTCCTGTGGGCAATTTTGTCCTTCGGGTCTACAACTATTGGCGATTTATCAATTAGCGGCAAGCCGACTGCGTTATACAGCTTAGTGTCTAAATCTTCAAGGTCAAACTCGATCATTAACTCGCCGTCTGCTACGTACTTATCTAGCATAGTTTTAGTCGGCTCATCCGTGTTAAAAACAGCGTAATCAACTATTCCCGTTTTACCACAAAAACGCTCTATCTCATCCACGTAATCACTGACTGTAAACCCGTCAGTCTGCCCAGGTTTGGTTACAAGATTTACAATCTGCACGACTTTGGCTTTAGTTTTAGCTAACGCATCACCCACACCGTCGACGATTAATGCTGGCGCAAGCGATCCATATAAATTTCCAGGCGCGATTACAACCACATCGGCATTCATGATTGCCCTTTTTGCTTCAGAATTTACCGAGGTTGCTTTATCAAAAAACACTTTTGGGCGTTGATCTTCAATTTTCATATGGCCAATCTTATGTTCGCCCTCAATACGGAGTCCACTTTTTGTTTCTACAATCAGTTTTGAATCTTGCAAGGTTATGGGTATAACCCTGCCCTTGGTCCTTAATACTTCACTGGCGACTTCAATTGCTTTTTCGAAACTGTCCGTCATTTTTTCGACAGCGCTAATGAACAAATTCCCGAAACTATGGCCATCTAAACTGCCTTCATCGAATCTATAAGTGAATAGGTCCCGGACGTGGTCAGTTTCGCTAAGCGCAACCAGGCATTGTCTAACATCACCTGGAGGCAAAACTCCCAATTCATCCCGTAAAACCCCTGTCGATCCACCGTCATCAGACATATTAACCAATGCAGTTAAGTTACTGGTGTAGCGCTTCAGTCCACTTAGAAGCGTAAAACTACCAGTTCCACCACCTAGTACAACAATGTTAGGCTGTTCATTCATTGCAATAATCATATCACTAGAGCATCATCATTAACCATATAAACTAGTCCTTTTTCTCGGTGGTGATATTGATATCCGAACTGCTCGTACTTATCAATTGCCCTAAAATTATCTTGTTTTGCAGAAAGCCAAATACCACAGCCCTGCCCAAACTGAGCCATGTCAGTGTGGACCTCTCTCATGAATGGCATACAAAAACCACGACCGACAGCTCCCTCGTAGAGCCTAATGCCAAAGGTTAGTTGATAACCACTACTAAACTCCTCTGGCTGGCTAATCCTAAACCATGAAATCCCTTTTAGGTCTCTACCTTCAGTTAATGCATAAACTATCCGTCCTGACGCCATCCACTCGGATATATTTTTTTGTCTAGCGAAACGTCCTCTATATTTAGAATCTTCATGTTCGAACTCAAGAATATGTGGCTGTTTGGATAACTCAATCAACTGAGCATCTATGCGTTCATCTGCAAGTTCTTGATATTGTGTATAGCGATTTAGCTGAAAACCTTCTAGGCTTTCTGGTGTAAATATTTTCATAGTAAAGCTTATTAAACACATGCTCTAAAAATTCTAAAAAGTAGTATTTACTTATGCTCATTAAAATAAAAAAAGCTCCGCAAATCCTAACGGAGCTTTACAGGTGTTATGTTCGTTGTAATTGCTACATTAAACCAATTATTAGACCCATGACTAGTAAGGTTGTAAGCTGATGCCCTGCATTGATTAAAGACAGTTTAATGCGTCTTTGCTCAAAGGAATCATGCGTGAAAATCATGCTTAACTGAAAACCTAACCACATAAATATTGCTGAAGTTAGCGCCGACTGAAGCCAACTTGCATCAGTATAAAAATAATCTGATAGATACGTCACGTGATACAAAACATAAGCCTCTAGAAAAGCAGCGACAGTTGTAATAACCCATGCCCTGCCACCCGGACCTTCTTTTAATTGTTTTTCTGTTAGTCCTGTCAGTTTCATCCACGCACCACCGAATACTGGTTTTGCATACCAGATAAACCCCACTAAAAAGCTAGATACAGTCGCTAGCCCTACAGCTGCCCAGTTAACGCCGATTTCCATGACACATTCCCCTCCGATTTTATGCTTACATAATACCCGAAGTTTTTATTTTTTGCTTTGTTTTTTTGCGCCTCGTTTTCTAGTTCTGCGTTTTATGAATTCGTATGCTAATTGTCTTTTTAGACTGTCTAACACCATTACCTTTTCTGCGTAAGGTGAATAAAGTGAAGAATAATGATCATTGGGCGCTAGCAAGCTATGAAGCTTATTTATTTGATCTAAATACTCAACCAGGCAGAAAAAGTCACCATCTCCAGATACAACAACTGCTTTATCGTAGTTATTTAATTCTTTCATAGCATGTAAAACCAATTCAGCATCTGCGTTTCCTTTGGTGACATGTTTCTCATCAGCTAGCTCTTCCTTAGTCATGTACATATCTACAGTTGGCTTCAACACTACCAAGTACCCTGCTTCTTGCATCTGTTTATACAGATTTTCGTTTTCTGGCACATAGCCAATAAACATAAATGCTTTTTCGACGTTGTATTTGTCTTTCAGGTACTGGCGAAATTTCTTCCAGTCCATTTTCCAACCAACTCGCTGCACACCAAGGTTTAAATTCTGCGAATCTATAAATGCATAGTTTGGTTTAACGACCTTATTCTGTCGCCTTCTACGAAATGGGAACCTTTTTTGTTTCTGGCTCATACACTAATGATATCAGTTAACTTGTGTTTGTTTTAAGACAAATCGAAGAAACCTCTACCCTACTTGCCGCTTAGCAGGTTTTTCTAAGTAGATATCTCTGCAAAAACTACCAATATCGCTGTGATTACCACAGTACCGATAGCCATTACAGCAATCTTTGGAATCTCCCATTTAGCCTTTTCCATGGGCTAATGGTATAGAAACTTTGTTTTATTTTAAGTAATATAACTCTAACAATTTACGTGTTAAATATCACAAAACTAGGAACTTACGCTTGACCTAAGGTTCTCTTGCGATAGATTAACATAGCAACAAATAAACTGTTTGCCAGCACTAACGACAGAGGGTATAGAACGGTTACGACAGTATACGTTTCAAGTCCTAAAATAGCGAAAACAAACTTAACAGCAGATAATGCAAAAGTTATGGTGGTTTCTGAGCCTGGATCTTTCCAGGCCTTTCTAAATGTGGGCGCGAATGCAACTGCGTCTATTATGGTTACTAATATCACGGATAGCAGCGGATCGTCTGTAACAAACCACAAACCTATTGCCACTATTGAACCGGCTAAAAAATACCAATCAACTGACTCAATATTCTTACGGCCAACTTTTAACGAAGCTACGAAAATGAATACTGAAATAAGCGCAGTCAGCCCAAGCACTATTGAGCCGACACCCCCACCATCAATCAGCTGGGCAAAAAATGCAATCCCTGTTAAGGTTGCCCAGATCAACCAGGTGAATGCGTGTGGTTTTGTTTTTCCTGAGAATATATCTCTAAAGTACGGAACATAACTTATGAACGTAATCACAATACCAATTGCAGTAAAAACTTCTTTCATTAAAATCTATTTTATTTAAATCTCTAAAGTTTTGCACCTAGTTTTAGAAGTATCTTCGACTATTTCATTCCTAATAGATAGCCTTTGAAAGCACCATAGTCGTTTGGTAGTTCATCATATTCTTCGGGATTTTCACGTAACTTAGCTATCTCTGCCGTATTATCTACCTCGATACCTGTCAATCTTTCAATTTCCTCGGCGAACTTGGCAGGTGAAGCAGTAGAAACAATAACGTCTCTAGAATCTACGTTGAATGGAGTAATCTCTTCGCTAGCATGCCAAGCAACTGCCGTATGTGGATCGAGCAAATATCCCTGCTCCTCAAACACGCTTATTATCGTTCCGGCAGTTTGAGCTTTGGTTACAAGTGTTGACTTCACAAGATTTCGCGCTCGTACTACACTACCACCGAACAGTTCCAAGAATCGTGGGAAATTATTGGGTTTTCCTACATCCATAGCGTTCGAAGGTGTTTCGACAGTAGGTAACGGCGAATATCTACCTGTTCTTAAATACCTATCGACAGCATTATTTGCATTATTTGCGGCCAAAAATTCATCAACAGGCAGACCCATTCTGAATCCGAGTAAACCAGCAGTTAAATTACCCAGGTTTCCGGTCGGCACTACAAACCTGTGTGAATCATCCTCGTTTCCTTGCGTGCGAAGTTGACGAATTGCATCAGCATAATAAGTTATTTGAGGTATAAGACGACCAATGCTAATTGAGTTAGCTGAAGTAGGATTTATCTCTGTTAAAGCTTCATCCCCCATAGCCTGCTTAACTAAATCTTGGCAATCATCAAAAACTCCGTCTACCTCTAGGGTGCGAACATTCGGTGCCGTTCTCCGAAGTTGTTCTTGCTGCATAGCGCTAACTTTACCCTTCGGGTACAAAACAACTACTCGAGTACCGTCGACTCCGCCAAACCCATGTGCAATAGCACCCCCAGTATCACCACTTGTTGCAACTAGCACAGTAGACTCACGTTCATCGACTTGATTGTAATGTCCCATCAGAGATGCGAGGTAACGTGCAGCTACGTCTTTGAATGCCTGGGTGGGACCATGAAAAAGTTCTAGCACTTTTTTGTCCCCAACAGACACAACTGGAGTCTCGAAAGTCGACGCCGTATCTACGATTCCTCGTATTTCTTCTCCGGTAAGCTCATCCCAGAGCCAAGGACTCAGCACTTCTATGCCAACTTCTTGTCTGTCAAGAACTTCTAAATCATCCAGAAACCCTTCACGGAATTTTGGAATTGTTTCTGGAAAATAGAGACTCCCATCTGGTGCAAGCCCTTGCTGCAACGCATCACCAAAAGTTGCAGGTTCTCCTTCTCCGAGTGGTCTAAACATCATAATGTATAGATATTACTCTCAATCTGTTTAAATCCAAAGCACAAGCAATAACTAAAGCGTTGCACCTTTGCGAGCTTTGTTAGCCCACTCGTCAGCTAGCTCGTTCTGATCATGCCCTACATGTGCCTTCACCCACACCAATGTAGCTGGAACGTCGTTGTACAGTTGGTAGGCTTCTTTAACTATGTCGAGGTTTTTGATTTCACCTTTAGACTTTTTCCAGCCTTTTGCTTCCCAACCCGAAGCCCATTTAGTAATTACATTTATCCAGAATTCACTGTCGGTGTGGATTGTGCACTCTTCCCCGTCTGCATATTTTATAGCCGCAATTAATGCTAGGCCCTCCATACGAATGTTGGTTGAATCTTTGTCAGCTCCAAGTGCAACGGGTTGCCCGTTCTCAATAACCGCAAACCCACCCGGACCGGGATTTGGACTGCAACTACCGTCGGTATAAAAAATTCTCATCTATCTAAGGTTACATGTAGACTATAACTATGACAAGGAGAATAGCAGTCCGAGGAATCGCAGTTAACGACGGCAAGATTTTGTGTGTAAAGCTAAAAGCATATGAAGGCGCAATCAGAGGACAATATTGGTGTTTGCCTGGTGGTGGCGTAGACGAACGCGAATCGTTACTGGATGCAATTAATAGAGAAATGATTGAAGAAACTGCCGTCAAACCTGTAGTTGGCAGTCTGTTGTTTATCCAGCAATTCACAGAACCAGAAAAAGACAAAGAACACTTGGAATTTTTCTTCCATATCCTAAATGCTGATGATTATTTAAATATAGACTTGAGTAAGACTTCACACGGAGAAGATGAAATATCCGAAATTGAGTTTATTGATCCTACATCCAATAAAATCCTGCCTGAATTCTTGGCTAATATTGATTATTCCGACATACACAACCAACCGACCAGAATCTTTAGCCAGTCTTAGTTTTTGGTTAGTAATTTTCACGCTCTCAAGTTTTTCTAAGTTTAAAACCTTAATGTTTAGCTATCACGAAATTTAAAAATCGTGGTTATGTTAAACTATAAGTACACACAAATTTAAAAAGGTAAAAAGTGCCCCCACTAAGAAGAATTAAACAGGCTATAAATCACGAAGCGTTTTTAAACTAAAATATTTAAACCCATCGTTTTCGTTCCAAATAAAACAACAACCAAAATATTGTTGAAATGATCCCTGCAGTAATTAAACCAAGCTGCAGGTTTTTATTACCCATAAAGTTTACGAATAACCCTAACGTCATAGTCATCACGCGATAAATCATTCCGTAAACTGACACCGCGGTAGCTTGAATATCTTCAGGAACTATTTCTTGGATGTAAGGTTTAACCCTAGCAGTGTTTATACCGCGTGCAAAGCTTGTTGCAAGAAATATAAGTACTGTGAACAAGCTTATTTGCCAACCCAGCACAAAATATGCACCAGCCGAAATTAGAAATGGAGTTGTCATTTTAATTGATTTATTACGAGCTATAAATTCACTTCCTGCAATTGCAACTACTGATATCGCAGCAAATAATATCCCGTGCCAGCTAATATCTATACTCGCCTTTAGGAAAGTCGGAGTCATAAACCAAACCATGAAATAGGTAGAGGTCATTAAAGCGCCTCCTAAGAACATCCTCCAAAACAATCTCGGATGTCCGTGGATACAATACTTTACTACCCTACCAATATCCTTGATTGGGTGATGTTTTGATACTCTTTTTTTGCCCAAGTCTTTTACCCGTAAAGCAATCAAAAAAGCGACTCCAAAAATAATTGCTTGAAGCAAGAATGGCCACCTGATATTGTAGGCACCGATTAAGCCACCGACAATCGCCCCAAAACCAGCAGCTACAAATCTGACGCTTTCTAGCCTTGAAGCAATCCGAGTATAATTTAGACCTGATTTTTCACTATGTGCTTTCAATAAAGCACTGTCAGCACCGTGAGTTAAACTCAGGCCCAGACCAAAAAGTATCTCAGCCACTAGTGCTTGGCCAAAACTACCGGCAAAGAAATATATCAATGCAGCGAAAGCAATCATTAAATCACCTAACGCATTAACTTTTTTCCTACTGATTCTATCGGCTAAATAACCTGTTGGGATCTCCAAGATTAATAGAGCACCCATAAATGCTGCTTGCAGCAGCCCGATTTGAAATTGATTCAGTCCAATATTCGCAAACAATAGGTAAGCAACCGGCATAAATACAATCAAGCCGGTAAGAGATGATTCTACGAATAAATACTTCACTTGGAGTGGTAAATTTTTCATTGTTTTTAACCTGTTAAATTTTTATCTAATTTTGTTTGCTAAACTTACTAATTGTTCTACGAAGTCGTTAGTTCTGCTTAAAATATTTTCGTCGGTTAGGTTTAGATTTTCGTCATAGTCACTTTCTTGTGTACAGACCCTTTTTGGAACTGTAATGTAACCCTGCGAACGAGCGACTAACATTAATTGATCGACTGCTTGCGGGCTTCTATTGCCACCGTTGCTGGCTAGCCCTAGAACCTTACCATCAAACTTTGTTTTATGTTGCCAGTCGAGTGCATTCTTCAGTGTCCCGCTAAAGCTGTTGTGATAGATAGGTGTTACCCAAACTATGATGTCTGCTTCCACGCTTTGTTCTAAAAATTCTTTAACTTTGTTGCTATAGCTAGCTTCACGTTCAATCGCCCGGTTATAGAGTGGAATTTCCGTATCTGCTAGGTTCATTACTTCTACCGAGTCAACTTTCGACTCCAGAAGTTCACCAATCTTATTTCCTAGGGCCAACGAATGTGACTGTTTATCACTAGACCCAACGAGTATCAATGCTTTCATCTAGATTAAGTCTTCAATCTTTACTCGTTTTTGTTCTGTGGTGTCACGGTCCCTTACAGTCACAGTGCCGTCTTCTAATGTGTCAAAGTCGATTACTACGCAGTATGGGGTTCCGATTTCATCCTGACGGCGATAGCGTTTACCGATGTTTCCGTTGTCATCCCACATGACTGAATTGTTTTCTCGGAGCTTCGTATATACTTCTCGTGCCTTTTCAACCAGTTCTGTCTTATTTTTTAGTAATGGCGATACGCAGTATTTTACTGGTGCGATGTTTTCAGGAAGCTTTAGATATACTCGTTTTTCACCGTTCTGTTCATCTTCAGAATATGCACTACAAAGCACTGCCATTACTAGACGCTCTACCCCGAAACTTGGTTCTATCACGTGTGGTACGAATGCCGGACTACCATCTTTAGGTCGGTACTCCATTTTCTTTCCACTTGCCCGTTGTATGTTGCCTAAATCAAAATCTGTTCGGTATGCAAGTCCCAGCAATTCATCTTTCCCGTGTGGATATTCGAACTCATAGTCAATTGTTCTTTTCGAATAGTGTGCTAGGTCATCTGCGGGGACTTCGAGTTCATGAACTTGCTCAGCATTCACACCGGCTTCTGCCAAGAAAGCTTTGATGTCCGCCCTCCACTGCTCGAATAACCTTTCCCAATCAGACTCATTGATGAAGTATTCGATTTCCATCTGTTCAAATTCTCTAGAACGGAATACAAAATCTCGCGGACTAATTTCATTACGAAATGCTTTACCGGCTTGAGCGATACCAAATGGCACTTCTGGATAAAGTGTGTCGACTACATTTTTAAAGTTCGTGAAAATACCTTGTGCTGTTTCAGGTCGGATATAAACTTTGCTGTCGTCATCTGCAACTGGCCCTGCAATAGTTTCAAACATCAAGTTGAACTGACGTGCTTCACCAAATGAATCTTTTTCTCCACAAGCCGGACATTTGCTAGTGTCAATTTTATCTTCGCGGAATCGGCCTTTGCAGTTGGAACATTCCACTAATGGGTCGGTGAAAGTATCGACGTGACCACTTGCCTGCCAAGTTTTAGGATTCATCAAGATTGCAGCGTCTACACCAACCATGTCATCGCGGTCTTCGACAAAAGTCTTCCACCATAAGTTCATCAAGTTTTTCTTCAAAGTCACACCAAGCGGGCCATAGTCCCACGTGCCTGCTAGACCACCATATACCTCAGAGCCCTGGAATATAAATCCCCGGCGTTTACATAGACTAACAATGTCTTCAAGTGAAACTTTATCTTTATCTGCCATTTGTAAACAGTATACGCTAATAACAGATTATAAATCTAGTTTGCCGGAAAAATTTTTAGTAATAATACCTATTCTCGACCTGGAATATCTTGCCTGCCAATAAAGTCTCTATGACCTTCTGGCTGTTGCGAAGGAGGTACAGCGGAAGCGTCACCACCAAACATATCAGAGTCATGCAAAATATCCATTTCCTTAGGAGTTGTCGTGGTCGGAGGTGGAGTTGTTGTGGTTGTAGTCGGAGGTGGAGTTGTCGTGGTCGGAGGTGGAGGTGGAGTTGTTGTGGTTGTTTCAGGGGAATATTCTTTCGGCGTGGTTGTGGGAGTATCGTCGTGCAAATTTAGTGTTCCTAGGTATCCAGAATCTTTTGGCATGTTTCCGTCTGTATTTAGGCCGACTTCTACAGGAACTGCAGTTTCGCCCAAATCAACACCAGCTTTAGCAGCAGTCGTGCTTTCAAAAGTCCGTTCCAGTGAATCTGCCCTGTCATGCCCACCATAGTTAACACCTCCGTTAGGGTAAAGAGGTGGTAACGGCTGCCCCCCTGTCATGCTTAGCTCAGGTATAGGTTCGTTGGCCGAGGCCGGAGCTTGCCCATAAAGTGGAGGTAGTGGTTCCCCACCCGTCATACTCAATTCTGGTATTGGACCGTCTACTGGTCCCGTTTGTGGAGAGCCTTGTGTTTGCATACGAAAATTTTTATCTTGATAGTTCACGCTGTTATTATAGCAAACATTAGCGTTTTTGTCAATTTAGTTAATCTACTGGCTCTATAGTAACAGCTAACGGGACTCTCATACCCCATTCGCCTCCGTACTGTTCTACTGAATGGTACGATTCCAGCTCTCCCTCTGTTGTGTTGAGCCTACTATTATCAGCATCTCTGAATAAAACGGAGCACATTATGGAATATATTTGTTGTTGCAGTAAATCAGGCTCATCATCAAAGTACCTGAAAGGTAATTGAGCAAACCCTCTAGACA
Source organism: bacterium (assembly GCA_030428125.1). Classification (GTDB taxonomy): domain Bacteria; phylum Patescibacteriota; class Saccharimonadia; order Saccharimonadales; family SZUA-47; genus JAUIBF01. Next base: position 71,183 of record JAUIBF010000003.1, on the reverse strand, counting down.
TCATGAAAGGATGCAGACCCCTTGCGAAGTTGTTTTCGGCACTTGGAGTATCAACCATCATAAGGTAACTGTCAGCGTCAGGAACACCGGTCTTGAACGGAGCTATCGTACGACGAACCAACGACTCTAGGTTATCAAGCTCCAGGTCATCACATCTATCACCAAAGTTAAACACATGTAGCTTTGTAGTTTGACCACCGTTAGTTGCGTTAATGGTTACAACTTCTGTTGGAGGTTCTTCCAGCCTTTCTGCTTCAAATAATTTATCTCCATCACCATCAACTTGGATATTTCGTGCAGTTGACCACATATTAAACTCACATATAGCAGATGCCACAAACTCTAGGGACCGTTGCTTCAATCTCGCATCAATCGGCTCATCGCCTAAATCAAATTCAATATCATCAATTAGTTCCTCGCCCGAAAATGGAACAACTCTAACACCTTCACTAAATTCAAGAGTTGTTCTATAACGTTGCCATTCAGCAACACCAGTCGTTAAACCAGCAAGATCTACTAGTCTAGTATTACCTATGGTGGTGTGACACGATAGCTCGATTGGCATCGTTTCGTGTGGTAAGCGCATCGATTTAAGATATAACTTTATTATCCGTTAATGCAAGCTTGAGCAAGATAAAATTTAGGCCTTGTGCATCTTTAGTAAGTTGCTAAAAATAGTATTGAGACTAGCTGATATATGCTCGTAGTCATTGATCATGTGTAATTTTTTTGGGCTGTCGGAACGTTCAACCAGTCTCAAAAACTTTATGTGATTGGGCGTAAACACGCCTTGATTTACTTTGATAAAAATCATATCATCATACGAAAATTCATACTCATCTTCCTCGCTAAATTTTGAAGAGTTAGCAGGTTTCTCAGTATTAATAGAGCGTCCGTCTGACTTAAGTAGCTTTGTTACAAGCCACGCATTAGCAATTGCAATGCTAGAGTCTTCTTCGTCTAGGTAGGCCATGGCCTCTTTTAAAATTTCAAACAGCCCATTTTCAACCCCATGCTGTGTAATTTCATCGAGGACTTTTAAGTACTCATACATCGCCATAGTTTTATTTACGTCGCTAACAATGTTTCTATAATGATTTTTTAGCCTGGTGGAGATTATAGTTTTAAGCTCACTCCTGCCCTCGACATAAGTAATGTCGCTTACAGAAAATAGCTCTAAGCCCCCTGCCAGTTTACTTTTTGGCCGACGAACAGCTTTAGCAAGCAAGCTCAACCTGCCTTTATCTGGAGTAATTACAGTTAGGATTCTGTCAGCTTCTGAAAAGTTCAGACGCTTTAGGATTATCGCCTGCGTAGTCTGCGTTTTCATATTTGTAGCTTAACTTTCCAGTAAAGATTCGACCGAATTAGCTAGCTGATCCAATGATTCTTCAGGTTTATAAAAAAATCCTGAGATATTTAGCTTTTTCCAATCATTAGAATTTTCAACCTGTTCAGGAATTTTCATTGAACTATAGATTATCAGGGGTATTTCCAGCCAATCAGCGTATGTCCTGAATTCATATATAAACTCTGTGCCACTGTGTCCAGCAAGTGATAGTTCGGTTATTACTGCGTCTGGTTTTTGCTCATCCGCAACTGTAATAGCTTCTGCTGCGTTGTTTACCATTTTTGAACTGATAGACCTCTTCCCCAGCTCGTCTTTAATACATTTGGCAATAGTTCTATCGGGCTCAATAATAAGTACGTTTTTCATGGCTAAACCAACTCGAGCTGCATGCTTACTGGTAAAGTAATTGCTAGGCCTTCTAGACCGTCTTTTCTGACTTTGGATAATTTCGCTCCCATTGCAGTAAATAAGCTTTGAGCTGTTACTAAGTCTGTGGCAGGACCTGAAACGCCTTTAAAAGGCTGAGATGCTTTGCCCACTGTTACGGTACTTAAGTTCACTTTTGATAAGTCCAGACTACTATTCACGACGACAATCCTGACGCCTTTAGGAGACCTGTAAACTTGCCAGCTAACTGTAGACGGCTTGGAAGTCATGCCAATTACTGCCTGCCAGAGGCTTTCTATTCCCGACTTTAAAATACCCGGGTCGGCATGTACAGGTGATATTCCGGATTGAATTTGAATCTCCGTTTCGCAGCCTTTCTCTAAAGAAAGTGGCACTAGAGAATGTGAAACGTTGGTTAATGTGCTACCCGCATGAACGGTTGTGAGCTTAAGCTGCGTTTGCCTTGATGCTATTTGTTGATAATAAAGCACATTATCGACGGTACGCAGCGCCTTTCGTGCTTCTAACTGCACAGAACTATCCCCTGAACTTTCAGCCAATATTTTGATAGCTGTCAGGGGTTTTTTAAGCTCTTCACCAAGCATAAAAACTAGCTTTGAATCATCAAATCTAGACTCTGGCTCAATTGAGTGTTGAATTTGCTTCATCTTTGTTGTTACCCCGAATTACATTCAGTATAACAATTGTTCGAACTATAAAATAGTGCAGATTTGACTACGTTTTTTTGTATTTTTATAGTTTTTATGGCTGATAATTAATGCTAGGCAGTACGTATTTATTGAAGTCATTTACGAATTCTTGAGACTCTGTCACGAAACTAATTGTCCTGTCTCTCAGAGGAAGCAAAACAACACTTCCCTCCCTATCTTCACCCAAATTTCCATCACCTTTTATTCCAAGCACGCTATCGTTTTTCTCTGGTCGAAATGCAGATGATGTCATAAGCCCTTTATCTACCCGGGTATTTATAGCTGCTACCTGATCGTCATAATCCCCGGCTACAATTTTAACTCTTAAAGCATACGGTAACCCTGAATTAAACTCAGGCAGTATCTTGGGATAGGCATAAAAATCTAAAACCGTACCACTAGAGTTTTCGTCGACATAGACGCTCCATGTCTTTGGGTAGTCAAAAGTTAGGTTTCCGTATACTTCTGGGCCAGTGTAACTTCTGACTGGAGATTTTTCCTTCTCTACAAACTCTGCGTCTTTTCTGGTTGATTCTGCCTGAACGGCGACAGCAACGGCATCATCAATCTTAGCGTCTACATCGTTTTTGTAGCTTTGTCGTTCTGTATATGCCCAGATCCCGAATGCGCTCGTAACTACGAACAACAAACCAAACCCGATGGCTAGCACAATGGACACGCTCCCCTGTTCGTTTTTCTTAATCATTAGCATAATAATATATTACTTCGATGTTCTTTATCAAGTCAGCTTGATGTCAGTATTTATAGAGAAACATACCATTTTTAGTTTTAACGGGCTTTTTCTCTGTTATTTCGAACGCGAAACTCACAACCTTGTATTTACTTTTGCTACTTGATGCAAACTTCCTTTGAGCATACAGACCATCTTGCTTGGTATGATTCTTGTTGTTTTTCTTGAGAAACGGAAGTAAGCGTACATAACGTACTCTGTCCTGAGTATCGGAAAGAAAACGACGAAAATTACCAAAGAGCGAGTTTCTGGCAGGTGGCTTTGCCGACTGTAGAGAAATCGCGTCTGAATAGTCTAGATACTGTACAACTTTTTTGTGCAATTTGCTCATGTATGGGTTTAATAGAAAAACATACATGGCATCACTTTGCGGCCATTTAATGTGCCAATAACTACGACATTTTACAGTCACATACTTACGGTAACGCCAGGTAGACAGGTAGGTATATACGACAAGGATTGGATTTAGCTCATAACCTATAGCATACACCCCTTTCTTTGCAACAGCTTTGAGTAATCTTCCGTCACCCGATCCTAGTTCTAACAATGTTTGCCCGGGCTTTAAATCAAGAAGCTCAACTGCATCTTCTACTCTTTTTGACAGTGTAGGCAAGAAAGGGGCACCAAAAGCAACAACTCCACAAAACATCAAAACTACAATTATGCCTATAAGCCAGAGGATTTCCATCTAACTACTTACTGCCGACCTTCTTTATGGTGTTCTTTGCAGAATCTAATCTTTTTTCTAGTTCAGTAATTATCTTCTTGCCTTTATCGTAATCTGCGAGCAAATCATCTAGTTCATCATAGTCGGCATGCTCTACTCTATCTAGTACTTCAGCGAGTTCTGCCTCAAGCTGCTTATAAGATCTTTCTTTCATAAGTTTATTGTACCTCTTCTACATTAGTTATTACTTTGCCGTCTTTTAGCGTCACATGTAACTTATCGCCTTTTTTAGCCTGTTTGACTGATGATATTAACTTACCCCCAGATTCAACGATTGCGTAGCCACGCTTCAAGGTCGCCTTAGGGTGCACACTTTCTAGTAAATTATCGAGGCTCTCTAGCTTCAGCTTCTTGTTTTCTATATAGTTTAACGCCGATTGATTAAGCATATCTGTTTTCTGAATCAAATCTTCTTTTCTAGTTTCTAGCTCATAATCAACAGCTGATTTAAGAGACTTGAGATTTTGACTAAGTCTTGATGCGTATTCCCTTTTATCTGGAAACAATAGTTCTGCAGCATTACTGGGTGTGCTTGCGCGCATGTCCGCTGCTAGTTCTGCTAGGGCGGTATCGTTCTCGTGACCTATCGCCACGACTGTCGGTATCCTACTGCCAGCGACTGCACGAGTGACCTGCTCAGTACTGAACGCAGCCAGGTCATCTGCACTACCACCACCACGAATAATTACTAATACTTCTGGTGGATCTGACTCTTGGGTAAAATGATTAATTCCCTCTATAACTGATTGCGGAGCTGATTCGCCCTGCACCGTTACGTTTACTAGCTCAACTTCAACTCCTACCCAGCGTGTATTTAAAATCTTTATAAAATCGCTGTAAGCAGCAGACTCTTCGGAGGCTATTAATCCAATCCGTTCGGGACCGTACGGGACTGTTCTTTTACGTTCTTCCGAAAACAGTCCTTCTTTTGTGAGTTTCGCTAGCAGCAAGTCCGATGCTTTCTTTATGCTTCCTTCACCAACAGGACGAATGTTTCGAATATTCAGGCTGAAGCCGAATTGTGGATGTAGTCGTGGCTCTGCTATCACCTCAACCATCATTCCATCTTCCATCGGAGCTGGTAACTGGTATACGGTCCCGAAAAGTCTAAGCTTAGCAGTGTCATCTTTGATGTCTGCATACACCCAGCGTTCTTTGGCGATTTTGAACTGCGATAGTTCACCTACGACAGTAATTGTTGGATAAGTATTATCGAAAGTCTGATTGATTACAGCTACAGCTTCACTAACTGAGAATATCGGTTCCATCTTCCTCCTCGCCTACTCCAGGAATATCTTCAGATTCTACATCCATATCACGCAGCGCTCTTTGGTATAAGAAATAACCTGGAGGTAAAAATAGAGCCATATTCAGAACTCGATACACAACAGTCGCGGACAAGGCTAATACTTTATTTACGCCAGCACTGGCCATCACGGCTGTCATTAATCCTTCGTAAACACCTACTCCACCAGGCAACACAGCGACAAGTCCTGCCATGTTAGCAACAGCATAGCTGATAATTATAGCTCCGGGATTTACCAGTTCTCCAAAAGATAAGTACACGATGAAAATGGTTAAAATTTCCGTGAAGTTCATCACCATCGTCCACATGAATGGATAGCGCAAATCCTTCCAGTTTTTTCTGACATGTATGTAATCTTTATGTAGGTCTCGGAATAATGATTCAATTTTTGCGATATTTATCGGTTGCTTGTTTTTGGTGTGGAAAAATTTAACTATTCTATTTACTAACCTCGGAAGTGCAGCCATAAATTGAGTAATTCTGTCTTCGTTACTGATGATGTACAGCAGTATCAATGTTCCGAAGACAATGAATGATGACAGAGTTGTAGCTACTAAAATTATCAACCTGCTGGCAGAACCAAAAATAGAGAGTAGAAGTAATGCTAATAATAAGTAGAAAATGAAAGAAACAAATGTAAGCAAGTGCCTAGAAGTTTGCAGCAGTGTAGTTTTGGAGCCCTTTACGCCTAGTTTTTTGAGCCTAACTCCTAAATATCCAAATCCGCTGATACCTCCAGATGGAAAGACATTGTTTACGAAGTTCATTTCTAACCCAATTTTGAAAGTTTCTTTCAGGCGAACTTTTTCACCGAGAGTTTTTAGGTAACTTTGGTAAAACTTCCCTACTGCCAAATAGTTACCAATTTGAACAGGAATAATAAGAAACAGCCAAAAGAAATTAAGTGTCCAAACGGTATGGATGGCATCACCTATTTGCTTGCGCGCCAAAACGATCAACAGCACTAACGCGCCAATTGTAATTATGTTTATCCAGAACTTGAAAGATTTAAAATTCAACCAGTTTCCCCTATTTGTCTTATTGAGTTCTAACCTACATAATACCAGGTATGTTTGAGAGTATCGCAATCCTCGGGAGGCAACCAAAACTAGGAATAGCAGAGCTGGAATGCTTATTCGGTGCCGAAAATATTGAACCGTTCTCAGATAATGCTTGTTTTATAGATTTACATCATTCAGAAATAGACTTCAAAAGACTTGGTGGGAGCATCAGACTCGGCAAAGTTATTGTAGAGTTACCTAACGACTGGAAGGCCATTGAAAAACACCTATTAGAAAACGCTCCTACACACGCTGATTACATCGAAGGAAAGTTGATATTTGGTATTAGTGTTTTTGGCTTACAGGTTTCGCCTAAGAAAATTGCTGGTACTGCCCTGCAGCTCAAAAAAGCAATCCGACAAACCGGAAAATCTGTTCGCATGGTTCCACAAAAAGAATCAGTCCTAGGAACTGCTACAGTCTTATACAACAAACTAACTGGTCCTAACGGCTGGGAACTGTGCATTGTATCTGACGGTACAAGAACGTTCCTCATACAGACAACTGATATCCAAGATATTGATGCCTACGCAGCCCGTGACCAGGCTCGACCTATGCGCGATGCAAAAGTCGGTATGTTACCTCCTAAGCTGGCTCAGATTATTATTAATCTTGCTGTCACCAACCTAGACCCACATCTAGGAGGCATAGTTCTCGATCCATTCTGTGGCACAGGAGTATTGCTACAAGAAGCTTCACTAATGAATTTTGACATTTATGGTACAGACGTAGAGCCGAGAATGGTTCAATACACAATTGATAATCTAAATTGGCTAGATGAAAAATTCCCAGAGGCCGGTGACTATAGGCGTATCGAAATTGGCGACGCCACAAACTTCAAATGGAATAATCCCGATGCTATTAAAGCAGTAGCCTGCGAAACATACCTAGGGCGACCACTTTCTTCTCTGCCCCCATCTGATCAGCTATCGAAAATTATGCACGAGGTTAATTCTTTGCATCACAAATTCTTGCAAAATTTGGCTACTCAAGTCAAACCAGGAACTAGATTATGTCTAGCGATACCAACTTGGCGAGGCAAGCATGAATTTTTACACTTACCTGTCGTAAACTACGTCCAAGAAACAGGCTTTAAAAAGTTGACGCTTAAACATGCCGCAAACGACGAGTTAATCTATCATCGTGATAACCAGGTTGTTGGTCGCGAACTGCTCCTAATCGAAAAATCTTAGAAGACCTTTAGATTAAAGAATTACTTTTCCAGTCGCAACGCATGCAGACGGTGAAGCCAATCAGTGGTGTGAGTTTTTACGTCTGCAAATGTCTTGTTTGAAGTCTCTAGCAAATACGCAGTGGTCTCCTCTAAATCAATAGCTTCAGGTATTTGATCGATTAGCTCCAACCTAGTAAATAAGCCGTCTATTTCCTGTTCTATTTTTTTACTCAGCTCTTCCTACCAGATATGAAGTCCCTTTCGATTTTATTTAGTTCTGCCCAATGGTCTTGTAGCACTGCTTGAATTTCCAGATATGGTTGAGTGAATGACTTCAGTGGTAAGGAGCGTGAAATTAATGCTTCAATCCTTTTGCCAAAAATCAACGTATTGGATCCCCTGCTAGCCTCAATTAAAAAGTCGTGGATATTGGAAATATCTAATCCAGATGTCTCAATACTAGTTAAAACTTCTGATGTTGTATGGATCTTAATCAGCGCAGATTGCTGACTCTCCGCCTGGGATTTAAGAGCATATAAACGGTTCATAATATATGAGCTTGTGGTGTTGAATTCGTCAACCGTGACATGGAGTATACTCTTGTTAACCTCTATGTAATCCAGCAGCTCTTTTATGACTAACTTCTTCAGACTACTGATTGAGGATTTCCAGTACTCTTGCTGGGTAGAAGTGTCACTTTCGGCAATATGTCCCAGGTTGACAGTTATATTTCGATACCTCTGTTGAGCTAACTCTTTAAGTCCATCGGGGCCGTATAGTCGTCCTTTTAGAACTTCTATGGCATCCTCATAGTTTCCGTCGACAGATATTGCCTTTAGCCCTCTTAACTCGAATTCGTATATAGCATTTTTTAAGTAACTGTGAAGCTGAGTCGCAGTTGTAATTCGAGAAAGTGCAACCCCTATCTCATATAGCAGCGACTGTACATCTCTGCCGCTTGATGCCTGAAGCTGATTTTCAATCAGACTCATTCTATCTTGTCTGCCTTGCGCAGTTTCTAGATTAGAAAAAATAACATGCGCAGCACGAAAGTATTTTATTTCAAGCATAGCTATAGTTTACTTTACATGTATCGATAATTGAATGTCTTGTTTATTTAGCATTTAACGCTTGCGCTAAGGTGTTGTTTAAGGTATAATTAAACACAAATCACTCAAGAGAGGAATTACAAAATATGTCACATGTAAAAGCGGGCGGAACCGCTAAAAATGTCCACGACAGTCCTGGTCAGAGATTAGGTGTTAAGCGCTTTGGTGGCCAAAAAGTCAACAAAGGCGAAGTTTTAGTTCGTCAAGTTGGTCAAACCAAGCTTGCAGGAGCTGGTACATACATTAGCCGAAACTACACTATTCATGCAGCAAAAGACGGCGTGGTTAAATTTATCTCACGTCGCAAGAAAAACTTCACCGGCAAAACAGTTCCACGAACCGAAGTCGTTGTTGAGTAAACCTTAAGCTTATCTAGCGTCGTAAAAGACCATCGAGGAGAACCGTATCGGTTCTCCTCTTAACTTTGCTGCTGCGACCCTATGGACCCCATGTGATACGAAACAATGAACACCATCGTTGCCAACAATAATATTTAGTCCATTCGTATCAGTCTCAGGAATCTGAGTATCGAAGTTGGCAGCATATTCCTTAATTGCTTCAAAGGTAGAGCCATTCACAGACTTACCCTCAGCGGTCGTTCTGCTTTTTGCACGATTATGTGAATCCCCTGCCCAGTTCAAGAAATCTGAACCTCCACTTTCTATAGCTATCGGGTCGATATAGATTGGATTATCGCTGCTCCAAGTTACAACACTTCTTTTAGCGCTATCTTTCATGGCGTGCATTTCAGAGATTGGTTTAAATGGCAAAGATCTCAGGTAGCCTTCTGCAGCTCCACTATTTACTCTGTTTACAGCGAGAGCATGCATAGACTCTAACTGCTCTTTAGTGGGCTGTTCGGTTGTTATTCCGAGCGCTGAAAGTCCTTCGCCCACCACAGATACCTCTTCTGGTGTTAATCGTTTTTGTCCAAAACCATCAGCCTCATGAGAATTAATCATTTTAAATAGGTCGGGGATGTTTACAGCAGCTTCTTCTACTGATAGTGACTCCATGTCATAGTTTGGATCAAATAGTTTGTCGTATAGATCTGCAGAAACCCCTTCGTCTTCGACAGGATTCATTTCCACCTCTACTCCTTGCGATAAAGATAAGGAACCCACATTTTTTGCGCCTTCTGATTGTGCATAGTCAAATGCCTCAAGTGAAATGGTCTTTTCAATCCCACCAGTACCTTCTGTATCCGGCTTAACCATAGTTACAACCTGCAAACCCCCATCATCAACGTAAGTATTTGCCGCATACCAACCACCCTCTAGAAATTTATTTCCTGTTAGGTTACCACTGGCATCTCGTTCATTACGATGCACAAAGTAAGAAGGTAAATTCTCACTATAGGTACTAATCGGTGTCTGCGGCTGCATGAAATGTTCTGTGGTGATTTCAGGCATTTTTGTCCTCTAACTAGCACACTAAGACTTGTGTGCGCTTAAACCAACACCTTTGGTTGCGTGTCCGACTAGCCTTCTAGCGGCTTTACCTCGTAGCGTTCCAGCTTTTTTACCTGTGGCGCGTTGCCTACTTACGGTAGACGCCATTGCTGACTCTAGGTGCTTACCTCTTGCATCATCAAACTCTGAGGCCGTAGAATATGCCATTGTATATGATTTTTTGGTAGTTTCATCTTGTGCTGCAGCTACTGGCACCGGTCTGGCATCATTATGTGTATATTTGGCTGGTGATTCTAGACCGGGCACCTTAGGCTTAACTTCTTGATATCCCCCAACTTGGGTCACAAGCAGTTCTGTAGTTACAAGAGGATCGGCATTCTTACCTGCACCCAATAATCGTCCTGCGGCTGCCATTGATAATCTCTGCATCCTAGAAGGTTCAGGTGCTTCGAATCTTGGTATTTCTGGTGATTGAGGTGTCATTTGGTTCATAATTTTTTCTTATTTTTTATTTTTGATTTAACAGGTGTAATTATAGCAAACATTAGCGTTTTTGTCAACCTTATATCAAAAGAGCTCCGTATCTGGAGCCCTTTTTAGTTTCTGACGAGAAGACTCTAAGCCATGCCAAGGTGGTGTTTGATGCGTTCTACGACATCGGCAATAACTACTTGGGATTTAACCATGTAATCATCAACACCTAACTCTTCTGCTCGTTGTTTGTCAGTTTCTTGAGATAAAGCTGTTAGCATTATTACTTTGAAGTTTGCTGTTTCCGGGGAGTTCCTAAGGATGTCTAGCACGTCAAAACCTGAAACTTTTGGCATCATGACATCAAGTAAAATCAGGTCAGGATGGAAACTTACAGCAGCCGCAAGGGCGTCTTCTCCATTAGGTACTCTTTGGATCGTGAATCCTTCCGCCTCTAGACGGGTGGTATACACATTTGCCAAACTGTCATCATCTTCGACAAGTAAAATTCGCTTTGCTTTATCTTCGCTCATTCTTTTTCCGTTTCTTTATTGATAAATACCCTGAGGGGCTGATGCTTCTTATGCTACTCTAATTTTTGGCTTTTATCAATGCCTCTATAAAGCCTTTGAACATCGGTTGTGGCCGGTTTGGACGAGAGTTGAATTCAGGGTGCGATTGAGCTGCTAAGAAGTAAGGATGATCAACGGCTTCGATCATCTCGACTAGATGACCGTCTGGCGAAGTTCCAGCAACTCTAATCCCCCAGCCTTCATACTGATCGCGGTAATCGTTGTTGCATTCATAGCGATGCCTGTGACGCTCAAATACAGTCTTAGACCCATATACTTTACTTGCGAGAGTCTTAGGTCTAATATGGCATTCATAGTTACCAAGGCGCATTGTTCCACCCATGTCTTTAATATATTTCTGGTCTTCCATTATATGCACTACCGGATCAGGCGTATCTGGATCCAGCTCGACGCTATTTGCTTTAGCTAAGCCACTGTTCCGTGCCGCTGCGACTACTGCCATTTGTAGACCTAAACAGAGTCCGATGTACGGTAACTTTTCTTTTAGTGCGTATTGAGCAGAAGCTATTTTGCCCTCTAAACCACGAAGTCCGAAACCACCAGGCACTACAATTCCATCAACGTTTTTGAGCTTAGACGCTACGTTCTTAGGAGTAATATGCTCTGCGTCGATCCAGTCAATTTCTACTTGATAATCATTTGCCCATCCAGCAGCAGTTAGCGCTTCAAATACGCTCATATAGGTATCTTTGTTGTTCAGATATTTTGCAACGACCCCAACCCTAACCGACGGTGTACCCTTTTTGGTAGCGTGGGCAACGAGCTTCTTCCAGTCCTTTAGATTTGCACTAGACTTCTTTAAATCTAGCTGTTTAGTTAAAACATTTCCGATACCACGTTCTTCGAGAGTCAACGGAACTTCATAAATCGTTTCGGCATTTGGAAGCAGTACGATTGCTTCTTCTTTCACACCGCTGAACATTGCTAGCTTATTGATGACTTCCTTGGGTGCTTCATATTCACTGCGAGCTGCCAAGATATCGGGCATAATCCCCAGACCACGCAATTCACGTACAGCATTTTGCGCTGGCTTTGATTTAAGCTCGCCTGATGCACCCAGATATGGCAGGTACACAACGTGAACAAAGGCACAATTTTCTCTGCCAACTTTTACGGCTAATTCTCTGATAGCCTCGACGAAGCTTAAAGATTCGTAGTCACCGACAGTACCACCAATTTCTACGATATGAACGTCAAAACCTTCGGCTGATTTTTGAATCTCGTCAATGATAGCGTTAGTTACATGAGGAATAATCTGAACAGTTTTTCCTAGATATTTACCTTCACGCTCATCTGCGATAACCTGACCTAAAACACGTCCACTCATTAGTGAACTGGACTGCTTTAGCTCAACATCCATGAATCTTTCATAATGTCCTAGGTCTAGATCAGTTTCAGCGCCATCGACGGTTACAAAACATTCACCGTGCTCACCAGGATTAAGCGTACCGGCATCGAAGTTTAGGTAAGGGTCGCATTTTTGGATGTTTACTTTAAGTCCACGGCTTTTTAAGATGTTTCCTATTGAGGCGGCAGCAATACCCTTACCGACTCCCGATAAGACACCACCTGTAACAAATACATATTTAACCTGCGAACTCTTAGCCACTCTTAAATCTTCCCCTTGATTAGTCTATATATTACCTTATCTGTTGTAAGAAGTGCAAGATATTTACGGCTTCGCCTTATGAGAGGGGGGCATCCCCGACACGTCGCGCAGTGGACGAAATGAATTCGTCTCTCTGGCTACTCACCCCTAGCTACGTGTTACTTAATTTGAAAGTTCTTGGATGGCAGCATCCATTTGTGGGTCGCGGTCTGCTTCTCTGTCTTCTGCAGTCAAATCAACTTCTGTATCTGGCTTAATGCCTTCTTTGTCGATACTTATTCCGTCTGGAGTAAACCAACGAGCTATTGTAATTTTCAACGAACCTCCTGCGCTAAGTGGAATTAACCTTTGTACGCTACCCTTACCGAAGCTGGTCATGCCAACTATCGTTGCTGCGTCGTTATCTCTGAGGGCACCAGCTACAATTTCGCTAGCACTGGCACTTCCCTCGTTTATCAAAATCACTGTAGGAACTCCTGCCAACACCGGCTGCCCACTGGTTTTAAACGTTTCAATTACTTCACCACCTCGTTTTTCTTCTAGAACAGTGCTGCCTTTAGGCAACCAAACATTTGAAACGCTGACCGATGAATCCAGCAAGCCGCCAGGATTACCACGTAAGTCTAGAACGATACTGCTGACTCCTTGTTCTTTCAATTCCTCCGCTGCTTGTCTAGTTAACAACGAAGTATCGTCGCCAAATCTACTTATTGTGATTATCCCGATATCGTCACGCTTTTCCCATTCCACGCTAGCAATCTCAATTGTGTCCCTTACGATAGGCACTTCGAGTTGCTCACCATCCCTTATGATGGTCAACACTACCTCTTCACCCTTTGGACCACGGATACGTTCAACAGCCTCCGAAACTGTAATATCGGTCGCTGACTCACCATCAATCTCTATGATTATATCTTGCGGCTGAATACCTGCACGATCAGCGGGAGTTCCCCTGATAGGTGCCACGACTTGGACAAAATTTCCTTCCTTAGATAGCTCAGCTCCAATACCTTCGAATGTACCGTTAAGGCTTTCGTTAAAGGCTGTGGTTTCTTCTTCTGTCAGATACTCAGAAAATGGATCGTCTAGCGCCCCGACTAAACCACTCTTCATGCCGTTTAATGCATCATCCTCGCTTAGGGTCCCGTCGTAGTTATTGAGTATTTTGGTATAAAGTTCATCCAAACCATCAGTAGGTACGCTGTCGTTTTTAGTAATTGTGGGTACGACTCTGTCGGTGCTAATAGTAAGTTTTCCGGAACCAAACAGCCAGCCAGACATAAAAATACTGGTTGAAACTAACAATCCGGCAAGTGTAAGCAATGCTGTTTTTCTGCTGGGTGATTTCTGTTTCACATCCGCAGATTGATTTTGCTGTTCCTCCACTATTTCCCCTCTTGTTTGAAATTAACTATCCACAGTATCCGTAAACTTGACCATCAGGTGTCACCATATGAGGGTACCATGTCTGCCAGCCACCACCATGATTAACCACCACTACATAACCAAGCCCTGCTCGACAACCTTTGAAAATAACTTCTCCATCAGCAGCAGCCACAACAGGGGTATATGCATTCGCAGCAATATCTAAACCAGAATGGAAGCTGTTTGAGCCACCGTTACACTTAACAGCATAGTACCAAGCCGGAGCGACACAACCGTAGCTTTGAGATATCCAGCCTACTCCACCAGAAAGTGGCCATGAGTAGCCATTTATCAACGAAGTTCCACCGGCTGACGGATTAACGGTTGAGCCATTTTGATAGACCTGAAAATGTATGTGTGGTCCTGTTGAAAATCCTGTACTACCTACAGACCCGATGACTTGTCCTCTGGCAACAGGACCATAGCTCACGTAATTTCCTGCAGCCAGTAGTGCCGCGAGCTGCTCCTCTGCTTCCTCTAATTCGGATAATTGTTTAGCAACTACTGCCCTGTAGCGACTTTCCTCACCCTGAGTAGCGTCAAGTAATTCTTGCTGTTCTGCTCTTTTGGCATCAACTATCGCTCTTTGTTCCTTTTGCTTCTGCAACAATGCTTCTTGGTTGCGTTTTTCCTCTTCGATTTGCTGCTTTAGCTTTATGACCTTTTCGGTAGATTGCTTTACCGCAGACTGAAGTTGGCCTAGGTATTCTTGTTCATTAACAAATGTCGTAAAGCTATCTGTCGCCATTAGAAGCTCAAATGTCGATACGCCACTTCGCTCATAGATAGCTTGCAGAGTTGACTTAAGGAGCTCCTTCTGTCGCTGTAGTTCTTCTTCAGCTTCTTTAAGTCTAATTGATAATTCCTCTAGCTTAACCTCAGTTAAGTCAATTTCGGCATTAGCTGCAGCAATTTCGGCATTAAGTTCGTCTACTTTTACCTGTAGAGACTCGGCTTTGGTGCTAAGTTCTGCGATCTTCTCATTGTTATCACTAATCCTTGCCTGAAGTTGCTGTGATTTCTCTTGTAACTCGTCAATAGTCGCTGCTTCCACTGGCTTTGCTGTCGGAAAACTAGAAATTGCCAAAACAGCCAATAAAACCCCCATTAAAATGAGAGTGCGTGTACTTTTTAAAATGGTTGAGATGTTTGTATTTAACATTCCTTAATATTATACCTTAAGCATCAAGCATTTTTTAAGATTTTATGGTATCAGAGGTTGTATATATTATCATATATGATATAGGATATTGACTTTTTAAAGTTTTTATGCTATATTTAAAGTATACTTAGGAGATTTTATGACTGACTTTACGAGTCCGCATTTTGTTGGGTTTGCCGAGGGTTTTGGACTAGATGCCGATCACTTGGAACGCATTAATGAAGTATTATCTAATACTCCCGGAATTTTAGTTTCTAGCATAGAGGCCAAACTCGTAGATAGTGGTGACGTCCCTGGCTGCGGCTTTACAGCTAACTTAGTTGATACAAAATACTTGGACATAGACTCAATCTTAAATCATCTTAGAAATACGAATCATTTTAGTTGCGTCAGTGGTTTTCAAATAAATCCTCAACACGTCGCCTTCAGTGGACTTAGAGCAGAATCAGACCAACAATTCACCCTCGCCGCCTAGTAAGAGATTTTAGAAACCCGACTCTCTGATTCCTAATCTTATAAAACTTTCCGTCTTACGACTGCTGGCTTTTGGACCTTGCATGAATGCTACGAGTCCGTGGGGGGTGAGTAGCCAGCAAAAGTGATTTATTCACTTTTCCTGCGCGATGAGAGGGGGTGTCCCCCTCTCATAAACGCTACCAGTGCTTTAGCTTAAGATGGCGTTCCATCGCTAACATACTTGAAAGAGCTCCGATTAAAACACCAAGAGTAATCGAGCTTAGCAGCATTAAGGTAATCGTTGTGGGCTCAGTAAAGTATGAATACGTTTCAGAAAACTCTGGAGCTTCAGCGACTTTAGCGCCTAGACTATAAACTAGAGTGTACACAATTGAGTTAGCTAATATTCCAGCTATCACCCCGTACAGTGATGCTTCAACCAGAAACGGACCTCGAATATAATTAGGGGTTGCACCAATTAACTTCATTATAGATATTTCATCACGTCTCGTATAAATAGCCATCCGAATTGTATTGAAGATTATCATTATAGAAACAGCCGCTAGAGTTCCAGCCGAGATAATACTACTTATTGTTATGAATCTCTCGGTAGCAGCTGCACGTTCAATAGCTTTTTCAGCATCAGTTTGATCTCCAGTATCGGTCTTGCCGAGCGCCACTCGCTTAACAACTTCATTAAACTGCTCACTTTCAGCAAGATTAGCAAGTTCTTGCGCCCTAGACAAATCGGACAAGCTAACTTCGAAGGAAGCTGCCAAAAAATCCTCACCTTCAAAAATAGATTCTGCCTGTAGTACATCATTTCCTATTATCGGGTTCTCCGTTAGCCGTCTTTGTGCTTCGTTTGGTGAAATATAGTCTACATTTTCAACGAAATCTAAACTTCGTAGTGCACTCTCTAGTTCATTTCTCTTCTCTACTGGCACATCATCATTCAGGAACACACCTGTCTTAAGTTCTTTGGACAGAACATCAATAGCATTGTTTGCAGTTACATTCAGGACTACGCCTAGTGAAATTATTGTTAGCGCAACAAGCATAACTGCAGTTGCAGCAATTGTCAGCCATAGGTTCCTGAATAAATTCACAAATCCGGATTTTAGTACACGAACCGTAGAATAAAAGTGATACTTTGGTCTCATTACACAACCTGCTTGTTATATCCGGCGCTTGCCCTGTCGCCAACGACTTTGCCGTCTCGAATAGTTACAACACGACGCTTTAGCTTATTAACAATATCCATGTTGTGGGTAGTAAGAAGAACCGTGGTTCCATGCTTATTGACTTTTTCTAGGACTCTTATAACATCCCAGGCATGCTTAGGGTCTAGGTTTCCTGTAGGCTCGTCCGCGATTAATATTTTTGGCTGCCGCACTACAGCTCTCGCTATGGCCACTCTTTGTCTTTCACCACCGGATAATTCATTAGGATAGTTATCTTCTTTACCCTTTAGCCCAACTAAATCTATTACCTTTGGAACGGTGTGTCGAATTTCTCTGTTCCCCATTCCGACTATTTCTAGTGCAAATGCAATATTCTCAAATACGGTCTTATTTGGAAGCAATTTAAAGTCCTGAAAAACTGTTCCGATTTTACGACGAAGATATGGAATATCCCGGTCACGCAATCTCTCGTAGTCAATTCCACCTACGATGATTTTGCCACTTGTCGGCTTTTCTTCTCTGGTTAGTAACTTTAATAGTGTAGACTTGCCAGCACCTGATTGACCAACTATAACAACAAATTCTTTGTTCTCGACATGTAAATTGATCCGCTCAATCGCCGGACCTTTTTTGTTATAGGTTTTAGTTACCCTGTCTAGTAAGATCATTTAACTATAATTATATCAAAGACATTAGCGTTTCAGTTATCTAGTTATTAATTTTGCTATCGAGATACGCATCAATAAACTCGTTGATGTTACCATCTAGTACCGAGTTTACATCTGTGGTTTCGTGCTTATTTCGTGTATCTTTGACCATTGAATACGGGTGCATTACATAGTTCCTGATTTGATTTCCCCATGCGGCTTGTTCGCTTGGACCTTTTAGTTCAGATATTTTATCTTTGTGCTGTTCAAGTTGTAGTTGAGCTAATTTAGACCGTAAAATAGTCATGGCTGTTTCTTTATTTTGCAGCTGACTTCTTTCGTTCTGAATTGCAACAACTATTCCTGTAGGTTCATGCGTAATCCGGACTGCGGAGTCTGTAGTGTTCACGCTTTGACCACCTTTGCCACCACTTCTGTAAACATCGATCTTCAGATCACTTTCGTCAATCTCCACCTCGTTAGGTGAGTCAATTTTCGGCATTATTTCTACACGCGCAAAACTTGTCTGACGTAAGTTATCTGCATTAAATGGGCTCAAACGTACCAGTCTATGCACTCCGTTTTCGGACTGAAGTTTTCCGTACAAGAAACTTCCGTTCGAAATTTCTATTGTTACGCTTTTTATTCCAGCCTCATCTCCTGATGATTTATCAATCGTATTCACCTTCAAGCCATTAGATTCAGCCCAACGAACGTACATTCGTAACAGCATCTCTGCCCAATCTTGGGCATCAGTACCACCTGCACCGGCGTAAATACTCAGGATAACGTCAGATTTATCATAAGGGCCATTAAAAAGAAGTTCGCGACGAGCAACTGAATATTTCTTTTCGATTTCTTTGAGTTGAGTCTCAATTTCTTCCTGAAGCGACTCGTCATTCATTTGGCTTAAATCTAGAAGCTCATTTACATCCTTTTTTAAGCCCTTCCAAAAGTCTACTCTATTCTGAACATCTGACTGTGTTTTGCTGATTTTTTGAGCTCGTTCATTATCGGACCAAAAATCAGGATCTTGCATCTGTTTCTGCAAATCTTCATTTTGAGTATTCAGAGAATCAATGTCTAAATTTTGATAAGCATTCTCGATATCAGATTTAAGAGATTCTATATTTTCCATAACTAAAGTATATGCCTTCAGTTAGTTTGAGCGAAAATTTCTGACGCGTACGCGTGTAATTTGCGAGCTGGAACCATAGAAGTAGCGCCTAGTACGCCAATGCCCCAGCTAGACTCACTACTCAGCTCTTGGAATAGTTTTATACAGTCAGATTTCTTAAGTTTCTTTAATTTGTTTGCTAACTTACTCAAATCTTCAACTTCGTCATTCATATAATACTTACCGTACTGGTTAACTAATCCGCTTGCAGTTTGCCCTGAGCGCATGGTTTTTCCTAGCAGATGCTTCTTAGCAGCGTCGAAATCCTCATCATCAATTTCACCGTTTCGCACGCGCAAACATTCATCTCTAATTAGCCTAAGTAGAGGTTGGCTATTTGTTTTACTAACTTGAGCCCCCATCCACCAACCAGTCGCTGAGCCTAAATGTGCCGAGCCTGAACCCATTCCGTAAACCCAGCCTTTTTCTCGTGCAGTTCCAAAAACTCTGGAATACATAGTTTCTGTCATCAATGTAGATAGTAGGTTCAAAGCGTGTGACTCTTTTTCATTAAAAACCCGTGGAGCGTACATATCTAGGTATAGGTAAATATTTGGAACGCTCGGCTTTCGTGCAACTAGTGGATCTTGTGGAGAAATTGGTGTTTCGTCTGGCAACGGGATACGTTTTCCTGATGTAGAGAGCTTTAATCGTTGTTTTAAAAGTTCAACTACTTCATCGTAGTGACCCTTGAAGTTGCCAGCGATAACAAATCTTGCATTTGGTAAGGTGTGTGTCTTTTTATAATGTTTCACTAGGTCTTCACGAGTAACACTTTCCATCAACTCAATTCGTTCTGGGTCAGTTAATGAGCATAAGCCCATAGCCTGCCTCAAACCCAGATTTAAGTGTCGAAAATGATTATTCGAGCGACTCATTAATTCTTCGCGAACATTGCTTTTTTCAGTATCAAATTCTTCCTGCAAGAACAACGGAGTACTAATAGCATCAAACAATAATCCTAGTACTCTTTGCCACTCGAAATCAGCAGATTCTACTTCGTAAGTGATGTCGTAAACACTCGTGGAAGCGTTAGAATATGCACCGTTCTGTTCAATCGCTGCCTGAAAATCTCGTGCTTTTTTATAGTACTTATTAGCGCCCAATAGTACATGCTCCATTAAGTGAGCTGTTTCCCATTTTTCTTTTGGCAACATGAACTCACCTGCCCTGAAGCTAACTTCTGCAACAACTACACCTGTTTTGGGTGTATCAATAATTAAACCTTCTAACCCACTCGGAAGTTTAATGTGTTCAACTTTGTGTCTAAGCATTATTTACGTTTACGCTGTTTTGAACGAGCCTTCTTAGCTGCTTTACGCTTTTGTTTCTTATGGCTCTTTGACGGTTTTGATTTAGTCGCGCTGGTATCTGAAGCTAGTTTGAAGTCATCGTCATCGATTTTACTATCCATACTCAATACTTTATCGGCATTATCAACAGATGATTTAGCAGCTTTGGTAAGCTCTGTTTCCACAGAGTCGTCTAGTCTGTCTTGAGATACCGGACGTGCGTGGAATAGAGCTCTGATCGTATCATGACGTAAATCCTGTTGCATTGCTTCGAACAATACTTGAGCCTGTCTTCGGTATTCAACTAATGGATCGCGCTGACCTACAGAAATCCAGTTAATGCCTTGGCGAAGATGGTCCATGT
The DNA here is from genome assembly GCA_030428125.1 of bacterium. Lineage (GTDB taxonomy): Bacteria > Patescibacteriota > Saccharimonadia > Saccharimonadales > SZUA-47 > JAUIBF01. Next base: position 50,815 of record JAUIBF010000003.1, on the reverse strand, counting down.
TCTCTAAGTGCTGCATCCATAGGTTGTCTAAAACCTGCAAGAATATATCTCGCTCTACTTTTTGCATTACTTCTTCACCGAATAAGTCGGTTTGCTCGACATGCCTCTTTAATACTTCTTTGGTTAGTGCTTTCTCAAATTTTTCCGCTTCTACATCAAACAACTTGTCGATGGTATTATCATCAAAATCGAACAGTTCTTTTAGTACCGTCTCGAATTCTTCGCTCATTGATTCTGGTGAAGCGACCAGGGTCTTAACTTCATCCATAAGGAATTCATTAATTCTATTTGTTATGTTTGCATGCTTCAAAATCTCGCGACGCATTGTGTAGGTAGCACGTCTGTGCCGATTCATAACGTCGTCGTATTGAACAACATTTTTACGCGAATCGTAGTTGAATCCTTCTACTTTTTTCTGGGCACCTTCTAGACTTTTAGAAATAACTCTGTTCTGCACAGGTACATCATCGTCGATTTTAAGCCTATCCATGATAGATTTGATTCGATCACCACCAAAGACTCTCATCAAATCATCTTCTGTACTTACGTAGAATTGGGTTTCACCTGGATCACCCTGACGACCAGAACGACCTCGCAACTGATTGTCGATTCGTCTAGATTCATGTCGCTCACCACCAATTACACAAAGTCCACCGATTTCTCGAACGCCTTCGCCAAGCACGATGTCGGTACCACGTCCGGCGATGTTTGTGGCTAGAGTTACAGAACCTTTCTGACCAGCTTTTTCAACAATTGCTGCCTCACGTTCGTTATTTTTAGCGTTAAGTATCTGATGTTTAATCCCGGCCTTTTTGAGAAGCCTGCCCAGCTCTTCGTTGTGCTCGATCGCGCTGGTTCCTATCAAAACTGGCTGCCCCTGGTCTTGTCTGCTCTTTACTTCTTCAACTATGGCGTTGTACTTTGCTTTCTTGGTTCGATAAATCTTGTCGGACTTATCAATTCTAGCTAGTGGCCGATTAGAAGGTACTTCCAGTACATTAAGCTCATAAATCTGATGGAACTCTTCTGATTCAGTTGCAGCAGTTCCAGTCATTCCAGACAACTTGTCGTAAAGTCGGAAATAGTTCTGGAACGAAATCGTGGCTAGAGTCATAGACTCTTCTTGAACTTCTACGCCTTCTTTAGCTTCGATAGCCTGATGAAGACCTTCGTTATAGCGTCTTCCCGGTAGCAAACGACCTGTAAACTGGTCGACAATCACTACTTCGCCGTCTTTAGTGACCACATAGTCTTTGTCTTTTTTAAATAATGCTTCGGCGCGCAAAGCCTGGTCTAAGTGATAAATTGTTCGAATGTTCTTAGAGTCGTACAGGTTGTCGATACCTAAAACTTTTTCTACAAAACTTATGCCATCATCAGTCATAGTTACGGCTTTTCGTTTTTCATCAACTTCGAAGTGCTCTTCTTTCTTAAGCTGCCTGGCAACTTTAGAGAACTGTCCATAGCTTGCACCACTTGTAGCTGCCGGTGCCGAGATAATCAAAGGTGTACGTGCTTCGTCAATCAGGATAGAGTCAACCTCATCAACTATCGCATAGTTTAGCTCGCGCTGCCTTAGCTGCGATTCTTCTTTGACCATATTGTCACGCAAGTAATCAAAGCCATACTCGTTGTTGGTTCCGTAAGTAATGTCAGCTTGATAGGCTTCTTGACGCGTACAAGGTTTTAGGCGTTTCATCCTTGGGTCGTCATGAGCATCATTAGTAAACTCAGGATCATAAATATAGCTGTGGTCGGGGATAATTACTCCCACTGAAAGTCCCATGAAATGATAAACTTCGCCCATCCAACCAGCATCACGCTGCGCAAGATAGTCGTTCACCGTAACAACATGCACACCCTTTCCGGATAGTGCATTTAAATAAACAGGCAGTGTTGCGACAAGAGTTTTACCTTCACCTGTCTTCATCTCAGCTACCATGCCTTCATGTAAGGCCATGCCACCGATAAGCTGAACGTCGTAGTGTCGCTGACCCAGAACTCTTTTTGCTGCTTCGCGAACTGCAGCGAATGCCTCTGGCATCAGAGTATCTAGGTCTGTTTTTTTCTCTTCTTCTAATCGTTTCTTGAATTCCTTGGTTTTGTCTTTCAGCTTAGAGTCCGAAAGCTTTTCCATTTCAGGTTCGATTTTATTTACATCAGGAACTCGTTTTTGTAGGCGTTTTAGAGTTTTTACTTGTGGGTCGCCCAGAATTCTCTTAATCGTTTTCTTCACTTTAATTCTAACCTTTACTTATTCTTCTACTTGTGAGAGCGCTCTCATAGATTTAGGTATCCACTCCTACCCATATAATCAGCAATTCACCACATACTATTTATTAGTTCTAGTATACAGTATACGGCTTAGCTTTTCCGTGAAAAAATCTCTGATAGCGATTTGCGAGCTCGTGCTTTTCTTTTGTTGGTGTTACCGGACTGCTTTTCTTTAGATTTTTTAAGCTGGTTTTGTAATTTTTGCTCTACGATATCTACTGCCGCATACATATTTACCGTTGACTCAGAAGCTGTGAGTTTTTTGCCCGGAATATGTAAAATTACTTCACAGGTACACTTCTTGCCGCCTTTTCCAGTACTTTCTTTAAGCTTTACGTCTGCTCGCGCAACTTCACGATTAGCCTTTTTCATATGTCGATCTAGCTTACCGATTTTTTTCTGAATATATTTATTCAGGTCCGCGTCGATAACATAAGTCTTTTGCGCTGCTGCAATATCTATATGTTTTATCATAGGTAACTCTTTCCTCCCATGTATTGCCTTAACACCTCTGGAACTGTTAGTGTTCCATCTGGGTTTTGATAATGCTCAATGATTGCTACCAATGACCTTGCCATTGAAATAGCCGTTCCGTTTAGCGAGTGAACGAGCTCGATTTTTCCGTCCTTACGTTTTACACGGATGTTTAAGTTGCGTGTCTGAAAATCTGTACAGTTCGAACAACTTGTAAGTTCACGAAAACTACCGTCGACTTTTGACCAATATTCAATGTCGAATTTTTTGGCTGCTGGTGCTCCCAAATCGCCACTTGCGATGTTTATGACATGGTATGGAATACCAATTGCCTGCCAAATTCTTTCTTCGATTTTCAGGAGTCTGTCATGCATTTCAGCGCTATTTTCCGGCAACGTAAAGGCATACATTTCTAGCTTATTAAATTGATGGACTCTGAATAATCCACGTGTATGCTTTCCGTATGTTCCGGCCTCTTTTCGGTAACATGAACTATAGCCGGCGTACAGAATCGGAAGTTTGTCTTCTTCTATAACTTCATCACTATGCAATCCCGTAAGTGGCATCTCGGCAGTCGCGATTAGACTTAAATCTTCACCTTCGATAAAATACTCATCGCTCTGCTCATCACTTCTTGGGGCAAAACCCGTACCTGTCGCTGTACGCGAATTAACTAAATGTGGAACGGTTACGTAGGTCATTTGCTCTTCGGCCATAACCGATAATCCATACTGCAACAGTGCGTTTTCTAACAGTGCTAAATCACCTTTTAAGAAGTAGAACTTGGCACCCGCTACTTTAGCGCCACTTTCAAAATCTACCCACCCGCGCTTTGTAGCAAAGTCTAGATGATCTTCGGCGCCAGTTGATTCGCAGTCGCCGAATCTTCCTACTTCAACAGAATCTTCTTCGTCACCAACCGGAACATCGTCAAAATGCGGGTTTGGAATCCTACTGAGTATTCCGTCGAGCTCGGACTTTGACTTCGCTAGGATTTCTTCTCTGTGTGCTAGTTCAACCTTGATCTTCTTTCCTTCGTCAATCAAATGCTGCTCGGGCTTACCACCCTTCATTTGGTCTGAAATCTCGTTACGCTTCTGCCTCAAAGACTCGACTTCCCGTAGAAGCTCTCTGTATGAAGCATCTAGAGTCAGTGCATTATCGATATCCACCTCGACTTTTTTCTCAACCGACTTCTGACGTACTAAATCAGGATTATCCCTCAAAAGTTGTATATCAATCATTTGATTACAGTATACGCTATTTATAGCTATTTTTTTAGTGCAGCCAGGGTTAACTTTGTGCGGCTTTTGGCGTATTCGCAATACTCACATGGACCTCCCATAGCTGCCACGCCGACCTCCGGCATGTCATCAGAATCCATAACTTTTTTCATATCTTTCAACACACCTTCCACCCAGTTACTTGATCCGTGATGTGGGAAAACATGGGTCTCGAATTCAACAACATTATTGAAGCCTTCTCTGTCTTGAGTTCCTGTTGCATATACAAAATACCCCGTGTCACTAACATCGAAACCGTTCTGCTTCAGCAGCCACTGGTATATCTCCATCTGCCTCCGATACATGTCTTGCCACGACCCTTCAGGCCCTAGTGATGTTACTGGTTTATCTTTGGCAGTCGCCTTGTAATCGACAACAATTATCTTGCCGTCTTTATCCACCCATACATCATCAACTGCACCGAAAACGTGCAAATTAGTAGGCTCATGTAAATGCACAACCCCAACAAAATTTTCTCGCCACTTATCCAAGTCAGCGTGTTGGTATGGCAGAATCCCATCTAAGTTATTGTCTTTCATTAATGGATGCTGTTCGCCCTTTTTACGATAGGTATCGAACTCTTTTTTAAACAATTCATCGATTGCTTTATTGATGTTAAACGGTGGGCTACTCGGTCTTTTTATCTTCAAGCGAACGTCTAACCAAAAGCAGCGCGGACACTGCATGAACAGTTCTATTTTGCTACGACTAACCTTGTATGGTGTTTTTTGCCCCGGTTTATACGGTGCATTTCGTTCTTTCCAATAATTCATCTAGCACTTATTGTAACAGTGCAGCTAAGCTATATCGCACTAGGTAAACATTTCTCTTCTAGATCTGGCTAGATAATTTGTAGCTAATCCTCAATTTTCCGTCTTTTATCTTGAATTTTGTAACTAGAACTCTGCCAATCTTATCCAAACTAGAAACATGTGTGCCTCCACAAGGAACAGCAAAGTCGTCATATAAAACTGCCCTGATTGGTTTGTTGGTAGGTAGGTAGTCTGGTACATGCCTACATATTTTTTCTAGTTCTTCACGTGTAGTAAATTTAATTGTGTTGGCTGTACTTCTGCTAGTTAGTTTGTCTAGCTCGGCTTGAATTTTGTTTACAATTTTATCTCTGTCATCTAGGTTCACATCGGCGCCATATTCCACAAAAGACATATCCGGGTAATGCGCTCCCCGACCCGGCACCCAATCAGGATAGATATGACTCACGGCCATGTCCAAAACATGGCCGGCACTATGAAGTTTGGTGTTTAAGGTTCGACGAATTATATCAACCTCGCAGCCGACCATATCCCCTACTTGTAGGTCACCTACTAGACGTCCGATGTGATGAACAACCCCGTTGTCATCAATCGAAACCTTCTCTACTTCTAGTTTCGCAATATCACTACTGATTACTCCCTTATCGTAGTCTTGACCTCCACCTTTTGGGTAGAAACATGTTTCGGCCAGAACAATATCCACTTGTCCATCAACTCGATCAATATTTACTACTTCAGAATCACATGATGTTACGTCAAAGTCGTCCATGTATAGTAAGCTGGTTTTCTGTGAATTCATGATAATCTCCTTTTCACAAGCACAATTATCTAATTTAATTACCTAAAAGTCATATTTTTCGCGTTTTTTGACAATTTTATAACAATTTGTTATATTTATAACATGAAAACTATTAGCTCTACTGTTAACGAAATACTCGCTACCCGGCCATTTGTTGTTGAGCACATTCGACGTGACTTGATTAATTTATCCGCACTGGCACGTGAAATTCAAAATGAAGTAGAAAAGGAAGTTGGTGAAAAAGTTTCTCGTGAATCCATAACCATGGCTTTAAGTCGCTACTCGCCCAGTCAGTCTGAAACAGATCAACACCCTGAAAATTTTATTGGCGATATAACACTGCAAACGGGCTTAAGTGTATTGTGTTTTAAATCTGATGACTTTTACCAGGCTATTGAAGGAGCAGTAGCCGAGCTAAACAGGCTAGACGAGTTTTTTGTTATTACAAAAGGCATAAATTTCGGAGGTTTAATTACGCGAACGGCCTTAATTGATAAGCTCTGCATTAATGAAGCTGCAGTACTAGAGACCGAAGACAATTTAGTGGGTGTCACTGTTAAGCTTCTGCCCGGCCACGAACCAGTACTTGGAGTTTGTGCTTATATTGTCAGTCTGGTGTCGCAAAACGGTGTTAATTTAGAAGAAATTATTTCAACTAAAGATGAAATGACACTGGTTATAAAAGAACAGTACGCTAATTTAGCCTGTGATATCCTAATCAATGCTTCAAATAAGAGCTAAAACTGAGTAAAAGATGCAGCTGTAATGGCCGCTGTTTCTGCCCTAAGAGTAAATTTAGATAAAGTGAAATTTGGTAAGTTCCGTTCAGCAAAAAACTTCTTTTCTTCATCACTCCAGCCACCTTCAGGCCCGACCAAAATGGCAACATTGCCTAAGTTTGTCTGAGTAATATTGTCACCCTGCTCTGCAATTAGAACCGGAACTTTTCCTTCAAGTTCATTAACAAGCGTTTGTGGCTTTAGAGGTTCGCGAAGTTTAGGGATGTCAGTTCTCTCACATTGTTCGCTAGCTTCAATTATAATTTTCTCGGCTCGCTCTATATCCCAACCTGTTTTCTCGGTTCTATCAGTTAGTAGTGGAATAAAGTGACTAACACCTAACTCTGTACCCTTTTGTAAAACCCATTCGTTCTTATCTTTTTTCAGCATTGCGAAACAAAGATAAACCTCCTTGTTGGGTAATTTTGGTACTAGCTCTGTAACTAATTTTAGGTTAACTGCGTTATCTCCAATTTTTTCAATTTTATAGAGTCGTTCTTCACGCTGTGAATTAAAAAGTATGAGTTCTCTACCTATTTTGTACCTGAGCACCCTAGTCCACTGATGAAACAAATCTGCGTCATCCATCCAAAAATCATGGACTAAGTCAGTGTCTGCTAAATAATATCTGTGTAATTTCATTAATTTGTCCAGGTTAGAATCATAATACTTAGCAACCATAGAGTCAGAGGAAAAATGATAGCTAAAAGCAGCGCCAGATTATCACCTTTTTGAACTCTTGCTTTAGCAAGTTTACCCACTAAAAAACGCACGATAACTATTGCGCTTATTACATGAACTACCAAAACTAGAAACACTGCAAAAAAGAGTTTGCCAAGCCTGATATCAACCGTTTCGACACCTGATTCCCCAAAGAAAGCCTCGTACAAAAATAATAATGAGGACAGGCTTGTTACTAAGTTGGCAATCGTTAGTGGGGCGAAATATCTATCTTTAATCATTTATTTCTCGAGTCAATAATATCAGAGATTCTATATGAGGTGTACGTGGGAAAAAGTTAAAACCTTGTGCAAAAGAAATTTTGTATTTTTCACTAAGTAGCTTTACGTCCCGGCTTTGCGTAGAAGGATTACAACTTAAGTAAATTATTTTTGGTGGTAGAACTTGTAATAGTTTACTGACTAGGTCTTTGTGCAAGCCAGCTCTTGGTGGATCGACTATCAAAATGTTTTCTGGGTCAACATATTCCAAAGCTTTCTCGCTCGGCGCATGGACCACCTCTGCATTTTTTGAATTAAGTTTAATGGTTTTGATGTTTTGCTCGTCAGACTCAACTAATATTTCTGAGCCAACCGCGATACCGATAGTGCCCACTCCGCTGTACATGTCTACGCTTTTTTCATCTGACACATACTTTTTTATTCGACTGAGTGCTTTTTCGAATATTTCTAGATTGACTTGAAAGAACGAAAGTACATTGTATTCAATTTTATGTCCCACGATTTCATCCGTTAAGTTAGTATCGCCTAAGCCTCGTAATAATTTAGTAGGCACACTCGCAGGACTTTTCGGATTGGAAAAATATATATCTAAACCTTTTAATGACTTAGGCAGTTTGAACTGACTAAAATCAATTTCTTCTTTTAGAAATACAGCACCGACCACCTGGTTTTCTTTGTTGCATCTTAGAATTAAAGTTTTTAGTTTACCTGCCCAAATATCTAATTTATTTAATTCACTACATACATCCCTGGCAGCCACATTAATGCAGTCTTTAACAAGTGCGTTATTCTCAGATGTGACTTTACCGTGTGAACCACGTACATAGTGCGCTAGATGAAGACCATCGTCATCACCCCAAAAACCAATCTCTAGTTTGTTCCGATAGCCATACTGCTGGTCTTCAAACTTAAATTCATCCCACTCAATTTCTACGCCTTCCCTTTCAAAGGTTTCTTCTAGGATTGCTTGCTTTGATTTATTCTCAAAATCATATTCCATCACCTGCCAAGGACTGGTTGATAAGAAACTTTTTGGCTCTTTGGGCTCTATCCGGAATTCACTTGATTTAACTACGTTTTCGACAACACCTTCTAGGTAACTAGATTTCTTTTTTGTTATGCGAACATCAACAACTTCATCCGGCAATCCACCCCAGACGAGTATTTTTTTACCATTTTTAGTTTCAGAAATAGATTGCCCACCATGAACTAACTTACCCAGTTCTAGCTGATTCAAAATAACTGGGTTTTTTGACATATCTATTGGGTACTAACTGTTGGCTAATTTGCCAAAAGTGCAACGTATACTTGCCAGGCAACGGCTGAGACTAGTACAAAATTCACAAGCATGTAAACTCTGTCTGTATAGGTATAATCTGCCCATCTAGCAGTCTTTTTGTTGTTCAAATACATATTTACATCAAGTAGCGACAAGATAACCACCGCTGAGGCTACAAGTACGTAAATGTAAGAATCTACGCTACCATCACCGTATTTATTAGCGCCGATTAGGTATAGTGCTACTGCAATCCATGGAGCTAGCGCAACAAGAATACTTGCGACAGTAGTTGCTTTTCTAGCTGTCCCTCTTGCTTCTCGTACGATTGCAAGTAAACCAGTTGACGCAGAAGCTACTGCTATCAATATTAGCGCTGATAGGTCGGTTACTCCTGCCAACATGGAAATTGTTAACATTACAGTTGCAACTGTTACTGATAGACCTATCCAGCGAGCAACGTTAACTCCATTGCTGACTTGAGATTCATATCTCTTCCTTAATACTGAAGCTAGTAAAGCGTGCAAAACTGCTGTCGCGCCCAGAGACGCAAGTAGCAAGTAGAGTATATTGAAGTCAAATAGTGTACGCTGTGCGACGACATCAATACCTGACAGCTTGTCTTCGGTTAAGTAGTTGGTTGTTACTGTCACCTTTGATGTTTCGCTAAGTACAAACAGTGCCACACCCTGTCCAAGTGCTAAGACTGCCAATACCCAGTTCCAGATATTTAACTGCTTGAATACATCAGTCTTCTTGGCTGTGTTTTTCGGAGCTTTAGTTACTTTTGCTGAGGTAGTTTTCTTTGGTGCTGCAGCCTTTTTAGTGGTGGTTTTCTTAGTTGTCTTTTTAGTGGTGGTTTTCTTTGAGGTGGCAGCAGACTTAGCACGCGTGCTAGCCTTCTTTGTAGCTCCCCTCTTAGTTGTTGTAGCCATAGAAGTAATCATATCACAATTCGCATGATATCCCGACAATATTGAGCTAGACTTAAATATTAATTTCTTCTTCAATAATTTCTTGCAAGAGCGATAGAATTTCATCTGGTCCCGCGGCAAGAGTTGTACTTATAAACCTTCGAGGTAAAAGTCCGTTACCTTCAGGATCGTCCGGGTTACTATCGATTGCTCCGTTCCAGGAACCTCCTGGTGAAGCAACTGCAGCAGAAGTTGACTGCGTATCGCTATCGTCGTTTATATTTAGAATCGTAAATTGTGAAGTAAGACCGGGATAGCCGTCTTCAGAAAAAACGGTTCCATCTTTTAATAAATTATACTCTTCGAAATTTGCCCCAACACTAAAGCTTCCACCATTGGCATCGAACCACCCTGATGGATCGGCTGCACGCATTTTTAAGTGGGAACAACAGTTACCAGACGGCAATCCATCACTCCACGCATCTGTAAATAGGACGTATTGGATATCGGTTGCTCCGTTCAAGTCTAACGCATCACCGGGTCCATAAACTGACTCGATTCGCATTCTAGCAAGTGATGCAGGCAAATGATCTTGTAGATCATAGTAGGCAGAACTACCTGGTCCAAATTCTCTATCCCAGTTTGTCGCAGTAGTCTTATCTCTTGTAAACGAAACCGTCACGTCATATTTATGCTCCTGACTGTAATGGTTTGTGCCGTACTGAATCACGGCAACTTCTGCAGTTGGGGCGTTATCGATAACATAATTTATTGCGGCATCGACCGTACTTTTAGAGTCTAGCCATTCAGATTCACTCATAGACCCTGAATTATCTATGATGAATATAAACCTGGCGCTCGATAACGATCCCGATGTATAAGTTACCTTGCCTTGAATTTCTCTAGTGTATGTAGCTACCGACTCGCCTTTTTTATAAACTCTTCCGATTCCCTGGATGTCCTGTTGGGTGTTGGTTGGGTTAGAGTAACCCTTACTAACAACTTCAAATGTAATTACATGTGTATCCGTCTCATACAATGTAGTCTCCGCTGTGCCGGAATAATTCAGGTCTAGTTCATACTGTTCTTTTGCATAATCCATGGCCGTAGCACTTGCAAGCTGAGCCTGCCGTATTAGCTCCTGATTGGTAGTGGTATTATAGGCCTGTATCGCCATAGTTATCGTTACTGTGCTTAAGATAAAAACTAAAGGTATGAATGTAATCACCGTTATCATAACAAACCCATTTTGTTTGCTTTTACTCCGTAATTTAGGTAGCTTGAATCTCATTAGTTAATCTTCCTAATCGTATGTTTGACTTCTGCCTCTACATGCCTACCGAATGTCTTATCGCCCAAAACTAAGGTCAATTCTAACTTATCAGCATTCGAAGGATATGGAGTCTCGATGTTATTTTCTGCAAAATATCTCACATCAAAATCCAGTACATTTTCAGATAGAACCGAGTCTTTTGATTCACAATTGTCAGAACCAACCAGTGCTTCGGGACAAGTTGTGACCTTGGCGTTTGTTTTACATGTTGTAGTTACCGGAGTGCATGGGCTCCCGGTCGATATATCAATACTGCAATAGTTGTATTCAGGCGTAATAGTCCTTTTTACTAACCTGTCATAGTCACTGCCTGCTACATCTTCCACAAAATATATGACATTGTTAATTGCTAGTGGATTTGCAGTTATGCTGGATGTTTCGCAGTTATTTATGAACTGTCTGACTATGTGTCTGTCTTCGTCTCTTCTGGTGGAATCTAGTGCTATTTCATTGATTATTAATGTGTCGGGATCCGTGTCGTAAGTCCAGCCCAATGCTGGCTCATTGGGGTCATCTAGTCTTCCTTCCAATCCTTCTCCGTAAGCAATCGTGAATAAAAGTTCATCTTGGAGGTTTATCAAAATAGTCTGACCGTTGGTGCGTAGTGTAGTCCTGGCCGACTCTGCAAGCGAGTTAGCATATTGAGAAAACAGTGCCGATATCAAAATAACAACCAGCATAGTTGCAATGGGTATAACAGTCAGTACTTCAATTAGTGAAAATCCTGATTCGTTATTAGTGTGTTTCTTCATGATTAGTCGCTAACTCCAAATTTACGAATAAAAGTAGAATATTGTGAGGTATGAGTTTTCCCAAATGCCTCGTATGTAATGATGGCCGTTGCGCGTAAAAGATTCGGGTTGTCTACGTCCCCATCCAAATCCGCATCCACATAATCTCCGGGGGTACTAGTGACTTCTTCTGACCACTCCAATACTAATTCCGGTGCTGGCGTACGTTCTGCAACTCTTCTACCACTACCAGAAACATACTGTACAGTGAGCGCTATGTCGTTCCCAGGATTCCAACCTGCTCTATTGATAATCTCTTGAACTATTGCCGTAACATCGACCTGGGTGTTGGCACCATTATCTCCACTGGTCCATGACGACGGGTTCCAGGAAACTGTCGCAATTGTACCGGTGCTACCATCGGAGCCATCAGAGTCCACGGCATTATCAACAGCATAGTCACCAGACCACGGTGATGCATTGTCGACATTCGCACCCCTCACAAGCAAAGAAACGCTATCGGAGTCTGATTCGTCCGCTGTAAATTCTAGATAAGCATTGTCTACCGTGGCCCCTTGCGCAGCATTAACACCATCGAATATCATCCCTAAACTCTGATGCCCTCTTGAGCCATCCTCTGACATCTCTAAGTCTGAACTGCTGAAATATAATTGACCCGGATTACTTGAAGCATCGGCGCCATTTTGCTCTACAGTATCACCAGGAATGGCAGCAGAAAACGCTTCTAGCTCTGATATGACTGCATAGTCATCGTCTTCGGCATCAATAAAGTATAGTCTCCAGTGACGGTATGGGGTAGAGTTTGAACTTACATCTATATCCTGTGGGTTACTCCCACCAGAACAAGATATTCCATTGTCAGATAGCCCACTCACTATTGTTGTCCAGCCACTATTGCTACTAGGATTACTGTCCTTCGCCTCAACCCTGAAGTTATTCGCCCCATAACCACAAGAGAACCAATTTACCCGAATGGTCTCGACGACCGTTGAAGATCCTAGGTCAATTGACGGGGATGCCAAATTGTCTGGGCTGGATGCGTAACGACTATAGGTATAGTTTGAATAATTATTATCACTAATCCTAGATACGCGATACCAGTCGCCGGTGGCATCATCGTAATCGACGGCGGCGATTTCCGAACCACTAACGAAGGCCGTGTCGGCACTGACAACCTGAGAGTAATTATTGCTTGTAGTTGTCGGGGTTTGCAGTTCGGATTCAGGTTCAATATAAACTTTAGCAGAAGCATTTCGCAAATTTAGCGATTCTGCTTCTGAAGAGAAATCCTCAACCTCATATGCAAAGCCATCATCACCTATAGGTATGCTGTCGTAATCTAAATTTATATAATCTTGAATTTTCTTAAACGCTAAAGCACCAGCATCAGACCTCAGTTTTGCTTTAGCATTCAGAGACATCGCGTTCTGCACGATTGAAGACATCACACCTAGGAGTAGGCTAACGAGAAATAATGAAACCATCACCTCGAGCAATGAAAACCCTGATTCTTCTTTATAACTGTAATTTTTGGATTTTAGACTTCCCACACTAACTATGCCTAGATATTTGATTTTGTAAAACTCAAAAAAGAACTGCGCAAAACGCTAATGTTAAGTATAAGGTAATCTACCTATTTTTTAAACTATAACTCACTAGTTAATTTTACGAACACATTTTCAGAGAACTCTTTTAAATCACCGGAGCGTCCATCATTTGCCGAAACTTTAATTATCACCATACCATCACGAGCAAACCACGCACCAGAACTATAGATAAGTTCGTCATAATACTTGCTTTCGATCTCCTCTATTGTCCCTACTTTTGGCAAGGACTCCCTAAAATCAGCAATGGCTTCGATTTCGCTACCGTAGGTTTCTATAAACAGCTCAGCATAAACATTGCTGTTTGTTGAGTCTACGTATCGACAACTGTCAAACCAGTGAATCCCTCTTTCGCTACTACTACCTTGCATAACCTTGTTTTTTAGTGGCTCATTAGAAAATGTACCTTTGAGCTCTCTGGCAGGGATGATATTTTTGGCCTCCAATTCAGATAGTATGCCACAGGATCTACCTGCTACACCCGGGTCTCCTTTTAATATCTGAGCGACTTCCCTATTACTACCACTGTCCATTTCATCGCTATTAATCACCACCAACATTAACATCAAAATAAAAACACAGATTGATAGCGCAATGAGCACTAGCATAGTTCTTTGTTCATATTTTTTAGACTTTTTTCTTCTGCTCACCATAGGACTATTGTATCAGCAGTACAATTTAGGTTATGCTTAAACCAACACCGTATGAAGAAAGCAAAGAAAAAGAATAATTTATCTTTAACGCTAACTCGTATTACCAGAACTGTTTACTTTGTCTTGGGTTTTTATGCGTTATCGATTGTGATTTTTGATTCCGGGAATTTAATTACTCGAGAATCTATAATTGATAGATGGTTGATATTTACCTTCATTCTCGGTGTTAACACGTTTGCCTGGTACATGGCCTCGCAAAAAAATAACTTACTCAACCGTCCAGCTATATTAATTCTGACTCTATCGCTAATTTTTCTAATATTCGCAGGTTTAACGACTTATTGGGAGAGAGGTATGGCTAGCACATCTACCATTTTTTATGCCCTGCCACTTTTAATCGTCGCAACCCTAAAGAATCGACACGCCCTCTTAACCATAGCGACGCTATCGGTTGGTACATACGCATTCGCCACCGTTAAGTACTTTAACGACTACTTCAACGAAGGTTACCGGATTCAGCTTTGGGGCAGTATTGTACTATATTCAGGAATTATATTTGCTTGCACTTGGCTAATTATGGTCATTACTGGTTTACGCCACGACTCCGAGTAATTTGTAGTTTATGTTAGATTTCAATTTCTACTAGTTCTGCGTATTCTGGGATATAGTCTTTTCTATTAACGTACCCTAGTTCATCTAAAAGTGCAGCTGAAACTAGTCCGTGAGTAAACCAAAACTTTTCTTTGGGTGGATTTACAAGAATTTTCCTTGCAGCCTCTTTTGCTTCTTCAGGAACTTGTCTATTTCTTACTAGTTCCAATGTTTTTTTAATGTCACCTGTATTAATTTCATTTAGTAAGGGGTTAATAACTACGTTGTTAAAGCCTGCGGCTTTTGCAGTCTGGTGTGTTCTCTGTAGCTCAGAAACTACTACCGGTTGAATTTTATCAATCCCTAGCTCATTGATTTTGATGCCTAATTTTTTCGATGACTTTACACCGGTACTGTTTATTGGCGCCCCCTTTGGTCCAAAATCATCTCTAGTAAGACGGGTTGCGTCGGTTTCTGCATGTCTGACCAGATATACTCTCATGTTTACTTCTCAAGATTTAATCTGTCTAACAACCAATCTCGTGGTAACATGCTTAGGAACCACCCAGCCCTCGGGCCTGAATCTTTGCCAATTAACACCTGGTACAAAGTTTGGAAAAGCATTTTAGGCTCTAGTTCTGATTGTTCCTTGAAACCATAAATTGCCTTATGGAACCACTCACCGTCTGCATCTTCTGGAGCTCCATCTATTAATTCGGCAAGCTGCTTCATGTATATTTTTTGTTCTTCGCTGAACTTGTTTTCATCTAGATCGACAAGTTCAAACTTAACATCTTCTGCAGCCCAATTATTTAGCCACGAGTCAATAAACTCTAGTTCTTTGACAACGATATCTTTGTCTTCTTTTGCCTGCCCTGCGTATTCAGTCCGAGAAATAATTTCGATAGTCTTGTTTGCGTCGCGCAATGACGATTGGTAGCTTACAAATAAATGCGTAAATGGCACCCTGCTCACTGTCGGAGAATCAACGCCCATTAGGCAGAGCTCTACAAGATGCTTTTCATCATCAGTTTTATCTTCTTTTGCTAAAAGTTCACTAAACTCGTCGAACAGCTTTATTAGCGTTTCACTAGTATCAAAGAATAGCAATTTATCAGGACTGTACCTGAGAATAAAGAACCACACCAATTCGGGAGGTAATATTTGCAGTAAGTCAGCGGCAGTTATGGTATCTCCTGCGCTTTTACTCATTTTTTTGGTGTCACCCGTTTTATTTATAAAGTTATAGGGTATCGGTAGTGGTGCTTCTGCATTGTATACATCTTTGACAATCTCAACCCCTGTGTCGTAAGAACCACCTTTTGTAGCATGATCTTTACCAAAAGGTTCGGCGTTCACACCCAACATCCACCAGCGCGCAGGCCAGTCGATTCTCCAGTTGAGTTTAACCGTCCCATCTGCATAATTTGCAGTTTGCTCTTTGCCCTCTCCGTCCTCGTACTGAATGGTTTTCTGCTCGGAATCAATAGATATAAATTTTCGATTTTTTAATCGGCCCTCTTCAATCACCTGCACTGGGGACCAATTTGGATCAAGTTTCCGTCCAGATACCTCTTCCAAAACTTTACGAATTTCAGGAATTGAGCTCAGCGCTTTTTCGATAGCCTCCACAAACTGTCCGTCCCGATATTTTTCATTTGCACGTAATACTTCCATATCTAAGTGTAGGCCCTCAGAAGCAACAAGCAAGTCTGATAAAAAGAAATCGGCGTAATTACCTGCCTTGGATTCGTCTGGAGACGGAACATCACATAGTGGCAATCCTAAATATTGCGAAAAGCTTTCATCAACATCAACTGGAACCTTACGAAAGATATCTAAATCATCAACAACATGAATATGACGGGCTTTACGGCCACGCAACTTTAGCTCTCGATAGACAGCCTCTGCGGTCAAAACTTCTCGTAAAGTACCTAAGTGGTAAGTACCAGACGGAGACACCCCTGAACTAACAACAATCTCGTTGTCGCCGTGTTTCTCAATCAACTCATCAGCTATTTTATCCAACCATCTCATAAATTCACCTAACAGTTTACCTTAACTCTCTGACAGATGATAGTTATTTAGGATATTGCTGCTATTTTGTAGGTTGTGGTTTTGGCAGGAGTAATGATTTCTACGTCCTCACCAAGCTTCTTTCCAAGCAGGGCTTTTCCGATCGGAGATTCATCTGATACTTTTCCACTCAGTGGATCGGCTTCAACAGACCCTACGATTGTGAACTTCTTGTCTCCACCAGTATTTTTAAGCTCTACGGTGTTTCCAAGCTCAACCTTGTCTTTATCTTTTGGTTGCTCAATAACTTTTAAGTTTTCCAAAATATGCTCGATTTCACTGATTCGAGATTCATTCTTTTCTTGTTCTTGCCGTGCTGCACTGTACTCAGCGTTTTCAGATAAGTCACCGAATTCACGTGCTGTCTTAATTCTCTCAGCCACTTCGCTTCTCTGAGATTTTAAGTGCTCCAGCTCTTTTTCTAATTCTTCAGCACCTTCTTTTGTTAGGTGGTATTGTTTTTTCATCTTTCTCAGTTCCCTTCATTAACTATGTTCAATTTTAAATATGTACAGTCGATATCTGTTTTGTCTCTAGTAGTCTCTACTATACCAAAGCGCTTGCGACTATTCTAGAGCCGAAAGCTTACGCTTAATCGATTCAATTGCATCTGATAGGTTAACCATTTCTGCATCATCTGATTCTCGCATCTTAACCTCCACTTCGTTATTTTCTAAAGACCTACTGCTAATGACAACTCTGATTGGAATACCCATTAAGTCTGCATCTGCGAATTTATCTCCTGGCCGAACATCACGATCATCGTACAGTACTTCGATTCCATTTTTCATCAATTCTTTGTATAGATTTTCGGCCTGCTCCGACACGTCCCCGATTGATGCTAGACAGACCTGATACGGCGCAACGTTCGCATGCCAAATGAGGCCCTTTTCATCACTCATTTTCTCTGCAATCACACCCATCACTCTGGTAATTCCTATTCCGTAGCTACCTAGGTGCACAAATTGTTTTTTACCGTCGCTATTCGTAAAGGAAAAATCCATTTCTTCTGATTTTTGTGTCCCAAAATTAAATATATTTCCTACCTCAGCTGTCACAACCGGCTTCAATTCTTCCTTAGTGACATTCATTTCGGCAAGCGTCTCATCGTTCATGACCTCTTCATTCAGTACCACTGTTCGGTCTTCATTCATATAAACCGTGTCTTCGCCGGCATCACAAACAGTTTGGAACTCGTGACTAAATTTAGTGAAAGCTCCACCATCAGCAAAGGTCACAAAGGTGTCTTCGCCGATTCCAAGTCTGTCGAAAACTCGCATATAGGCATCGATGCAATCCTGATAAAACTTCTCGTGCTGTTCAGAATCTAGACAAGCAGAATACATGTCTTTCATTACGAATTCCCGGCCTCGCATAATTCCACTTTTTGACCGTAGTTCATTACGGAATTTAGTCTGGAATTGATAAACATACTGCGGCAAATCTTTATAACTCGAAACGTGAGTCTTCATCATTTCAATAATTGCTTCTTCGTGCGACCAAGCAAGCCCTAATTCTTGCTCGTCTTTAAGCTTAGTTTTAAACCAAACATCAACCACTTCATCATCCCAGCGCTTTGTTTCTTTCCACGTATCTGGACGCTGTAAGGCTGTCATAATCAGTTCAGCTCCACCAATAGCATCCATTTCTTCTCGTACAATTTGCTTGATCTTTTCAATAACTCTTATACCTAGTGGTGTGTATGCGTAAACCCCGGCCATGACTTTATACACAAACCCTGCCCTGATTAAGAGCTGAGCGTTTTTAGCTACCTCGTCAGCTGGTGCGTCTTTTAGTGTTTTTACGAATAGTTGGCTACGTTTCATCTTATTTCATCCTTTAGATATTTATCGGTCTTTATTAGAAATTGCTCAAAAATACCCGAAATGCGGGCTTGAGCATAATATAGGATGAAATAATAACTCGTCTCATGTATGACCCCATTGTACCTTATTATTACGTAAATGCTAGATTACAAAAATTACCAAGAATGCAATAAAATTCTTAAATGCATGCAGCAGAATAGGTGCCCACAAGTTTTTAGTTTTTTGAAAAAGCCAAATCAAGAAAAGCGACAGTACAAAAGTATCAATAGCTGCGATCCAGTTTAACGGGTTATCACCAAAAAATTCTAGGTGCGCAGCTGCAAAGACAACACTAGTTAGTACTGTGGCGATTTTTATGTTAACGGTGCCTATCAATGTCTGGAACATGAACCCCCTAAATAAAATCTCCTCTGCTACAGGTGGCAGCACTACGAGTGTTATAAAAACATAAACAAGGTCAATGCCGGCCACTGCCCCATAGCCAAGTTGTTGTTGCTGATCAACGTCTAGATTTTTAATTAACACAGCACCTAAAGTTGAAATAACGACAAAGCTAATGAAGTAAAGCCCGTAGGCAGCTACGACAAACTTTAGGTCTTTTTTAGGTAGTATTTTATCAACCCTTAAGTACCTGAGTGGTTTTTCACCAGCATATTTGAGTAGTCCGATTACCATCCCGACACTTATTGATTCAACAAATAGTACAGCAACAAACTTTGTTGGCACACTATCGCTTAGGCTATTAGATATCTCTTCAGGGGACATACCCAACAGGCTTAGTACGATTGTGAACAATAAAATTCCAATAAACTGTCCGGCGAGAAAAAGAATGGCAGAGCCCAATGTTATAAAAATCGCAGGGATAAATCTGTAAATTCCTACAAATACTGGTTGTTTTTTAGAGGATGAATCTTTGGACATCTACTACCGTTATAAGCACAAATAACACCATTAGAAGCGCGAATCCTGTGCCATGGATTCGTTCCTCGGTCTCTTTCGTCAGTGGTTTTTTTAAGGCCCTGAATAATAAAGTAACAAATAGTCGCCCACCATCTAGTGCAGGAATTGGCAGAATGTTCATAATCGCTAGAGAAAGTGAAATAACAGCCACAATCATCAGCATAAATATTGGACCTAAGAAACTTGCACTACTAAAGATAAATCCTACGCCTACTACACCAGAAACCTGTTCTGTTGCTGCTTCGGTATCACCCTTAAATAAGCCGCTGACGATTGATGCTAGGCCTTTAAACGTTAGCTCTGTGAATTGCACAGTAGTTCCCGCACCGACTATTGGCGCCGCCCAGGTATAGCGTTTCTGAGAAAATTCACTTGGCACTACGCCCAAGTAACCTTGAGGTTCGTCCGTGTCTCTGCTCGCTTCAACCTCATCTTGAGTCCTGAGTCCTGTAGCACTCGACTTGTCTTCCCCTTCCGAATCATCATAGTAATTCACAAGCACCCCACGGCCGGCCAGACTTTCTGTTGCCTTTTGTAAATCATCACCTGTTTTTATCTCTATAACATTATCTGAACAAGGCAGAGTAATGCAGCTTTGTATGTCCTCAATGGAGTAAATGACATCATTTACTTCTAGACCTAATTGGCTTGCTGGTGAGTCTTCGGCGACATATCCGACTAGAACATCTTGTCTTGTTACAGTTTCGTTACTGGCCACTGTAAATTGATTGTCCACTAGCTGTGGCATACCGATAAGTGCAATGAAAGTGAACAATAAAAATGCAATGAAAAAGTTCACAGCTACCCCTGCAATCATAACTTTAACTTTGTCGATTAACTTAGCTGCGCCGAAGGAACCTGGTGTCGTATCAGCATCATGCTCACCCTTTAGCTTCACAAAGCCTCCCAATGGCAGCCAGTTCAGTGTGTATTCGGTACCGTTTTTCTTGCCCAAAGTTTTCGCCTTCGGAGGAAATCCAATGCCAAACTCTTCTACTTCAATTCCATTTCTTCGTGCTGCAAAAAAGTGCCCTGCCTCGTGTGCTACCACCAAAAGTAAAATTAATATAAAACCGATAAAAACTAACATTTACCCACCGAACCTTCTGTTTCTATTATTATATTCATCGAGCCACATATCAGAATCGTCAACTGTAACCTCCGGCCAAAGTTTTTGTTCAAAAAACAGTTCTGCATACTGAGCACGCCACATCATAAAGCCACTTAAACGTTGTTCACCTGATGTTCTGACTAGTAAATCTATGTTAGGAACCTCGGAAGCATATAGGTTATCCTTAATAATTTTTTCAGTAAATTCACCATAAGTGTTGGCTGAGTTAACAGCATCTACTACTTCCTGATGTCCACCGTAGTTGAAACAAAGCGCTAGGGTACCGTTTGTGTTTTCTGCGGTCTTAGATTCGGTTCGCTCAATTGCTTTGAGAATGTTAGGTTTTAGATTCTCTCTAGTTCCGAGAATTTTAATCTTAATTCCTTTTTTGTGGTACTCATCCAGATGCATTTCTACGGCTTTGATTACCAGTCGCATAAGATAATCTACTTCTTCGGCTTTACGCTGCCAGTTCTCAGTAGAAAAAATATATCCAGAAACAAACTCTACTCCTTTATCGAAAAGGTGTAGTGATATTTCCTTAAAAACTTCAGAGCCTTTTTGGTGCCCTTTTAAAGTATCTAGTCCTGATTTCTTTGCCCAGCGTCTATTGCCGTCTAAAATTATTCCGACATGTTTTGGTATTCTAACTTCTTCCACTAAATATTTTTCTTTCTAGACTTTCAGGATTTCTGCTTCTTTTTCTTTACTAGTAGTTTCGATATCAGTTTTGGCTGCATTTACAGCGTCGTCTACTTGCTTTTGGACTCTTTTTGCATCGTCTTCTGAAATAGATTTGTCTTTTTTAGCAGCGTTTATTGTGTCCTGCGCTTCATGACGAGCTTTTCTAAGCGCAATCATTGCTTCTTCTTGTTTCTCGCCAAGTTGCTTAACGATTTGTTGACGTCGCTCTGTAGTTAGAGGAGGTATCTGGATTCGAATTACACGACCATCGTCTACAGGATTTAGACCTAGCGACTCATTCTTGCGTATAGAATCGGCAATGTCTTTCATTGTTCCAGGGTCAAATGGAGAGATTTGGATTAGTTGAGGTTCAGGTGTGGTGATTGTTGCTAGCTGAATCATTGGTGTTTGTACGCCGTATGCTTCAACCATTACGCCTTCAACCATACTCGGGTGCGCACGACCTGTTCGTAGTTTGGTAAGTTCACTAGCAAAATGTTCTTTGCCTGCCTTTAGTTTGTCCTCTAACTCTTTGGTTACGTCTTTATCGTTCATAAACTCCCCTACTTTTCTTCTATCAATTGTACCACTTTAGGCTGCTAGTCTAAGCTCTGTTCCGTACACACCTTGCTCGGCAAGCGCGAGCACATTAGGTATTCTTGCATCTGCAATATAGACTGCCTTGTCGTTGGCACTATTTGCTTCACTTAAAAATATTTTTGCTGCTTCTAGTTTTGTTAGCATTCCGCCTGTGCCTCCGTCGCCGTTTGAATCGCCACAAATATCCTCAAGGATAGGTAAATCGTTTGAAAGGTTTGCGGAATGGATTCTACTTTCTGGATCGTCGTGATCTAGCAGTATTCCCGCTTTTGTGCCGAGCAAGAATAGTGCCCTTGCACCGACCATATTCGCCACGAATGCGCTTAACTTGTCGTTGTCACCATGGACTATCTCTTTAACTGCAACTGAATCATTTTCATTGACCACTGGCTGAACCAACATTCCCTCTTGCTGTTCGAATAAATCAATTAGATGCGATTCTTGGTTCTCAAGAGTTCCAGATAGCACTTCATTTGTAACTAAAACCTGACCAACATCATAACCATATCGAGCATAGGCTTGGCTCCAATGATTCATAAGTATCCGTTGCCCGATGGATGCAAGTGTTTGTTTTTTAGGAATTGAAAGTTTTTCTTCTGAATCAACCCCAATAGCATCTCTACCGAACGCTATTGCCCCGGAAGAAACATGAACTGTGTATACGCCACTATCGCGACGTGCTGAAATCTGCCCAGCTATACTATCGAAAACTTCAATATTAGGCCTATCACCAAATACACTAGACGACCCGTTCTTTACAACTTGTCTCATTACCTTAATTTCTATATTAGATATTGTCTACGAAACTTCACCTAGTTGGATTCTTGAGAAACGTCGAACAACTATGTTCTCGCCAAGTTGTGCGTTGGCTTCTTTTACAAGCTCACCGACTGTTTGGTCTGGGTTCTTGATGAAAGGCTGGTCAAGCAAACATTGCTCTGCAAAATACTTCTTTACCTGTCCGCCAACGATTTTTTCAACCATGTCAGCTGGCTTGCCTTCAGACTTAGCTTTTTCAGAAAATTCAGCAGTTTTTGCGTCTTTAACTTCTGCAGGAATCTCATCCTCAGAAACATAAAGAGGTGCGCTTGCTGCAACGTGCATAGCAACATCTTTAAGTAAGTCATCGAACTTTTCATTCTTTGCAACGAAGTCAGTTTCACAGTTGATTTCTACTAACACACCAATTCGGTTGTCGTGTAGGTAGCTTCCGACTTTACCTTCACGTGCTTCACGCTCACCACGCTTTTCGGCTTTGGTCATGCCTTTTTTGCGCATAGCTTCAAGCGCTTTATCAAAGTCGCCTTCTGCTTCAGTTAATGCAGCTTTTGCATCAGTTAGGCCAACACCTGTTAGTTCTTTTAGTCGCTTAATTTCATCGATAGAGATTGCCATTTATTCCCCCTTCTTCTCTTCTGCTTTTGGAGTTTTTTGCTTGGTCTTTCCTGCTTCGATAGCCTCAGTTACGTAATCACAAACAAGCTGAATTGCTTTCAGTGCATCATCGTTACATGGAACTGGATACTTGATTGTTCGAGGATCGCCATTTGTATCTACTAGGCCAACAACTGGAATGTTTAGCTTTGCAGCTTCCAATACAGCGTTTTTGTCGTGCAAGATATCAACTACAAATAGGATTGCAGGTTTTGCTGGCATTTCTTTGATGCCACCATATAGCTCATTCATTTCATCGATTTCTTCTTGGAATCGTTGAACCTCAAGCTTTGAGTATTTAGCAGCTAATTCACCGCTTGCCATTCGCTCTTCTAGCTTCTTTAGGTGCTTTACGCGCTCACCAATGGTCTTTTGGTTTGTAAGCATTCCGCCAAGCCATCGGTTTGTTACATATGGCATTTTAGTTTTTTCAGCCATTTGAGCTACAGGTTCTACAGCTTGTCTTTTAGTAGAAACAAGCAGCACTTTACCGCCACCAGCAACGGCGTCTACGATTGCGTTTAGGGCAACTTCCAACTTTTCTGCAGTCATTGTTAGATCGATAATGTGGTTATCACCGCGTTTGCTGTGAATGTATGGTCGCATAGCTGGGTGCCAGCGGCTTGTTTTATGCCCAAAGTGAGCACCTGCTTCTAGCAGTTTTTTAGGGTCGACAGTAATACCTGCCATAATTATTAAGTCCTTTCATCTTCGCTTGCGTGGACCGAACTTAGCACAATGCTTGTTCGGAGGATTAATTCACACAGCTGTTTAATTATTTTGTACAAATTATTGTAACAGATGGGTTGTAAAAATACAACAGATAGCGTATACTAGGACTTCGAATGAAGAAAGATTTACATCCAACCAACTACCGCCTAGTTGTTTTTGAAGATTTAAACGACGGCACTAAAATCCTTACTCGCTCAACAGTAGCAAGTGAAGAGACAACAAAATGGGAAGACGGCAACGAATACCCAGTTGTTAAAGTACACATTTCTAGTAGCTCTCACCCGTTCTACACAGGCCAAGAAAAGCTTGTTGACATCGAAGGACGCGTTGATAAGTTCAAAGCTCGACGTGAAGCAGCAGAAAAAGCACGTGCAGCGAAAGCTAAAGCCCCGAAACCTGCTAAAGCAGAAAAGACTGAAGAAAAAGAAACTCCGCAAAAAATCGGATAGCTATTTAATCAAACTTTCCACTCCCAGTTTTTACCTGGGAGCTTTTCATTTGTAAACTAAAGGGTAGGAAAATGAATATTGCAAACCACGAATCAGAACTAGGAGAACTAAAGTCTAAACTAGATAACCCTAGCTATTTTAGTTCCAAAGAGTATCCAAAAACTGCCAAGAGAATTTCCGAACTAGAAGAAATAGTTGATACATTCAGCTCTATTGAAAGTGCCAAGAAACAGATTGCTGATGCTGAAAAATTGGTAAAGGGTGGTG
Organism: bacterium; assembly: GCA_030428125.1. Lineage (GTDB taxonomy): Bacteria > Patescibacteriota > Saccharimonadia > Saccharimonadales > SZUA-47 > JAUIBF01. The sequence goes on along the minus strand of JAUIBF010000003.1, from coordinate 26,209 downwards.
GTGAGCTTGCTGAACTAGCCGAGTTAGAAATAGAGGAAACTAAAGAAAAGCTAGAAGCCAGCGAAGCAAAGCTACAAGAACTGCTAATTCCAAAAGATCCAAACACTGACAAAGATTGTATCTTCGAAATTCGTGCTGGTGCAGGCGGTGACGAAGCTTCCCTCTTCGCAGGAGAGCTTTACAGAATGTATGCACGCCACGCAGAAATTGCTGGTTTTAAAACAGAACTATTAAGTGAAAGTCCATCGGAAGCCGGTGGATATAAAGAAATTTCTTTTGCTGTTCGTGGAGTTGGAGCATTCGGCTTGTATCACTTGGAGGCAGGGGTTCACCGCGTACAGCGTGTTCCTGCTACAGAATCTCAAGGTCGCGTTCATACCTCCACAGTTACAGTTGCTGTGCTGCCAGAAGCCGAAGAAACTGATATAGAAATCAACCAAAACGACCTGCGCATTGATGTTTATCGCTCAAGTGGAAACGGTGGACAATCGGTAAACACCACGGACTCCGCGGTGCGTATTACTCACATCCCAACCGGAATTGTAGTTGCCATGCAAGACGAGAAATCACAGATAAAGAACAAAGATAAAGCTATGGGTGTATTGCGTTCTCGCCTGCTTCAAGCAAAGTTAGATGAAGAGCAAGCCAAAGCCTCTGCTGCTCGTAAAAAACTTATCGGTTCTGGTGATCGCTCAGAAAAAATACGTACCTACAACTTCCCACAAGATAGAATCACCGACCATCGAATTGGCTATTCTCGCAGCAACATCCCACAAGCTCTTGCTGGTGACATCAATGACGTAATGGAAGAGCTTAAAAAAGCTGAACACAAACTCCTAGAATCAGAAGCCTAAGGGTCAAATCAGACTCAACTTAATTAGACCCTGGCTTTACTTATTTCGTCAAAGAATTCTTCAAACTGATTATCTACACCCAGATATTCACACGTATCAATGAACATTGCTTTTGCTGCATCATAATAATCTATTAAATTAGCCACGTTTTTTTCATTGCCTAGAAGCTCCCAAGCTTGGTCAGTAATGACATCTAAAAATACTGTGGCTTTAGCTATTGAACCTTCATCACCACGCACAAGAGCGGCTTTTGCGATTGGCTCTAAATAGTCCATTAGATTCGGTGCTTGAGTTAAGGCTGTTATATGCCCTGGAGCTACGTCATGATTATATAATTCAGCCGCTCCAGCAACACCGACCGGGAAAGACCTTTCTGCAAAAGCGGCAATATAATCCAGCGATGGAAGCTTACCATCTTCATTTGTGGAATCAACTAGCTTAATGCTTAACCCTGCTTTTGAAGCGTACTTTTGTAGTGTTTTTGGTGTCGGCGCCCTGACAATCTCCACCTTTTTATGTCCATCTTCCGGATCAACACTCTCGTCGAATGCAAACCCCAGCTTCTTTAGCTCTCGTACATCTGAATCCCTGTTAGCTATTGTGGATATTCTTGGATATTTAATTTGGCTAACAAAAGTAGGGCATCCGTTTATTGAGTACGGCCCTATTGGTTGAATGGGCTTATTAAATAACTCAGAACTACGTTCACCTTCATCAAAATCTTCCGAAGGGTCAACTTTGGTCTCCTCGAGTGAGTAGAACCTATCGCCATTTTCTTCAAATATTGTTACCCTCTTTGAAACACCACTATAACCAAAATTAGCATCTCTACCTGTAAGCTGATACTCGCCCCCTGGCAATTCATCAAATACAGTGACAGGAAGAGCTAAATAAGCGTGTCTATCGTCATACCCGATATCATGTACTTTTCCAAAAGTATGAATTCTAAAGTATCTGGGATTGATATTAGTAACTAAAGAGCTTTCCGTATTTCCTGATGCACTATCTCTATATCTCCAATCTGACCAAAAAATGTATGTTCCATCATCTAATGGCTGGAAAACTGACTCCGCGGATGTCTGGCCTAATTCAGGTGATATGTTTCCATCAAGCGCTAAGCCTCCAATAGTGCTAGGCTGCAAGTCATCAAGAGCATGTGTAGTGACTTCGTGCTTTTCAGGTAGTTCAGTTTGATTCATTTTTTATTTTGACTTAACAGATATAATTATAGCAAATTTCTTATGTTTTGTCAATGTTGCTACCTCTGGCGCATGATATACTGGACCTCTGTTATGAATTTAGAATTATGGCTAGAACAATCAATCGCAAAGCTTGAAGATGCCGGCATAGCAACTGCGAAATTAGATGCCGAGGTATTACTTGCCGACATCCTAGATAGAGATCGCTCCTGGCTCCATTCCCACCCCGACCATTCTCTGCAAGGTCCGACCTTGCAAAAGTTGGATGATCAAGTTGAAAGGCGAGCATACCATGAGCCACTTGCCTACATACGAGGTAAGAGCGAATTTTATGGGCGTGAGTTTAAAATTACGCCTGACACCCTACAGCCACGTCCTGAAACTGAAACAATGATTGAAATGATTAGATCCTTATCTCCAATCAAAATTGTTGACGTAGGAACAGGCTCAGGCTGTATCGCTATATCTGCAAAATTAGAACTTCCCGCAAGCGATATAGTTGCATGCGACATTTCAGATGCCTGCATAAAGGTAGCCCATGAAAACGCAGACAGTATGGGTGCTGATATAGTCGTTATAAAGTCTGATTTATTGAATGATATAAATGTCAAACACCTTAAAGAGTCGCTACTTGCCTGCAATTTGCCGTATGTGCCACTTAATTTTCAGATAAATGAGTCAGCGCGACACGAGCCTGACTTAGCCTTGTTTGGTGGCCAAGATGGTTTGGATCTATATAGACAGCTCTTCTTGCAGATTATTAGTCTGCCACCTCAATTTAGACCTGAAGTTGTTCTAACTGAAAGTTTGCCAACACAACATCAAGCCCTAGAATTACTAGCAAAGCAAGCTGGTTACCATTTAGAAGACACACAAGACTTCATTCAGCAGTTTGTACATGCAGCGTAAATCGAAGTTACCCCGACCAATTTATTCGACTAGATAGCTAGTTAGTCTTCTGGAGTGGTTTCTAGAGTAGCTGAGACAGTCAGTTCTTCATCATCACGAAGCACTTTTATCTCGACCGTGTCGCCCACTCGCTTTTTACCGAGTATACCGACAAGTGAGTTATCGTCGTCTATCTTGGTGCCATCAATTTCAATTATTATATCTCGTGGCTGCAAACCCGCTTTTTGTGCAGGACTATCAGGCAGTATCGACGGGTCGTCTTCGCTCCCTCGCAAGATATAAACACCCTCGGTACGATCAAAGTCTAGCTGTTGCGCAGTAGTTTCGTTCAGCGTCACGTAGCGAACGCCAAGGTATGGTCGTTCCAGCTTACCTTCTGACAACACGGTATCAATAAGGCTTTTAACATCGTTGATTGGGATAGCAAAGCTGATGTTTTCTGCACTGGCAGTGGCGACATTTATGCCGATGACCTCGCTTGCCGCATTTACTAGTGGTCCACCAGAATTACCACTATTGATCGCGGCATCAGTCTGAATAAGGTTTTGTAAGGACTCTAGTCCATTGCCGTCGAAGGCTTGTATGTCACGACCAAAACCAGAAATTATGCCACTGGTAACTGTGTTCTGGAACTCGCCTAGTGCATTGCCAATAGCTACAACTCTATCGCCAATTTCTAGACTGTCTGAATCACCAAGATTGGCAGGTGTTAGCTCACGACCATCGAGATTTTTTATCTGTAAAAATGCAATATCTAATGGATCACTTTCATTTGTGCGCCCAACTATTTCTGCTTCGAGTTCAGTATCGTCAGATAGCACCAGTGTAACTTCCGCTGTGTCTGTTGGTACTACGTGGCGATTAGTTACAACCAGGCCTTCCTTGCTGATAATAAAGCCGCTACCGGCAGAGGTACTCTCTATTTCGCGACCAAAACCGAAGAAATCTTGCACCGATGAAGTACCTTTAACCGTAATTGATACGACACTAGGCGATACGTCTTTTGCGATAGTATTGATTAAGTTGCCTTCGCTTTCGACAACCTCACGAGTAATTGTCGAGTTGTTACGATTTAAGTCATGTTGTTGACTACCAAAGAACCCTCCAAAAAACCCTGCGACAATTGCTACTAGTAACACCATTGAGGTCTTCGCATCGAAAAATGGTTGTTTAGACTGTTTTTTTGATGATGGTTTCTTATTATCCATTCCCCCTCCTACTAGACAGTTTTATCACTCCAATCTGAGAATATAATGAGAAACAATACAACAGCAGCCATAATTGCAATGAACTGCCGTCGAACATTCTTAGATAACTTCCCGGTGTGCTCTAGGAAATATATCGAAGCGAGTCCATAACCTAAAACGCCTAGCAAGATTGCGGGCTGAGCAATTGGTCCATAAAATATTAACCAATGTCCAGATAGCCAACCTATACTGGCAGCAAAGAATGCCCATGAATAGGCTGTAACCTTGCTCATAGCCTCATCGAATGCTGACAGAAAATGTCTGGCGCATAGATACGAAATTACCCAAGTCATAAACATCAATGAAAGCGTTGATGCTTCTGACCAATACACATATAGGGCCATCAGGGCTAGGCTTTGTGCTATCATCGCCTGAATACCGATCCAAATTGCCGTAGACTGGGGCTTTATAACCAGCAGCCAAAGCGCATATAGACCAGCAAACAATAGTTGTAGGGCTTGAGTATCGCTAACAATCATAAAGATTACAAACGCTATGCCTGTAAAAATATCTACGGCATTTGTTCTGAAATTTGCAGGCCAATGACGCATCTTCACGGCAAACATACGCCACTTACCCAGGAAGATTAATACTATTGCAACCCAAGCAAACTCTAGTCTAACTAAAATAAAAGCAAGCAGTGGCAGTGCGCCAACCAATGCTATATGAAGCGTCGTTGCATAAGCACTAGAATTGCGATTAGTTTGCCGTCTTATTAACTTCATCTGTTCCTAGAATTATAACAAAGTCCGCCTCGTCTATACCCGGCACACCTTCAGGAAGCTCTGTCGTAGCATCCAGACCAACCCGTCTTTCCAGATAGCTTTTTGTGTAGCGCTTATCACCGTTTGTGTTGTCTATAAGTACGTTTTGGATGTAATTACTGGTCGGTGCATTATCGACACCAATCACGTTGTAACCGTAGCTTTTTAACTCTTCCATCGTAGCTGTTGCCAAGCCTGCGACTGTAGTACCGTTAAGAATCAATACTCTAGCGTCTTCGCGTTTTAGGAAAGGATCACGTATTGTGTTTCTTATGTAGCTGCGTATATCGTCGTATTGATATATTCCCTCTGTAGGTACAACCACAGACTGCCCTGAGATGTTATCAGTTCTAACTAGTATATTTGGTGGATCAGCAAGCCCTATCGAAGTAATCTTGTCATCACTGATATTTTGTCCTATTTCATATAGACGCTTTATCTCACTAAGTCCATTTAAATCTGTCCTGACGTGATCTCCGAGATTATTCAGAAGATCAACGACCTTAAATGGATTTGCAAACGTTCCTAGTGACAGTACCTTTTTTTGTAAGGCTACAATAATTTCTCTTTGCCTTTCTGTCCGGTCAAAATCACCACGTGAACTACCCTTTCGTGAACGCGCATAGAGCAAGGCTCTTTCTCCATCAAACGTTTGTAAACCTTCACCTGCTACCAGCGGGTTTCCACCTAGTAGCCATGCTACAGAAGAGTCATAAAGGGGCTCTTTTACGTCTACAGTAATTCCTCCTACGGTGTTGATTGCATTTTCAAAGGCAATGAAATCCACCATTACATAATAGTGAACTGGAATACCGAGAACATCACTCACGGCGTTCTTTACTGCACTTAAGCCTGCGTCTTCTGCAGCCTGAACATCTGAATCGCCGTCGTTTCCGTTCGCTAGCCTTGCTTGCTTTGCAAATGAATATACAGCGTTGATTTTGCTGGAATATCCATTTTCGTTTTGCACCCACATGTCCCTGGGAACACTAACCAGCGATGCTTCATTTTGTATCGGGTCAATGCTGGCAAGCAAAAGTGTATCTGTTAAATCTGGTGCTTCATGCCCCGGTCCACCTTTACCGATCAATAGAATATTTACGCGACCATCACCTTCTCCGTTCAATTTTGCTGGGTCCACGTCATCCTGTAGCGCTGCGGCTCCTTCTCCGTCACCTTTAAATATATTTCTGGCTTTTAGGTATCCGTAACCAAATAGTGAAGCAACACCGATAACTGCAGCAACTAATAGCACTGCAAATGCTTTGGTTGCTTTTTTAAATTTCGATACTGGTTTTTTCTTCTTGTGGCTTTTATCTTTCTTTCTAAAACCAAATCTTCTTCGTTTTACATCATTCGAATGCGATTCTATTGACTGACTAAATTCATTGAGAATCTCACTCTCTTCTAAGTTAGAATCTTTAAAATCGCCTACACTCTCTCTTCTAACGAATCCGTCGTTTTTTGGCAACCGTTCAGAATTGCCAGAATTAGGTCTATAAGATTTTCTAAATCTAGAATGAACGTCAGAATTAGGCCTAAATTCATCTTCTTTAGACTTAGTTACAAAACCATCTACGTTACTTGGTTTTCTTGATTTTTTCGGCTGCTTGAAATAGCTCATAAAGCAAGAACTTATTATACCTCCTGCACCCCTATATCGTAAAGCTTGCGCTATAAACCAACCCGATACTGTATAGTAAGAGTGCGATGAACGAAATAAACGAACCACTAATCCCAGACGAGCACACTAAAAATATTGGAGAATCGTCTAAGAAAGGCTGGAAAAGCATAGCTTCTACGATTGGGATTCTGCTTTTAGCACCAATTTTAGCAATCTTCATCACCGTTTTTATTTTTCAGTCATACGAAGTTTACGGTCAAAGCATGGAAACTACTCTGCAGAATGGCGACAGACTAATAGTTCAAAAGTTCTCTAAAAACTGGTCTCGTATCAGAGGTAAAGAGTATATACCCCAGCGATATGAAATAGTTGTATTTGATAGGCCACTATTTATTAGCACTAACGGCAGAGACGAGGTTGATCATCTTATAAAAAGAGTGATCGGCTTGCCGGGTGATCGTGTTGTGGTTTCTGATGGAGAAGTTACTGTTTATAACGACGAAAACCCTGATGGATTCAACCCTGATGAAGGGCAAGACTACGCGAAAGATATAGTTACAACGCCAGATAATGTAGACATAACGGTCGGAGAAAATGAGATATTTGTACTGGGAGATAATCGCACTAACTCAAAAGACTCACGTAGCTTCGGAGCAGTGCCAAACTTCTACTTAACCGGAACAGCTACTCTGCGTTTTGTACCAGTTGATAATTTTACTAGCTTATAGGTTATTAATTATCTTTTTGAGTTCATCTTGACTTGAATATCTAATCGTAACCTTACCTGAGGTGCTGGTTTTTTCACTAACAGAAACTCGACTTCGTTTTGATTTGTCTAATGAGTTTATTAATTTTGATGTACTTGCACTTAAGTCAATTTTGGCTGGTTTTGAGTTTCTATTTTGCTTGACGAACTGCTCTGCCTCGCGAACCGAAAGCTTCTGAGTAATTATTTTGTTCAATAATTTTTCTTGCATTTTTTCATCTGTTTTTAAGGCCAAAATTGCCCGCGCATGACCTTCGCTTATCTGGTTTTTCTGCAGGGCTTCGACTGCTTCTTTAGGCAATTGAAGCAAACGAACAATATTACTGACTGTCGTCTCTGCCTTGCCTAATTTGCTAGCAATCTGCTTGGGTGTGAGACTAAATTGATCACGCAAACGGACAATTGAAGCAGCCTGCTCTAGTGGAGTTAAATCAACGCGTTGCACGTTTTCGACTAACGCAATTTCTAATTCTTCTAGTTCTTCATGATTCCTAACGACAACCGGTAGCTTTTTTAGGCCGGCCAATTTTGAGGCCCTGTACCTGCGTTCGCCTGCAACTATTCTATATTTGTCTCCATATGGAGTAACTACTAGAGGCTGAATTATTCCGTGCTGCTTGATAGACTGCGATAGCTCTTTTAGTGCGTTTTCGTCGAAAGTCTTTCGAGGCTGATCTGGATTAATAGCTACATTATCTATAGACATCTGTTTAATCTGCTCGCTTGGGGTTGCAACATCCCCTAGTGAGAAGTCTTGAGGAATTAAACTATCAAATCCTCTGCCTAATGTTTGCTTAGCCACGATTGATTACCTCTTTTGCCAGGTTTTTATATGCACGTGAGCCTTTAGACCACCTATCGTGTTCAAATATTGTTTTTCCAAAACTCGGTGCTTCAGCTAACCGGACATTTCTGGGTATATAGGTATTGAATACATATTCTCCGAAATGTTTTTTAACTTCTTCAATTACTTGTCCGGATAGGCTATTTCTAGGATCTACCATGGTCATGACTACCCCGAGAAGTTTCAAGTCCGGGTTCAATCCGCCCTGCACCCTCTGAATAGTTTGCATTAGTAGACCCAGACCTTCTAATGCATAAAACTCGGTCTGGACAGGTATTAGGACACTATCAGCTGCTGCAAGTGCATTGATACTGAGCAGCCCTAACGAAGGTGGGCAATCTATTAATATGACATCGTATACCAATTGGCTAATGGATTTTTTTAGCACAAGTTCCCTCTGAAGTTCACCGGCTAGTTCCGGTTCAGCAGCTGCTAGTGATGTTGTGGCCGGTAAAATTCTGAGTCCATCTATATGAGTATCTATTATGGCGTTCTCTGCCTTATCTCCAGTAGTTAGTACATTATATATAGACGAACCAACTACATTCTTATCTATCCCTAAACCACTCGTGGCGTTTGCTTGGGGATCTAAATCAATTACCAATACCGACTTGCCAGATGAAGCTAAGGATGCGGCGATATTGATGGTGCTGGTAGTTTTTCCGACCCCACCCTTTTGATTGAGAACAGCGATAATATTCATCTCTTTATTTTCCCCTCTGTATCTGTAGTTATCATATCATATCCTCTTAGTTTGAATTATTAGCTTCCTCTAATGTGAATCTGATTCTAGTCATGGTCATGTTGGCTGCATTACTTGTAGCGGTATCAGAGCACACCGTGTAGTAAACAGTGCTGGTTGTGGCTGGTTCATCTACGAATACTATTGTTGCGGTATCCGCCTGGTTATTGTTGGTGGTGAAGTGACTAACAATTGGCCCTACTACAGTTCCAGATCCACACGTTGGTGGCGCACCAATTCCTCTTTCAATTCTTGACTGAACAATTCTGTCACCATTGTTTCCAGTTTCTAAAGCTTCTACAACAATACTTGCCGTAATAGCCTTGGTTATAGTGGAAGGAGTTATGTTCGGATACGAGTTATTATTCTCGGCTGCTGTATCCCAGTAGTCGGTAGTGTTGTTATCGATTACTGTATCTACGGTCGTATCAATAAAGCTCCTGACTTGCCTTGTTCCGATACAGTCTTTCCATTCACCATTTTCGTAACAGCGGAACCTGCCTAGATTTGAGTTGTAGTAAATTCCTCCGTCCGTTCCGGATGGGTCACCAGCTGTATTTTTGGTATCGAGTACGAACAACACACCCACTCCGTCAGCTGCTGCTGGACCTACTCTAACAACACCTGTGGTTGTATCAACAGAGAAGTAACTTGTACCACCGACGTTTCGGATATCTAATGCACTAGAGCTTGAGTTCTGAATCTGAAGAGCACCGGTGTTGCTCACGGTAAATACTGCGCCTCCGTTCTTTTGAAGCGAAATAATATTGCCGCTACCACCAGTTTTATTAATAGCAATTGTATCGTTGGTGGTTGCATCGGTGACATATGCTCCTGTTGCAAGCGGCAAGAATCCACAAGTTGTTGACCCACTCAAACAGACAACACCCGATTCATCACCAAATGAAATATTCTGAGAACCACTAGCTGCACTGGTTACAGTAGTTAATCCGAGGACTAACCCTCCATCTGAGTCAAATCCACCGAGCACTACTCCCGAGTTATCTTGTACTTCGAATAGATTCGCGCTTTGCGATGCAGCACCTTGGATCACTAATCCCTTGCCTGTCGTTGAGCCACTATAGAATAAAGCTTGCGCGTCAGCGTCTGGTGTTGGCGCCGATCCTAGCCTAACTAATCCGTTAAACGTCGTGTCGCCAGCAAATACTGAATCACCGTTTTCGTCTATAATGACGGCTGCGCTATTATTGGTAATCAGCGTGAGTCCATAGTTACCGGTAGACCCTAAGATCGCGGTTCCACCAAAATTATTTCCACCCTGGTCAAATGAAATTCCACTACTTGCTCCATCAGGGAAAATGTAAATTGTATCTAGACCAAAGTCATTGTTCCAGGATGTGCCGGTGCTCGGGAATGTTACCAGGAATCTGATTTGGGTAGATTCATCACTGACAATGCCTCCCAAGCTCAAAGTTTCTTCGTTCCACTGCTGCGTTCCACTAGTCGGCACATCAGGTCCACCAGTTCCATAAGTGCCACGTGTTACCCAGCCACCACCACTTTCGTTAGTTTGAACTTCTACGGTGGCGAGGTTTTCATCACCTCTCTGGTTCCAGTAGAAGCTTACGTTCCAGTCTGTTTCGGACGCATCAATAACTGTATCGTGAGTCATTGTAAACTGATCGTTAAGTGCGCCTGGGGCAGAAGCCTCAGTATAAACATATCCATCAGGGTCGCCTCCCTGACCAGAAGTTGGTCCTACGTTTGTAGAAGGAGTGTCGTCTGTGTCATGCACCCAATAACCGTTGCTACCACCTGCTGCCTGTAGTCCTGTGCCTTGAGGTGAGTCAAATGTCCAAGCGTCTTCATCAGTGTCATTATCGGCGTCGAAGGTGTATGGTCCAAACGGATCTGGCGTTGAGCCACCACCTCCACCACCGCCGCCGCCGGAGGTTAGGGAGACCCAGCCAAGCCCAGTAAAGCCTTCGAAGTCACTTCCATTCCAGCGAATAGTCCCAGCAGTTGTACTACTTGAATCACCCAAAGTTAAGCCACTATCAAACGTTGGAACTCCGGTAAATGTTTGATTGGCATTGAGCAAGACTACATCACTACTCAACCGCGCATTGCTAATCGTTCCAGATGTAATTTCCGAACCGTTTAGATCAGTAATTCCTGACCCTTCACCACTCAATGACGTAGCTGTTAGGATATTAACCCCCGTAATATCGCCGGTGTTGAGGTCTAAATCCCCGCCCAGAATATCGACTGACTGGCTGAAGCTTGCTGCTCCTGCCGCTGTAAATTCAAGTGCTGCGTTGTTATTTGTGATAAATCGTAAACCGTTATTGCCTGTAGAACCAAGTATTGCGGTTGTACCAAAGTCATTTCCGTTTTGCTCAAAGGACAACCCACCTCCTCCACCACCGATAACAGTGCTTTCGATAACTCTGGTGATCGATAAACTTGATGCACCTGAAACTGTAGCGAATGACTGTGATGTTCCTTGACCCTGAATCCGAATTGAATCTCCTGCAGAAAGATCTAGGATTACGGTCGCAGATGATGTACCAGCTGTTTCTGTCACTAGTCTACCGTAGTGGTATGATTGTGAACCTGGAATATCTGTATATCCAGAGCCAGTATCAAGCTGAAGCTTGGCGTTAAATCCTGAACGCGTTCCTCCACCCAGAGTTGCAGTTACTTGATAAGCAACCTGATAGTATCCGTCTTCTGTTACAGTAACTTCGTCACTAGCAACATCAACAATTCCTGAATCCGAGTTGTTGAGAGTAGAGTCTAGATTGATTGTCGTGAACGAGCCAGATGCGATTGATTGTCCTCCGGCATTATCGTAGAAAGTTGCTGTAACAGGTGAGCCTGATCCTGAACCACCAGTCGTAAAGCTCTTCCACTCCGAACCATCATAGCCTTCGAAGTCAGACCCGTTCCATCGGATAGCCCCGGCAGTAGTAGTGGTGAAGTTTCCGAGTACGGCACCTCCGGTAAATGTTTGAGTTGCTGTGAAATCACCAGCCGTATCTAGACGACTAATGTTGCTAGTTAGTCGAGCATCAGCGATTGTTCCCGTAGTAATTTCTGAGCCATTTAGGTCTGTTAAACCAGAACCGTCGCCATTAACATTTGTCGCATTCACAGTAGTTACCGTGAGTCCATTTACCCCTGTTATGTCACCACTGCTTAAGTCTAATCCACCTGAGACGATATCCAAGCCATTGTTAGCCGAAACTAACCCGTTGAATCCTGCAGTCCCTGAGAATGTAGCATTTCCAGTGTTGGTAAACACCAACGCGTCGGAATCGTTTGTGATAAACCGTAATCCAAAGTTGTCCGTTGAACCAATCTCTACGGCTTGGCCGAATCCATTACCGCCTTGCACAATCGAGTCTGCATTACTTCCTTCACCGGTAGCAAACACACTACTTCCAGCTAGCACTGTGACGGCTGCGGCGTTACTTGTGTTTTGAGCCCATTGAAGCTGAACTACACCTGCAGTTCCACCGTTAGTTACCGTACCGACAATTTCGTAAACATCATTTGCACCGTTGCCAGTTACCAGCCCTGTAGATACGCCACATCCATAGTTCCCGTTAGTAGCAGCCGCTTCGGAATCGATATAACTAACCACACAGGAAGCACCTGATGGTGCAGTAACAGCAAACTTGATATCCGGTGCGGTCGGAACATTGGCCAGAACCGTGTAGCGAAAAGCCCAGGTTTCGTTTGCTCCGATCGGGAAGAACAGATGGTCGTCATTCTGGAATGCAGTACTTGCTGTAACAGTTTCGTTCGACGGCTTAGTGGTAGTAGTTCCGACTGCAGCACCTCCCCCACTACCGGCAGTTAGCGAGACCCATGTGATTCCGTTGTGCACCTCCAGATCTGTTCCATTCCAACGAATAGTACCTGCTGCGGATGAACTACTGTTGCCTAGTGTAATCCCAGCCCCGATGGATGTGTTACCTAGCTTATCGAGAGTAAAAACATCTGCACCATCGCCTTGCAGCTGCAAAATGTTTCCGGCGCCAACTTGGTTCAGTCTAAGCGCAGATAGTGCAGAGTTGATCGCCTGGACTGAACTTGGTGCTAGTTGTGCAAGATCATCGCCAGTATAAGCGTTTCCGGCAGAATCAGTTACTGCCCCGGCTCGAAACGCATAAGGAACCGCGGTGAGCTTGAAGCGAGGCGACATTTCACCATCCCCTTCAACGTTCATAGTCAGCCATAGTTCTTGATCCCATGGAATAGATGCGCCAAACGGAGTTACTTCTCCTAGGTAAACACTGAAGTATCCGTTACGAACAGTTACGGTGTTTCCACCTGTACGGTTTTCTGTCCAAAGGTTAGATCCTGCAAACTCATCGTCATAAAGCCTGAACTCAATATTGTACGACCCATCAGGTACTAAGCCTCCGGTATTTGTAGCTAACCTACCCTGGAAATTCAGGTTAGTAGAAGTTGCAGCAGATGCCGGGTTAACTGTTATAAACAGCGCGATAACAGAGGTCAATAAAATAAAAATTGGCAACAGAAAACTAATGTTAATTTTCTCTTGCCAATTAGCATGCCTTTGCTTATAAAGCTTTGCGCGCAATTTGTAACGCCTTTTTGTTTTATATTTGTTTTGTTTTACACCAAATCAAAGAGGTACTCGCGTCCCCTTCTTTCAGTGTGCAAGTAAAGCAGCTTTCTGCCACTTAGCTTGTTAGATCTGTTTATTTTTGGTTTTTGTTTTGTCAGTCAGATCTGACCCTAGTGTACTATTTATATATACCGATATCAAGAAAAACATAAGGTGTTTTACCTCAGTTATCCACAAAATAGTCGCTCTAAGGCTCTTAACGCCGTTTGGCAACCTATTTACTCCTTAAAGCAGAAATTTAGGATAATATTTGTATATAGTACTATATGGCTAGCCATTCTATATCAGCCTCACGATACCACACAAAACTGCTCCCTCTAAGCCTTCTGCCTTCACTTTGCAGGGTCCGTCCTTGTAGCAAGGTCCGACCCTGCAGAACAAAGTCGCGAACCGTGAGTTGGTTAAAATTCGAGATTTAGCCGGAGGCGAGTTCTGAGGCGATTTCTTCCATCATGTGATGATGGTTATCATGATCATTCACAAACTGCTCGTACGTGCCCCACTCGTACAAATTGTAAATTTTCTGTGGTCTCACCCACTCTGCCTCCCGACCTTTAATGTAGTACGGGTAGCTTGAGTATTCCCAATTGTAGTAATCTTCTGGATTACGATGGATATATCTAGAAATGTGTAATAGGTAAGGCTCGTTGTCGATTCTTGAAGCTTTAAATCTGCTCTGGAACAAACTCCCCACCCTGTTATGACGTTTATTGAAATACATTGTGTAGCTAGTACAGACTCTGCGCATTAGGTCTGACATAGCACGTGGTCGCTCGTTTACGTAAATCAATAAATGAAAATGGTTAGGCATTAAACAAAAAGCTAGCAGTTCAATATCGTCATGAAAACTTACGCCGTCTCGGCCGTAGTTATCTTTCTGCTGAGTTTTGGATAAATAACGTTTCAATAAACCTAGGAATACTTGATAATCCTGATCATCGTGGAAAATAGTCTGCTTGTTTACGCCTCTGTTATACACATGATAATAACTGTGCGTTATGTAATCTTTGGTTATGTTCTTTGACGGCATGATTCACCCCTCTACTCAATATAATCATAATCTTAATGCATTACCTTTGCAAGGTCGGACCCTGTAGCAAAGTACGTCTTAACTGCTTAGTTAAATGAGCCATCTAAGACTAAAGACATGGACGTATACGCAGGTAGACTGACGTTAACATGGTGACTGTTTACATCAATATCATTTGGCAAAATACTGGCTATGTCACTATCGATGTCATTTCCATTTACCCTAACGCCATTTATAGTCGTCGGCGCGCTAGACCTAGCACTTTCAGCATTATTTGCTGTCGGGTTAGAACTGGACAATAAGTATGTCTGACCACTTGCTGCACTAAAACCGTTCCAAGCAACAGGTGTGTTTATGGTCTGATCTGAAAAGTTTGTAATTCTAAGTTTAAGCTTGTTTGGATCCTCCGAATCTTTGGAAGCCCAAATTGAAATATCACTGTTGTTATAACTGGATGATTCAACCAACTGATCACCAAAATACTGTTCGTACATTAGATATGCCATAAACGTTGGCCTCATTTGAATATTGGGGTTATTTGTATACTCGTTATCAGAATATAGCAATGAGAACGACTCGGAATCAGAGCCAGGATTAATGTATGTGTCCCACTGCGTTATCCAATCAACGCCACTATAAGCTAGCCGACCAAGTACATCAGAATACCAGATAGCACCGATGTGATTACCGTTTGCAGGAATATCATTTGACGAGTTAATCCCGAGTTCACTAACGCCTAGCTTTACATCCGGATAGCTTGTCATTGTGTCTTCTTTAACCCAAGGAGCCACCTTGCCCGACCAGGCTCGCGTATAACTCTCGCGCCAAAATTCGTTATCGTTAGGGTTAATTCCCCAGGACCACTCCCTAACATTTTCTACATCTACATCTCCTGATGTTTGGTACCAATGAAAACTAACAGAATCGAGATCCTGCCCAGCATCCCTGGCTCCTTCCAGTGCAGCAGGTATGTACTGTGAAACATTTGTTATCCCACTCCAATCACCGGAATAGAATTGATCGCTCGCTGCAGCCGGTACACCACCGACTATCTTTGCATTCGATTTTACGGCTTTTATAGCCTGCTGGTAAGACGATACTCTGCTTTTATATTCTGTGGTGGTTATCCCAACTTCTGTGTCACCTTGGTATCTTTCTAGATCGAGTTCATTACCTAGCTCAAATGACGTAATGTTTGTGAGGTTATTGTCCTCTATAAACTGCGCCAGATCAGCCCACATCTGTGGATCGTTCTGGGATATATTAACCTGAATCATCACCTCGGCGTCTACAGCTTTTGCAAACCCGTCTAGATCAAGCAACTCACGAGGTGAATATGTAAAACTGTATGTATTACCCCTTACCGTATAGTTTGTATAAGGGTCACGTTCATTGCCATCATAGCCTACGTAATTCGCCCACAAGCCACCGGCATAACGCAGTAGTCCTGGTTCGATTGCCTTTACTATATCTTTTAGTGGAGCTATTTCATTAAGTAGGGGTCTGCCCCAACCAAAAGTCCAATTACCGAAAGCCATGCCTTTTATACTGTCGTCAAAATCATTGACCACTACTCTGGCGTTCACCCCTAAAACGGAGTCCGAATTAAAACAATTCGGAGCTATACCAAACTCGCCAACCGGGCATCCCTCCGCGTCTTGACCAAATACTACATAAGTCTGACCACTAGCCGCATCGTCGTTGTTTATGTATAACTGACCATTAATCTGACTTTCTTCTGCTTCTAAATGTACACCTTTGTCCGACGCAGCAAAGCTACTGACAACTAGAATAACGCCAATAACTCCGAAACCAACTGCAAACAGCAATGGCTTTTTATGATTTGAAACCGTCATCATTGCTAGCCTAGCCCTAAACATGGTGAACAAATGCCCTCTCTATAATCAGTATACAGACTATTTGTTTATTCGTTTATGGTTTGGATTATTTGATAGTTAAAGTTATATTCTTTGTTATCAGCCGGCTGGTTTGTGAATCCAATTATCATTTCATCACCTGTGATAGAAATTATGTAGATTCCTAGATCGTTGCTCTTCTTGCCAACCGGGCTGATGACGGCAATTGGTATGCCACCTTCATACGACTCGTTAAATGTAATCTTTACTGTTAGCTCTTCTGGGGTGTCTTCGTTGGTTTCGAGTTCAACCCTACCCGCAACATCAGTTCCCTCTACATTAACTGTGACGCTAGCTGTGTTAGCCCCCACCTCTGTTGTTTCAGCTAATACTTCGGGTTTATCACCCTGAGTAATTATCTTTCCGTTTACTGTTAGATCTACTATTTCTATGTCGCCTGTTACAGTCAGGTTAGTTACGGTCACTGTACCGGTTACGGTTAGGTTAGTTACGGTTGTCTGACCTGAAACATTTAGACTTCCCCCTATTTCTGTTGAGCCACCAATTAGTGCATCCCCAGCTATGCTCAAATCGTTGCCTTGTAGCACGCCACCGATGGATGGAACGTAGTAGTAATTCTGTACATAAATCATTATCTGACCACTACTACCGGTAAATGGCTCTAGTGCTATACCTACTGTCATTCCCGGAGAAGTTGCTCGCTTACCTACACCAGCAATGGACGATAGAGCTATCCGATCACCTGCATTAATCGGTCCACCCTCGTTGTTGACGTTAACGGGCACTCGCCCATTCAACGCAATTGGCTTACGGTTGGCTGATACCGGGATATCCTTACCGATTGTTTGGTACGGTGCAGTAGAAACAATACCAATGATAGTATCGTTACTGCTTTGTGCTTTTTTAACTATGCTTATTTGTTTTTGGCCAAGTGAGTAAACTATTCCAGTTTCTGGATCAGCACCTTGAGCTTCATAGGTTAGGAGATTATCCGTGGTAGATACAATGTCACCTGCAGCCACTCCCTGTTCCGCTGGGTAAAATTCTGCGTAGTCATTAGGGGCAGCAGAACAAGCGACAAGCTCTCTGTCAGTACCTGTAGTATCTATGTCTGCACCAGAATGACAAATACCATTTGTGGTAGCAGTTCCAGTAAGGTCAACCTGCAAAGTAGAGTTTACGTCAATCGCACCATCAACTGTTAATGCGCCTGCGAAGTAGTTAGCGCGAGAAGAAGCGTTGTAGATGGAGTAGGTACCTGAAGGTATTGTGCCTGTACCAAGTAACAGGTTGGTGGCGTTAGTGCCTTCTGTTTCATGGACTTGTACTCCAGCAGCGTTTGATATTGTTCCGGAAGTCTGCGCAACCAACACCTCAATACCTCTTGCTGTAGTAAGTGCACCAATACTGTCTTGGATTACTGATATATCGGCACCGACTGCTTCGGTGGTAACGCCAATAGCAGAGTTGTTGGCTACTATTTGCGTCCCCGCCAACCAACTTACGGTACCTTGTGCATTGAGAGCAGTATTAT
Organism: bacterium; assembly: GCA_030428125.1. Taxonomy (GTDB): domain Bacteria; phylum Patescibacteriota; class Saccharimonadia; order Saccharimonadales; family SZUA-47; genus JAUIBF01. The sequence continues at coordinate 8,195 of JAUIBF010000003.1, read as the reverse complement.
ACGCGCCTAGTACATTAGTAATGCCGGCTGATACATTAATTACACCAGACTGAGAACCCATAGCAAACTCGGTAGTACCTGTACCCTGAGCTATAACTCCAAATGTGCCGCCTGTGTAGAATAAGTCAGTGGTGTTAGTAGTGTTTGTTGGATCGATCGTTATTTGTCCAACCACTGCGCCAACTTCCGCTGTTGAAGACGGGTTAATATTCGGATTAACTGTTAGTGCGCTAAATATCCCTACGTCCGAACCACCATTTGATATCGATGTTACGTTTTGTTCAACAGATAATATAGAATCGTAACCTGCTGGACTACCACCAATAACCGCTGCATTACCGTAGGCTCCATATCCCTGGACCTGTAGGTTTTGGTTGAATTCAAACTGGTCGTCTGTGGTGTTATAACTTAGTACACCGTTGTCTCCTGATGTACCGATGTTTAGACTGTTAGGGCCTAGATAGAGATCTGCCCAGCGTAAAGAATCTGAACCTAGGGAATAGGTATCGTTTGCCGACGGGTTTAGATCTCCGGTCACTCTTAGTTCACCGTCAACAGCGTTAGATATTACTTCAGCGTTTTCGAAGACTAGGTCTCCACCCAGTTCCACTTCTAGATTAGTGGTGTCTATTATTAGAGCCGACGCACCTGCAGCGTTTTGGATCTGGAAGGCCGTAGTTGAATTGGCCGATACTCTTGTTACTAAATCAGTGACGTCATAAGCTTCGCTTGATATGGTATTAGTCTGTTGATTTATGTAGATAGTGTTTGTGCCATCATCAAATATACTAGCGTCATCACCAGAATCTACATCCGTATCTGAATATCTGTTATTTTCTAGGGTGTTTTTATCTGATGCAGAATCCAAAATTCTAATTGCATAACACGTAGTGTTGCATGAATCATCTGTAATATAGTTAGCGACGATTTGGTTATAGTCTGAGCCAGACTGAATACTAATTCCATGATTATTATCAGCTCCACTTGCCGAATGGATTACGTTCGAAGATATAATATTGCTCATTGTTGAATCTAGATTTATGCCAACACTACTTGAATTCGTAGAAGTATTTTTCGACACAATATTGTTTGAGCCACCATCTATGTTTACTCCATAAAAACTAGTGTTAATTATATTATTGCTGACATTAGAATAAGTAATGGTATTCATCCAAATCGCGGTACTACCCGAGTTATAGATACTGTTTGAAGTTACATTAACGTAGTCAGACTCTATATATATAGTTGCGCCACCGTTGTTGCTTAGTGTGTTGTTGTTTACAGTGCTGTAATCTGAGTTAGTCAGTCTGATGCCTTGTCCACTATTTTCGATTTTGTTGTCAATAATCGTTGTGTGGTAAGAATTATTCAAGTAAACGCCTCGCGTTCTAAAATCTATAATATTCACTCTTTCAACCGAGCCACTCTTTCTGGAGTTGTCGGCAATTCCAACACCGTTAAGGTAAATCCCATATTGTATTCCGGAGGTATTCAAATCGTTTTGCCCATCTAATGTTAGGTTACGAATAACTATACCCTCTCCAGTAGATGTATCGGAGTTTTCTATTAGGTTATCTGTAGCATCAATATCACCAAGCTGTACGACTGTACCTGGGCCAGAGCCTTCTAGGATGGTGTCATTTGGGATTAATACAGTTGCATTACCATCATCTGTTCGGTGAGTAGTATATGTACCAGGAAGTAACAATACTCTGCCACCTGCAGCAGCTGTTAGTGCATCGTTAATCTGTACTTGGTCATCTGTACCGTCTGCTAAGTAATCGGCAGCTGCTTGGTGAGCAGCAGAAGAGTCACTAGCGGCAACTGTTACAAGTTCGTCATCTGTACCACTTCCACCACAATTGTCCAGTGTTTCTAGACAGAAGGTATCATTACCAGTGATAGTAGGTATGGATACTGTATAGTCTCCTGCCAGTGCTTCAACGTCTATGGTTGCGTAGTTTGAGGAGCCATCAGAGATTCTTAGTTGACCAGCTGTGTCACTATCACCTGTTGTTATGCTTGGTTCGACTGTTAAAGTTCCACCAAAGAAGTTAGCAAGAGTAGAAGCATTGTAGATGGAATAATCGCCGTCAGGAATTATGGTTTGACCGATAAGAAGATTTATATTGTCGTCACTTCCGGAAGTTTGTTCTGCTATATTAATGCCTACTAGGTCAGTTATCGTGCCACTCGGGTTCACGCCATTGATCACCTGTAGGCCACGACCTTCTGTAATCGTACCTGTTGTTTCATTTTCTACATAGAATCGACCACCAACGGCTTGGCCCAGAACAGAAGTATGATTAAACACCGCACGACTATTTACACCAATGATTCGTGCGTCGGCTCCTGTTAGTCTGCCATTAGTTCCCGTTGGGGAAGCTGAAATTCCATAATATGTAGCGGTGCTGTCTGAGGCAGGATTGATACTTGGTGAGACTTGTAAGCCTGACTGTACTTCACCGTCTACTCCAACGTAGCGAAGATTACCGCCGATTCTTGCGACGACTGAGTTGGCAGCATTGTTTGCTACTTTGTCGATTTCGAATTTAGCTGTAACATCTGGGTTGAGACCGATTCCAATACTTTCGGCGGTCGCGTTGACCCTAAACAGGTCTGTATCCAAGTTTCCTTGAACCAACAAACCACCGTTTACGTTGCTTCCCAGGTTAACTGTTAGTAGGCCATTTCCATTAATCCTAGCTACTTCCTCGGAGGAGTTGAAGAATCTGTTGCTATTAGTTAAGGTGTTAGTTGAAAAATAGTTATCTCCATCGTTTTCAACTTGAATCCTATTTACTCCGCTATCCTGTACATAGAAGTTTCCTGTTCCTGTAATATCTACAATGAAGTTTGTTGCTTCAGATACAGTTAGGTCTATGTCACCCCCAGCGTTATCGGCCAGGATAGTGTTTCCACCGTCATAAGCATCCTGCAAATCTGTAGCTCCTCCACCTCCTCCACAGTTAGCTAAGGACTCTAGACAGAAGGTATCATTACCTGTGATGGTAGGTATGGATACTGTATAGTCTCCTGCTAGTGCTTCAACGTCTATGGTTGCGTAGTTTGAAGAGCCGTCGGAGACACGTAAGGTGCCGGCAGTAGAGCCATCACCTACCGTAACCTGACCAACAAAGTCTGAAGTAGAAGAAACTGTGAGAGTGCCAGTGATGTCGGTATCCGAAAGAATATCGATTATACCATTTGCCTGAAGGGTTAAGTTGCCCGAGTTATCTAGTTGGTTAGCATATATTGTGTCTGTGCCGGAATCAGATATACCAGCCGTGCTCAACATTACGTTATCGGCTAAATAAGTCCTGTCGCTGTTGGAAGCACTGATCTCTATAGCATCGCTGCCATCACCAACATCTCTAATGAAATTATTGCTCACTAGAGTGTCGTCAGCATTAGAGCCTATGTATATATTGGCACTTGCACCCGAGGAGTCATTATCATATAAGCTGTTGCCAATTACAGATGTACGGAATGAAGTTTCAATTCTGATACCAGAACCACCGTTACCATTGATCGAGTTGTTGCTAAACACGTTTAGACTGTTTGTACCGCCACCCGACATTGTAATTCCATAATTAGAGTTATCTCTGACACTATTACTATCTATAACGTTGTAGTTTGACGCATTATTTATGCGTACTCCATGGCCATTACTCTCCATAATATTGCCACTTACCCTGTTATCATTGCTGGCCGTCAAACTAATACCGTAACCTGTGTTTCCACCTAAATAGTTGTCGGCAAACGTATTTCTAGATGAACCATTTATATGAATTCCTTCCTGATTTGAATCTATTATCCTGCTGTTGGCCACATATGAATTGTCACTAGTCTCCGCTTGTATAGCATGCCTGTCGGAATCAATAATTGTTACTGAATCAATTACAAATCCAACAACGGTGGAAGATCCGGTACCGCTACCAACGTTTTCAAAGTAGATAGATTCCCTGTTACTTGCCGTAATATTACCCTTATTTCCGTCGATGACTACGTCCGATATGTACAAGTTATTGTTGCCACCTATGGTATCTTCGTTGGTAACAAGTGCAAAGTCATTTGGTACCCCACCGTCCGCAACAGATTGCAGTATGGTACCAGTGCCGGTACCCCTCAAGTTTGTATTGTTTGCTAACTCTATGGAATCGCTTATAACAAACGTACCTTCCATTAGGTTGATTACGCCTCCCGCTGCTGGTAGAGATGCTATAGCAGCGTTAATTTCTACCTGATCATCTGTTCCATCAGCTACAAAGTTGGCAAGTTCTTTGTTGGGCGAATCACTAGCTGCGACAAATATTGATGTACCAACTCCACCGTTTAGGATGTCCCAACCACTGCCATCATACATATACAGGACATTATTACCGCTATCATAGAACACCTCACCTTCTGTAGGTGAAACTGGCAGAGTAACGCCTCCTGTCAAGATTAGGGATTGGTCGGCGGCTATGGTAGTACTAACCCCTAGGGTTACTCCTGACGCAGCTACGCTGAACAGATCGGCACTGGAAGTATTTTGTACAGCAAATAGAGTTGAGCCTAGTGGAGTAGTAGTATTGTCTCTGACAATGATTCCACCATCTGTAGAAGTTAGTTCTACGATAACGTCACCCCCATCAACATCGCCGTCGTAGGCACCCTGGAGAGTGGCAACTCCTCCACCTGCACAGTTAGCTAAGGACTCTAGACAGAAGGTATCATTACCTGTGACTGTTGGTATAGAGATTGTGTAGTCACCTGCCAGTGCTTCAACGTCTATGGTTGCGTAGTTTGAGGAGCCGTCGGAGACTGATAGTCTACCACTATTAATTTGTACGTCTCCGTCTTCTTGAACAGTTAGTCTAGTGACTAGAGAGTTTAGTGATGTACCTGAGCTTCCTAATGGAGCTGTTTGTAAGTATATTGCTCCACCAGCACCAGATCCGGTACCTCTACCGGCGGCTAGGGTAAAGTCGGCTCCACCAACGTTCGTACCTGAACCTCCGGTTGCGTTAAGAGTGAAATTATTAGGTGATGCATTGGTAACACCGTTGCCAAAATATGCACTAGAGCTTCCCGTGAAGCCATCTGATAAATTAACTACTAGTTGATCTGCAGCCGTGGTAGCCGCCCCTCCACCTATTGCGATAGAACCACCGTGACCTGCTGATGTATTAACACCTAATGCTACGCCGTAATATCCTGCAGCGGAGCTACTCCAACCAATGGATGTAGCGCCTTGGGATGTCGCACCAGCAAAGGACCCTATTGCTACAGTCTGATCGCTTGATGTACCGGCTTGCCTACCAATCACTACTGAGTTGCCGGCCGAGGTAGCGTCGTACCCGATTGCTACACCTGATCCATCTGAATCTGCGCTATGACCAATCGCAACAGCATCATCATTTGTTGTAGAGCTTCCCGCGCCAAATAATACTGAGTTAATTCCTCCAGCTGATGCGCCATATCCTATAACTTCAGTGGAGCTATATGTGGTACTGCGGACACTAAACCCATTAGTAGTATCATAGCGTACAGCATCTGTGCCGTTGTTCTGAAGAGCAAAGTAGCTACCAGAGACAGACGCTATGTTAACAACGAAGTTACTGTCTGTGGTTGTATCTTCTAGTGTGAACAATATATCTCTGTTGTTTGTGGTGTTGATGGTGTTTCCGCCATTATATGCACCTTGCAAATCAGATACACCTGAACCACCACAGTTAGCTAAGGACTCTAGACAGAAGGTATCATTTCCAGTGATGGTAGGTATGGATACTGTATAGTCTCCTGCTAGTGCTTCAACGTCTATGGTTGCGTAGTTACTTGAGCCGTCGGAGACTCTTAGTTGACCAGCTGTGTCACTGTCACCTGTTGTTATGCTTGGTTCGACTGTAAGTGTACCGGCAAAATAGTTTGCGCGAGTAGAAGAGTTGTATATTGAGTAATTTCCAGACTGTAAGCTTCCGTTACCCAAGAACAAATTGGTTGCGTTAGTTGCTTCTGCGTCAGTTACGCTGATTCCAATGGCATCGTTGATAGTATTGCTATTATTTACCTGAACATCTAGACCGATTGCAGTACCTATAGTGCCAGCAGTATTGTTTATGATAAATGAACCACCAAATGCTTCTGTTATGCTGCCTGCGTTAGTTATCTCTGCATAGCTTCCGTCAACCGTAGTTGCAACCCCGAGATTGATTACGGTCGAATTTGAACCCGTTAAGTTACTCACGGTTCCGGTTGATATGTTAAAGGCAACTGCATCTAATCCGTAAACATTACCGATATCACCACTTCCTTGTGCAATTGCTGCACCGTGTATACCCGCAATCTCTAAGTTATCTACATCGGTAGAATTCGATGCATCAACCGTAGCCATTCCAAACAATCCGGTCGTAATATTATTACTAGATGGATTACTAGGTGGATTTACATTTAATATGCCAGCAACCCCTGCTGAAATACCACCGTCCTCAAAAGATGTTAGGTTTGCTTCTACGGAAAGCTCGGCATCTACTGTTCCGGCACTTCCAGGAATCGTACTTGTGGTACCAATAGAACCGTTATTGCCGAACGCTCCACGGCCATCTACTTTTAGTTCGCCAGCAACGTTAAGCATATCGTTTACAGATAAAGATTGGTTAAAGCTAGATTGACCCTGAACCTGTAAGCTACCCACAAACATACCGTTTCCTGCAGTAATGCTGCCACCGGCACTACCGGTGCTGACATCTCCACCTTCGGCTAGATTGCCACCTTGAAGGCCTACTAAGTCTAGGTTACCCCCTACTTGCAGAGTATTGGATGCCCTAGCAAGATATACATCGCCTAATAGGGTCGAGGCATCAGCAAAGCCACCTAGTACATAGATGTTTCCGTTACTTACTACGGCACCATGGTAACGCCTGGCCGATGGGATATTTGTGCTTGCTGTGACCCAGGCATCGTTGGTTCCGTCGGAGTTTAGCTTAGAGTAATATACTTCGTCGTGGGTATTAGCACCACTAGCACCTCCATTATGTCCACCTATATAGTAAAGATAGCCGTTATTTACTAGCATTCTACCCTCCATTGATCCACCTGCTAGATCATTTGAGCTATCGGTCCAGCTGCCAATTGTACCGTCGGCGTTTAGTTTGGCGTAGGACACATGAGCTCTTGTTGAGTTGCCATCAGTTCCACCACCGGCCATATATATGTAGCCGTTAGCAACTGCGTACGAAGCTGCTTCCCATGGGTTATGGCCACCATATCCAGGTAGGGACGTGGTGGTAGAGAATGTGCCAAGTGAGCCATCGGCATTTATCTTGGCGTAGCCTACAGTATCGGTAGTTGAGCCACCAAGACCACCAAGTACGTATAGATATCCATTTGCGGCAACTGTACCGTGGCTATATACAGCTTCTGGCATGATGTTCGTTTGTGTTATCCAAGCACCTAGAGTTCCGTCTGAGTTGATCTTGGCGTAATAGACATCATCGCCGTCACTGTATCCACTTGTTACATACATATATCCACCATAGGCAACAGCACCAGTACCACTAGTTGCTATTGGCAGTGAAGTTGTTGCGATCCAGGAGCCTATAGTTCCATTTGAATTAATCTTGGCATAATGTACACCAGATGTTTGGCTACCGTTATAGCCACCAATGTCATATATATACCCATTAGTAGTTACGTAACTACCGGCGGCAGTAGCTTCGTTAAGTGATGTCGTGGCCGTCCAAGAGCCAGCTAATTCGCCACTAGTGTCGCCAAACAGTGTTATGGTTCCGGCGTCGGTACTATCTACGTTGAACAAAGAATCTGATGCAGCGTTTTGAATTTGGAAGGCTGTCGTGGAATTATTATTGTTCAGGACCACTACGCCAGCATCTGAACGCAGATTAATGCCTCCTCCGTCATGTGAGTACAGGTCAAGATTATAATCTCCATGTAAACTAGTACCGGTTAAGCAACCTGCATTACAATCCGTACCAGCTGTATATACTACATTTCCGTTGAGATATATATTACCTCCACCCAAAAAGTTATATTGCGGATTAGTCGTAGCATTACCAAAGGATATAGCTTCAGAGCTATCGGTAGTATCGATATTAATGTAGTTGTTAGTTCCTTCTTGGATGTCCCAAGCATCTGCAGTGTTATCAGCTAGAGTGGCTGAGAGTCCACCTCCACCACAGTTAGCTAAGGACTCT
>JAUIBF010000001.1 GCA_030428125.1 bacterium | reverse complement strand
GTGAGCTTTACGCTCGTGACGGTTCAAGTCCGTCCTGCGGCACCACAAGACTTTAAAACGAATTAATCAACCTGTAGTATTTCTGGGGCGCCTAGAACCACGCTATTGCCCATTTGTCTCCAGGCACTTTCAGCAATTGCCTGTGCATCGGCGCGGGTCTCCACCTCGGCAACCCTTACTGATATAGGCTGTGGGGTTGGGCGTAGATTACGAATCTTGCAAAAACTAGTCACAATATCTAGCTCGCTATTCAGGTTTCCGTCATCAACAAGTGGTATTTTTACTCCCCATTCTCCTGAATTTGTTTGTCTATTTATTTTAAATGGTTTTGCGTCATATTCAATCGGTTGACCAGCCTGATTTAAAACACGTTCTCGCAGGCTATCCAATAACTGCTCTCCGTCTTCTCTGCCTTCTAGTAATCTTCGGTGCATAAGGTTAAATGTTAGTCTGCCAGTGGAGGTGACTAATTTTGCAGCCGGAAATCTTGTTCTTAGATTATCGACAATGGCCTCTGATCCAAGTACTGGTCTACCTAAAAAGCTTACGACGGGTTGGTGTGTATGATGTGTCGCAGCTATTCTGGCGCGCCAGTCATCTGATACAATTTCGTGACCCATGGTTTTAGCTAGTCTTCCGAATTCGCCAGAGCCTCTTCTGCGTCTTCGTGAAGTATCTTGATGATATCTTGGTTTTGTCATTTTTTAATCTTAAAGTATGAACTAGACTTTTCAAACCATAAGCTCTATTTACTCTCAATAAGTGAGCTAACGACTGCCTCTAGATTTTTATTGGGATTTTGCATCCAGAAGACGCTAGCTCTAGAAGCTGTTTTAACGCGCCAAGGCATATCACTAAACTCGGATGACACGACCTTACCTTCAGAAGCGATAAATATTGTCTCGTTGTGTTTTGTCGTTACGCAAGCTTTAACTTTTGCTGTTAGGTCTCTCAATGCTTCAGCGAGTTGCAGTTCGGTCATGGAGTAAGTAATAGGCGTAATTATTGGGTAGTTGATAAACATTTTTTGTAGTTGAGCTAAACTGACAGCAACTAAAGTATCTTCTCTGTCCAGAATTAGCCTAGGGGTAGTTTTGAAATAGTCTGCAGCATCGTGAGTTACCGTAAGTAGCCCTGAGTATTTTTGTACGAATTCCTCAAGCATAACTGCGGTTTCACTGTTTCGCCCTAGGTCTCCGGCTAACATCGTGCAATCCGACCAGCTAGCAAGGTTTAGTATTTCTGCAAGAGCTTTTTTAGAGAAGCTGCCACTCGGGTTGCTCGGAGCGAAATCTGCATCTGGCAATACATATTTAACGGTTTTTTTGACCACGTCCGGTAACATAACACGAACTACTCCTGCGCCCGAAGACAGCGCAGTTTGCCAAGCTATACCCGGTGCGCCGAACCCATATCCATGCCCACCGATGATTGCTAATTTACCTGAACCGGACTTGGACTCTGGACGACTCCAGAGAATGTCCGGGAACAAAGGTTCACTGCCTTGCTTACGCCAGTATGAAGTTTCCATTTTCGGGTTCTAATTCGTATATTACGTTTTTTCGCTCTACGACAATTTTCCAACCTCGTTCTTTTGCGTATTCAAATAGTTTCTTGTCAGGATTGAATGCTATAGGGTTTTCAACCAGGCCGAGCATCTTGGTGTCTGATAAAGTATCCCCCACAGCAAAACTATCGGCGTAAACTAAATCATGTTCCTTGATATATTTCTTTAAAAGTATATCTTTATTTTTAAATACTACCTCTGCCTCGCCCGTAAGTTTACCATCTCTCTCATGGTAAGTTTCACCGATGGACAAATCGAAACCAAACTGCTTGGTGAACTCTTTCACTGCATAATTTTCTGAACCAGATAATGCAATTATGAAATAGCCCTGTCCTTTAAGCTTTTTCACTAAGTCGCGAGTATATGTGTAAACGTAAGACGAACTTTTAGCTATCACTGCATCCACGGCTTTTTTATAGTCAACAACCTTTATTTCGTGCATATTCTCAAACAACACATCTACAGATAATTGAGAGTATTCTCTGAAAGCGTTTTCATGTTCGCGTTTTAGGTACTTTTCATATTTTGAGTCAAGTTCAGACCTAGCTTCGCTCGGCAGGTGTCCATCAGATATTAGTTGGTCAACTACCTGAAAAAACAATGCACTCCTCGCTATTGTTCCGTCGATATCAAATGCTGCAAACTTCCTCTTCATAAGTTTAAGTGTATCATCTAGACGTTAGCTGTTTTCAGAAAGTAAACACCATCTTCTTTCGCTAGGCCGTAAACCATATCTTTGCGCTCAATAATAACCATCCAACCTTTTTCTCTGGCGATTTTAAATAAAGCTTGATTGGGGTTAAAAACTATGGGGTTATCGACTTTGGCCAAAATAGGAATATCAGTACTGGTATCACCCACAGCCATACTGTATTTGGTGTCTAATTGGAATTTACTGATAATTGCGTCGAGTATTCTATCTTTTGGCTGTCCTAGTGACTGAATTTCTCCGGTTAGTTTCTTGCCGTCGTTTAGATAGTTGACCTGGCCAACCCAAGCATCAAATCCTAGAGCTTTAGAAAATGTACCAACAGCACGGGTTTCTGATCCCGAAATAGAGATTAAGAAATAGTTGTTTCTTTTTAGGCTTTGGATGAGCTGTCTTGTGTAGACATAAGTATGTGTCAGAGAGTTCTTAACTACCACGTCGATAATCTCGTCATATTCTTCTACAGACAAACCTTTAGGCATGCCGCCGAACATAATCTCCACAGCTTGCTTCATGTACTCCCCGAAGTTGTCATCGGCAATTCTCTGCCGGAAATCGTGTAGCAAATTCTCGATTTCTTGTGCTGGACCAACACCTAATTTTCCACGGTTAACCAAGACTCGCACTATCTGTTGCAGTAAGCTAGTCCTGGCTATTGTTCCGTCGATATCAAAAACCGCAAATTGCTTTTTCATTTCCACCTTTATTCAATAGCCAGTATAACGCTTTTGCTTGTTATTGTTAAACATCATATAATAGCGATCAGATGACATTGGCGCCTAAGAATCCGGAACAACCATTGGTTGCAACAGCAGAAACGCCTACGCGTACAATTAATACTGTTGCTGATATTGCTATGGTCGGTACTGTTGGTGGTGCAGCGGGAGCTAATGCATGGATATTGACCGGCATTGTTGAGAACGTCGAGCCCTTAGATCCCACTCCGTCAAAGGCAATATTCACAGTGCTTTCCACGCTCGCAATCGGTGCAGCATTTGCTATGAGCGCAAGAACCAGGTAGTTCCTAGGATATTACCACGCTTACTGGGCAGTGATCTGAGCCCATGACGTCCATGTGGATCCCAGCTGATTTGATTTTGGGCCTTTCTGATTTGCTAGCTAACCAATAGTCTATGCGCCAACCTACGTTTCTGGCTCTTGCTCCACCCCAAGCAGTCCACCAGCTATAGACGTCTTTCGTGTCGGGATTTAGTGTGCGATAAGTATCAATTAACCCTTTATCCAGCAATTCTGTGAAATCTTTTCGTTCTTCATCAGTAAAACCATGCTTCCCAACGTTCTCAACCGGACGTGCTAAATCTATCTCGTTGTGAGCTACATTAAAGTCCCCACAAGCAAATACAGGTTTTGATTTTTGAAGCTCAACAATGTGGTCTTGATATGCTGGTCCCCAAATTTTCTCGCGCATCGTAAGTCGTTCCAGTTTGTTCTTGCTGTTTGGTGTGTATACGGTAGTAACAAAAAAATCATCGAACTCTAGTGTTAGTACTCTTCCTTCTTTTGATGTGTCGCCAAACTGGTCTTTGAAATCATACTTAGAACTAATTTCATCAGAAAATCCGCGGATTACGTTCAGAGGGGATATCTTAGTAAAGATTGCAGTACCGGAATAGCCTTTTTTCTCTGCGCTATTCCAGAATTCCTCGTACTGTTCTAAATCCACTGGTGACTGGTCCTGTTGAGCTTTGGTTTCTTGCAGACACAGAATATCCGGGTCGTGTTTTTCGATAAATTCCTGCAGTGCGCCCTTGTTCCAGACTGCACGAATCCCATTCACGTTCCAAGAGTACAGCTTCACAACCAGACACCAACCCTTACTGCCGGCCTGCTGCGCTGGTCGCGCCGAAAGATTTTTTGGGCTATATTCGCTTTTACTTCTGTGATACTCACGTCTTCGTATATAAAATACGTTTCGTTACGTTTCTCGAAGGTATAAGTCAATCTAGCTCCAAATGTGATGGCTGTGTTTCCCATATCTAAAGTCTAGCACATTGACAAAAGTAAGCGTTAGTGCTATAATAAAAAGATGGGACTATACCGTAACGAATTCGCAACAGTTCGAGAATTTGCCTTTACTGAAGGGTTGGTAAACACTTGGGAGCAAAACATCCCACATATTGGAGGTTTCGTTCTGCTTGGCATGAATAAAAGTAGCGACGAGGTGCGATCGGTTTCGGGGGAAGCTAGTATAGAGCTTCTGGGTATGGATCCAATGGATCTAGAAACTCCAATTCGTGTAGGCTACAAATCAAAAGATGATGTTTTCCAGGGATTTTATTACACGCACAGAGGCGCAGTTCAAAAGACAGAAGTTCCTGAAGGATTTGATGAAATCATAATTTCTGACGAAGATGGTGGTTTAGTTAAATTATTTAATTCTGGCGAGTCGATTTCGCAGAGAGTAAGTCGTGTTGCTGGTGATTCAATAATCCCGGCAATAGGTATGCAATTCTGCGCAAAGTTAGTACAACTTGATAATGATTCTAACCCGGTGCTTTCTGCTCTAAAAGCAGAAATGAGTAGAGTTGCCTAAATTTCTGTTAAAATATCCTTAATGTATCCCGTTAAAGCTCAAACCAAGAGATTTTACTCGGGACTTTTTAATGTAGGAGGAGTATTAACGGGATGTATAAACGAATTCTTTTAAAGATTTCTGGGGAGCAACTATCTGGTCAACATGAGAGTGGTTTGGACCCGGAAATTGCAAAATGGTTAGCTAACGAAGTTAAGCAAGTGACAGATTCAGGAACTCAAGTAGTAATCATGGTGGGGGGTGGTAACTACGTCCGTGGAGCTCAAATAGCCGGACATGGCATTAAAAGAGTTACTGCAGACCAAATGGGTATGCTTGGAACTATGATGAACGCCCTAGCAGTTACAGATATTTTCGAAGAACAAGGTTTGCCTACTCGTTGTTTGACCAATATTTTTGCAGAACAAGTTGCCGAGCCTTTCATTCACCGTCTGGCAGAAAAACATCTAGAACGAGGTCGTGTAGTAATCGTCGGTGGTGGAAGTGGCCGACCATACGTCACTACGGATACGGCCGCAGTAGTCCTAGCATTAGAAATTGATTGTGATGTAGTAATCAAGACCACTAAAGTTGATGGAGTTTATGACAGCGATCCAGTACAAAACCCAGACGCTAATAAGTTCGACAGTCTCACCCATCAACAAGCAGTTGAAAACGAGCAAATTAAAGTCATGGATAAAGCTGCAATGGGGCTTGCTATGGAACAAGATATGTCTATTGTCATTTGCTGCCTAGAACCATCAGGAAATATCGCCAAAGTTGCAAGTGGCGAAACAGTCGGTACCACAATTTCTTAACTTGTTATATAATCATTCCTCATGAGTTATCCATCCATAGGAATGGCCTATAAATACTTGGCACACGTGACTTATGAGGTCTGTGAGAGAGTAGCTACTCCCGAAAACCTTCACGCGTTTGCTGAAGCGACAGGTAAAGCCGCCCTAGTGCCAGCAAGATTTTGGTTAGGCTCCACTAGGCCTGGTGAATCTGAAATAGAAACCAACAAAGCTCTACTGGGTATATCCGACACGACTCTTTGTCGTAAAGTGGGCTATTCAGTATTTGCGTCTGCTGGAGTTGCGTTATCTTTTGGGCCCACAACTTTGTTAACGATTGCGACAAACTACTAGCTTAACTAGCGCCAGGTGTTGCGCATCTGCCGTCCGGCTTCAATGTCGTCTTCTCTTTGCTTTATGGTTTGGCGTTTATCGCGAAGCTTCTTACTCCTACCAAGAGCAACTTTGACTTTTATAAATTTACCCTTTGTCTGGATTTCGGTTGGGATTATGTGACTCCCCTGCTGTTTGGCAGCAATAATTTCTTTTATTTCACGCTTGTTTGCTAGTAATTTACGAGTTCGTACTTGCTCAGTCTCATCAATTGGAATTCCATTTGTGCCTGAAATATTTGAATTCAGTAACCACAGTTCTCCGTCCTTAACAGTTACGTAAGAGCCGGTCAACTGACCATGCCCTAGACGTAATGCTTTGGTCTCGCGTCCGTTTAAAACAATCCCCAATACAAAAGTTTCGCCCAGTTCATAGTCGAACCGTGCTCGTTTATTCCGGATTATACCTTTGGCTTGTGGTTTTTTCTTGGCCATTCTACTATTCTAACAGAGGTTATGGTTATTGACAATGACGAAATAAAATGATATAATGTAAAGATGAGTAGAAATTTTGTAGCAATAGGTGGATTTTCTGAATCTCTAATAGTTATGGAGCCCACAGTTGAAGCTGCAATCGCAACTGGGCTATTTACAGACGGTGCTGCCATGACAGCAGCTGAATATCGAAGAACACCCCTTAGTGATGCTGCAGCAGCAGAAACGTGCTTTGGTACCCACTCTGCAGGCATAATCGCGCTTGCTGAGAGTTTCTACAGTGATCCCAGAAAATATAGAAATAGTAGCGTAGCAGCTTATAACGGCGTAGAACCAACTAAGCTTCTGCGACAGGGATTGGGTGCGTTAAAAGTTGCTGGTGAAAAGATTGAGCTAGAAGAAGAGCTGCCTGATGGCATTACTTCTATGCGACATCCTGCAAGAGAACTTGAGAAGCACTTAGCAACTACACAATGGATCCCAAGAAGAGTTAGAAAGTTTTCCACAGCAAAGTTCCTAGGAACTACACTCGGTAATTCTGACGCATTCTCTGGCGGAAGAGCAGCTTTGTGGTCGGATGCTGATTCTTTTGGTTTTACTCCTGACGATAGTGTTTTGGAAGAATTACGACAAACGGGTGTGGGGGTAGGAATTTTTACAGGTCCGCACAACAGAATACTCTTCCAGTCTAGACAAGTTTTAGAAGAAACCAGACCTTTTATCGATACTCTTTAAGAGCTTCCTTAGCGTTGTCCCAGATTTCTGGTGCATCGCGATTAACTTTAAGGTGGTACCACCACTCCATACCCCACAAATCAATATTGCGAATTCCGGTGTCTACTCCGTATTTAATTCTTGGTCCAACATCATCAGGCCCAAAGGTGTTATACATTTCTTCTAACGGAGCATCTTTCATGCTTATTCCGTCCGGTAACCACGCCTCAGTTTGTAGCTCATGTATGACGGTATTTCTGTCAGTTGTTAACTCTGTAGCACCGGCTAGGAAAGCATAGAACCAGGCTGGATATGGATACTCAAAATACCTTTTGGTCACGGTTCTGTCCCAAACTCTCTTGTAGATTGATGCTCCAACCACATCTGCTCTAGGCTCGCCAATTGGCCAGCTAGGAGTTGCGTTATTGCTACGACTAACCACTATTGGTCTAGTCGGGTCTTTTTCTTTGACATAGTTAAACTCATTGACTAGTCGTTCCCTAGAAAAGTCTGGACACTCTCCGAATACACTTAAGAAATATTCGTTTTCTAGTTGGTATTCGATGATAACATCCCTGTCCTTGTATCTATCAATTACCACTCCCATATATTCATTCAAGTCTGCAGACCATTGCTCGATTGGCTTTTCCATTGCCCATTCTGGTCCGTGGCATTCTGGCCATCGTGGCTGACGTAAACCTAAAGTAAGGGCAATCTCTCCACCGGCTTCTTCTACCATGTCAACTTGCCAGTCTAGATTAGTGAAGTCGTATTCGTCCTCGACTGGTTCGTAATCTTTCCAATAAGTGACCAGTCTAAATCTCTTAAATCCCAAGTCATTAATCATTGCTTCAAGCGTTTCTTTAGCGTCTAGCTCAAAGAACTCAGCGTAATTGGGGATAAAAGTAGCGCCTAGAATAAGTGGCTCATCAGCATGCTTATTGCGATACCACTGTCCCACGCCGAAAGCAGAAGTTGTTAGTAATACAAGAATCGAGGCCAGTATTACGCCAGCTTTACCAATCCAGGTTCGATTAGACCACAACACATGTGATACAAAGTGTTTTGCCCATCCCCAAGAAAATTTACTAGGGTTAGACTGCTTTTTATTAGCGCTTTTTTTGGTTGATTTGCTATTCTTCAAGATAGTAATTTATAAATATTATGCTTAAGCTTAGTTTGATTATACCTGTTTATAACGAGGAACGCCACATCAGGAAGTGTTTAGATTCAGTTGCTGCACAGACTGTTATGCCCGATGAAGTGATAGTTGTGGATAATAATTCCAGTGACAGAAGCATAGACATTGCCAACCACTATGAGTTCGTAACTGTTGTACAAGAGCTAAATCAAGGGCGAGGATATGCACGTAACAAGGGCTTTAATTTTGCCAAAGGCGACATTCTGGCTAGAATTGATTCAGATTCGGAGCTCAAAACAAATTGGGTAGAAACTGTTAAGTCGCATTTTGAAAACGACGATAAACTATCTGGACTCACTGGGCTCGCAAAAACACCCATATTGCCAATTTTGACCCACCCCATGTCCACCCTGATAACACGTACCTATTATTGGTTTGTACACGCTACGTTCGGCACAATTACCACCTGGGGAGCTACTATGGCAGTACGAAAAACTGCCTGGGAGACTGTAAAGGATAAAGTCTGTGTTGATGACAATGTAGTGCATGAGGATCAAGATATTGCTCTTTGGATGGCAGGAGCTGAATTAAAGATTATTCAAGCAAACGACGTATTAATTACTAGTGCTAACCAGTCGTTTAGATATCTGCCGAAATTATGGCACTACACGCGACTCAGAGGTTCAACCAAATCTTTTCACAGGCGAGCAAATAACTTACCCGCTCCTGCTAAAGTTCGGATAGCATGGCGTTTAAGGGCTTTAGCGCTTCTATTAGCGCTCCTGCCTGCACTTTACGGTGCTCTTTGTAGCCTAATATTTTTCCCTGTAGACTTCATTGCAGTAAAACTGTTGAGAATTCAAACTTGGTTTGATTGACGAAACATAATAAAAGTTGTAAAATAACTATCATGAGAAAAGGGATGATTCTTGTTGGTGTCGTGCTGTTTTTAGTGTTTGTTGGCTTTGCCTATAACAAAAACTTTAATGAAACGGACTTCCCTGCCCAGGTAGCAGGCCTAAGCATAGAAGAAACTGACGAAATGATTAATATTATTAATCAAGTCAGGCTTGAAAATAACCAGAGCAGAATTACTATGGACAATGAGCTGACGGAAATTGCCGTAACTCGTAGCGAGGACATGAAAACTCGTCAGTATTATGCTCACACAAATCCGGACGGATTAACCTACAATGCCTACTTTCAGGGTTCAAAGGGTTATAGTTGCGAAAACCTCAATCTATTAGAAACAGATGATATAGCGACAACCATCAGCTCATGGATGGGCAGCCCGGATCATAAAGAGTGCTTACTTGATGAGCGGCTTAGTTTTGTGGGTTATTCGACAATAGACATAGGTGACAATCGGTACGTAACAGCACTAATTTTGTCTGAACTTTAAGGGACATAAAACAGCATTGTAAAACCAATGCATGCAGCATGTCCGATAATGGGGACTTTTTTAATTCTGGCCCCTTCTATAATCATGTCGTCCATCGGTACTACCCATTCACGTAGGGGCCGATAAACGGTCACTTTCGAAGCAAAATCGTCAGATGTTTCTAGCGCTTTTTCGCTGGCTACTACGGCGTCGTACAAGGCAGGCCCACGTTTACGATAGTCGTCTCCGATAGTTTCGGCGTTTCTCAGTTTACCGCAAATTATGGCGGCTTGATTTATCTCCGGTTTTTCTGATATTAGCCTGGTTGCTAGTGCTCCACCAGCACTTTGGGCAATCACCTCTATATCGTCTACAAGGCTTAAATCACCGAAAACACCCAGAAGTCTCTGATACTTTTCTGTGTATGGTTCGTTGCTGGCCCAGCGTGTATCAAAGGTTACAACCTCTCGATCTGGTTTTTCCCATCTGTCAGCCAGAAACTTGGTCGCCTCAGCGTCGCCCAATCCTGGAATGTATAAAATTTGCTGCATTTAAAGTTCTTCTACCACAGAATCTTTTGTGATATTAGTACCATCTACAACTGTAAAATCTTCATCTTCTTCAGGTGGTTCGAATACTCCGGCAATCCTATCAAACATATTTTCGGGAGTTTCGTTTTCTGGGATTAGCAAATGGTCCTGTTCATCGATTCTGCGTTGTTTTGCTAGTTTTTCTGGTGTTTGAACCCACCATAACCTTACTTTCGCGCCGTAGTTTTTAGCTAGTTCGTACTTCTCTAGTCGATGAATTTTCCGGTTCAAGTTTGCATCATATATGACGTCACGACCGGCTTCTAGTAGATGAAGTACGTTGTGGTCTAGTGTGGCGTAAAGCATGTCGTGTTCCTCTTGAGAAAAACAGGGTTCTTTAAACAGCATTAGCCGATATTCATCAGAAGATAAGTAAGTTGCCTTCGTTTCCGTTTCTAAAAGTTTGCCTAAGGTAGTTTTTCCAGACCCTGGTAGACCCATCAGTAAATGTAGAGTTGCTTGACTCATAAATAACAGTTTACAGCATGATGTCAACTGTTTAAAAGAAACGAGAGTTATCTGTTTTTTTGAATATTTTCAAAATCTAGTTTGTGAATTATATAAAAACACGGTATCAAGGCGAGTCCGTATAGTAGCCAGATGTAGATAAACCATCCCGACTTCAGATTTGTACCCAGTTGTAGCCCATGAACAAAAATAAATGTCATCGCTAATGACTGAGAGATACTTACAAGAATCCAGTATTTGTTGATAACTTTATTATTTTTTAGTCTGTCAAATATCTCAAAGCTTAAGAAAATTAGTAACGATATAGTTCCGAGCATTCCGGCCAAGATTAAAGCTTCGCCGTAGTAATCTACAAAACTTTCTGGAGGTGTCCCGAAGCCATTGTCGTGTTGTGCGTACGCAAGAATTCCTGGATGTAGAAGCAGAAATGCTAGCACTAATGCTCCGGTAGCCCCTCCGTAATATTTAGATTTTTTTAGGCCAGTTTTGATCCGTACTGCACCTGTAAAATAGTGTGTGCACATTATCATCCATGCCAGCAATCCAAACAACGGGAAAAGCTGGTACAAAGACACATCAAATATTTCCCAACCAACGTAATTTCCCCACACGTAAAACGGTATCAATATAGAAACTAGCAGGACTGTCCAAGTAAAAATGTTGAAGTTCCTCTGGTTCATCAATCAAATAGTAACATCAAAAAGTTTACGTTTACAGTTGTATAAAAAGTATAGTAATCTATAAACACAAGTAGTATAGAAAATAAACAGAAAGGATTTAAGTGTGAACGAGAAAGAACTAATCAAGTTGTACCAAGCATTTTTTGTTATTGGAGACAACACGTCGCTTAAGATTCTTTTTGAATTGGAGCGTTACGGAGAAAAAACATTTACGCAGCTAAGAGATAATCTGCATATTAATCCTTCTACCCTGTCTAAGAAACTGAAGCTCCTTACTCAGTTTGAGCTAGTAGCACCCGATAAATCTCATGATCACCTGCGCGTCTTTTATACACTTCATAAACACCAAAGGCCTCTCAGAAGAGTACTCGATGCCGTTGAACGACTTTCACAAGAATTGTAAAATCAATTAAAAAGTGCTATAATAATTTAAATGACAAACTCTGATTTTGTATATGGTGGTGGACTGAATCAGCCTGGATTTGAGTTCTCGTATCGTAGAACACCGGGTAGTAGATTCGCTCATGAAATGAGTGTAGAAGATTTATATCGCAACTCGATGTTTGATTTGTTCAATGCTTTAACTCAAGCTCAACACTATGGCGTTGATGAAGAAAACTTCCCTGTAGCTGCAAGCGCACCGATTCTTACAGATACTCATCCTAATCCATTTAGGATAATTTCTAGCTCTAACTTAAAACCATATAAAGGCTCGCTAACACGTGTCTGTGGAGAACGAGGTATGCTAGCTCTACGCGCAAGACCTAATGATATATCCATGAGACTTTTAATGCTGGCTGCCAAAAGAGACATAAAAGATTTAGTAGGTACATCAAAACATATGGAGTCACTCCATTGTTGTGGCTTCTGTCGTCCTGTTGTAACTAAAGCCTTTGGAACAGACGCCCTATTGGCAACGTACACAACTGAGGACTTGTTTGATTTTACGGATAGTGGTGCAAACCCACTCGACATTATGCATAGCCCAATAGAAGAACTACCTCAACCTAAGGAGGTGTTCACACTCGGTGCCATGTCTCTTTATCACGAACTTGAAGGACCTTACCCTACTCTAGATGACGACATTGATCCTGTAAGAGCAATCCTAGATACTCTAGCCAAAGAGACAGATTTTCGTGAACTAAACGTTGATAAATTTATGCCTTACAGACTTGCGCCACAAGGTGTAGTTACCCCTGCCGATCAGTAGTCAATTCCTTTGTTTGCTAAGAATTTGTCGTCAAAGTGATGTTTTAATTTAGTCATATTGGTCGCAATATCTGTTAAAGCTATTAAGTCTTCCGGGAAATTTCTTCCGGTTAAGCAGAGGCTAGTGTTTTTGTGCTTATCCTTGATGAGCTTTTTTAATTTAGACTTCGCTAGCAACCCGTCATGAACCGAGTTACAGATCTCGTCACAAATAACTAAATCCCATTCACCTGAAGTTGCTTTTTCGTATGCTTGTTCAAATGTCTCCTCGGCTGCTGCTTTATGTTCGTTTTCAGTTACATTTTTTGCGCTCAAATCACCTGCGTTGAAAAACCCTTTTCCTCCACGGAAATAGTAGAGTTTATCCTTGAAAGTGTCGCTGTACATTATTTTTTCGATAAATTTTGACTCGCCGGTTTCCCACATTTTCACGAATTGAATGTAAGCAACACTCCACTCCCTGCCCAGTGCACGAGCTAGAAGTCCAACGCTTGCGCTGGTCTTGCCTTTTCCTTCTCCGGTGTAAACCACCACTACTGAATCTTTTTGTTTAAAGTCCTCAAACGCCATATAAGAAGTATAACCTCTATCGCACGACAATTCTAAGCTATTTTAGATATGCAGTTGCAGCATACCCTAGCGCTGGCATAAACGTACTAGACCCAACTCCAAAAAGAAAATTTTTGTAAGCTAACCTGGCTAGTTCTAGCCGCTCTGCGGATATCTGAAAATCATTTGCATAACGCCAGCCTTCAAAAGCACGTACTGTTTCTATGGTGGGGTCGCCTTCGGTCCTCAAGGAGTTAACGGCAGCGAATCTAATAGCTGGATTGTTATGTGCGACTTCATAAGTTACGCCTAGACTTGTATGTTGACCTTTTGCGTTTCGCCTCGATGTGATGTCGGGTACATCTCTAATCAGGTTGTCGTGGGCATTAAAGGCTATATCGCCCGATGGCAATTTCGCTGTATGTTCCATTATGCTGCTTATGCCCGGGATGCGCCTAATAGAGCCTTTTAGAATGTCCAAATGCCCAGTTGAATCAAACTCATCAATAACTTCGACCGACCAAAACCTTTGCCCGGCGCTATCTGAAACAAAACGATATAAATCAGTAAAAACTTCAGCAGTCTGATCCCCTTCAATTACCTCAAACGCACGTCTGGGTACGTACATTAAATCTTGTTCGAATACTGCTGCTGGTAGACCCATAATACCTCCAGGGCACTACAGATTATCAAGTTACTACACTTTGTGCAGTGAAGTGCTTCACAACGCGTATGTGAGATATATCTATTTTTTAGCTGCAGGTCCACCGAGACCGATCAAAGTGACTGCTAAAGTTGCTATTAAGCCTAGCGTAATCGAAATGATACTGACTAGTGGTGCAACCTGAAACACCAGAAATCCTGTAATTAGCATCATTGTTGAACTGATTAAAATTACCAAATCAAGTTTCTTAGTTATCAGCCAGATAAGCGTACATATGCCCAAAAATACCAGGAAAAATATTGGCAATTGGTAATACCACGCTAGTTCATGAATAGTCGCAGCTGCCTCTGAGCCGTGGTCTTCCCCTGCGTGAGCTAGAATCTGTGTAATCATTAGCTAAATTGTAGCAAATAATAACTGCTATACTTAATTGCATGAGGTTAAGGGTGTCTAAAAAACAAACTTTGCTGGTTGCGCTAGCTTTTTTCATGGGGGCATTCTGGCTCTTTGCCATGAGATTTGTCCTAGTTGAAAAACAAGAAACCCATTATCATGCGAACTTTGCTGTTTTTGTTGACGGTGAAAGACTGCCTTTTGAAAATTTCTTGTATTACGAGGAAGTTGCAGCCTGTTTCGGAGGCGAAGAAGCCCGACCACAAGATAGGGTTCACATGCATGATCAAGTAAACCATGTTGTGCATGTTCATCGTGATGCAGCCACTTGGGGGCATTTTTTCGCGAATCTCGGCATGACACTGGGTGACAACCTGTTTGCGTATGAAGACAAAGTCCTGATAGAAGACGGTGATACTGAAATTAAATTCATATTAAATGGTGGAGAGGTCGATACTATCGCTAACAGAGTGATCGGTGATGAAGATGCCATGCTGGTGAGTATTGGAGAGCCAACAGACGGAGACTTGCAAGCGCAGTATGATGAGATACAAAAAGACGCTCACGAATACAACGAACGACAAGACCCATCCGCTTGTTCTGGTGGCAAGCCATTTACATTCTGGGAGCGAGTAAAAGCAGCGACTGGAATTTTTAACGAATAGCAGAAATAGGCGCGCTGGGTTTGGCAGTTCCAATAGCGTCACTAATCGCTGTATCAATTTGTCCTATTCCGAATTTTGATAAATCCCAGGCTTTTCTAAAACTTGAATAGTTTTTTCGTAATCCAAATCTTTCAATCTGCCTTCTCCCAGCGAATGATACTAAGCGTATTGGTCTAACTTTGTCTACATCATCAACATCGATCAGTCTTAGTAGTCCTCCGCCAAGAGTTTCTACTAGCTGTTCACTTTCAGTAGCGTCGTCTGCAAAACCAGTGTAACCGTGCTCTTGTCCTGCCAAATTAATCCCAAGAATGGTTCCGGCGGGTATCGGGAATCCTTTAAGCGAAATAGGCTTGAGTGTTAGCGCTGATTCGCTTTCGTAGTATTTTTTTATGATAACTGGTTCACCAGATGCATCTGTTGCGACAGTAGCTCTCCTCAAAAAATCGTCAAAATGCCTTTCAGAAAATCCAGTGTCGAAATCCTGATTGATGTTACCGGTCAGTGTTAAGAAATAGTGTTCCGCGCTAGAGCAAGCAGAAGGTTTAGTGTGCCCAAAATCTGCACTTATTTCAACAGCCCCGTCAACTTTAACTGTTTCGCCCAATAAAAAGTTATGAGCATGTATTAACGCTCTCAATCCAGAATGTCTCGTGATATCAGGGTCGACGACAGAGCCTGCGTTATATTCATCTGGAGTAAGTCCATAAATAAAAAGTGTTCTTAGAGCGTATTGATATCCGTGATGCTCAAGTTCAGACGCGACAGCAGGCATTGCTTCACCTAAAACTTTCCGAACACCAAGATACATAGTAATAATATTATAAACTAAAAACATTGTAATGGCAAAACTTCTATTGCCTCAGATTACTATTGTCTAAACCCAGGGGTACTTGATAAAATAAAATCAAATATGAGATACGCCGCCGACTTTACAGCCGACGAATTCATGGAGTGTGCATGTTAAGCACACTATTTTCACGTTTAGCCGAAGGTGATAGTGGTATTCACGTATCCCTAAAAGCCGAAGAAGTATTTACTATCGGTGGGGTTACTGTAACTAACTCCATGATTTATGGCTTACTGGTGGCAATCTTTATGTTCTTTGTCCTGTATGCTCTTGCAAAAAAATCATCCGTGAAGCCTAAAAAAGGCGCAATCGCTATACTGGAGTTTCTAGTAGAGTTCATTATTGGAGTCTTAGAAGGAGCGTTTGGTAATCGCAAACAAGCAATCAAGTACGCGCCGATTTTCTCGGTGTTTTTCTTGTTCATTCTATTCAGCAACATCTTAGGCTTGATACCGATTGTTGGTCCTGGAATTCATGTTAACCACATCCCTATTTTCCGACCATTTACAGCAGATTTAAACGGAACGCTAGTAATGGCAGTTATAGCCATTGTTGCAGTTCAGGTTATGTCGATTCGTGCACAAGGTTTGAAAGGCCACTTGACGCACTACTTTAGTGATAAACCGTGGAATCCGATTAACTTTTTCATCGGTATTTTGGAAGTATTCGGTGAATTTACCCGTATCCTTTCCCTGGCCCTCCGTTTATTCCTTAACACTGCTGTTGGTGAAATTCTGATAGCTGTATTCACCAGCCTTATCCTCAGTGGTGGACGGACTCCAGTCGCAGTTATCCCGATTATTTTGTTTGAAGTTCTTGTAGCCGGTATACAGGCGTATGTGTTTACCGTGCTTAGTGCTACCTACCTCGCCCTGGCGATTTCTCATGCGCACCCTGAAGAAGAACATCACGACGAAGCTATTAAGGTCGAGGAGCTTCCAGATGTTGCATAGAAAAAGTAACCACAGAACTACGGTTTTAAGGAGAAAAATATGTTAAACACAATACTAGCTCAAGCTACTGAATTTGATGTTCAAGTTGCTGAAGCATGGTCAAAGAGCATTATGCTCGGCATCGCTTTGGGACTTGCAGCATTTGGCCTAGCTCTTGTAGGTGCAAACTACATGAAGTCACTAGGTCGCAATCCAGAAGCTGGAAAGGCAGCAAGCCAAATTATCATCATCGCAGCGATGATCGAAGTTACAGCCTTGCTAGCGTTTCTTCTTGGAGCGTTTTTGCTCTAACTACACCTGTAGAGGTCGGTTTAACTGGCCTCTACAACTAAATTTAACAATCTAGAACAACGACATCTGTTAGTGAAGGCATGTTAACAGTTATGGTTGTTCTAACCACAGAGGATATAATTAGAAGGAAAATATGAGTAAGACAATCTTGGCAGTCATAGATGCAGAAGACACCGGAGTCGGAATGGTGCTTGCTGCTAGTGATACATCAAATTCTGACGAACATGCAACAGACGACCATTCTGGCGAAGAACACGCTGGTGACGCACACACTACGGAAGATTCACATGCTAGCGAGTCCGAAGGCATTGGCGCTCTTGGGCTAGACGTTTTCGCTATCGGTGCACAGCTGATAACTTTCCTAGTTTTACTATGGGCCGTGAAGAAATTTGCGTTAGATGGAATTGTTAAAAATCTAGATAAGCGACACAATGATATCAATCGCGGGCTACATTTAACTGCCGAAATGGATAAGCAGAAAGCTGAGCTTGATGAGCGTGTCGAAAAAGTCCTAAAAACTGCTCGCAAAGACGCTGACGTAATTTTGGCTGAAGCCAATGCAGAATCTGGCAAGATTATCCACGCAGCAGAAGATACTGCTAATCGTAAAGCAGAAGAAATCATGCGTGCTGCCGAGGGTAAAATCGAGCGAGATATCGCCGATGCTCGAAATGGCTTGAAGGCAGAAATGGCTGGGTTAATTACAGAAGCAACCGAAGCTATCCTTGACCAAAAACTTGATGACAAATCCGACCGGAAACTAGTCGAGGATTACCTCAAAGGAGCAATGAAGTAATGTTGGTTCATGAAGCTCACGATGTTGTCAGGTTCCCTTACAGAGTTCAGTCAGAAGATATGTTTTTTGCAGCAAGAGTAATTGCACCCCTGGTTGTTTCTGATGCATTAGGTGGGTCCTATGCACGGGAGCTAGCCGATGATGGTGCAGTTATATTTGGGACAAAGTCAGCTTTAAACTCTGTATTTGATGGTTGTACGGTACCTAACGAAGTCATGAGAGCTTTTGGTGTAAATCCAGATGAAACTGATTCAATCGATGCCCTACTTGGTGGTGTAAATGCGGGGGTTGTTGACGAAATTCATCTTCCGGAAGGATGGACTGTTTGGTTTGAGGATGCAGATCGTCTAAGTGAAGTACTAGACATTGCGAGGAGGGATAAAACTTTAATCTTAGAGCTACCCTCTGTTGAAGGGTTTACAGAAAAGGAGGTTGTGTAATGAGCGAAGTTATTGATTTAGAAGAACAAAGACGCAGAATTTCTAATTCTATCCGAGAGTCAATCGCAGAGCTTGTTGCGGAAATCGAGTTTGTGGACAGTAAAAGGGCAAAGATGCGAGAGGTGCTAGTTGAGGATGATGAAAAGTACATGGCTCTTGCTTGGATGGGTACGCATGAGATGTGGAGTGATTTTTTACCTGATGTACCTAATGCTGACGATAACGTAGCTGCTGTAGCTATCCTTGCTTATGGTGACATGTTGGCCGCTAGAGGTGATATTGGTCCAATGCCAGGAACGGATGAGGTGATTACTTATGGCTAAGATAACTGTTAGCGAATTGGCTAAATACGCTGTTGACCAGCTGGAAAGTGGAACGAAAGCCCCTGCTCTAGCGCAACAACTTGCTGCTTATTTGTTAGACACTCGTCAGACTAAAGAGCTTGGTAAGCTAACGCGTGCGATAGAAGCAGAGCTAAACTCACGCGGCACTACTCAAGTAACAGTTACGAGTGCTCATTCAGTTTCTGATGATGTCAAAGAAGTACTCGCAAAACTTCTTGGAGCAGAAAAGCCGGTATTTACAGAAGTTATCGATAGCTCAGTTATCGGAGGAGTTAAGGCCCAGGGTATGGAATCAGAAATCGACCTAACTGTTCGAGCACGATTAAATAGATTTAAAGCAAAAGTTATGGAGACAAATTAATGCCCGGCTCTATCTCCGATTCACCTTTTGCAAAGATTCATGCAAGTGCATATTCAATAACTGGTAGCCCTGATGCGTCAGAAGGTCTTTCTGAGGTTGTTCAGCGAGCAGGATTTAATAGATTAGCAGAGGTTAGAGAAGCAATTGACGACATTGCTGATGTTCTCGTTAGGTCAGGTGCAGACATTGAAACCGCAGGCGTATTTGTTAGTGGAGTTTATGGATTAATTGATAAAGCAATGGCTACAGAGCCTGTAAGTGAAGGAGTGAGTTAGTAATGGCAGGACAAGAAAGTGTAGTTGAGAGTACTCTTCCGGTGGTGTTTCATGAAGGGCCATTGGCTGATATGGTTGATGCTCACACTGATGTGGCGCGTGAGATGGCACACGACCTCGCATTCCTAGCTATATCAGATATGCCTCAAGTGGTTGAAGTGTTTACCGCGGCTCCTTTAGACAGAGGAGATGTTGAGCTTGATGAATTTAACGTCGGAACGTATACGTCATCTCATGGGCGTCAACGTGAAGTCGAGGTGGTAGCTGTAGACTTAGATGAGCTTCATGACTCGATAAGGGTTGTAATGGCAGGCCTAGCAGCTTCTGCATATGTTCAGGGTAGAGTTGATGCAGCTCTAGACATAACTGGCAGCAACGAACCAAAATTTGTAAGAGCACGGAATTTGAGAGCTGTCATCGATAAAGCAGTCGACGAGGATTTTGACCCAATAGCAACAGATCCAACGAAGGCTGCAAAATGGCTAGGTAGTTTCAGAGGAATTTTAAAAAGGATTGGTAACCAGGAGTAAAAATGGCGACAGATGTATCAGTAAAAGATTTAAGCGCAGAAGTCCGCGAGGCAATTGCAGAACTGAAAGTATCAAGCGGCGTAGAAAAAGCCGGAATAGTCACACGTATTGGTGACGGTGTGGCTTGGATTTATGGCTTATCTGCTGCCGGATATTCAGAAATGTTAGATATCGAATCTGCAGACGGTGGAACAGTTAGCGCATTCGCCTTGAACTTGATGGAAGACGAAATCGGTGCTGTGTTGCTCGATTCTGACGTCAAAGTTAAAGCTGGAGCAAAGGTTACTCTATCTGGAAAAGTTCTAGAAGTACCAGTTGGCCCTGAGCTAGTTGGACGTGTGGTTGACCCGCTAGGAAACCCACTAGATGACAAGGGTCCAATCAAGACAAAGCTAACCGGAGCTGTAGAAAAGCCCGCGCCAGGCGTATTGCAGCGTAAATCTGTACATGAACCAATGATGACTGGCCTTATGGCGATTGACGCTATGGTGCCTATCGGTCGTGGTCAGCGTGAGCTTATCATTGGCGATCGTCAAACCGGTAAGACTGCCGTTGCTCTAGACACAATGATTAACCAGGCAAAGCAAAAGACCGGAATCATTAACATTTACGTTGCTGTAGGTCAGAAAATGAGCAAAGTAGCTCGACTAGTAGAACGACTTGAGCGTGAAGGTGTGATGGAGCAAACGATCGTCGTTGCAACTAGTGCAAACGACCCTGCTTCCCTTCAGTACCTAGCACCATACTCAGGTGCTGCCATGGGTGAATATTTCCGTGATAACTCACAACACGCGTTGATTACCTATGATGATTTATCTAAGCACGCTGTTGCTTACCGACAAATGTCACTCTTGCTTCGACGACCTCCAGGACGTGAAGCCTACCCTGGTGATGTGTTCTACTTGCACTCTCGACTTCTAGAGCGTGCAGCCAAGTTGTCAGACGCCGAAGGTGGTGGTTCGTTGACTGCCCTACCTATTGTCGAAACTCAGGCTGGAGATATTTCATCATTTGTTCCTACTAACGTGATTTCGATTACTGACGGTCAGATTTTCATGGAGACTAGCTTGTTCAACCAAGGTATCCGACCAGCTATCTCAGTTGGTTTGTCAGTGTCACGTGTTGGTGGTTCTGCTCAAACAAAAGCATTGAAGGGTGCATCAGGTTCACTCCGAATCAACCTAGCACAATTCCGAGAACTCGCAGCTTTCGCACAGTTCAGCTCAGACTTAGATGCAGATACCAAAGCTCGTATCGAACGAGGTCAGAGACTAACTGAACTTCTGAAACAGCCTCAGTATTCACCATTAAGCACCTGGGAACAGGTTTCAAGCCTTATTGCTGCAACGGGCGGAGCATTTGACTCTGTACCAGTTGAACAGATTAAGAAAGCGCAAGCTTCCCTACTGACTTCTCTTTGGTCTGAAAAGAAAAAAGACATGCAAGAGCTTGAAAAAGGCGGCAAAGTCGACGATAAGATGAGTAGCCTAATCATCAAACAAGCAGAAAAAGTCGCAAAGGAATACAGAGATTAATAGATGACACAGGAGCGAAGTATACCGGTTTCAGGAGAGGTAACTGCAAGAGTTGATTTTCGATGCTACTCTGCCTATAGCGCTGATAACATATGTAACTACGCTCGGTTTGGTCAGTTCGGCAGGCCGATTTGTGAAATTGTGTGTAAGGTCAGAGAGGACGAACTAAATGGCTAGTACTCAGCAGATTAAGGCGCGCATAAAAAGCGTCAAAAGCACCAAGCAGATCACCAAAGCAATGGAGCTTGTGGCTGCATCGAAGATGCGTCGTGCTCAGGAGACGACACTTGCTAGCCGAGATTATACCTTAACTGCTCGTCAGATTTTGACACGCTTACGTGATTTAACAGACGTTTCTAAGCATCCACTGTTTACGACTCGCGAAGTAAAAAGTCGGATTATCATTGTCATTACATCCGATAGAGGTCTGGCAGGCGCTTATAACTCAAATGTTTTGCGTCAATTGACGAAAGAACTTAAATCAGACGAAGAAAACGGTACAAAGACCAGTCTGATTTTAGTTGGTAAGCAAGCATCTAGGTTTGTGGCGCGTGTAGAAGGACTAAATATTCTAGGAAGCTACGATAATATGCCAGAAAAGCCAGAAATTTCCGAGTTGTCACCTATATTGCAGACGATCAAAGAAGCTTTTAAGTCTGCAGATACTGATGCTGTTGATATTCTATTCACGGACTTCAAGTCCAGTGTTCTGCAAGAAGTCACTAGCACTAGACTGCTCCCTGCTGCGTTTCAAGAAGCTAGAGTTTCGCATAATTTGGCTGACGCGATTTTTGAACCTAGCCCAGAAGAGGTGTTAAAAACCATTGCTGAACGGTTAATTGATGTGCAGTTGTGGCAGGCATATCTTGAGAGCCAGGCATCAGAACAGAGCGCGAGAATGTTGGCTATGAAAACAGCAAGTGATAATGCTGGTGATTTGATAGATGATTTGACTCTGGCTGCCAACACAGCTCGACAGTCAGCAATTACCCAGGAATTAGCAGAAATAACCGGTGGAGCGGAGGCAATGAAATAATGGCAGATTTACCAGAAACTACATTATTGGTTGGTATGGGTGACGGTCGTGACGATCGTTGGTTTGCAGATAGTGCCAGGGTGTTAACGGAATATGAGGATGGTACATCAGTACATATATTTAGAATCGAGAGTCATGATCCTCAGTCTGAAGCCAGGAGAAGTAGCTTCCAGATACCGGAAACACTTGGTGGATTGGTTGCTGTAGCAATGTCTGCAAATTATCTACTGGCCTCCAATGAAGCAGAAAGATTATTTGGCAACGATATAAGAATTGCAGGACAATTTCTTGTGGGCCGAAATATGGCTAATAGAACCTTCTTTGGTGTGGAGGCTATGAAATGACAACACATGTAGAGCAGTCAGAGTTAATTGACGGTATAAAAGATCATGCAGCGGCAGTAGCTGCGATGGATCACCCCCACCAACCACCAACAATGGTTTATGAATTTGTACAGTTTGCTATTGCAGGGACAGTTCAGTTCGGTGAGACTCCGGAAGATGCCGCAGTTGCTGCTGCCGGAATTGCATCAGGTAATCATCATCAAGGCTTGGCCAAGGAGAGTGCAGCAGCAGGTATGCTAGCAGACGAATGGTTGCGTGGAAAAATCCAAGAATATATTGATACGGGGGCGGCGAAATGATAACAGTAAGACCGACAGGAATAGCAATAAATTATAAACAATTTACAGAAAAGCAGCAAAGAGAGGAACAATAATGGCAACAGCAACTAAAACTAACACAGGATCGGTCAGCCAAGTAGTTGGCGTGGTCGTGGATGTCGAATTCGAGGACGGCAACTTACCGGCGATTTTTGACGCATTAACTTTAGAATTAGACGGAAAAACCGTTTATCTAGAAGTAGCACAGCACTTGAGCGAAACCAGCGTGCGCACAGTCGCTCTAGGTGGAACTGATGGACTTAAGCGTGGTACCGAAGTGACTGCAACAGGTTCTCCTGTGCAAGTCCCAGTCGGCGCTGATACGCAAGGTAGAATGTTCAATGTAATCGGCGAACCTATCGACGGAAAACCAAGCCTAAAAGGCAAAAAAGCCTCGATCCACAGAGACCCGCCTGCACTTTCTGAACTGTCAAACAAAACTGAAGTTTTGGAAACTGGTATCAAAGTCATTGACCTAATTTGTCCTGTGACTAAGGGTGGTAAAGTTGGCCTGTTCGGTGGCGCAGGTGTCGGTAAGACAGTTTTGATTACTGAACTTATTAACAACATTGCTAAATTTCACTCTGGTAACTCTGTTTTCGCAGGTGTTGGTGAGCGAACCCGTGAAGGAAACGACCTGTACTACGAAATGGAAGAATCAGGTGTTTTGGACAAGACTTCCCTAGTGTTCGGACAGATGAACGAACCACCAGGAGCGCGTTTGCGAGTTGGCTTGTCCGGACTAACAATTGCGGAAGGTTTCCGTGATGAAGGAAAAGATGTTTTGTTGTTCGTTGACAATATCTTCCGCTTCACACAGGCCGGTTCAGAGGTGTCTGCCCTACTTGGCCGTCTGCCATCCGCTGTAGGTTACCAGCCAAACCTGGCACAAGAAATGGGTGGCTTGCAGGAGCGAATTACATCTACTAAGAAGGGTTCGATTACATCCATACAAGCAGTTTTCGTGCCTGCTGATGACTTTACCGACCCTGCTCCAGCTACGACATTTTCTCACCTTGACTCAACAATTTCACTTAACCGTGCTTTGACTGAGCTTGGTCTGTACCCTGCCGTTGACCCACTTGATTCATCGTCTACAATCCTCGATCCAGAAATTGTTGGTGAAGAACACTACAATGTAGCACGCGCGGTGCAACAAGTACTTCAGCGTTACAAAGATTTGCAAGATATTATTGCGATTTTGGGTATGGAAGAATTATCCGACGAGGATAAGCAAACAGTTGCACGTGCTCGACGTATTCAGAGATTCTTAACGCAGCCATTCCACGTTGCTGAAGTGTTTACCGGCAACCCCGGACAGTACGTGAAGCTCGAGGACACAATCAAAGGTTTCCGTGAAATTTTGGATGGCAGACACGATGACAAGCCAGAGTCGGCATTTTATATGAAAGGTTCAATCAAGGAAGTAAAATAATGGTTCAACGTCAACCAGACCTATCAGTTGTCGACTGGACACAAGAAAAAGCTCTAAGTATTGTAGGTGCAGTATCTGAAGTGCTTCACTCTCCATTTGGTCAACGTTGTGCGGATATCGGCGGAAGTGCAGTTTTTGGGGCGCTATCGCTTGCAAAGATTTCTGGTCGAGTGCTATCAACTACAAGTGAAGTGTTGGTTGAAATGGCGAGAGGAAAGTCAACAAAAGACTTGCAAGTTGGTTCTTGGCAACCCGTTACTCCAGAGTATCCAGTGGTAAGAGCATCGTCTGTTGATGCACATCCAGGATATGACTATCGTCCTTCCAGGGGCCCATCAACCCATGACGGAGGTCCAGGCCTATCATGATTCATCTAGAATTAGTAACGCTAACTGGAGTTAAGCTTCGTGAATCTGTGTACGAGGTGCTTTTGCCTACTCCACAGGGACAAATAGCAGTATTTAGAAACCATGCACCACTTGTAAGCTTGGCGTCAACCGGAGTTATAAGTGTTCGCAAGAAAGATAACCATCCCGATGACATGATGGAACACTACGCTATAGATAGTGGTGTTATAGAGATATCAGACGATACCGTACGCGTTCTTGTTGACGAAGCCGACAAAGACACCGAAGTCAGTAGCAAAGAGGCAGAAGAGGCTCTAAAACGTGCTAAGCAGCTTCGCTCAGAAGCAAGAGATCAAGTTTCACTAGATAAAGCACAGAGTTTAGTTGACAGACAAGCCTCAAGACTAAAAATTGCCGAACTAAAGCGTCACCGAAGAAGATAAAAATCACTCTATATTTTGTGATATAAATCATGTAAAATGTATGATGGAAATCACAAAGTAATCTTTGAGGCATTTATGGAAAAAACAGGATACCCAACTCTGGGTGAGCTAGGTCTGGGCAAAGGTTCTATTAACGAAGGTTTTGTTTTAACAGACGACAAAAGAGAAATATTCGAGCGCATTGCAAGTGGAGAATTTGATGTAGAGTATCCTGATACCGTAGCGTCAATCTGTATCGATGAGCGATTTACAGCTGACGGCACAAGACCCCCGCTCCCACGTACGGCGGGTGGTCCTGCAGGTGTTGCACACGCAGTAGATTTAGTAAATGAAAACGGCAGCGAAAGCGAAGTAGATGTTGTTAAAGACGTTACTTCCCTGCTTGTTGATGTAGAGCCTGGTGTTTGCGTGCATGGAGATAATCATTCTGAATGCGGATGTGGTGAAACAAACAAAACTCGTGAAATTCAGGAAGAGCTAGTAGAAAATATCGCAAACATAGTTAATATTCCAAATGCAGCCCTAGGTTATCAGATAACTCAATCAGAGGCTGGACTATATGTAGCAAATGCTACAAGTCGCCTAGAAAACTCTGATTTTTTTGCGGATCCTCGTAAAGATGCGACAAACGCAGGAGTTGAAGCAGGAGCTGGCAACGAAATGCTCGTCGGTCCTCACGATGGAGAATTTATTATTTGGTCACGGGACAGAAAAGGCCCAGACGTTCAAAAGATATTCGAGGCTACAGGTCTAAAAGGCTTCATAGTTCACGAATGGTCATTCGGTAAGACTGCCGAAGCATTATCAAGGGATGTTGAAACAACTAAAAAAATATTAACAGTTTGGAATCTTGCTACTGCTTCAGTCTTGTGTAGTGCAGATATGCCAGTAATTATTAAGTAAAGGAAATATGAAAAAGTTTTTTATCGCGCTTGCTCTAGTTGCGGCCACAACATTCGGAATTAACAGTTTTACAGAAAAGCCAGTTTTAGCAGATACCT
Organism: bacterium; assembly: GCA_030428125.1. GTDB lineage: Bacteria > Patescibacteriota > Saccharimonadia > Saccharimonadales > SZUA-47 > JAUIBF01. Next base: position 531,864 of record JAUIBF010000001.1, on the reverse strand, counting down.
CACATCACCATGAGGAATCGCATGAAGTGTACGATGAAAGCGTAGATTCGGTCCCAGCACAAGAACATCACGAGGAAGCGCACGATGAAGAACATTCAGGAGGGGCGCATCACTTTGGAATTGTATTTGCTATGTTTGCGCTTGTTTTGATTGCAGGTAAACTCGGTAATTTTGTCGAAAAATACGGTCAACCAGCTGTTATCGGTGAGCTACTAGCAGGTGTCGCATTAAGTGCAATCGGATACTACGGCTGGGATTTTATTAGCGACATTACATCTAATGAAATAATCGCTTATCTAGCACAGTTTGGAGCTGTTCTGCTGCTCTTTTCTATAGGTCTAGAGTCCAACATTAAAGAAATGAAAAAGGTCGGCGTGCGCGCTCTAATAGTTGCATTAATTGGTGTGGTAGTGCCTTTTGTGTTGGGTTCGTTCATTTTAGGTCCGATATTCTTCGGAGATGCTGATTCAAACGCTCGTCTATTCCTAGGCGCGTCATTGGTTGCAACTAGCGTAGGTATTACAGCCAGTGTATTTCGCTCACTAAAGCTCACTAAAAGTCGTGCAGCGCAAACTGTGCTAGGTGCTGCAGTAATTGATGACGTCCTAGGTCTAATCGTATTAGCTATTGTGTCGGCGTTGGCAACGGGAGGAACCTTGTCGGCTGGATTGGTAATAGAGCTAGCAGCAAAATCATTCGGGTTCCTGGGAGGTGCGTTACTAATCGGGACCCTGACGGCACCTTACATATCTAAGTTCTTTAGCAAAATTCATACCGGAATTGGCATGAAACTAACATTAGCAGTGGGGTTTGCCCTGCTCTTTGGATATCTAGCTGAATTGTTCGGTTTAGAGCCAATTATTGGTGCTTTTGCGGCCGGTCTACTACTTGATGCTGTTCACTTTGAGTCATTCTCTGACCCGGAAATTCTAGAAGAGCTAAAATATCTAGAAACAGATGAAAAACATGGTCAATCAATGGTTGATTTTATCAAGAAGCATCGTCATGCCCATGTAGAGGATTTAATCAATTCAATTGGTCTAATCTTTATTCCAGTATTCTTTGTGTACACAGGGATGCAGATAGATTTTGGTTCGCTGTTGCAGCCTAAGCTATACTTGATAGCCGCAATTATTTCTGTAGTAGCTGTAGGCGCCAAACTTGTTGCAGGTATAGGTGCTCAAGGTACAAAGTATGAAAAGCTTTTGGTAGGATTTTCTATGGTTCCTCGTGGCGAAGTAGGATTAATTTTTGCCGCAACTGGAGCATCCATAGGAGTTCTTGATAGCGAATTGTTTAGCACAATTGTGCTGGTAGTAATCATCACTACCTTTATATCGCCTGCCTTGATTAAGAAATTTGGACAACTTCTAAAAAGCGAAGAGAAAATCGTTCGAACCAGAACAGATATTACAGAGAAAAAGGCTTAGTTTTTTTAAGACTTAGGTTATACTTGGGGCATAAACAACGGAGGGTTTATGTTTGACAGGAAAAAAATAGGTATGATTGTTGCTGAGTTTTTTGGCACAGCAATACTCGCGCTAACAGCGATGGGTGCTGCACGCTATTTCAACTTTACAGCGCCTTGGTACGTAGGGCTAGCAGTTGGCTTTGCACTTATGGTATTGGTAACCACCATCGGCAAAATATCTGGTGCGCATGTAAACCCAGCGATTACATTGGGATTGTGGACACTGCGAAAAATTGAAGCAACTCAAGCGATTGTCTATATGGCAGCACAAATTCTAGGAGGAGCTACGGCATTCATGTTTGTAGAATATGTTACAGACTCTGAAGTGCTAAATGCCGGAATGAGCACGTTTGATTTGCGAATATTTGTTGCTGAAATGGTTGGGGCTGCAGTATTTGGTTTCGGTGTTGCTTCTGTGGTGATGCAGAAAGTCGAAGGGGCACAGGCTGCTCTCACAATCGGATTTTCTCTAACTCTTGGCGTATTTATCGCCGCTATCGCTGCTCCAGGGTTCCTAAATCCGGCTGTGGCACTTGCTAATAACGCTTGGGATAAAACCACAGTATTAGCACCACTGCTAGGTTCTGTACTTGGAATGAACCTATACAGTCTATTTATCGCTCCACGTGAGAGTCTAAAAGCATCTAAGAAAAAGAAATAACACACGTATTTAAGGTATTTTTACTTCAATCTGATTTGAGTAGTTAGCACACTCATTGTCGCTACTGTTATAGATGCAAACTCTAATGTAGTATGATTCACCACTCTTTGGATTTGTAATCGAAGCGGACATGGTGTTAATTAATTGAGAACTGTCACTGCCATAAGTAGGGTTTCCTGACTTGTTATAGACAAATTTAAATCCATCTTCTGCTTCCAGGCCACCTGTGACGGCCCAAGTCGCTTCAATCTTGTCATCTACCGAGTTGTATTCTGCCTCTAGCACAATACTTCCAGATCCACTGACTGGCGCGCTCTTGCGTTGGAAATTAATACGAATGTTCTTGGTAGTTTTATTGCCAGCTCGGTCTTTAGACACAAATTCGAACACTGAACTGCCTAATGGCGCGGATAGTACCGGTGTCGTGAAGTCGCCATTTGCTCCTACAGATACTGACTCGGGCGATGAGCCGCCTTTTGACTTAGACTGCACCGTTAGGGTCGATCCTTTTTCCGTATTTCCTTTGAACTCAATCGTTCCTTGTTGTGCGTTTGAGTCTAGCAAGACGGTTTCCCCGTCTTTATGGGAGGTAATGTTAATGTCTGGTGCATCAAAATCTTTTAGAAATCCTAAGTCGTTTTTGAAATTGTCATCTTGTTCGTCCAGGTTTTTATTCCATAACATGAACTGATCTTGCTTAACTTCTTCGACATCTAGTTTCTGGATAGTGCCGTCCTTACTTGGTTCAGCTAAGCTTTTAACGGTCAGCTTTTCCCCTTCTTCCGGGATTTTATTAAGAGAGGTCTCATGAACTTTGCTTTGGTATACTTCTACAGCCTGTTCATCGCCACTAGAGGATGTCTTAAACGCAGTGCCCTGCGCTTCGTATTGGGCATCTTTGCTTTCGACTATATAAGCTCGGTTGTCTGATGGTATAACCCGACTGTAGGTATAGCCTTCTAGATGCCTTATCACAATTCGCTCGTTATTAAGTGAAATCAACTCAACTTCAGAATTTGCATCAAGCCGTAGAGCGCTTCCGTCGTCAAAGGTCAGGACTGAGCGCGAGGTAGCACCCACGGTTCTAAGGGCATCGCCTTCTTCTGGCTGGAAGTCATCTGGCGCGTCCACCCAGTTGCCGTCTTCGTCTTTTGTTTCTAACGTTCCTTGCTGTAAGGTGACTGCTATACCCATTCTAGGCGCTGAATCATCAATTTCGACATGGTCTTCGTTTGCGAATTCGTTATTAGATGAACTGTCGGTTGATAGGGCAAATGCGAAAATTCCAACCAACAGCAAAATTACTGTCAATATGCTAGCGAGTTTCACATTTCTGCTCAATCCATTGAACTTGGCCCACGCTAATGCAGGGTATGATTTTAGTGAGTTCACCGGTGATTTCTTATTAGGTTTTGTTGCGTTTTTGGCTTCCGGTTTTGCATGCTTAAGCCTAGCAGGCTTATCTGCTGTTTCTGCGTTTTGGTGAATTTTAGGATTGCGCCCCACCTTTTCGGTAGGATGTTTATCCTTCGCCATAGACCCTCCAATTTCTACATAATATTATAAAGAGTCACGGTATAAATTCAAAATAACCGTTACCGATATGACTTTTAGGCTACTTTTAGAGCTTCTTGACGGCTAATCTCGGACTTAACTGAGCTTAGGATTCTGGCTTTTACTGTGTTGTCTGCATTGTTTATCAAGTTACGATTTGATGCGTGCATCTGTAGCAATATTGCCTCTGTCGCATTGATCTTTATCTCTTTGATTGCAACATGCTTTTCTTTTTCATCCAACTCTAAGATACCCGTGCGATAAACTTCCACGAACACCTCAGTGTCTATGCCGGTTCTTGAGCGAAATTCGCTTAAGCTGATTTCACCCTCGAATAGGTTGTCTGTCTCAACTAATACTTCGACAGCACTTGCAACAGCTTCTTTCTCAACTTTTTCCTCGATTCGAGAATTTACATCAATTATTTCAGCATCTTCTGTATCTTCATCTGTTTCGTGTTTAGTATCTTCCGGTTCAATTTCCGACTTAATCGGTAACTCAACGATTTTAGCAGTAGTTTCCTCGGCTACTCCGTTTTCTTCAGCAACAAGAGGAGTTGCTATTTCTTCTTCAGCGCTAATTGTCGCAGTAGTTGCTGGTAGCGCTGGTGATTCCTCGACGATTCTTACAGAATCAATCAATTGGCTCTTAACAGCTGCCCATTTTGGACTTTCGATTACCGACGCAGACCAATCAGTAAAATCAAACATCGCTTGACTACTTTCGGCATCAGTCATGAATGAAATCAGAGGGTCTTCGCTGTCTAGAATTGATAAAATGGATGTAATGGCCTCCCTGCGCATTTCTGGGGTAACGTAGCGCAAATCGGTGTCAGCTGCTTTGCGCAAGGTGCTCTTGAGCAGATACTTTGGAGCAACTACTTTTAATTCATCTCTGTCTTTTGTAAGGTCAGCAACCTCCTCGGCAAAGATCAGTGCGTGCTCAACAGTAACCTCATCCGTGGTTGGCTCTAGTTCTATAGGCCTTTCTTCGGCTATGGTGTCTAAAGTTGAATCATCTTCTACCTCTGGAAGCATTGGTTCTTCGGAGGCAACAATCTCTTCGTCGTAAAACACTTCTTCAGGATCTGCTGGATCTGATTCTATAGCCTCAAATGCCACATCAATAGCATCAAGTGTAGCGTTTTCTAGAATGTCTACCTCTTCAGTGTCGTCATCTAGAGCATTAAACGTCAAACCTGTATCATCTGTGTCAGCCTCGGTTTCAGTAAAAATAATGGTTTCAGGCTCTAACGCTTCAAAATCTTCCACTACTTCACCGATTAGCTCTAGCTCTTCAGGTTCAAGATCAGAATCCGCTGATTCTGAGATAGCATCAAGCTTTTCAGTGGTGATTTCTACAGGGATAAATGGCACAAACTCGACATCATCCTCTGGAGTATCTTCTACTGTCTCAACGGACACGTCATCAAGGGCAAAAGCGCCTAATTCCGTTGCAAGGCCTAATAGACGGTATTTAGGGCTGTTTTCAATAGCCTCAATACGCTCATCTAGCTCAGAATCGGTTATTTTACCGTCAGCAAACAATTCACCTATCTTTTCATATTCGGCAGTCCTAAGGTCTCGTAGCTCGTCTAGGGCTGCAACTACTGCATCTGTTGCGAAGAACTCCTCTATCTGAGTTTGGATAACTTCAACTTGGCTATTAAGGGTAGCCCGTGCAAGGTCAGGAGCTTGTGCAGCTGCAACTTGTGCATTTTCATAGCTGGTCATTAGACCGTCTAACTGTCGCTCCAACAGTGGTGTTTTTGCGTTCATAACTTAAAAATACCTCAGTTTTCAAGCTATATTATAGTACAAACTACACAAAAAAGCAATACCATTATGAAATGATTATCAATTTACATTTACACCTTATAATTGCTAAAATTGTCTGTAATGGGCAAAAAACAATTGAAATTCAAGAGAAAGCGTTACGGTTATGGCTGGGTGCCTACATCGCCACTAGGATGGATAGTTGTGCTTGTTTATCTAATTTTGGTGGTTTTAGGGGCTTTCTGGTTCCTGGCAGACGTACCTGATAACACTTTTAATTCAAAAGTATTGTACTATCTAGCTTTTGTGTTTATTGGGGCTGGAATTTTAATCTACATCTCTGCAAGTTTAGGTCCAAAACCGAAGTGGCGTTGGGGCAAAAAAGACTCAGATAACCCCGAAGAAGACTTCTAGAAAATAGCTAATATATCAAAAAAGTACTATAATATACCACTATTATGTCTGAGATAGAAGCTAGCTGGCGTGATGAGGCAGCGTGTATAGACGCATACAAAAGACCGAAAAATCCTTTTCAGGCGTCATTTAGCGAGAGACTCAGCTCAAGGGAGAAGCGCCTAGCTGCTGCTAAAGCAATCTGTGCAACTTGTCCAGTATTCAATGAATGTTTGAACTATATTAGCGAGCACGAAGAAGTTGGGGTTTGGGCTGGTATGGATGAAGACGAGCGTTATGAGCTAGGCATGCCCGTGCATGCAGATGACCTAACTGCGATTAAACGCAGAGCAGATGCGAAACAAAAACTCGAAAAAAGAGATGTTGCGTAGTCTCTAGACGTCGTATTTAGCTTCAACTTGTGCTTGATTTATACCGTTAACCAGGTTTGTGAAGCCCATATCACGCAAATAATGCATGCTGGCGTTAGATCTGGCGCCACTTCTGCAGTAAAGGATTAGCTCGGTATCTTTATCGATGTCATTTAAACTAGGCGCTCCAGCCATTAGTTCTGCGGGATGTACGTTTATCGCCCCTTCTACATGCCCCATATTGAACTCGAATGGCTCACGTACATCGATAAAAATTCTTTTCATTGCTTCTCCACACTTACATATTGATATCTTAATGTAAATAATTTACAATAAGAGCCATGATTTCGTCAAGGGCAACTAAATATTCCAAAGCAGTTTTAGATACAATTACTGAGCTTGGCCATGCTAGTAATGCCGAACTAATCGATAAACTGCGATTAGAATTCCCTGACTTGAGTGCAACCACGGTGCATAGAGTTACATCACGACTGGTCGATAGTGGGGCCTTAGCTTTAGCCCCACCAGAGTCAGATGGGTCAATGAAGTTTGATATAAATACTTCCCCTCACGACCATTTTATATGTCGTGTTTGTGGTGGCATCAAGGATATTAACGTTGTCGATGATGTAATGCCGACCATAGTAGAAGCTTTAGGTGGTTGTAGGGTTTCTGGTAGGCTAACTATTCAGGGCGAATGCGAAAAATGTAAAGTAAAATTACGAGGGTAAAAATGAAGATAGCAATTATAATCACTGCAGTTTTATTAGCGATACTGGGAATCGGACTATACGTTGGCAATAACAGCAATAGTAACGATTCTGATATCGTTAAGGCTCGGAATGATGGAGTAGTTGATTTTGCTCAGATAGAAAGCGAAATTAGTGCAGGTACTGCTTATCTGTTTGATGTCAGGACAATCGAAGAGTTCGATGACGGCCATATTGGTGGCGCCCAGAACTTACCTCTGCAGGATTTGCAGTCTGGAAGATACCCCGATATCCCCTCTGACAGTAAAATATATGTCTACTGCCGAAGTGGTAGCAGATCTACAGTTGCAAAAGCAATTCTGGACAAGGCTAATTACGGAGAGGTAGTTAATCTAGGTGCTTATACCGCAGTTGTTGATATGGGTGGCGAACTAGTAAACTAGTTAACTTATCCTTACTGTACAAGGACGTTCCTTGTACAGTTTTCATGATATACCTATAAAAAATCTTCCGAAATCAGCTTCGGGACGACGTGCTTGTGCACCCTTTTAGATATTCGTACTGAATCATTTTCGTACATTTCGCGACTGTACCATAATATTTTTGTATCATTAGGCACCTCAAGTTTATCGAACTTATTTATAATGAAATATTTAACTTCTTCTTTTTCGTTTTCGTCTAGCATTTGAAAAAACAATTCTATTGATTCTGTCTTAGCCCCGAGTTCTTCATGCAACTCTCGTTTAAGGGCAGTTTCGAAGGATTCATTACCCTCTAGTCCTCCGCCTGGCGTCCAGAAAAAACCCTGATCTCCTTCGTTAATAAGTAAAAGTTTCTTATCAGAGATAATTAATGCACCAGCTCTTTTTCGCATAGCTTGATTATATCAACCCTAAGATGTACCTGCCATATAAAAAAATAAGATAAAACAAAATAGTAAAAAAACAAACTATATTATAAAATATAAACATGCAAAGAGTACTCCAGCGTTATAGAACAGACAGAGACAACGCAACAAAAGACAGCATGTTACTTGACGCTAACGAACATCCAACCCAATGGGCATCATTACACGTCAGTGCACTTTTGAACCTTAATAGATATCCAGACAGCAAACTCAATTCAATATTAGTAGATTTAATTGCTAAAAATAATAAAGGCTTGTCAAGTGAAAATATAGTTTTGACGGCAGGATCTATAGCAGGAATAGACTTACTTATTGACTATGTTAACCCCGAGACCGTAATACTAAATAAGCCGACATATGATTTATATAGTCAGCGTTCAGTAGCAAAAAATAAGAAAGTATTAACTGTTCAGCTAGATGCGGATTACCAGCCTGACGTTCAAGAAATTCTTAAATTAAATAACGAAGCTAGCTTACTCGTATTAATTCATCCAAACAATCCAACCGGCAATTTAATGGACTACTCTAAACTACAACAGTTGATTGCAGAATTTAAAGGAAAAATTATAATCGATGAAGCTTATATAGAATACTCAGGGCTGAATTACTCATACTATAAACAAGTGATAAAAAATCAAAATATTTTTGTTCTACGTACTTTCTCCAAAGCATGGGGTTTGGCAGGCGCCAGAATTGGTTACGTTCTATGCGAAAGTTCACACAAAGATTCACTTGAAGCTCTAAAGCAACCATACAGTGTAAGCAGCATTGGCTTAGAGGCTGCAGTGTCGGCTATGACACAGATGGATAAACTTGAATCAGAAGTGAAAAGTGTCTTAAAACAAAAGTCGTTAGTTTTTGAAAGGTTATCAACAATGGGCTACTCAGTAGAAAATACGCAAACAAATTTCTTGATTATTAAATCTCGTAAATCAGACCATATGGCTAGGATATTAAGTGAAAATTCAATAGTTGTGCGTCCTAGAAGTATTCTAGGGACTTTCAACGATTGCATAAGGGTAACAGTAGGAAGCTCTGAAGAAAATGAATTATTACTCAGAGTTCTTAGTGATTTGAAAGAGTAGCTTATTATGAATTCCATAGGTGAAAATGCTGAACTAGCTTCTGTTAGGGAGCAAAGCCCTATGTCGTATGAAACCATAAACGGCACAGATCTTAATTATCTTGTTCAGCCTCCTCGTCCTGGAAGTAACACTTTTGCCTCGGGCGAGCGCATATCAAAATCAGAACTAATGACGACGGTGGATCGATGGGTTGATGATACGACTGCCGGACACAGAGTCGTGATTCAGGGTGGAAATAGGTATGTGTCAGAATATATTTTGGCATTAGGGGAAGATTATACAGACATGAAACTGATGTCTATCGAAAAAGCACCTCTATCTGTCCAGCTGCTTACGCTTTTATCGGATGATGAAAAAGATGAAGAGTTATCTGAAAGTACATTTAATTTTATTGCTCAGTCACAGGAAGACACAGGTTTAATACATAAAGGCATGACAAGAGGTGAAGTTGTGTCAATCCTTGCTGGCTATTCAGTGCCAGGGCCCTTCAAGCACGTTACGGATGATTCGCAGTTGTCGCAGGAACTTGATAAATGTATTGAAATGATTGAGACAATCGAGGAAAGGCTGCCTAGCTTGGCCCTCATTCAGGCTGTTCTTAGAGGAACACGATTGGCGGAAATTCTAGCTAGCGATAAACCTGTACATTTTATTGACGATCTATTCTATAGGGGCAGAACATTATTTACACTAGCTGTTGTGCTTAAGGCTTTTGGTGGAACTTTACAGAAAGATTGCTTGAGTACAATTGGTTGCGACCCAAAAAGTCGAGCACTAGAAAGTCCATATCACAAGGTCTTATTGCCCAATAAACTCTACCCTTTTGAAAATAGTGTTTCCACTGAATTAGGGTATTGGCAGCAGTCGGATCGAGGGTATGCATTTATTGACCTTCGCGAACACTCCAAGCAGCTATATGAAAATTTCGGAGGTCGTGAATTAAATACTGAAGTATTTACAGTTTGGGAGGAATTAATTAGGGAGTGGTGTGTAAAACATCAGATTGGAGTCGAGTCAAAGTTCGTAACCGATAAACTGCCCGGTTATCTATTGTGGTTTAAACTGGAAGCGATTATGAATGGTAATGAGGTTGATGTCGATAGACTTGTTGACCAAAAAGGGTCAAATAGCGGCCCGTCAGTTTCATTTGCGCATATCCTCGATAACTTTATTAGCCAAGAGGAGCCGGTTGATAATAGGCTTGAGTTTAAAGAAGCACTGCGAATCATGATAGCCCAAATTGACAAAATCATTAAAACTCAACCTGACGAATTAGAGTCACTTCTTAAATACCTACAGGAGCACTTACCAGAAATAAATATTCTGGGCATCAATAAGCTAGTTGATGGTTCTGCGGAAACAACTAATACTCTGCAAGGTCGAAATGTCGTAGAGTTTTTAACACAAGAGATAGCGGAACTGAGCGAAGTTAATGAATGTTGTGTCGTTGGTGTAAGTGGCGTAGATACGTCTGGAAAAACAACACTATCAAGTGAACTAAAGAGTCAATTAGAACAGAGTGGTCTACGAGTGACAGAAATACAAATTGATGATTTTTCAAATGACTCAGAAGTAAGACATACTTCAGATAACCCAATCTTAAATTATCTAGAACACACCTTTAATATAAAAAAGCTAAAACAACTAATTGCGACCCTTGCACGGGATCAGAGTGATATGGTGATTCTTGAGCATATAAACCCTGTTACGGGTATGAGTTATCTAAAGTCATATGATGTTAGACCTGATGTGATATTAGTTGAAGGGGTTTTTCTCTTTGGAGAGGAATTAGTTGATGAATTCGATTACAAGGTTCACATTGATTTAGCGATAGGCAAAATGCTTAGTCGTGCCATAGAGCGCGATGTTCCGAAACTTGGTATTGAAGTAGTTAGAAAATATCTCAGAAAATACATGCCCGCACAATGGATCTACGAACAGAATGCACGCCCAAAAGAAATAGCTGACGTTATCGTAGATGCAGAAACTGGCAATTTTGTGTTAGCAGAAGAGGAAATGGTTTAGCAATGTCTGAGTTGGTCAGTGGTACAAGTTTGATAATGATAAAGCCTCATGCACTAGACGAGACTTTAGATCCACTGATAGTCGAAACTCTTCACGGTAATTACCCTCATGATTTACTCGTTGCTGATGACCCATTACATGGAAGGATATCGGAAATTCAGTTGTTATCTCCAATAATCAGGGACTTAAGATCGGTACCTTACGGCAGAAAAATACTCGAGATATTTTATGCGAACAAATCAGACAGAAGGTATTACCCTATGATAATGCGAGAGTATCTAGGAAGAGTTGCATTTATACCCTTTGTCTATAGAACTGAAGATCCCTCAGTGCTCTTCGAAAATATAAAAGGATCAACAGAGACTTTTGATATGGACGGCGAAATAGTAGATCGACAATTAGGTATTAGAGGTATGACTTGCAAGCCATATCAATTTGTTTCCGGGGAAGATTCAGCGGGCCTAAACAATCAAGAGTTTGAAGAGCTGTTTTTGCCAGTAGTTAACAATGCGATACACGTCAGCGATATTCACGGACAGACTCAAGCAGTAATGAGGATTTTGTATCCGGATGATATTCGTGGTGAGCCGCATTATTCTGATGCCGTAAACCGTTTGAGTTATTAGAGCTAGCGCTTTCACTTATGTACAAGGAACGTCCTTGTACAGTAAGGAGTTAGGAGGTTGATATGTTAAGAAGTCGAGAAGGAATTGTGGCTGGGTGGTATAGTCTAGGGTATGAAGAGGTTGCCGAGGATTTTTTTGGATATTGATGGGGTTCTGCTAGCCAACGAAAATAATCTGGCTGAAGGAGCTGCTGACTTTATCAAGTATGTAGCTGATAATTTTGAAGTTTATTGGCTGACTACACACTGCATGCATGGAGATCCTGAACACGCTGTTGAGTATGTGAATCGAGCTTCAGATGAGGATTTAACCCCGTGGCTTAAGAAATTTAAGCCGACGGCTTGGTCGCTTGCTAAAACAGATGCGATTGATATGACTGTTCCCTTCCTCTGGTACGACGACGACTGCCTCTGGGGTGAGCGCAGAGCGCTTGAAGTAGCAGGAAAACTAACCTCCTGGCGCGAAATAGACCTAAGAAAAAACCTATTCCAATTGCAAGATGAACTAGACATAATGCAGAATAAATATTGAAAATACTTAAGAAATATTATCGAATAAATAATTTACACTCAACTGTGTTAGTATTACTCTATGGAAATCACTGGGTTTGAAAACGAAAAGCAGCTTCTTTCGGCATTGAACTGTAGTTACGACAACTTAAATAGCAATTTGAAAAGAATAGTAATTGCCTTATTCCCCGAGATTGGATTGGCTGACAATATTAAATGCACCAGGCCCAACAGTGGCTCGAAGGCAGATATTGAAATATCTGTAAAGAATAAAAAGCTAGGTGTAAGCATCAAGAAAGGATCAGGCAACAGTGTGCACCAAGAGCCAATTGAGGATTTTGTAGAATTTTTGAAATCTGAATTTAATGCACCACAAACAGTATGTGATGATCTGAAATTTTTTATATGGGGTGACTTAACACTTGACGGCAAGGGTAATCCCGTAGATAGGATGTCGGTTCCTCAAATTAAGAAGCTTCATAAGGATAAGATTGTTAACTTTCAGAGATTCATAGATCTACACAAGGAAGACATATTAAAAAGGGTTTTAAAAGTTGGAGTAAAAGACGACTTAGTGGAGGCCGACTATTTATATTATGGCGATAAGTCTAATGGATACATTGTAGATATGGATACAGCCATAGAATATTTATCTAGCAAGTCTACCTGTCCTGGCTTGGGGGGGCTTACTTTTCAAGCGTGGAATAGAAATTTAGAAAATAAAAAGAATAGTACCGAAAAAAAACGAGGAGAAATTCAATTCAAATGGGGTAAATTACAGAGGGATATCATGGAGATGCAATTTGATTAGTGGGGACGAAAATGAGGTCGAATCAGTGGAACTTATTAATAAAGGCATGATCTTGGTGCCGTCTGTTTTTGGCAATAGAAATTACATAGCAGTTCATGTAAATACTGTTCAGTACTCCAAAGTCCATAAGAGAAATGTTAGGCCAAAATCAGATATTTATCTTGGGTTATTGCCAAGTAATTTATCTAAAAGTGATCTGAAAGAATATATTAATGAAGACGAGGCTAAAAAAATCGGAGTATTTCCGATCCCAGAAAGTGGAATTAGCGTTAAGTTAAACACTGACTATACTTCTACGATTCAAAAAATTTCCCCCGATGCGTTTAAAAGGATATATAAAGACTTAGAACTAGGTGCAGGAGCTTCAATTTACTGCAAGAATCAGGAAGGGCTAGTTAAGAACACTGACGTAATAAAGGGCTGGGGTGCTACAGAAGAAGAATTTAAAACTTACTTCGAGGTCAATCATGGTATTTCGGGAGAAATATCAAATCTCGAATATTGTAATAAGGTAAAAGCTTTAAGCAATAAGATTATTGAAGACTTAACCAATAATAACGAAAGTATTTCGGCACTGTTTTTTTCTGGAATAGGAATGTTTGACGATCCTTATTACGCTCCATGGTTGCTAGTTAATAACGAGATTGTACCAAATAATACAAAAAAACTAATAGTTACTACAGGGTCAGGTCGAAGTAAAGGGAAATATCAGCTCGTTTATAAGCTTAGCAAGGAGCGCTAGATTACCGGAATTAGCTTACTCGCAATTGCCTCGACAACAGGTACGGTGAGACTATTTCCTATCTGTTTGTAACTTTGCATCCCCCTGTCCGGAAATACGTAGTTGTCAGGGAATCCTTGCAAATCTAGACACTCTCTTAATGTTAACTTTCTCATCTCTTGGACATAAATAGGAACGTTATTACCCCCGGTTCCCATTTTTGCAGTGAGAGTAGGGCTTGCGCCATCTTGACGAAATGAGCACCTAGAAGGCCTGACCTCGTATGCTATTAATGGTTCATCCATTAGGGTTGAATACCTATCTTTTTTTAAGTCTAGATGATGCAGAATCTGTGAACAGACGTTAGTTGACACCCGGTACTCTTCCTTATTAGTAGTTTTAGACAGCAATATATCCAGACCCATACTGTTACTGCTTGTCGCAGGGAACTCGAAAGTTTTCTTTGAATTTTTAATTCCTATGATATAGATTCTTTCCCTGTTTTGTGGGATTCCGAAATCTTTTGTATTTAAAACTTTATAGTATACGTCGTAACCTAAGTTGCCTTCATGATCATAAGGCTTTCCGTTAACGGTTTTAGCAAGTGTCCTCAGTATGGTTTCCAGAGTTCTACCTTCATCGTGATTAGTTAAGCCTTTTACGTTCTCGAGAATAAAAGACTTGGGTTTTTTAGCCCTTAAAATCCTTTCAATATCGAAAAATAGGGTTCCTCTGGTGTCTAAGAAGCCCTTACGTAATCCTCCTATAGAAAATGGTTGACATGGAAAACCGGCGCAGAGTATATCGTGATCTGGAACTTCTTTCGGTGAGACTTTAGTTATATCTCCGTCGGGTATTTCTCCAAAATTTAGGTTATATATGTCTTGAACATACTTATCATTATCGCTGCTATAAACACAAGTCCCCCCAAGATTTTCTAAGGCTATCCTGAAACCACCTAACCCACAAAATAGATCAATGAATTTAACGTTACTACTCATTATCGATGTACTCCCTCACAGCTTTTGCGATAGCCGCCCCAAGAAGTGGCGGAACGGCGTTCGCAAGCTGTTGATGCTGTTCGAAGCTACTACCCTCAATGAAGAAGTCATCCTGAAAAGATTGAAGCCTAGCTGCTTCCCTGGCAGTTATTACCCTGTCGTAAACTGGGTGAATTATCATTGACTTAGTAGCATGTTTAATTGTTATTGAAGGTTTTGACCTATCGAGCCTACGGTAGTTATTACTATGAGTTCCTCCTACCCGATAATGCTCCGGCGGTATATCTCGCCAATTCCCGCCCTCAGGAACTAGTGCAATACGGTCAGAAACAGCTTTGCTGTGGTTCATTTTTGTATGGTTATATATCTTTTTTGATGATGATTCTAAGTATTGCTGGAAATTATTTTCAGGTTTAGTGTATTTTTTACTTTCTACATCAGGTAAGTTACCGAGTGCTTCGCCAACTGTTACTTTCTTTACCGATTCTTTTGGAAAGCTAAACGCCTTATTGTTTTTATGTGCCACAAACACAACTCTTCTTCTATTTTGTGGCACCCCATAATCTGAAGCAGTTAAAATTTTATAATCTACGTCGTAACCTACTTCCTTCAAAGAATGAATTATTCTATCTTTGACAGAATTTCCATCAATGTCTTTCATTGAAACTAGCCCAACTACGTTCTCGATTATCACAATAGGAGCTTTAGTGTATTTTGCAGCCCTAACGACCTCATTAAAAAGCCTATTACGTATATCGTCTTCTTGTCTCTTCCCTGCCATGGAAAATCCCTGGCAAGGAGGGCCTGCAATAATAATGTCGACCTTATATGGTAGGTCCTCATAATAATTTTTCTTTATTTTTGTTAAATCTTCAAGTAATATCTCGGTATTTTTATGGTTCGTCTTGAATGTTTTTAAAGCAATTGGCCAATTATCAATTCCAAGTTTTATGTCAAATCCTTCATTCTCAAAACCCTTGCTGAAGCCTCCAATGCCAGAAAATAAGTCAATTACGTTGTATTTATGCTTAACCCTCATGCGTTAACAATTTAAATAATTAACTCTTTACTGTCAAACAAATACTGTCGCAAAAATTAGTTACATCTTATTTTTTGTGGATAAGTATAATTTTAATAACTAAGTGCAACCTGGGCCTAATTCGATTAAGGGGGGGTATATTCTCTTGGATATTAGTACCCTAAGATGAAGTTGATGAACAAATTGTCATCATCGATAAAATCAATGGTGATGATTATTTGCTTAATACCCATCCGGCTAAAACCTGGTTGCGGGTGGGTTATTTTGTTGGACTTTCCGAGGACTGTTTGAGCTAAAAGCGAGCTCCCCAAAAAAGTATATATGAATTAATTCAGATGCAGAGCCTGTTTTTCTAACGTGGTGCCGGGGAGTCGTTTCTTGCTACTCTATTACGTCTAAGAAAGTAGAATATTACTAAATTGTTGAATTAGCTCGTACCACGAAAATCGGGGTTATGAGCAGCCTCATACATCCCTTTCAACAAAATCAAAGAACCCAGGTATGCTCTACCTACGTTGTCCATAATAACTCTGTCTTCAGCATCAACAATTCCAAGAGTTTGGTACGGATCTCTACCTAACCACTTTTGCTTAAGCTTGAATTCATCACTAATCATTCGACCGTGCTCTAAATCAACGGCTGAAGTGATGTCATATGCCAGGTCGTGTTCGAAATCATTAAATGGAGCTACAGTAATGTGAGTAGGCATGACAGCTACCTGTTCTTGCTCGCTTGCTTGACGTTCTAGATAACTCCCAACGACGTAATTAAAGAATAGACTAAAGGGTCTAACGTCATTTAGATGCATATCAAGATCAGCAACTCCAGTCCTGAACTCTACAGATGCATTATTAGCCATAATACTATATTATAACATGAAAATGGCACAAAAGTCAATAGTGCAAGACTATTCGGGATGCACGCAATAAGTATGACTACTACCTAGCGGAAAATGCCCATCCTTTAGATCATTAGCAGCTTTAATAAGTTGTGTACGGCGGTTTTCAATAGTAGATTCTCGTTTGTTGGCATAACCAATCACGTCTGAATCAACATAATGCAGGCTAAGTTTGGACGGCAATTTACCGGTTTTGGTCAGCCAAGCCAGTGCATAAAGCTCCAGCTGTTTGCTGCTACCGGCTAATTTCTTAGCCCCTTCTTCATCACGAGCGGCATATCCTGTCTTATAATCACGGATTTCTACGTCGTCACCGTCAGCATAGACAGCGTCAATTCGACCATCTAGAATTATGTCCTCGGCTATTTCTACGGCAAATGGATCTTCAATAGCTATCGGACCATCAGCACCTTTAGCGTGCTGGTAGTAAGTTGTTAGAGTTTGCTTGGCTTGCTTTAACGCCCGTTCTTGTTGCGTCTTGCTAGCGTAGCCGGATTTGTGCCAGCCTTTTTCTAAATCCTTCAACATCTCTGGGAGTGGACGTAACTCGGAGTTTTTATGACGTGCTTCGTTGATTTCCTGAATAAATGCGTGCATTCGCGTTCCGTAATCAGCAGATGGACGAGGTTCACGAGGAGTTTCTAGGATATATTTGTAATAGAAATTTAGTGGACAGTTGAGAAGAGTCTGAGCCTTAGTAACGTCCAGTTTGACGCGCTTGCCGTCGTAAATAGAGTCAGGAATCGGGACTTTGGGTACATCGTCTGCGCTAATCTCTAAGCGAACTCTTCTTTCAGTAGCCTCCGTGTAATCAGTACTCTCTGCTGCACCTTCGCCGAACATCTCGTCAATAAAACGTGAAGGTTTGCGAGGACCGTCAGAGAAGCTTAACGTCAGGTTCTGGCGAGCACGTGTTAGTGCAACATACATTACCCTTCTCTCCTCAGAATAGTGTTCATCTGTATCATTTACGTCGTTATCGCGTAGCTGCTCAGGCAAATCTATACCACCACCCTGCCGCCACATTGGGAATTTTTGCTCTGTTAGACCTGGTAAATATACTGTGTCCCACTCTAGACCTTTGGCTTTGTGTACGGTGGTTACAATCACTTCTTGCTCTGTTAGCTGAAGGGTGTCATCTGTAGACTCCCCTGCTGCCATTAGTGCAGGCAATGCCAGCTGGTACTGCACAGCTGTTGGTTGAGTTGCAATGTTTTCAAACTCCTTCAGGGTGTCGAAAAATTGCGTGATGTGACCTAGAGCATGGGCTGAATTGTTGTTGGTTTGTGCCTGCTCTAGTAACTTGTCTAAATATTCAAGCTCTGATAGTAATTGCCACAGCAAACGTCCTACCGATTCGCTGGCAGCTGGTTCGCGATACTTTCTAATGAGCTGAATGGCGTCTTTAGTTTCATCTGTATCCTCTAGCAAATTTTCTAGTGAGTCGTGTTCGTAGCGAGCTTTTTTAACATATGGTGATACAAAGGAGTTGCTGATGCCGAACAAGTCACTAATAAGTGTGTGATGCAAACTGGCGTTGTTGTCTGGCTCGATAATAGTCCGCAGTAGCTCAATCAACATTCGAACAACTGGCTGGCTGTAGAGATCTGGACTCAAGCCGACAACTCGGTGTTTGATGTCGTATGCATCTAGAGCTCGATGAACGGCTTCTGCGCTGTTGTTGCTACGCGTAAGTACGGCTATGCTGACACTCTGTTCATCGGGGTGTGCTTCGAGTTTGGATTTGATATTCTCGGCCAGCCAGTCTAGCTCCTGGGTAGGGTCTGCAAAATGTCTGAGCACTGGGTCGGAACCTGGTTGATCGCTGGTTAGGCGCTTATTTAACCCTAGGCTTGCCTCTAAACGGTTAGGGTTATTGTTCTGAATCAGCTTATAAGCAGCATCAAGAATTGATTGGTGACTGCGGTAGTTTTCGCTCAAAACAACTTCTGATGCGTCCGGATAGCGTTCTTTGAAACTTAAAATGTTACTGATCGTCGCACCACGGAACCCGTAGATTGCTTGGTCGTCATCACCTACAACGACTAAATTCTGAGACTCCGGCACAATTAAATCTATCAACATAGATTGCATGGGGTTGGTGTCCTGGAACTCATCAACCAACACGGTGTGATAGCGTTCCTGAAGGATTTGTCGGACGTTTGGTCGCTTTTGAAGCAATTGAATAGACAAGTAAATCTGATCATCATAGTCTATGACGTTTTCTTTCCTGCATAAGGATATGTAGGTTCGGTAAGCGTCAGCTAATTGCTTGTGCATTAGCTTTTCTGTATTTTCTGGCACGTCACCTTCTGGCATTTTCTTGACAAAATCCAAGTATTTTTCTGGGGTGACTACGTTTTGTTTGAGTTTAGAGAAATACTTCAGAATATCTTCGATAATTGCATCTGGAACTGTAGTTAGCGGCAGGAAATAATCTAGATTGAAGCTCTCGATTCGCTCACGCAAGAAAACGATGGCTGCTTGTGGGGTCAGGACTTTATAGGTTCTAGGTAGCCCTATGTGAACACCAAATTCTTTCAAAATGCTGTCGCCGTAGCCGTTGTATGTCATAATCGGCAAATCAAGCATCAGCCCAGACCTGCGCTCCAGAATCCTCTCCTGCATCTCAGCCGACGCCTTTTCTGTAAAAGTAACAGCCAGAATAGATGACGGGCTTATTTCTTGGTCAAGAAGTGCGTTGATTTTCTCTGTTATAACACTGGTTTTGCCGGTTCCTGCACCAGCCACAACTAGCAATGGGCCGTTTATATGGTCGACTGCTTTTTGCTGACTTTGATTTAGCTTAATCTCACTCACTTACTGACAGTATACGTGAATGAATGATGTTTATAGCCTATTCGGCGTAACTAGTTAGCCATGCTGGCATAAATTCGCGAACGTCTACATTAGCCAATACGACAGATTCTGGATCCGCTGCATAATTACTTACTGGATCCATGAAGTCTGGATTGTAAGCTTTTAGGTAGTCTGCAGTATGGGCTTCTGGGTTTAATTCTGGATCCCCAAGCGCACCGTACATCAAACGTAGCGTGCCCATTAGAGACTTAGGTCTAACGTAATTTTGTCTGGCTGCTTCCCACTTAGGAGGCATTTGGTCTATTCCCAACCATGTATGCTGTGCGCTAATGTACCTGTTTGGTTTTTCATCCGTTGACGCAGTAACTACCAGTCCTGCTTCTAAGATGTCATATGGAGTTACTCCATTTGGGTTCCAATCCTTATCCATCGCTTGCTTAGTGTCAAGTTTGTGGTTTATCCTGGTCACAGAAGCTCTGATATCGGTGTATTCGACTTTTCCTATACCCACCATATCAACAACCTGGCTGTCTGCTAGTTTAACTGGAAATACAGCTGCGTCACCTGAAGAGCCCAAAAAAAACCCTCCAGTTGAGCCTCGGTTGCCTGCAAGTGGTGCTATGACACCGTTTAAACTTAGTAATCCGGCAATATGAACACGTGCTGTCGCTCTACCTGTCGTATCTTCTGTGTGTCTAAGAACTTCTTCGACTTGCTCGAGTGTTGCTACATGTAGCGCACCGGCAAGAACACCCGCGGCATCGTCTACTCTTTGTTTGTGATTTCTTTCGATTAGTACGTCTAAAGCATCTCTTCTAAGTGCTCTTTCTAGTCCAGGGTTTATGATTGCCATGCTGCTACTCCGTTAATCTAACTAAATATGACAAGGGGGTTGTTAAATTGCAAGCTTAAGCTACTTAAGGTAGTCCGTGAATTTCTTTTGGAACTTTTCGAGCTTGGGGTTGATGATGACCTGGCAGTAGCCAGCCTGCTGATTATTGTTGTAGTAGTTCTGATGGTGTTCCTCCGCAGGAGTGAATTTATCTAAGACTTTGATTTCTGTAATAATCGGTTTGTCCCAGTTTTTTTGAGCTTCGTCTTTGGCTTTGTTTGCAGTCTCTAATTCGTCCTCACCACAAAGAATAATTGAACGGTATTCTGAGCCCATATCTGCAGTACCTGGCTGATTTGTGGTTGTTGGGTCGTGCGTTCCGAAGAATATATCAAGAAGTTCGGTTAATGTAATGACCTGTTCATCATAAGTTACTTGAACTACTTCTGCGTGAGAGCTGTCATTACCGTGAATGCTCCAATAGTCAGGGTTGCCACCTGCTCCGCCACCTGCAAAACCAGAAACAACTTCAGAAACACCTTTAACTCGCTGGAATACAGCCTCTGTACACCAGAAACAACCTCCACCTAGAACGATATCTTTCATAACTTAAAGTATACAGTCTAATAAAAGTATATGCTGGTGCGATTTCCGATTCCGAATCCGGCATGAGGCAAAGATCCTGCTGTAAAACGGTCGCCTGGTTCACAATCTAAAGTTGCAATTGCATCTGCTGGGGTAGCATTCCGGACATCGGTCTCTCGATCAAACAGTGCGACCCCACCGATTCCTTCCAAGGTCAAAACTTCAGCATAGCTGCTATCAAAATGAATCGCCTGAAAAGCCTCTCTGTCATCTGGTCCGAGGTAGTAGTTTATACCCATTCGACGATAGTATTTTTCTTTTGTGACTTGTCTAGCTATGGAGTTAACGGCTGCAGCATATCTTGGATAGCCCACGCCATCTATTTCAACTTGCAGTGTTGTTGCTCCACCAGAGACAAGATAGGGAAGTACACTAGCGCCGATTTGATCTTTTAGCCCATCGATTCTTAGGTCAGTGTACAAAGCCCTACGAACAGTTAGGTCGCATATATGTAATAATTCTGTCACAGTGTCTGGACCTAGATAGCCGGAGTCAAAAACAGGGGTTTTCATCAATACACAATGACATAAATATATAAAAAAGTCAATTATACACTTGCTATACAATCTGTTATAAACAATTGAATGATAGATTTTGAACTACCAGAGGAATTGATAGCACAAGAGCCATCAAATCCTAGAGATTCAGCGAAGTTGTTGGTGTATGACCGTAAAAGTGGTCAAATAACAGATACGGTGTTTTCTGAAATTGCAACCTATTTGCAAAAAGATACTACCTTAGTTGTTAATAATTCTAAGGTGGAACATTGTAGGTGGCTTTTTGACGAAGGTAAAACCGAGATATTCGTATTAGAAAAGTTGGATACTCATACCATTAGAGCGTTAGTGCGTCCGGGTAAGAAGTTTAAACTTGGAGTTAATGTTGAGGTTAATGAGTTCTTGTCTGCTGAAGTCACAAATATTGATGAAGATGGAATACGTACACTAAAACTGAATATTACTCACGAGGATGAAAGACTAAAAGAAATCGAACATGTTCCCTTGCCTCCTTACATAATGCAAAACGATGAGTTGGCAGAAGATTACCAAACGATTTATGCTAAACCCCTAGGTTCTAAGGCAGCACCTACTGCAGGGCTGCACTTCACTGATAATTTGCTAGGAAAACTTAAAAGTGATTTTGGATACGCAGAAGTAACTCTGCACGTGGGGCTCGGAACATTTGCTAACCTGACAGACGATAATTACAAAACCGGCAAACTGCATAGTGAGTGGTTCGTGGTAGATGCAGAAAATCACCAAATAATTGCTGAAGCTGGTCATATCACAGCCGTAGGGACTACTAGTGCGCGTACGCTTGAGACCTTTGCTAACAGAAGTAATGTACCAGCTTTAATGCTCGCTCGAGAGCTAAAGCATCTCGCTCAGCCGAGCATAGAGAACTCAGAAATACACCGGATTTCTTCGGGACCGACCTTGTACAGTGAGGTGTCTGGGGATACAGATATCTTTATTCAGCCAGGATATGAGTTCAAAAAAGTTGATTCATTGATTACTAACTTCCATTTGCCGGGCACTTCTCTGCTTTTGATGGTGGAGGCATTGGTTGGAAGTGAGTCTGAAATGCAGAAAATTTACGACCATGCAATCGCAAATAAGTATAGATTCTATAGTTTCGGCGATGCAATGTTAGTTTTGTGAGATAAATCACTTTACGTAACAAGCTTGTGTTTTACACTCAAAAGTGTCGGATTGGAAAACAAAAAGTTTAGAAGTTGTTCGAGAGGGTCAACCAGCTCCTTACTACGAACCTACCTTGGCGCCTGTGCCTCCACGAAAAAGAGGCTGTGTGGGAGAAGAATGTCCTTATCTTGAAACCAGAGACTGTGGACCTACAAGACATCATATATTTTTTGAACACTTAGCACATTTAGCATTAGGATATCCTTATAATGAGCTTGTTAATGACCGTCATTCGATCATAACGATGGCTCGTTGCCGTCACAACTCGGTGCATCCAACAGCATGGCATAATTTATATAAATATACGAGACTAATGCGGGAAGAGGCAGCAGTTCGGTGGCTCGAAGAATCGAATACGCTGACTAGGCTAGAGGTGCTATTAAACGACATGTCGCAGCAGATAAATAGCATTTATGATGACAGGTTAGTTAGCCGGGTTAGAACATTCGGTGAAGGTGTATTTCAAGAACGGTTAGAAAGATTCGAAGAAGGTGCTGTTGAGTATTCCGGGATGGTTGAAGATGTAGCAGGCATAGAAGTTATTCCCGCAACGATAGTTGGGTCTGTTGTGACTGATTTAGGTACAAGACGTAACATGTTACGTTCAAGAGCTGCCGAAGTTCCTGATTTTGCAAAAGTTCAAATCGCACGCTTACCGGGTGGCGCAGTTTCTACTGGTAGCTTACAAACACCGGCTGAGGGTCTTGTAGCATAGTATGTTTTGGAGTAGGCGTCGGCTTGTCTTCGTCATAGAAGTTTTTCCAAGCCATTTGCATGTTTTGTGGTAAATCTTTTTTTAAGCGATTCCAAGTTTCAATTTTTTGCCCCATGGAACCATGGCCATCCATATGTAAAACATACAGTAACTCTTCCCTGTCAGTCCGTAGCTTTTCACGATCGGTAATCATTGAATCTTTAAACTGATGAACTATGAACATCTTCTGGGGGAGTTTATTATCTTTTGTAAAATTAGCTAGCCATTCACTGGTTTGATTAATCTCTTTGGAGCTAACACTACCTACTTTTACGAGGTGTCTGTCAGTCTTCTTTTGTAGCCGCCATTCGGGGTCAAGTGCCAGACCAACGTTTGGAAGCCTCAAAACTTCCTCGTAAGCCTTGGCTTGCTCTAGAAAGGTTGCCCTACCGGGTTGCAAATCAAGTACTAGATAAACATCATTCTTTTCGGCATCTTTAGCCCAGGATAGTATCTTGTCGGCTTCAATTTCTTGTGAGTAATCATCGTCGTCAGTTGGGCCTGCAGAGGCTATGGTGGTTATCAGCTCTAGCGTTGGAATTACATTACTATCGGTTAAGGCCTGGTATTGTTTAGCGAGAGCTTTTACGCGATCGTAAGTATCGTTTAAGGGTTGTTCACCCAGTGCACCTAAAGATTTATATTCAGGGTTCCCATATAGCGCCAAGAACCTAAAATCGTCCGATAGTTCTGTGCCACCAAAGAATAATTCAATCGGTTTTTCTTCGATATTTTCTGCCGCTGCAGTTTCTTCAAGCTTGATTAGTGACTCAGACTCAGGTTCAGCAGAAAAGTCAGCAGTTTTAGACGGAGCGATAAACCATAAAAGAGCGCCTGCTGTAGCTGTTACGAGCAATCCTGATACAAATCCAGCAAACACCATCGGACGGTAATGTGAATACTTGGTGTGTTTTTTCATGTGTTTACATACATTTTACATTAGCGTTATACTTTAGTTACAAATAATTAGAGGGATGTGAGTTATGGAAGATGAATCAAAAACTCCAAACACAGAAACAGACATGGGCTTAGAAGAAACCAGGTCAACAGAAATGACCAGTACACCTAACGAGCCAGTGCAGGAGCAAATGCCTGAAAAAAACAGTCAAGCTCAAGCTAGCTCTGGTGGTGGTAAAGCAGTATGGGTAGTGTTGGTTGTGTTGGCGCTCCTGATAGGCGGAGGTATTGGTTATATCTTTGGAAATAATGATGGTTCAAGCAACTCTGGCGACGAAGCATTGCAGAGTCAGGTGGATGATCTGAATCGTCAATTGCAAGAAGCTAGAGATGGTGCTAGTGACTCTATGCTGGAGGAAAAAGATAACGAAATTAGCGAACTTCAGCAAGAGAATGCCCGTCTAGAGCAAGAAAACACAGATCTGCGTGAACAGTTAGAAGACGCAGAAGATGATTCAAGTGACACCACTACGCAACAAACGCCTGACGCGTCAACAAACTAGCAGTCAATTTTTTTGAAATCTTTCCAGATTTCAAGTTCACGTGGAGTGTCCACTCCTGCTTTGACTCTCAAGGAGCGACAAGCAAAATTGCCAGCCTGAAAAGATAGACAGATGTCGGGTCTGTTATCGTAGTCGCTGCACATGCTCTGCCCTTCAGCATCTACCGTTAAGTTCCCGCAGTCGCTTAGCATCTCGTAGTAAATAGGTTCTTCTTGTTTCGGTCTGATGTGTACAGCAACGGCAGTAATTGCTCTGCTAAACTTGCGCGTACGTGTACCGAAATGTGGCTGCTCTACCTCGCCAAATGTAGTTCCTCGCTCCTCTAGCTGTTTTTTCTCTGCAGTTTTTAGGGGTATTTTTACCCCAGATCTGCAACAGGCAGATGTGCATGTGTCGCAGTCAACAACGTCTTTAAACCCCAAGCCATTTAATTCTAGAGAAGTGTCCTGACTCATTACTTGATAATAGCATAAACGGAATAAAAAGTCAATACCACACTAGCTTTTTATCTCTGTTTTCGGTATAATCTTGAGGCGTTTGGTGACTCGTTTCGCCGAGTATACTCAGCCATCCAAACGTTAACAATAAGGAATATTAATAAGTGGCTACATTGGGATGTGGCCAAGTGGTAAGGCACCAGGTTTTGGTCCTGGCATTCGGGGGTTCGAATCCCTCCATCCCAGCCACTTACTAGTAGTTCTGTTATCCATCCCTCCGACTCAGCCAAGAAAAGATTATCGATTGAATTGAGTCAAACTGACACTATAGAGTTTGTCATCGTTCGGGTTTTCATCACCACGGCCATCGGTGTTTGAAGTTGTAAATAAAAGTCTAGAATCAATCGCAGTTACGTTTCTGAGCCTGCCAAACTCTTCTCTGAAGTGACCAACAAGGTCAAGCTTGCCACTGCTTGCTATTTTTGCTTGGTACAGAGTTTGGCCACGCAAGCCACCAAAAAATAGAGAACCATCTACAAAGGTCAAGCTAGCCGGAGCCCAAGTGTCATCTGCTCCAGAATGAGCAACTGGTCGAATCATTCCGTCTTGAGCTTCATCGCCCTTAATTTCCGGCCAGCCATAATTACCGCCAGCTTGAATTAGATTAATTTCGTCATATCCAGATTCTAACCCTGATGGGCCGTGTTCAGTAGACCAGAGCCTGCCCTCGTTATCCCAGGCAATTCCTTGAGGATTTCGATGACCATAACTATACACATAATTATTGAACGGATTGTCAGGTATCTGATTGCCTTCAGAATCCATTCGCAAAATTTTACCCGAAAGTGAATCAATGTCTTGAGCTGAATCAGGTATGCCCGCATCGCCAGTTGTTGCGTAAAGGTAGCCATCTGGTCCAAAAGCTAATGCCCCACCGTCGTGATAGCTGGCACCTGGGATTTCATCAAGTAGTGTCATTTGGTTGACGAGAGAATTATTGTCAAAAGTGTATTTTTCAATCCTATTTGTTAGTCCGTTTTCGGTTTCGGTAGTGCTGTAAATATATATGTAGCTATTTCTTTCGAAGTCGGGATCCAAAGTTATACCTAAAAGTCCTCCCTCGCCACTTTCAATGACTCCGTCAACTGAATAAGTTTGATTATCACTTATGCGCACTATCGAACCACTTCGTTCACTAACCAGTAAGTCACCCCCAGGCAGCTCTATGACGTCCCAGGGCACGTCTAGATTTTCTGCTAGAATTACCAATT
Source organism: bacterium (assembly GCA_030428125.1). Taxonomy (GTDB): domain Bacteria; phylum Patescibacteriota; class Saccharimonadia; order Saccharimonadales; family SZUA-47; genus JAUIBF01. The sequence continues at coordinate 505,385 of JAUIBF010000001.1, read as the reverse complement.
CTTCTTCGACTTCCTCGTTGACTAGACCCTGAGGAATGGTAGTGTCTGTTGGTTTGAAATATTGCTTATAAATTTTGTCGCGGAACAAAAAAATTGTAATCGCCAACGCGGCAACAATTATCAGTGCTAGAATTAAAATTTTCTTTGTCATTAGATATATATTAGCAACAAGTAAAATCACATAGGAAACTTTTAGGTGGTGCTTTATACTATTTATAGTAATAACAGGGATAAGAAAATTGGCTGACACGATTACGGTTAATAATTTACATAAAAGTTATGGAAAAGTAGAAGTTCTTAAGGGTGTTAACTTTTCTGTCAAAAAAGGTACAATTCTGGCGTTGCTTGGGCCAAATGGCGCTGGTAAAACAACCACAGTTCGCATACTAAGTACACTGCTAAGTTACGACAAGGGCTCTGTGCAAGTTGGTGGGAATGACGTTAAAAAGGATGCTGATAAAGTTCGGAGTATGATTGGGCTCACAGGTCAGGCCGCTGCTGTAGATGAACTGTTAACAGGCCGAGAAAACTTGATAATGATGGGTCGTTTGTATCGTCTGACACACAATAGCGCTAAAGAGAGAGCACAAGAATTGTTAGAAGATTTTGATTTGGTTGATGCGGCCGACAGACCAGCTAAAACCTATTCTGGAGGCATGCGAAGGCGTCTAGATTTGGCCGTTAGCTTAATTGCTGCGCCACCATTAATTTTTTTGGACGAACCTACGACTGGGCTAGATCCACGTTCTCGTTTGGCAATGTGGCGAATTATTGAGCAACTCGTTAAAGACGGAACAACCATATTGCTCACGACACAATATCTAGAAGAAGCTGATCAGCTTGCAGATAACATCATAGTTATCGATAACGGTAAAGTTATTGCAGAAGGAAGTGCTAATCAACTTAAAAGTAAGATTGGCAGTGACAGATTAGAGTTGACGTTCAACACCATAAAAGTTTTAAATAACGCAACCTCAGTTATCAAAGCTAAAGGCCTAGAGGTCGATGAAAAAGAACTGAAATTGTCTCTGCCGATAAAAGACACCAACAAAGACGTACGTGGAATTTTAGATAAGTTAGCAAAAGATAAAATCAAGATTGATAGCATGGGCATACACAAACCGACACTAGATGACGTGTTCTTGAGTGTTACGGGTAAAGGAAAGGAAGATTGATGAAGACAAAACTTGAATTCGTTGAGGCTTCTAAAGCATCTTTGGCTTTTCGTGATAGCTTAATAATGATTAAACGTAGTAGCCGGCATATATTACGGAACATTGACCAGTTACTTGGAACATTCTTCCAGCCTATAATGTTTTTGGTTCTGTTCGTTGCCGTTTTCGGAGGGGCTATCGAACTGGGCCTTCCGGAGGGAGTCAGTTATTTAAGTTTCTTGATGGCTGGAATTATTGTTCAGACTGTAGCATTCGGTTCTACCACAACAGCGATTGCGATTTGTAACGATCTGCAGAAAGGTATCGTAGACAGATTTCGTTCCCTGCCAATGAATAATTTAGCAGTACTAAACGGACACGTGATATCTGATGTATTTAGAAATGGTTTCTCAACAGCTGTCATGATAATTGTCGGAATTATTATTGGGTTTAGGCCTCAAGCAAATTTTGTTGAGTGGTTGGTTATCGCAGGAATATTATTGCTATTCACTCTCGCCTTTTCGTGGTTGATGGCGATTATGGGAATCATTGCTAAAAGCGTTGAGGCTGTGCAGTGGTTAACCTTCATAATAATCTTTCCTCTAACATTCGCGAGTTCGGCGTTCGTACCAACAGAAGGTATGCCATGGGCACTGAAAGTCTTTGCTGAAAATCAGCCAATAACACAAGTCATTGAAGCAGTGCGCGCATTGTTCTTAGGCTTCCCTGTTGAAAATTACTTATGGACTTCAGTCGCATGGTGTGTTGGAGCGATTGTGCTGTCAATTCCAATCGCTGCTTATGTATACCGTAAGAAAAACGTTAACTAAAATCGTTGTCCTTACTTAGGAAAATTCAGCTAAATTAGAAAATAATTTTGTAATTTACACGTTATGCTTTAATCTCAGATACATGAGTGCTGAGCCATGGACTTCCGAATTAGATACCGCTCCAGAACGACACGCCCCGCCACAGCACGCACATTTTGGACTATTATCTCAAGTTGAAGTTATCGGCATCCGCGAAGGTGGTCTAGTAGATTGTTGGGTTCCAACTGAACTTATCGACCACGAAGAAGTTCCGGTAAAAGAAGAATGGGTTGATTCGCTAGCCGCAGATATGCGCGCCATTAACGAGCGCGATGGTGGTAGTGGGCAGTTGACACCCATTATTCTTGGTGAAATCGAAGGCGAAGAAACTTTAAAGATTATTGACGGGTTTCACAGAGACGCTAGCTTAAAACGAAATGGCGAAGAGCGTATTTATGCAACTATAAAGCAGACTGACTGGGATGAGTTATTTGATTTAAGAATATTTACCGCCAAAGACCATGCTCACGTAAGGTTCTCTAGAGTTGTTTCGTGGATACGTGAAGTTTGGGCACTTACAGAAATGTCTGAGCAATTGTCCGTTGAACAAGCTGTATTGTTATATAGATTTAAGACTGATGGCTCAAAATTAGGACTTGATGCAGATGTAGTTGCAGAAGCAAAAGCTTGGGCAGAACGTAAAGAGCAACAGTGGCAAATGAAGGCTATGACAATCCATAGTCATTTGAAAATAGCAGAACATGTCGACCCTGCTCTCGTTCACTCAACACGAGAGAAAAAAGACGGAAAAACTCTAGATGCACCTACTCAAGCAATAATTAAAATATTTTCAGAAGAGTTACCAGATAATTTCCCTATGCAAAACCTGGTTATGTCTGCTGCGATGCAACGGAACTTAACTGGACCAAAGGTTAAAGCTCTGTGTAAAAGCGTAGGTGGTTATGAAACAGTTGAGGCTGCTGCTGCCTTTATCTCTGATATCAACTGGGATACGTGGGAGCCGGCATATGGAGAGACTACGAAAAAAGCACTAAGAAGACGGCACGATCCAAGATATAAAGGTGGCGCAGTATTGGCAACCGCAGCAACAACCATAGAAAATGTTATAGAAAGAGTTGACGCTTCTTTATCTAGAGACGAAGAAGTAACTCCAGTGATGGCGGAGTTATTACAAGAAGCACAAGGACGAGCAAATGAGCTCGTTGGTAGACTAGGAGATTTATCGACCAGACTTGCGCAGTTAAGAGGTCGAGAAGCAACCGAAGAACCCGATACACCACCTATTGAAAGACGTGCTGTTGTCGCTAAGCCTAAAGTTATCGTACCTGACAGGCCAAAAGTTACTAAAGATGCTGAGGCAGCAGTGCCAGAAGCTACAGTTGAACCTACTAGTTTTGAGAGACATGAAGAATGGGGTTTATCATTTAAGACTTATGAGGAAGAAGCGCCAACAGTAAGTATCAAAGGTAATGCACAGTATGGGCTTTCAGATCAAGCCGCAGCTTTACTATACGTCGCCGCAGAAGAAGAACCTGGGACGAGAATGAATCTCGAAACTATGCTTGAAAAATTAAAGGACCCAAGATTTGGAGACTTAAAAGAAATCAACAGTTCAGCAGTTAGGAGAGCAATCCGTGAAATTAATGATGTGTTTAGAAGATACGGTACAGAAAGACAACTGATAATGATTTTTAGTGGTCAAAAAAGCGTTCATTTTGGATTAATGGACTAGTCTAGGGTTGGTTGGCGTAGAGTTTTTTAGCCTGGTCCAGGATTAATTGGGTGTTCTTGTAAAACTCACCACGATCTTTGCCTCCCATTACCACAGCTATTAAATCTACCTCTCCTCCACTCGCTGTAGGTATTTTTGACGAGAATAGCAAACATATACCAGCCTCATCGGTGAAGCCTGGCTTAATACCGGTGATGCCAGGTTCTTCAATTAAGATATTATAGTTTTGTATTTCTCCTGCAACTGCAACAGTCGCTTTAGGTTGGGCTACTATTTCTGCGACAATCGGGTTGTTTAGTGCAAGTTGTCCAAGTTTAATTAAGTCTGAGGGGGTAGAAACGCTTTCCGGCGAGAATCCTGTTGCGTCGACGATTCTAGTATTTGTAATCCCATTTTCGTTTAAGTACTTGTTTGCAACATCTAGGAATTCATCCATTGACTCAAAGTAGTAATCTACTAGCGTGTCGGACATATTGTTAGACGAAGGTAGCAGTAAAGTCTGTAAAACCTCGTACTGGGTCATAGTGTATCCGGCAGTAACTGGTGTAATTGTGCCTTGAATAGCGGCGTACTTCCAGTAGTAATCTTCGTCTTTTGCTTGAAGTTCAATAGTGTCGCCATGTGCACCGGGCTCAATAGGTGCTTTCTCAAGCACAACCAGTGAAGTTACAATTTTTGTGATGCTTGCCATCGGTATTTGACTGCCGGATTCTTTAGAGGTAACAACGCCGTCACTTATGGTCCCGACTGCTGATTCGACGCCATCCGGCAGAATCATATCATCTAGTACGTGAGGCGTATTTATTGCTTCACTGGTTTCGGTCCCTGGGCTGTCCGAAAACTGACTGGACTGTTCTGCGTCTGAAGAAATTGCTAGGTACACAATACCCATAAAGAGCACTGCAGAAATTACGAAAACATACTTTCTAAAACTTGATTTTTTAGCTATAGATTCATCGTAACGATAGATTTTTATTTTGCGCGCCATTACCCATTAATTATAGCAACTGCAGCACAGTATTATTTTGATCTAGTTTGCTTATTATAACTGTCTATAACTGAACTTTCTTCAAAATGTAGGTTTGGCAACCATTCTAGCCATTTCGGAAACCACCATGTTAGTTTGTTGCCCATCTTCATAATGGCTGGGACCAGTATCATCCTCGAGAGAAATACATCGATTATAATCGCAGCCGCAAGACCGGTTCCAAACATCTTAACAACAACATTTACCTGCGAATTAAATGATGAAAATACAGCAAACATTATCAATGCTGCCGCGATTATTATTCTAGAGGACTTACTAATTCCTCCAACGATAGATTTTTTGTTGTCAGAATTTTCTAGAAAAGATTCCTTAATGCGCGAGACTAGAAAAATCTCATAGTCCATTGTTAGGCCGAACAGGATAGCGAATACCATAATTGGGACATACGACACCAAAGGTCCTGTAGAATCTAATCCAATTAGCTCACCTCCCCAGCCCCACTGGAATACAGCTACCAACACTCCAAATGTAGCCGAAGCTGATAACAATAGAACCAGGGCTGCTATAAGGGGGACGAAGATTGACCTGAAAACAAGCACCAGAAGAATGAATGCCATTAAAACAACAGAAACAATAAATATTGGCATACGGTCTGCGATCTTCTCAGACATGTCAACAAAAGTAGCCGTAAAACCACCGACGTAAATTTGGATGCCAGTATCAGATGTGGCATTTGGCAGTATATTTTCCTGCAAGCTATTAACTAAGTTTATAGTGTCAACACTATCCGGTGCTGATTTCGGAATAACAGCCTGAACTGCAATAGTTTTATCTTGGTTGAATGTAGGAGGGCTTATGGATAAAACGTCATCTGATTGCAATACTGCTGTTGAAATTTTTTGTAAATACTCCTGGGTTTGTGCAACTGGTTGCTCACTAGGAATTTGTTCGACAAGTAGTAACGGTCCATTAAAGCCCGGGCCAAATTCGTTTTCAATTATGCTATACACGGTACGCTGTGGGTTGTCAGGTGGTATCGTGTCTTCGCCAGGAGGTCCAAGCTCTATACTGAAAATTGGTATGATTAAAATTGCAAGTATAAACAACGCAAATGCACTGATCGGCAGAGAGTGTCTAGTGATTGTCTTGCCCCACCCTTTTGCTATTTCTGTCTTAAAGCCAGATCTACCAAACAAATGATGTATGTTGTATCTTTCGATCCACCTTGAAGTAAGACTTAAAAACGCTGGCAAAATTGTGATAGAAACCATTATTGCAACTGCAACTGAAACTGCACCTGCGTAAGCAATTGAAGATAAAATAGGTATGTCAATAAGTACCAGTCCCATCAGTGAAATGATTACTGTAAGCCCCGCGACAATGACGGCCTGACCTGCAGTCGCCAACGCTCGACCTACAGCTTCCTCGTTTTTATATCCACTCTGAGTGTTTTCGCGGTATCTGTTTGTAATAAATAGCGCGTAATCAATACCAACGCCTAAACCGAGCATCGTTGCTATTGTTGGTCCGATCGAAGATATCTGGACCCAACTTGCAATTATGTGAACGATCGATATGCCAAGAGCTAACCCAATAAATGCGTTAACCAAAGGTAAGCCCATAGCTACAATTGAACCGAAAGCAATCAAGAGGATTACGATTGCAGCTGCTACACCAATAATTTCGGAGGTTATATCATTTGTTCCGGAGTTTGCAGTAACAAAAAACGCGTTACCTCCCGCAACAGCCACAGTATTTATTGATTGTCCTTCGGACGCAAACTGATTTACTGTGTCGGTTAGCTGGTCTGTAACCTCCGTAGTTACTTCTAGACCGTTCTGTAAATTAATCGTCGAAATCGCTGTAGTGCCGTCACTAGAAATATTTGGCGTTTGGCCATTTGTTTCCTGATACGGATTTGAAACAGCTGCGACGTTATCGAGGTTGTTTAATGAGCTTAAAACCTGACCAACATATGCGCGCTTATTCGATTCTGTGATATCGCCATCTGAAGTTTGAAAAACTACTGTTGAACTGGTGCCGGCGATTTGAGGAAAATTTTCATTTAATATATCTTGGGCTGCTTGTGATTGAGTGCCGGGTAAGTTCAAGCTATTCTGCAGCGTGGATTGACTATCCTTCGCCCAATAGATTAGCGAGGCTACGCCGATCACAAACAAAACAAAAACTATTACTGAGTGTCGCGCTAGTAGCTTTCCGAATTTATATAGAATTATAGTCAAGGTGCCTCTCCAAATCGTATTTAGTCTATGAGGACACAATATATCAAAACTTAGTCTATATCAACGAAGTTTGGGTGACATTATTTTTTCTTGATAGGCTTCTTTTCTGTGGAGTTCGGAACTACAATGAAGGTCAAAATTAATGCCATAAGTAGCGCAAAGCCACACATGATTGATGGCAGAGGACTATCAACGCCTTGATATGTATCAATCATGACAAAGATTATCGACGGTATAATAAATAGCAGGTATCCGATAATGAACCACTGTAGAGCTTTGACGATCTTCTTGGTTTCGGCCCTTTTGGAATAGGCGTATGCAAGCGCAATCGAAATAGCAATCGTAATGTCGTAGTACATGTAGTACAGGCCTTCAAATGGTTCAGGGATGTTAAATATAATGTAATTTCCGGTACATACTGATCCTTGTAGCAGTGAGCCAAAAATGAAGAACAGTGACCAAACTGCAGCGAAGCAATAAGCCAGTGGCACCATGGCAGTTATTTTCTGCCTAGATATTGTGTGGACTAGGTGTAGGCCGATAGGAGGTAGGAATGTTATAGCTACAAAACCTATTTTGGCCCATGCATCAGAACTAAATCCCCAAGCTTCACAAATCCCGTATTCAGCTAATTGAAAAGTGCCTAATAGCACAAGCATCGTTACGCTAAGTTTAGTCGTTGCATTTTGCTTCCGGGTAAGCAGTAGATACGTAGCTAATGCAAACTCAATAATGAATGTTGCGAGCATTACTGGAGCCGAGAAGCAGTAAAATGTATTCCGCTTAAACTTACCCATATCCCCATAAGCTTATATGTAAATAGGCTCAAAGTACAGAAAATGTAATAATGTGCTTATGTATACCTTAAAAGCATTTGGTCGCTGGCTTTTCTTTTTCATATTTCATTTGTCGATAATCTTTTTAATATCTACAGTCAGCCTAGTGCTACTGCTAGGCGACCGAAATAGCACCAAGGCAGTAATCGACGACTCTGGTGTGTATGATGAGTTTGTTGATGCTTTCGTGCTGACAGCCGCTAATGAATCTCAGGGTGAGCCTAATTCACTTCCCTTTGATGATCCAGAGGTAATTAAAATTGCTAATGAATCTTTTGATAGTAAAGTTTTAAAGTCAGCTGGCGATCATGTGCTGGACAGTGTATATGACTGGGTTGAGGGTTCAAAAGATGAACTTGAGTTCGAGATTAACTTTAGTGCCCAAGTAGATAAATTCATCGAAGGAATGAGTGCGTACGCAGTAAATAAGTACGAATCACTACCACCCTGCACGGCAATAGATAATGTAAGTGCAACGGTATTTAATTTAACCTGTCAGCCTTCCGGGTCGAGCGCAGAATTAATCAGACAATATTCTAAGGATGATTTGATGCAACAGGATTTCTTGAACAATCCTGTTTTGAGCGACGAGACAATTTTCAGCAGCGAAGACCAAAAAGACGATTTAGAATTTCTGCCAGAGACTTATAGGGCAACTCGTTTATTGCCTGTAATTTGTATCTTGGTAATTTTTATATCAGGAATTCTGTTTATTTTACTGCACAGATCCAGGAGACGTGGAGTTAAGAGAATTGGTAGTGATATGGTCACTACTGCAGTATTTATCGCACTTCTAACTTTGGTTTTCGGGTTTGTGTTACCTCATTTTACGGACACATTTTCGGTACAGGGCGAAGGTTTGCCTAGACTTTTTAATAACGTAATAGAAGAGTTTTTACAGAACTTAGACATAGTGGTTATAAACATTTCAATCGTCTTGGTTTCTGTAGGCGCAACCGTACTAATCATTGAAAAAATGAGCCGTCCTGAGAATATCTACGCAGAGGTAGCTAAAAAGGCCGGCTTATCTTCTAGTACGCCTAAAAAGTCCGGTAAAAGAAAAAAAGTTAATCCTAAAAAGGCGCCAATTCAAACTAGTGAGACTAAGAAAAAAGCTAGAACTAGGCGTAAGTCTAAAAAGTATCGTAAGATAGGGTTATGAAAATAGCGATTATAGGTTCCGGCGACGTTGGGCAAGCACTAGCCAAGGGTTTAGTAAATCTAAACCACAAAGTGATGATTGGAACTCGTGACACTAGTAAAAAGGATTTGAAGTGGGTAAAAAAGCATAAAAGCAAGCTACAACTCGGTTCGTTTGCCGAAGCTGCTGATTTCGGTGAAATAGCCATACTTGCAGTTGCTTGGCACGCAGCAGAGAACGTCCTTGCGATAATTCGTCCTGAGCTGTCTGGAAAAATTGTCGTAGATGTGACAAATCCGCTAACTTATGACGAAAATGGAACCCCAGAATTGGTATTCGGACATGATATAAGTGCTGGTGAGTTGGTGCAGCAGACTTTAGCTGATAGCCACGTTGTTAAAACGCTCAATACTATAAATTACAAAAATATGGTTAAGCCAAAATACAAAGATGGCAGCCCAGTTATGTTCATGTGTGGCAACAACCAGTCGGCAAAAAACCACATTAGTGATATGTTGAGCGAGATGGGCTGGAGTAACATACAGGATATCGGAGGCATTGAAAAAAGCAGACTCCTGGAACCTTTATGTCTTTTGTGGATTGAATATGGAGTTTTGAACAAAACCTGGGACCATTCATTTTCGGTTCTAGAAAAGTAGAATTCGCTAAACTTTACAGGTTAAATTCTTTGACGACTTAAGGTAATACGCGTATAGTATGTGGTAGAGAGAAATAAAAGTTGCGGGAGAGTTTTAGTGTATAAATTGAACGAGTATAAATCGTGGTGGGATATAAGAAATATAAGCGCTATAGTACTGAGCGCTATTTTAATATTGCAGGGCCTGACGTTTGCCTTGCCTGCCCTATTTAACAATAGAGTAGATGCAGCCACGAGCTACAGTAACGACTTTGAAGTTGATACTTCAGGATGGACAGACTACTTAGGAAGCACGATCACTCAGGTTGCTTCTGGTACAAACGGAATAGTCAGTAATTCTGGCGCTAATCACGCCTTGCTAGGTGAAGGAGACGTTGTAGCCAGTGGTACTTACGCTGGTAAAAGAATGGGGCCGTACAATCAGCTAGGAGGTTATGAAAGCGTGTTTCCTTTTGGTGGATACACAGTTTCGCAATCGGTTTATATAGACACGACTCTAGCTGATGGTGTGTCGGATTTAAGATTTGACTTGTCTTCTGCCGTAAACAACACTGCGGGTTCTCATCGCAGAGACTTTATCGCTCACGCAGGCACTAACCCTTCTGTTGCTGGTGAGTGGTGTGTTAATGCTACAAATAATGCTCCAGGACATCCGTGTGGCTCAGGGAATGTTGCACTAACTACAACCGGTTGGTATGACTTTATTTTTGAGTTCAATAACGTAAGTGGTCAGCTTTCTGTAGATATATCTGTAGTCGACCAGTCGAGTAACGTTATAGGGTCCTGGAATAGGACAGACGCTTCTGACTTAATTGGAGCAACTGTTGGTGGCCACAGATACTTATGGTTTGTTACGAATGACTTTGATGGTTTAGCTGTTGACGATACTATTTTGAACGGATTGCCACCTAGAGCAGAAACAGAAGTTGACATTTATGGTGACACTGCTGCCGATGAAAACTATCCTGGATGGCTGTTTAATCGTGACCCTAACAACACAACTCCAATCGAATTCACCACAGACGAAGCTGTCATCGGTAACGGAAGTCTGTATGTTGAGCCACTAAGCTCTACGCCTGCGAAAAAATTTATCGGAGAGTTCTTTGCCTTTCAAGATATATCGGAACTAGAAAGCTTTAGCTATGACTTCATGGTAGGGCCTGGTGGTGACGAAGTTTCTGACGCGAACGAATTTTACCTAAACGTTTATGCTAACTACGACGGAACTGCTTATAACAAATACTACGACTGTAAGTACGATGTTGTGCTTACTACCTCATCTGGTTGGACGACAGTAGTATTTGACCCGACACAAAGCTATCCGGTGACTAAGGCAACTCAAACGTGGAATACTCCACACCCAGCATCATGTCCTTCTGTGCCTGCTGACATGGGTGCAGGAGCGACAATTAGAATGTTTGCAATTAACATGGGCGATACGAACGCAACCGATGCGGGGTTAGACGGATATTTTGATAATGTAGTGCTAAAAAACATTAGCGATGTTACTACCTACGATTTCGAGCCAGATGTTTCAAAACCTGTAGTTGGATTTATTAATCCAAGTGTTGACGATCAAGCATTCAGTGGAGATGCGTCAATAAGCTTTGAAGCAACCGACAATAACCTGCTCAACGCAGTAACAGTAAATATAAAAGACGAAAATAATTCAGCCCATCTAGGAAGTTGTGGGACAATCAGTGGTCTAAATACCGACTCATACGTACTTGATTGCACGATTGATACAACTTCATTTACTGACGGCTACTATTACCTAAGAGCTGGAGCAACTGATGTTTCGGGCAATAACAAAACCATTTCGCGAAGAGTGATATTTGATAACACAAAACCTAACACGCAAATAACATTTCCGGTTAACAATTCAGCGCATAAAGGCACATTTACAATTGAAGGTACAGCCTCAGATGCAACAAGCGATATAGATAGAGTTGACTATACAGTTACACAGATTAATGCGCTTGGTGGTAGTTATGTGTCTAGCGTTGATAGCGGAACAGCAAATTATGGCTCAGGTAGCTTCGATTTTGAGGTTAATGGGCTGACGGATGGTTTTTACAGACTGAAGGTTCAGGCCTTTGATAATGCTGGAAACTGGAAGTACCACTATGTTGACGTACAGGTTGACAATACGCGACCTGGACTAAGCTTTATTACGCCAAACGATGGTGAGTTTGTGTCAGGAGACACGGAAGCAAAAGTTTTAGCTGACTCGCTTGGTGGTTCGGGGATTAAAACGGTGGCGATCAATCTTTATAATGAGACAAACACAAACCCGCTAATTAAAAGCTGCGGATCCAACAGTTCTGTAGGTGGACTAAGTACATATGAATTTAGCTGTACACTTGACACTACACTGCACGCAGACGGCACTTACACGCTACGAGCAGGGACTACGGATATGGCTGGTAATAACAAAACTATTTCCAGGCAGTTTGCAATAGATAACACAAAACCAATTGCTGAAATAACATCACCAACAGACAACTCACTTCTGAGCTCACCAGATATAACAGTTGAGGGCTTAGTCAGTGATGCAACCAGTGGTATAGATAGAATCGAGTATAGAGTTAATGAGATTACTGCACTTGGTGGTGTATATGTAGCAAATATTGCTGATGGAACAGCAGTTTACAACTCGGTATCGGAGACATTCACTTACGAAGTCTATGGTCTAGAAGATGGGTTCTATAGACTAAGAATTCAAGCCTTTGATAATGCTGGAAACTGGAAGTATCACTATGTTGACGTAGAAGTAGATACAACTGCGCCTTTGCCGTTTACTATAAGTACTGTTGCATCAAACCCTGATACATTCAGGACGATTTCAGGCACAACTGAACCAGGGACTACAGTATATGTTGAAGTAAATAGCGACTCTAAATTTGGTGATGCGTTCGTAGATCTTCTCGGTAATTGGAGTATAGATTTTAGTGGGTTTGCCGTGGGAATTCATAACGTTACAGCAACGGCGACTGATTCAGCGGGTAATGTCGCAGTCGAGACAACGACCTTTGAAGTCACTGACTCGGGAACGGTTGCCGGTGTAAGTACGGACAGTGGAAGCAACCCAAGCAGCGAAGCAGAAAAAGACGAGCCAATAGGTGGTCAGCAAAATGAAGGAAACAGTGTAATTGTAGCGACCAGCTTTAGTGGTACTTCTCAGAATGTTGCTGTTGCGAGTGAAAATGAAGAACCTGAAGAAATAGAATCTGAACCTCAGGTAGCTCAAGCAGTTGACGAGAATACTTCTGAATCTGCTGTTGCAGATGAAGACGAAAAATCTGACTCAAGTAATTGGTGGTTGTGGGTGCTAGTATTACTGATTGTTGCAGTAATTGCCTACAGCTTATATCGAAATAGTCAGAACTCAGAAGCTTAAGATAAAAACTACAAAACACCTGATTGGGATAAAACCTTTCAGGTGTTTTTGTTGTACTATAGGTGTAAGCGTATGAGGATTGTGGAACCAAAAAGGACTAACTCTGTTTCTGAGCAAAAACAGAAGCCAAAAAGCAGATTTAAGCGCCCTGTTTTTATTCTTGCTGTCGGCGTTATGATGTTCGTCGGGTTTTTCTTATTTTTATCGAATAATTCCGAAGCTCCAATATCTGAAGATCCGACAGTAGCCAGCAATCAAGATGAAAATAATTCGCCCACGCAAGCTACCCCTGGTTTGCAAGAGTTTAGTGGTAACGAGTTCAGGATTTTTTATGACCAACTACTTCAACCTAATCTGGATAAAGTCGACACACCTCCTGCCATCACCGGTAACGATATAGCGGACACTAGAATCAGACAAATTGCAGAAGCAAGAGGCTATAGACTGCGAAGTAGTCCTACGTCAGCCCTGCCGTACGTTGACGGTTATTTAATGCAACCAAGCGTATCAATGTCGTGGAGAGAACTAAAGCAAGAATCAGCTCAAGCAGGATTAAGCATGTCGATTACATCAGCATACCGTTCCGTAGAAGCGCAGAGGCAACTATTTACTAGTCGCCTGACGGCATTGGGTGTGAGTTATGCTGATATCGCTAACGGTTTAGCTGATGATGAAATCGACGAGACACTTAAAACTACAGCTGCACCAGGGTATTCTAAGCATCATACTGGCTACACTCTAGATTTTGTTTGTGCAGGATATGCCTTTGAAAACTTCAGAAATTCTCCATGTTTTGACTGGATGTCCAACGATAACTATAGGGTTGCTAAGGAACATGGCTTTATACCAAGCTATCCACCTGATGCGGACTTGCAGGGCCCTAACCCCGAAGCCTGGGAGTATGTTTGGGTTGGAACAGAGGTACTCTACGCTGAGTAGGCTTGCTGAAATTGCAAAAATAAGTTAAAGTTAGGTAAACAAATTGAGTCTCACATAAGTAGAGACTCTCTGTTACAGAATATCAATGAAAACAATACAGCAAGCTGATTTTACCGGATGAGTAAGGCATACGACTCAGTTTTAATTCCTATGCAGAAGGACATCAAGCCATTGAACATGAATGGCTTAAATGGACGAATGTTGCGGATGTCAGCTCCTAAAAATAAAAAACGAGAGATACTCTTAGTTTACGGACACCACTCAAGCCTTGAGCGCATGTACGGCATCGCCGAAGCCCTGAACGAATACGGAGCAGTAACAATGCCCGACCTACCAGGATTCGGTGGTATGGATAGCTTTTATAAAATCGGCATGAAGCCAACTCTCGATAATTTTGCAGATTATCTAGCGTCATTCGTTAAGCTTAAGTATCGTGGTAAAAAAGTTACCATAGTGGGAATGTCGCTAGGCTTTGTGATGATTACCCGTATGCTACAGCGCTATCCTGAGCTTGTAAGAAAAGTGGATTTGGTTGTGTCTGTTGTAGGCTTTTCTCACAAATATGATTTAACTTTCTCCAAGCCTAGATACACGTTTTACAGATCGTTCGCTAAGTTTTTTTCCGGAAGGCTCACATCAAAATTCTTTTACAATGTCTGTCTGCACCCTTCAGTTATTCGCGCCACGTACTCCAAGACTCATAACGCAAAGAAAAAACTCGCGAACCTAACGCCAGAAGAAAAAAAGGCCGCTATAGAATTCGAGGTAATGCTGTGGCGTGATAATGAAATTCGAACATATATGGAAACGTCACACGCAATGCTCACGCTGGATAACTGTAAAAAACAAGTTAATTTACCCGTACATCACATATCGGTGGACAATGACCAATACTTTGATCACGCTATAGTTGAGCAACACTTAAGAGTTATATACAATAACTTTACGGAGCATGTTGCAGTAATACCCAACCATGCACCCAGTATCCTGGCTTCTAAAAAGGAGGCAGATCCGTTCGTACCGAAATCTATTAAGAAGTTATTAAATAACTAAGAAGAATTTAAGTAAATGAAACCCGTAAGAAACCTACACATATCAAACTACGTAGCACGGGTAACCAAAGACCCCATAAGAAGGGATTTCTAACAGGATGAAAATAGCTATCTTTACACCCTACAATATATTCAAACACGGTGGGGTTCGAGAACACGTGCAGTATCAAGCTCAGATACTGCGCAAACGCGGTCATGACGTTACGATTATTACACCTAGACCAAGAGATAAGTACGTTCACGATGCACCAGAAGGAGTTGATTTCTTAGGCGTTTCTGCGCGCATCAAAACCCCTAGTGCAACAAGCTCCGACGTTTCAGTAAGTGTGTATACAGAAGCTATCGACGAAGCTCTGGACAAAGGTTACGACATTCTGCACGTCCACGAGCCTCTCGTCCCTATTTCTGGTCGTCAGATTCTAGCTCGAGCAGAAGGAAAAGTTACTCGAGTTGGGACCTTTCATGCAGCGCTGCCCGGTAACACCCTAGGTAAATCTTTGGTGACAACCTATAAGACTTATGCCAGAGCCGTAATGCCACATATTGACGCAATTACAGCTGTTTCAACTGCTGCCATCGGATATATTAAAGATTTTACAGATTTAACAATAAATTACATCCCTAACGGGGTAGAGCTGTCTCACTATAGAGCACGCGATAAAAAGCGCGATCTAAACACGGTTTTGTTTATCGGGCGCCTGGAGAAAAGAAAGGGCGCGAGGGCTGCTATAAAAGCATTTGTGGAACTAAAGAAATTAAAACCAGATGCAAAGCTCAAGATAGCTGGCGATGGACCCCTCCGAAAATCACTGGAGTCTTATGTAAAGGTTCAGAAAATTAAAGACGTCGAATTTCTAGGGTATGTTGATGACGAAGTGAAGTTAGAACTGTTAGCGACATGTGGTATCTATACCACCCCTGCTCTGTATGGCGAGAGCTTCGGTATAGTGTTGGCCGAGGCAATGTGTATGCAGATCCCGGTCGTTTGTCATCCGAATGATGGCTATAAATGGGTTATGAAAGACACAGGGCGTATATCACTTGTAGATTGCGAGGATCCTGTTGCTTATGCTGAAAGGATGCAGCTACTGATGGAGCAAGAGGATATCAGAGAGCTTTGGGTGAATTGGGCAAAGGATTACGTTAAGCAGTTCGACTACGAAAAAGTAGTTGATGCCTACGAAGAAATTTATAAAAAGTTGGTGTAATCTTTGTGGCACAAAAGAAACTCACAATCGGCTATTTACTAGACGACACGTTGGATGTTTCTGACGGTGTGCAACAAGCAGTGATTGCCATTGCTGAGCAAATGCGAGAAAAAGGTCACGATGTTCACTACATAGTATCCAAGACTGAACGTAGTGATCTAAAAAATATTCACTCGGTTGGTAAAAGTTGGTCCACCAAGTTTAATGGTAACTCCGTCAGAACCCCTCTACCTGTATCATCAAAAACTATCAAAGAGCTTTTTAGTAAAGTACAGTTCGATGTTATCCATGTTCAAATGCCGTATAGCCCATTGTTTGCGGCTAAGTGCATAAAGTTAGCACCCCAAAAAACTAAAATATTTGGAACGTTTCATATCCTTCCGTATAGTATCGCTTCAATCTACGGTACGAAAATACTTGCCAGAGCATTAACCAAATCCCATAAAAGAATTAAAGCTTCCTATGCAGTATCCGAACCAGCATTAAATTTCATGAACGGGTCATTTAATCTTGACGGTACGGTGTTGCCTAACCCTGTAAATTACAATTTTTTTTCAAAGGCAAAACCTAAAAAAACTAAAGGTAAAGTTAATATAGTATTTGTTGGTAGGTTCGATGAGCGCAAAGGAGTAAAACAACTTGTAAAAGCTTATGAGTTGCTAAAAAACAAAGACAAAATCAGCTTTACTATGTGTGGTAAAGGACCGATGCACGACGAATTGGTTAAGTATGCTAAGGACAAAGAACTCAATATTGAATTTCCAGGGTTTGTAAGTGAACAAGAAAAAGCTGAGTTATTGTCAGGAGCTGATATCGCAGTCTTCCCTTCAACGAGCGGAGAGAGCTTCGGGATTGTGCTAACAGAAGCAATGTCGGCAGGTGCTGGCGTGACTTTAGGTGGAGATAATCCTGGATATGCAAGCGTATTGCATAAATGGGGAGAAACCTTATTCGACGCTCGTAATCCAACGTTTATTGCAGAAACACTGAACACCTTTATTGATGACAAACCTCTAAGGAATAAATTAGGCAAAAAGCAACACGAGGATGCAAAAAACTACGACATAAACCTCATCGTGAAGCATTTAGAGGAAGATTACTTAAGCTAAACTTGCTTAAAGAAGATAAAAATACGATAATCGAAGAAGAATGATATTTGGTAAAAAAGATGCACAGGAGATAACTGTTTCCAACAGGACTATCCTGAGAGTTATTGGTCTGGTATTGCTGTCAGTTATTGTCATCCAGCTAATAGATACGATTAGACATCCTTTAACCATGATATTTGTAGGTTTTTTCTTGGCAATGGCATTAAACCCGGCTGTCAATTGGGTATCCTCCAAGCTCAATATAAAAAGTCGCATAAGAGCTACTGCTGTTGCGTACATTGCTATCGTAAGTGTTTTAATAGCATTTTTTGCACTAGTGCTACCTCCTTTGGTTAAGCAAACAACGAAATTCGTCCAAGATGCACCTGAGACGATTAGACAACTCGAAGATAATGATAGCGCTATAGGAGATTTTGTGCGCAGGCACGACCTGGAGGAACAAGTAAGCGAGTTTGCTAATAGTTGGGCAGAAAACTTAGACACCGATAGTGTTGTTTCAACTTCAAATAGAGTAATTGCCAACGTATTCTCGATAATAACTGTGTTAATTCTTACTTTTATGATGCTTATAGAAGGACCTAAGTGGTTAGATTTTATATGGAAACAATATCCTGAAGGTAAGCGTATACATGCCCAAGAAATGGCACAAAAAATGTATAAAGTCGTTACTAATTATGTTAATGGGCAAGTTCTAGTAGCGGCGATAGGTGCTTCATTCGCAACGGTTGCTCTGTTTATTGCCACGACTATATTCGACGTAACGGCAGTGAATCCTATAGCTATGGGTGGAGTGGTCTTACTGTTCAACCTAATCCCGTATATAGGCGTGTTTATTAGCTCAACAATAGTAATTATGTTTAGTCTGTTTGCAAGTATTCCGCTAGCAATAACAATGCTAGCGTTCTTCATCATATATCAACAGATTGAAAATGCATCAATACAGCCGTATATTCAGTCTAAAGGTTTAGAGCTAACACCAATGCTTGTATTTATTGCGGCCATTATTGGTGTGGCGCTCGGTGGCATACTTGGTGCGTTAATAGCGATTCCTCTAGCAGGTTGTGCTCGAATATTAGTCGAAGATTACTTAGAGCGAAATACTTCTTATAAAGCCCGAAAGAAGAAAGCCTAGATTCTGTACCAGGTTTGGCCTGTGGTACTGTCGTTCAAGCCTATTCCTTCTTCTTTTAGTTCATCACGGATTCTGTCGCTGGCTTCCCAGTCCTTCGAGTCGCGGGCATTTTTACGCTCTAAGAGTTTTGATTTAAGTCTTTCGGAAATATCTTCACCGGCTAGTTTAATTCCCAACAAATTGTCAATAAATTCAAGTTCTCGCAGGGATGGAGATAGATTTGCATTAACTAGTGCATTGAACTTTTCATCAATTATATTCAGTGCTTTTGGTGTGTCTAAATCATCACCAACTGCCTCCATCACGTCATTAATGAAAGTAGATTGGTTTTTTTGTTCGACGTTAGGTAACTGCCAGGCGAGGTCAGCAACAGCATACCAGTTTTTTAGTCTATTTTGTGAAGCATCAAGAATCTCCCACGTAAAGTTGCCTTCAGTTTGGTAATGTTTCGACAGGACCAAAACTTTAAAGGCCTGTGGATCATAACCTCGCTCCTCTATATCCACAAGAGTATATACATTACCTAATGATTTTGACATTTTAGTGCCGTCTACCTTGATGTGATTATTGTGTAGCCAGAACTTAGAGAATTGTTTTCCGGTTACAGACTCTGTCTGAGCTATTTCATTTGTGTGGTGAACAGGTATATGATCAATGCCACCTGTGTGGGCATGTATTTGGTCACCTAGGGCTGTTCTAGCAATTACAGAGCATTCTAAATGCCACCCAGGGAATCCTGTTCCCCACGGACTTTCCCATTCCATATCGCGTTTTTGGTCTTTAGGGGAAAACTTCCAAAGTGCAAAATCTGTAGGGTTCTTTTTACCATCAACCTTGACTCTTGCGCCTTCTTCGAGTCCTTTTATATCTAGCCTCGCAAGCTTGCCATAATCCGATAGTTTAGAAGTGTCGAAATAGATACCCTCACCATCTATCCGGTATGTAAAACCTTTTTTTTCTAGCTCTTCTACGAATTCGATCTGTTCTTTAATTAAGTCTGTTGCTCGAATAAGTTTTGGTTTACGAAGTCTAAGAACTTCGTAACCTTCTCTGTTCGCAATCTCTATGTATTTATCGGCAACCTCCCAAGCAGTTTTACCTTCTGCTTTAGCGCCTTTTTCCATTTTGTCTTCACCTGAGTCGTCATCGCTTACCAAGTGTCCAACGTCCGTAATGTTTTGAACTCGCTCAACTTCAATCCCAACTTCTTCGTAATAGCGCTGTAGCACATCCCAGTAAATATAGCCGACCCAGTTACCTATGTGTGGGTGACTATAAACAGTCAATCCACAGGAATATATTTTGATATGCTCTTGGTTGCCTGGAGTAAATTCTTCTTGCTTTCTGGTGAGAGTGTTATATATCTGCATACTAACTACTGTTTCGTTTCCTTAGTATTTAAGCTATCAAGCAGTTCTCGTGTCTTAGCGTTAACTCTTTTTTTGATATCTTCTATCGAAGTACCATCCAGGACTTTAAACCCAGCTGCATACGGGTGACCACCTCCACCAAAATGTTCGGCGATAGAATTAGCAATGCCATAGCCATAATTGCAGCGAATTTTCGCCGTTACTTTACCGTCATTGTAGATTTTGTAACCGATAGCTAGCTTTACGCCTACAGTCATTCGCATATCATCCATAACTAGCATAGTTGGGTTATAAATTGGGCTGTATTTTTCAATTTCTGCCCACGGGATACCAATAGTAGCTAGCTGGCCATCTAGCTCAAACCGTACCCTGTTTAAGAGATCGCCCTTATACGGAATAAGCTCAGGTTCTTTTTTCATAAGTTCTCGCCGTGCCGCATCGAGTTTAGACATATCAACGCCAGCCTCAACCAAGTCAGCCATAGTCCTGAAACTTTCTGGAGTAGTAGCATCTGTGGTTAATCCCAGACTGTCCGACATAATAGATGTTGCCAACATTTCGCAGGCATCAACGGGTAGTGGCCAGTTTAGTTTTTTGGCGATTTTATAAATTAACTCACCAGTTGCGACCACAGGCTCATTTACTTCGACAGTTGCAAAGCTTATCCCCGGGCTTTCGGTGTGATGGTCTAGCACAACTACTGGCTTTGTTTTAATCCACTCCATGCCCTGAGTGCCGTTTGCATTTTCAAACAGTGATTCTGTGCTGGTATCGACAATAACACTGGCGTCAAAATTATTGGGTATTTCCTTTACAACCCTATCCCAGCCATTTAAATACTTTAAATGTGCTGGAATATCGATTGCACAAACAAGAGTCGTTTTTTTACCTAATTCTGACAAGATTGCTTCCAGTGCCAAAGCGCTTCCTAGCGAATCTCCGTCAGGGTTGTCGGCTTGCAGTATTACAATGTGATTAGCATCTTCAACAATTTTGTTTAATTCGCTGTAGTCCATTTCGCTCTAGTATATCAGTTTATATACTCTGTCGTCCTTCCAAGGCTCGCCCAAGCGTTATTTGGTCCGCATACTCTAGATCTACCCCAATCGGTAGTCCACGTGCTAGGCGTGTTATTTTTAAGTCTTTCCCTTCAAGCTGTTGTTGAATGTATAGTGCAGTCGTTTCACCCTCCACGCTTGCATTGGTAGCCATAATGATTTCGCTAACTTTGTCTTTTTCAATCCGGCTGATTAATTCAGGGATGTGCAATTGCTCAGGCCCTATGCCATCGAGAGGAGAGATTAATCCACCGAGCACGTGATAAGTTCCGTTGTACAGTGTAGTTTTTTCAATTGCAGGTATATCAAACGGGTCGGCAACCAGCGCAATAGTTGTTTTATCGCGCTTCTCGTCAGTATACAAGTGTGATGCATCTTCATTTGCATCTATAAGCGCAAACGTCGTTGGACAATATTTAATCGATGAATGAGTTTTTGAAAGTGCTCCAGCCAGTTTTTGGCTTTTAGTGGAGTCTGCTTTTAGCAAATAGTAAGCATACCTCTCTGCACTTCGTGGACCTACTCCAGGAAGTTGCGACAAGGCTTCGATAAGATCTTCAAGTGCTTTAGGTAGAATTCTCAAAACTAACTCTTTATTTTAAAGCTTACATTCCGAGGTTGCCTAGGCCACCCATCATCGGTTGCATTTTTTCGGCTGCCATCTTTTGGCTTTGTGCTATTGCCGCTTTTACGGCTTCTTCCACCCAGTTTTCTAACTGACCAATATCATTTAAGTCCACAGAATCTGGATCAATAGTGACATTTTTAATTTTCATTTCTCCGTTAACCTCAACGATTACTGCTCCGTCACCGGCTTCTGCTCGAACGATTTCTTTTTGAAGTTCTTTTTGGACTTTTCGCATTTTCATTAACATTTTCGCTTGGTCAAATTTGCTCACTTCTAAACTCTCCTTTTCTAACTATTTATTATACAGATTACCCTTGCGCATTATTGAATAATTCTAGATTGGTTATAAGTCTCACGTGTTTCGGGGGCATTTACCCATACGACTAGGAATCTTGTGAGCTGGTAATAAACGCTCATTAGAATGACAAGTGTTACCAGAATTAGTCCAAAGCTTCTTGCAAAGGGATTTTTAGGAAATACGGAATACCATTCATCTAAGATGAAACTTATTCCCGCTCCGATCACGCTATACGTAAACGGAAGTAAGATAATAATCGCTATTAATGTTTGACCTAACGCTCCAAGAATTAAACCTAATGCTGCTGTCAGAATCATGATTTTGGTTCGCTCTAGTTTGATGTACTTTTGGTATGCATACAAACCAATCAAGAACATTCCACCTGATGCAACATCAAATATGGGCAGTTTTCCAACGTTCAGTAATGGGTAGACTGGCGATTGATAAACAAAGGCTGAAGGTACTTCAAGGATGTTCATAGGCACGTCGCCTAATTCGATGCTAGCAGGTAGTAGCAACCAAGACTTAAATAGCCCCGGATCTAATACAAAACTAACTATAAGTGGTGCTAGTACTATTATGCCCAGAAACAGACTTATATAAAAAGACGAACGCTTCATATTGGTAAAAGTACTTTTTATTTTATTAGCGAACAAAATTAGCAACAGAATGAAAAAGTAAGGTGCTCCCGGAATGTAGATAAGCGCAGTGCCTATCAGCGCTAGAGCAAGAGGTGCAATTCTGCGAGAAGTTCCGTGATGTATCCAAAGCAACATCGATATAACAATTGCCCAACTGAACAATAAGACGTCTGGAGATGCGAGTCTGGCGACTGCCAGGACTACCGCGTTCGTCGCGAACATTACCGAACTAAACAAAGCTATTTTGTCGCTATGCCAACGTTTTAAGAATCTATAAAGTGCAACTGTGCAAACTCCAAAAAATATTATACTAATAGCTCTTACAAATCTAACGCTTGTTGTGACCTCATGTATAGCGAATGTAGCTAGCTTATGCGGCAGGTAAAGTGGGTTATCTCCTAGGTCACTAAACTGACTATTTGACTGTACATATTCTACTTCCTGGGATGCAGAATTCGTTGGTATAATGCTCAAATTAAATACAAGTGTAATCAATATTGCTAAAAGTAGAACAAAATAAATAGTTTGCCTTTGCCACAGAAAATCCAGCAAGGATTTACCCATTTCCTTCATCGATGGAGTAGACTTACTTTTCACCTTAAACATAAGTATAACAGATTAATTATCAAACGGAGGGGCGTGTTTAGTGTCTAAATTCAGCATTTTTTGACGTTCCCTGTCAAAGTACAGCTCAACCTTGCCCGTTGGACCGTTTCTATGTTTCTTGATAAATATGTCAAGTATATTTGGTTTTTCACTGGTGTCCGGATTGTAATAATCGTCTCTGTAGAGGAACATCACTACGTCGGCATCCTGCTCGATAGAACCGGATTCACGCAAGTCAGCTAGCTGAGGAATTTGTGGGCTTCTACTTTCTACTGAACGACTAAGCTGTGACAGAGCAAGGATTGGTACGTTTAGCTCACGTGCAACGCTTTTTAGACCTCTAGAGATTTCAGAAATTTCTTGGACGCGATTTTCCGAGCCACCGAACTTACTGCCTCCACTCATTAGCTGTAAGTAGTCGACTATAATTAACCCTAATTCACGTTTGTGAGCCTCGCGTCTTGCTTTGGTGCGCAAGTCACTGACGGTAATGCCGGGTGTGTCATCTATGAATAACTGCGCCTCGCCTAAAGATCCCATTGCGTGACCAATTTTTTCGAAATCGCTATCAGTCAGGTTTCCTGTTCTTAAATTCCAAGAATTTACTCCAGCTTCTGACGCTAGCATCCTATCCACTAGCTGCTCCTTGCTCATTTCTAATGAGAACAGCAGTACAGGTTGTTCTGATTTAACAGCTATGTTTTGTGCTAAATTTAACGCCATCGCCGTCTTGCCCATTGACGGCCTGGCTGCCAAGATTATTAAATCACTTCTCTGAAACCCTGCTAATGTGGAATCCATGTCCTTAAATCCAGTTGGTATTCCACGTATCGTCCCCTTGTCTTTGTGCAGTGAATCGAGCCTATCGAAGCTTTCAGCCAAGATATTCTCCAAACTTACTACGTCATTTCCGACGTGTCGTTGACTGACTTCAAACAGCCTAGATTCTGCCTCCTCAACAAGCTCTGCAACTGTTCGTTTTTCATCATGTCCGATTTCCGCAATTTCTTTACTGGCATTTATAAGTTTTCGCCTAATAGATTTTGTTGCGATAATTGATGCATATTGTTCGGCATTAGCACTAGTCGGCACGGTATTTGTCAGCTGTGTAAGGTACGAGCTACCTCCTACTTCTTGCAATACTCCTTCGGTTCTCAACTCTTCACTCAGTGTCAAAATGTCTATGGGAGTTTGCTGTTCATATAATCTCAAGCATGCTTCATAGATTTGCCTGTGCCTATCATCGTAGAAATCTATTGGACGAATAACATCTGCCACTTTTACAATGGCATCGGGGTCTATCAATACAGCACCTAATACGCTAGCCTCTATATCGGTACTTGATGGTAATTCTCTCGGATTCATATCTATACTTTATGATTCTAACAATTCTGCGCCACCAAAGATATTGCTCACGCTTGTAATAGCTTCATCATTTTTACTGGAAATTTCACTAGGTTTTTGATCTTTTTTATCACTTTTTTTGACGATAAGCTCTAGTTCGTATTTTTTGCCCAAGTTATCGACAATCACTCCATGAAGCATCTCAAGATTCTTGTTCTGTTTTAATTGTTTTTTATGAAATTCGAATTTAAACGTCAATGTAATTTTATCACCAACAATTTGCGCATCAGCCATACGTAAAACTCCGTACAGGGTATTGTTTTTTGTTTTTAGAGCTTTTAGGACTGTATCCCAGTTTTTATCGATTTCGTTTGTCAAATTATCAGCTGAAACTTCAATATTTTGCTCTTCTGGTTCAATAGTGACAACGGTTGTATCCTCAGGCAGGGATTCAACTTCTTTAGTTTTCTGCACATCCTCTACTGCTTTGACTTTCGGTTGCTCAGAAAATTCCACAGCGTCGAGTAGTGCAATTTCAATTGCTTCAAACGAACTGTGAGCACCGGTATAGCCGAGCAGGTCTTTCATTAGTTTAATTGCTTTAGTATTCGACATCGTTAAGTTATTGTTCATGACACCAGCTCTAAGTTTCTCAATTAGTCTCTGCGAAATATTACTCGGAGAAGCGCCGTGTTCTCGAAGCTTAGTTACGGCCAAGAACAAGTTTTCGACTTCACCATCTGAGACATGGCCTATCAAGCTGTCTAATAATTCGTCGTCGGGAACTCCAAGAAGTTGAGCCACTTCTTTATCGTCAATTGATTTTTCTGATAATCCAGCAAGTTGGTCTAGCATGCTTATACTGTCGCGGAAACTTCCCCCTCCGTGCCTAGCTATTAAGGACAGAGCTTTATCGCTGATGTCTAAGTTTTCTTTGTCTGCAATCATGCGTAAATGCAATACGGCGTGTTCATTATCAATCGGCTTGAAACTGAATTGCTGCGTGCGACTGATAATTGTTTCTGGTACCTTGTGTGCTTCAGTGGTAGCCAAGATAAATACTGCGTGTTCCGGTGGCTCCTCGAGTGTCTTCAGAAGCGCGTTAAATGCCTCACGAGTAAGCATGTGAACTTCGTCTATAATGTATACCTTATACTTTGCGCTCGTAGGTGCGATATGAACTTTGTCACGCAAATCACGTATTTCGTCGATACGGCGGTTGCTGGCAGCATCAATTTCAATTATGTCTAGGTGTGTAGATTCCTCGTCATAAGGTAAACCGTTAATCTC
Organism: bacterium; assembly: GCA_030428125.1. Classification (GTDB taxonomy): domain Bacteria; phylum Patescibacteriota; class Saccharimonadia; order Saccharimonadales; family SZUA-47; genus JAUIBF01. The sequence continues at coordinate 479,728 of JAUIBF010000001.1, read as the reverse complement.
ATGAGCCAAAATCCTAGCTACAGAAGTTTTTCCAACTCCTCTGGGACCAGTAAATAAATAGGCATGAGAAATAGCGTCTTTCTTTAACGCATTATTTAGAGTGTCAGTTATATGTTTTTGACCGACTACTTCATCCAGTGTTTTAGACCGGTACTTCCGGTATAGAGCCTTCCCCATCGTCCTAACATTATGACAAACGGGGATAGTTAATAGTAGTTTTTAATAAACAACGTTAAGTGCAAAGGCCACGTTCACTAATTGCGCCTTGTATCATGGCTGTTTCTTGGGCTTCAGTCATACCTCCCGAGCCAAAAGCTGCAGGTATGTAATCAACTACCATTCCAGCAGTATTTAATGCTAATGCTGCTCCACCAAACCTTGTACCAGCTGTACGAAACTTTTCAGCAGCGTCATCAAATCCGGCTTCTTGAGCAGCAAGCGCACTTAGATGAGAACCTAGAGATAGCCACAAAAGTCCAGTTCCAGATTTACCTAGAAAGCCTGGGTGAATTTCATTACCGCGTACTTTCGCAATAGTAGTAAGTAGAACATTCCCTATTAATTGTTGTGCACCGTGGGCAGCCATCTCTGCTGTAGGGACAGCTTTGGAGACAAAGTTCGATGCAAGTGCAGCTGCTAATCCTACTTTATCAATAGCAGCGTCTACAGCTTCACCCGTTGGGCTTTTAGTGCCAGTTTCTTCCGCTTTTTTTCCATCACGTATATCTTGCCATCTACCAATACCTACCAAGCCTACTCCTGCAACTTTCGGGATTACACCCTTTCTAGTTGTAAGAAACAAACCGGTTAATGTCGAAGCTAGACCAAGTGCAGAAATTCTATTTGCAGGGGTATCCCAGCCATTTGTTTCGGCTGCACGTATTTGCCACTTATTTCTTTCGTGTGGCTCTACGAGATCCCACTGCGGAACCTCTGCTGTTCTGTGTAAATTCATCATAATTGAATCTTAACAGAGGTAAGTGGTTTAACCATGTGCTTTTTCTAACTCTTCAAAATAGCAATTTCCACATAGGCTTTCGTAAGTTGTACTGCTTGCACCGTCTATAGCTACCTGAGAGCCGGTAAATACAAATACATCATCAACTTTACGTGCATTGAGCATGGCTTTTCTGCCACATCTGCAGATAGTTTTGAGCTCCTCAATAGAATGAGCGAGTGCAAATAGACGTTGACTGCCAGGGAATAACTGAGTTTGGAAATCAGAACGCAGACCGTATGCTATCACCGGAATGTTATCGTAAACGGTCAAGTTAAACAATTGATCAATGTGTGTCGGTTCTAAAAATTGCGCTTCGTCGACTAAAACACACGATACCTTTTCTACATCTTTGTTCCACTGCTTAATTGTATGGTAGAGATTTACCTGCTTACTAGCCAAGATATCTACTTTTCTTTCTATTCCAAGTCTAGATATAACTTTGTTATCACCTTTAGAATCCACCTTGGCTTTTACTAGCAAAACATTCATCCCTCGCTCTTCATAATTGTGAGCAACTTGCATCAGAGCAGTAGATTTACCACTGTTCATTGCCCCATACCTGAAAAACAACTTCGCCATCAATTTAGTTTACATGTTGGACTGCAGGTTTTTCTAGTTAAGCTTAGGGAAAAGAGCTTGCTCAGCTTGCCATTTATGGTCGGCTATGCCGATGAGCGATGAGAAACACGAACTGTTTGTCTCATAGAAAACAAAAAAGAGCCGTTTGACGGGCTCTCCTTTGTTCGCCGGTGTGCCCCGGAGGACTCCTTGCTAATTCGCCTCTCGGTGAACTAAATATATAGTACTCTGCGCTAGATGTGGTGTAAAGTGATTTTTATCACACGCTATATAGCTTATGCTAAATCACATAATGCTTTATGGTTATGAACTGTGGGTTTAAGCATCGACTAGTCGTCGTAGAGAGTTCCTTTATCCTAGGATAGTTTGGCTTAGTATTCTTAAGTAAACTGTATCTCTTTTTTATTTCATTATAGTGGTCGTCATCAGCGCAAGTAGCACTGAAAGTTTCTGTGTTGTACGGTATGAATAACGCTAATACAGCTATAACCACTGCTACAGCTACAACCGAAAGTGATACTACAATGCGGCTTCTAGTGCTGCCCATTCTACGTCCACCGAATCGTCATCTGGGATATTGATGCTTACCTGGTCGCCAGGCTTTGCTTTGAAATAAGTAACGCTTGCTAACAATACCCGGTATTCTTTCTTGCCAACTGTAACTAGGTAGTGACCCTCTTTTTGAGATAATGTTCCAACAACTTGTTTACGAGGGATAGGGCCGATTTGCTTATACAAGAACGATCCGTCTTCTGCGATTGTCAGTTTTAGAATATCTCCTTGAACCAATTTGGACTTGGAGGCGTAATTAGCAGGAACCGGATACATTTTGCCGTCGCCACCTGCCATATTTTGACCATCGAAAACGCCTTCGATAACTTTACCAATGTTTTCATCTTTTACCGCGTTAGTAACTACAGGATCATCACCTACTAGGCTAATCAATAATTCTTTAGCAGCACCTAGCGAGGTCTCAGCCTCTTCTATTAATGCCTTTAATCTCTTTGCTTGTTTGTCTGGTAACTCCGACATGTCTCGCCTCTGTCTTTGTTTCTCTTTTACTCGCGATTTATATAATCCTCTTGACAGTAACACGTCAAGATTACATTGTCAAAGAGTTAAGTAAAAACTGTGGATAAATCACAAAAAAATAACCACCCCTGGGAGTGGTTATTAATTTGCAAGTAGTTATGCTATTAAGAAAGTTCTACTGTTGCGCCAGCTTCTTCTAGAGCTTTTTTGGCGTTTTCTGCATCTTCTTTTGCAGCTTTTTCTAGAACTGGTTTTGGTGCACCATCAACGATAGCTTTTGCTTCACCAAGACCTAGACCTGTTACGTCTTTTACTGCCTTGATAACAGCTACTTTTTGTGCGCCTGCATCTTTAAGAACAACGTCGTATTCGCTCTTCTCTTCTTCTGCTGCACCAGCGTCTCCACCAGCTGCTGGACCTGCAACAACTGCTGCAGCTGCTGCTGGTTCGATACCATATTCATCTTTTAGAATGTCTTGAAGTTCTTTTACTTCCAAAACACTTAGCTTTGTTAAGCTTTCAGCAAGTTTTTTAACATCTGCCATAATTTTAATCGCTTCGCTATTCAAGACAAAACCTACGGTTTTTTCTCGACGAGCAGGACAGCCGAATAAATCGTCTGTTCTGTCTGTTCTTTTTCCCTAAATAACGAAACTTCCTTTCTTAATTGAATTAATTTGCTTTAACGGCAACTGCATCTAGCAGGCCGTGTAGGTTACCTGAAAGTCCGCTAACAACATTGTTAACAGGTGATTTCAAGGTGTTAATAACTGTTGCAATCATTTCTTCACGGCTAGGTAGATCAGCTAGTGCTTTCACATCCTCTGCACTTAAGAAATTACCGCTATTGTCGTATGCACACACAAACTCCAGTTGTGGTTCGCTCTTGCTCATGTTTTTGATAACTTGAGCTGGAGCCACTTCGTCGTCAGCGTTGAATGCGTACATAAGCATACCTTCTAGGTCAGCTGTATCGCTTTCCTTGTGAGAGTCGGTAGCTTCAAATGCTTTACGGACAAGTCGGTTTTTTACAACCTTGATGCTTGTGCCGTTTTCTTCAGCGTTTGAGCGAAGTTCCTGCATTGCTTTAACGGTAGTACCTTCGTACTTAGCGACAACAGTCATCTTAGAACTTGCTAATAAATCAGCTAGTTCCTTAACGATTTCTTGTTTCTTATCTTTGGTTAATGCCATTTGGTTTCCCTTTTTCTGTGCATTATTTTGATCAATAATATCGACCAGTTATTGATATTTGTTACCGAGTATTAAAAAACTACTTCTTCCGAAGTAGCGTCTTAGTGCTCAAAAACAATAAATCTCTTTATTATCCTCGGTAGCGCGATTAAGGATTTCTCCAGCTACTGTCTTCGGTAACAGATGTAATTATAGCACCTCTGATAGGTAATTACAATCTTATATCGAGCTAACTAAGCCCCGCCTGCTATTTTTTTGTTTTTTAAATCTACTACGTCTTGCATAGCATCAATAATTCCATTTCTTGCTACTTTATTAGGATCAATATGGTAGGCCTGTCGGAAATATAGACCTCCTTGTTTTTCTAGTTCTAGAGCTATAAAATTTGCGTCCTCAGGACTCAAACCACGTCCAATTAAAATTCTTATTGCATTATCGACTGATATATTCCCGAAAAATTCTTGAAAGCCTTTTAATTTATCTACGGTGCAATGAAACTTATCAAACACTTCGACAGGTGCATCGGAATGATTCTTCCTCCATTCATCTGTATGTGTAGTCGCTAAAACACCACATCCAGCATCAGCACATTGTTGAGCAGCAGTTGTCACAAAATCACAGTACTCTGCAACTTTAGCGTTGCTTTTTCGTCTTTTTACGGCTCCTGTATAAACTGCAAAATCAAAATTATCAAATACTACAACGGCTTCATCACCTAGCTCTTGAGCTGTCTGTAATGATTCTATAGTCTGGTCTCGACCCTTTAAGTTGCCGCCATTAATATGGCACGCTATCATTAGAAACGCCTTATTGGCATCGTGAGCGGCAACTAAAATATCGTTTGCAATATGACTTTTGCCTGCACCGGGTTCTCCACCTATGACCATTGGTCCTACAGACGTTAAATGCTCTAAGTAATCATCGGCATAGTCAAACCAAAAACTGTTAATTAGTGGTTCTTCATCAAACCTAACTCCGTATTGTAGCCCAAAACCATTTCGATTCAGATTAACGATCATAAAACATACTATATAATATAAACACGACAAAATTAATTATGAGAATCTAGCCGTCTACTTCTTGTTCAACTGTTAAAGTCCCAGCTCCAGTTACTATTGCAATTTGACGATCCATCCAGGTATTGGTTCCGTCACGAGCATCATAAACGTCCATCCCAGGATGATCTCCAGGTTCTTTGTACATGCTACCACCGTATATAGAATCTATTCCACAAATGTTATGTCGGCTTCCGGGCTTATTCATAGTGTCGTCTCCATTTATTCCAGCTAACTTCTGCAGGCTGCATTGCAAAGGTGGGATTTATAGCATCTCTACTCGAGGGGTGACCTCCGGTCAGGTATTGAGTTAGCGTATGCTACACCAGTTGTTTGTGCCATTTGCGGTGAGTGTACTAATTCTCTACTGCTTGAAGTTGGAGGGTAGTGTCCTAGCAATGTTAGGGCGGCTACCCACTGCAAACTTCTTTTAAGTACACCTGCTTGGTCTAATGCGTCAGCATGCTGTGCCGTCGGTGCCGCTTCAACAGCAAACGATGCCTCATCTGGTCTCATCTCTAAAGTTGTCATTTTTATTATCTCCTTAAATTAAAAAACTTCGACTGATGAGTCGAAGGCTTAAGGTCGTCGGTTCGGATTGCTGTTATCTATAATGCTTCAACTCATACGCAAAAGAACCTCCCATCGGAATAACGAGGACAATATTCTTAATAATTGTTGCATATGATTTAAACATCACTTTTTAGAATACTACTATCAACACGAGTGTCAAGCACTTTGCGCCACATGCTATTGCTTTTATGCTTAAAATGTGATATTATGAACTATGGTATGAGTAAGAATTTTAATGCTCTGTTGGATAGGGTAGTACATAGTCACACGACTAGTGCGGATGAGGAGCGTTTACTATTTAGGGAGTTGGTGGCTTCAGAACCCGAGGCGCCTTTGACCGAAAAAGGACGCGATATCGCAGATGTAACTCTAGGGGATTTTATACACGGAAACAGAGTCAAGTACCTGCCACTATTAGACGCAGAAACTACTAGTTTTGATGAGGTTAGAATTCGGGAATCACCCACGAACATAGCACTTATGAATGCTCTTGGCTACTCAGGAGATAATCTTGGAGACATTATTCCAGGTGATGTCGTTGATCTAGATATGATTCAAACCTTAGTAGCATTTCAGCCTGTGGAGTCAGTATCAGAGCTGACTGGGCAAGAAATTGCTGGCTTGGGAGCAAGAATTGGCAACCTACCATTAATGAGGACAGTCGTAGTTGGCGAACCAAATGCCACGTTGCAGTTTTAGTTCAACTTCTCTAGCTTAAACTGCGTGTAGCGCTCTGCAGCAAGACGAGTTAATTCAGGGTCTTCATCTTGATTAACAAACTTCATAGCCTGCCCGATTAATGGGTGTACCTGACACACCACATCGTGCATTTGCTTTACCAATTTACGATATCCAGGGTGACCGTGAGGAGTTGTTCGTAGTTCGTGGAAATGGAAAGCCTGCCTAGCGTTATACGTAATCTTCCAACGCATTTTATGGCCTAACAATGTAGCATACTGTGCTTCGTTATCGTATCCTGATTCAGTCAAAATGCTATATAGCTCTAGTGATTTATCAAAACAATGCTGATAACTTTCCGTTAGCCCTGCTTCTTCAACCAGTTCAGGGATATCGTATCCGTACCTAGGAGTTAACTGTTGCCACTGTAAATCGTCAACCATTCGATGTCTTTGCAGATCTCTGAAGATACCGTAATCACAGACTAAATCCCAACTATAGTGCGCTTTCTCTAAAGCTCTACCTGGTTTATGCCGACGGTTTAATCTTTCTCCTATGTATGATTTAAATACTTGCTCTTTTTTATCGAAATCCCAGCTTTCAACGCTTCTCTGTATATCTCTGAGTGGTAAGCTGCTGTATTCATAAAGCATGTCGGCGACTAAATCCATCTCGTTTCTAGGCCAATATGAAACTAGATCCACAGGCTTTGACTCGGCAGAATGGTTTTCAGGTAAGTATGCTTCAGCTAAGTCTCGAGTGGCTTCTCTGGTGTTTGCACGGTACGCAATGGCAGCGCCTCCACGTTCTGGTTTGTCAGCGCGCTCTAAGAACGTGCTAAGGACTTTCCTGCTTTCTTCAAGCATTTTCTGTCCAGTTTCTTTAGATTCTGACAATTCATCGCTCAGAAGATGCATTATCAAGCTTTCCAGTGCTTGTCCTGATGCAAATATTCCCACGGTAGATTTAGTAGCTACTGGCAGAACAGGTCGTATTGCATCACATGCTTGGGCTTTGGTTGCACCTTTCCATGCAACATCCTGCTCTGCTTTAGGGGTTTTTGAGTTTTTACGGACATAGTCGGTTAGTTCTCGGACCATTACAGAATATGTATCAAATATTTCGTCCATTATTTCTACGTAACTTTGCAAGGCATTACCTTTTAGGTTGCTTGGAGTTACATATTTATACCTTCCCTGTTCATCTTTTTGATCAAAGAATATGTATCTTGTAGACTGCTCTAGGTAACTCGCTAGTCGTCCCCACTCTAGTTTTTTAGTAAGCAAGTTAGATGCACCCTCAACCACTACGTGCTGACCTACGAGTTGCTGAACCGAATCGTCTCCGTAAGCAGTAATGACTCGCTGCAATAGTTTTTCATCTTTTTTACTTGTACTGCTTGAGAACTCGTCCAATATAGTGATGCGCATATCATCCGCTCTACGACTTAATCGTGCCATAGCAGCAGCGATGGTTATTGGGCTCATTTGATCGCTGAATGCATAAACATTGCCTTCGGTAGTAGTTACGGCATCCTTCAGGAATTCTTTGCCGGCATCTGTAATGTAATTAACGCCGTCAGAATTCTTTGCGACCAATTCTTTTTGATTATCGGAACCCTTTACTAACGTGCCTTTTTCTTTCGTAGCTTTAGGCAATAATCTTTCGACAGAGCTCCAGACAATGTCATGAACTTGATGACGTGTCATTAGCTTCTTGCTACGAACGCAATCTACCCGCAAAAAATCTTTTGGAAACAAAGCGCAAAGGTCGTCATAAACCTCAACAGAGCGCTCCAGGTGTGACTGGTCAGCTTCATGAATGTCTTTTTCTCGTCCTTCTTTTTCAGCCCTCAGCTCAATTAATTGCATGCTAGTTTGAGCATCTACACGGAGAACGATGCTAGCCGTTGGTCTAGGAATTCCCAGCATTTGAAATTCTAAATTGTCTTCCCAGATGAAGAACCCTCTGCGTTGTTCTGCGTTAGTGAATTTAGTTCCCTGGTGCGCCATATTGCTGCCTGTGAATCTATTAGAGAGTACGATTTTACCTGCATCTAATGCTTCTTTTATAGCATCTTTTGCGGCAAATCTATCCAGGGCATAAAACACACTTGCTGTATAGGGTCCAACCTCGTCAGCAGTTCCATACTTACCACCCAAGTATTCACGCACAAAGAAACTAGAATCATTATCATACTGAGGAAAATCAAACGTAACTACATCGTAACCTTCGTTTAGTAGCCTCTCAGTTAGAAGGTTGAACTGGGTTGTCTTACCCGAAGCATCAGTTCCCTCAATTACAAAAAATCTACCTTTAAATTCTTCTGACTTCACTTGCAAATAACTCCTCTCTACTTACGTCGAAATGGTCAGTGATTGCTCTAATTGCCTCATCTCCGTGAGACAAAGCCGTATCTGAGTAGGCAATGACTTCCCTACTTGGTGCTACGTTTTGATAATGATGTGCAACAACCCTGCGTCCCATTTCCCAGGCGCCTTCACGCTCAATATCTAACAGTGCAGGCTCCTCCATGGCTATGTGAATACTTTGAATTCCTGTTGCTAGATACCCAATGAATTCTTTTGTGCCAAATAGCGTGCCAGCAAATCCATTGCCGTGTTCAAATCTTGTAGCATGCCATATTTGAGTCCTTGAAGCTTCTTCTCCGAATAGCTCTCTGTGGATGTCCTTCCATAGCTCAAATTCATCGTGTTCGTGTTGAGCTGTCCTGTCTATGTATTGCCTGTCTCTGTCAGAACCTCTATTTTTTGCTTCTGTACCTTCATGGTCATCGTGCTGAACTGTGTGCGCAACAAATGCCTCTCCAGTTCTTCCTGACAATCCAGATAGTCCAGCGCTACGTTGAGCATCTACCATTGGTATGGCGATAGTCCTAGCTTGGTACGGGCCGTGTTGCACCGGGTCCACATCAGGTCCATACAACTCTGCAAACTTTGCAAAATCAGGCCAGTATTTTTGCCAATAGAAACTGAATCTAGGTTTTAGGTTTGCTAGATTGACGCCATGAACACTGTTTTGTAATGGTTCACGCAAACTGTCTATTGAGTGCAGCTGTCCATACACACGAAGGTCAGTTTCCAGTGCGCTATCCGTAGGTATATTCTCTAGTCCACGAAGAATCATAGGTCAATAGGCTTTCTGCGAGAGTCCTTGAAACCTCTTGGGAGCATGTGCTCAGGTCGCCAATCTCTCATTAGCTTTGTCAAATCTGCGTCGTTATCTACCTGATATTTTCCACTTAGTTTCTTGTATTGACCGTCGACAGGCCCAGTGTGGTAAAAGACTATCTGAGCTATGCGTTCTCCAACGGGCAGTACGACTGAGTGGTGCTGGTTCATATTATAAATCTCCATCGTCCAACGATTGATGTATCCTGGGTCACCCCATCCTGCATCTAAACATACCGCAACACCATTTCTGCCCCACGTGCTTCTAGCTTGCATCGTGCTAGTTCCTGGTGGCCGAATACCTATAAACTCATGTGTGTGGGCAAGTATTCTTTCGCCTGGGCCCAAAACAATAATCGGATGGTCCTCGGGAATGCCTGAAAATAATCTTCGTCCATTTTTTTCTGCCCAAGTATGATGTATCTCCGCTGCTTGTGGTCCGTCGAAGTGTTTTGCTACATCATTCTCGTCAAACGGGTTATAAAATCCACCATTAGAATTTCTTTCTGTACGGTAATACCAGTGACCCAATGTCACATCGACGCTACTGCCAGCAATATGCTCCTCAACGTAGGGATGGAAAACAATATGGCCGCTTAATATAGCGCTCTTAATTTGTGTGTTGCTAAAAACTCCATCACCTTCTGCATGCTTGTCTTTCGACGGGGGCATTGAAGGTGGAGTGAAAGCTTGCGAGCTACCCTCATCCATAACTAGTTAATAGTTTAGTCTGCTTAGGGCGACCAAACAACCATAAGCACAATAAAAAACGACGTAGTTTTTACAAATGCTTTTCGAATATCCACTGGCAGATCTCTAAAGTGTCTTTAAACATTTCGCCTTTTTCATACAGTTGAGTGATTTCCTTCTCGTCAAACCAGCTAATGGCTGTAGCTCCGTCTGGGTTGTCTGTAAGTTTTACGGTATTCGACTTTGCCAAATAGCAAATATCTATATGTTTGTGTGATGGCATGTTGCCCATTGGGTGTTCATTAAAATAGAAAGGCAAAGGCAGTTTAATATTTCCGCCACTGATATCTGGGCTTTCGGACGGCTCAATAATCACGTAATCGTTTGGCGTCAATCCTGTCTCTTCTTCCAGTTCATGATGTAGGGCTTGAAGTGGATTTTCGTTTAGTTCAACATGACCACCTGGCTGTAGCCATTTCTGAAGTTTTTTATGAAATAGTAACAATAGCTTCTTTTCACTAGGATGAATCACAAATGCGCTTGTCGTGAAATCATAAAGCTCGTGAATATGTGGCATGAATAAAGCTTAACATACAAAAAAGACCGGATTTCTCAGGTCTTTTTTGTATCGTTTTATCTAATTAAAGCTCTGAAGCTATAACTTTGATGCTTGGGCCCATTGTAGTTGTCACGTAAATAGTGTTTACGTAATTACCTTTTAGACTTGATGGTTTAGCACCCTTAACGCTAGCGAACACTGCTTGAACGTTTTCGAATAGCTTGTCTGCACCGAAACTGACTTTACCAACGCCTAGGTGAATGATTCCAGTTTCGTCAACACGGTATTCAACTTTACCAGCTTTAGCTTGTTCTACAGCCTTAGCTACATCTTTTGTAACAGTTCCACTCTTAGGGTTAGGCATTAGTCCTTTTGGCCCCAGTACGCGTGCGTATTTACCAAGTTTTGCCATTACAGCAGGGGTTGCTACAAGTACGTCGAAGTCAATCACACCTTTATCTAGTTGTTGCAAGAATTCATCAGCTCCCGCGATATCGGCGCCTGCTTTTTTAGCAGCTGCAACGTCATCAGCTTCACCGAATACTGCAACCTTGACACTTTTACCGGTACCTGCAGGCAATACGATGTTTTCACGAATGTTTTGGTCTGCTTGTTTAGGATCAACATTAAGTCTAATGTGTAGTTCTACAGTGCTATCAAACTTAGTTGAAGATGTCTTAACGGCTAAATCAACGGCGTCTTTAATGCTGTATTCTGTATCTTTTTCGACTAGTTTTGCTGCTTCTCTGTATTTCTTACCAGAACGTTCTAGCTTAGAACGCGTATTCTGTACATAAGCCGGCTTTACTGGCTTAGCTTCTTCTTCAGACTTGTTAGCTTTTCGTTCTTCTTTTTCGGCCTTTTCTTCGGCTTCAGCAATAGCTTTTGCGCTTCTTTTACCAGCTTTTGCTACAGTCTTATCTTCTTTAGCAGGTTCTTCTGCTTTTTCTTGCACTTTTGCAACACCAGCAATAGCTGCTTCAATATCTGCAATAGTATTTTTTTCAGTTACTTCTAGCTTTAGTTTTTTAGCTTCAGCTAGTAAATCAGCCTTTTTGGCCATAAGTTATTCCTTTCGTGGTGCATTCGGCTACTTAAACTTCGCCTCCCACAACTTTAATTGTTGTTGCATTATATAATATTTAACTGTAAGACTCAAGAACTTGAACCGAATGGTAGTTACCCATTTCCGTCTGTCGAGCAATCATCAATTCGTCGATAACTTCCCACACTAGCTCTTGTTCATCAACAGTTTGCGGTATTGGATCAGTATCGATTATTTCGTCTACTAAAAATCCAAAGTACTCGAAATATGCCCTGTCCAAAGAATCTAAATCTTCATAAAATGCCAAGTCAAGCATTCCCTCATTTATTACATCGCTCATTTATATTTTCCTGTTTAAAATTACAAATAAATCTTAACAAGATTAGTGGGTCTTAACAAGCGAACTATTCGTCATCCTCGTCATCATCATTCAGAGGAGTAATTCCGAATCCCATTGCGCGAATAGAACCTCTTACAGCTTGCGTGCCTTCATCGACTTTATCGATAGCACTTTTCTCTAACTTCATTAGGTTCTCTTTAAGTCGCTCGATTTTATTAAAATCAGCTTCTTTCTTATCTTCGCGCTTTTCTTCGGAATTTCCGGAAAATTTTTCACCCATTCAAGATGCCTCTTGTACCTTAGATTAAGCCTCTACTTCGATTCCCATGCTTCGTGCAGTTCCAGCCACCATTTTCTTTACAGAATCTAGTCGGTTGGTATTCATATCTTCCATTTTCTTTTCAGCGATTTCGGTAACTTGTGCATCTGTAAGCTTTTTAGTTAGCTTCTCGGTATTAGGTCGTCCTGAACCCTTCTTTTCACCCAATGCAGCCAGAATAAGTACGTCTGTAGGTGTTCCCACGACTCGCCAAGACATTGTACGGTCTTCGTGTATAGCAATATGAACAGTAATATCCTGTCCCATCATGTCTTTAGTTTCTTCGTTAAATGGTGTAATGAAATCCATCATGTTTACACCGTACTGACCCAGAGTACTACCAACAGGAGGTGCTGCAGACGCCTGACCACCACGTAGTTTCATTTTAAGATTTGCTGTTACTTTTGGCTTTGCCATTTAAGTAATCTCCTCTAATTTGTAAAGAGTTAGAAGCTCTCTTTACTAATTTAGGTGCGTAACTTGTCTATTTTACTACATTTAACGCTTTTAGTCTAGCGACTATCGTCTCGTAGATTCGCAGGGTCAACTCCGGCTAACTGATATGCAACATTACTTCTTATGGTGTCTTCCAAAGCACTGTAGTGCCAAGCACGACCTACTAAATTGTCGTAAGTAGGTCTTTCTACCCCACAATATTTCAGTAGTGCTTTATGCGCAGCAGCAGAACCTGCTTCTCGTTCTTCAAACAAATCATCTATTACCGCAACTCTTGCACGATCTCTACATCCAAAATATGCTAAACCTCTTAAGGCGTTCCTCTGAACTATTCCTGCTTCACCTGCTAAACTTAACAATTCCTTACTGTCATTAGCTGTAGGATCAAAATCACCTAGTACCCAATCGGAGTAAGGTTCTTGTCCTACATGTAAACCAGATTTTGCTAGTAACATTGCTACTGGGTTTTCAGCATTAGGATCTAGAGACGTTAAAATAACCACAAGTGATGCGGCATCTCTCTCAACAACAGCTCTTTCTGTTTGCGCCTCTCCCATTTGAATCATATTAAAAAGACATTGCCGATTTCTTGCAATGTCTAATTAACAACTATAAGTATTTTTAAGTTTTCTTAACCTGAAGTCCGTCTAGCTCAACTGGAGTTTCACGTCCGAACATGTTCACTAGAACCTTAAGCTTACCTTTAGCTTCATCTATCTCATTGATGGAGCCATCGAATCCTTTGAATGGACCATCGATGATATTAACAATTTCGCCAACAGCAAAGTCGATTTTGTGCTTAGGTTCTTCTTTGCCCATTCGCTTCATGATTTTTTCTATCTCGTCATCGCTAACTGGTGATGGATCGTTTCCTGTTCCAACAAAGCCTGTTACAGAAGGTGTGTTTCGCACGATGTACCAAGCGTCTTCCGACAGTTTCATTTCGACAAGTACGTAACCCTGAAAAATCTTCTTCTCAACAACTTTTCGCTTACCGTTTTTGATCTCGATCATTTTTTCTTTAGGGACTAAGACTTGAAAGATCTTGTCCTTCATATCTAAGCTGTCCGCACGTTGTCTAATAGATTCCGCGACTTTTTCTTCGTATCCACTGTAGGTGTGGATTGCATACCAGCTACGACTGGTGTCGTATCTTTTGCTCATTAAAGTATTACCTCTCTTAATATTTTTTCTAGTCCGTAATCAAGTACAGCGATAAATGTTCCCATTACTATGGCGAACACAAACACTGCAAATACCAATCGCCAAGTCTCTTTGCGCCCTGGCCAGGTAACATTCTTAAGCTCTTTGGCAGATTCTCTGAAGTATTTCGGTGTGAATGAACGACTTTTCGTGAAAAACCCTTGCTTTTTATTGTCAAACAAATGGTATTCAGTAGTTAGAACTTTTCCTGCTTTCCCAACGGGCTTAGTAGCCGCTGTTGCTGCTTTACGTACACGTTTAGGTTTGTTTGCAGCCTCACGTGATTTAGCAGCGCTTTCACGCATTGATGATTTCTTCTTAGCTTCTTCCTTTTTAGGCTTCTTGCTATCTTTGGCTTCTTTTTTTGCCACTTCGTATGTCTCCCAATTTAAAAAGCTTGAGTTTCCTCAAGCAGTCAATAGGCACATTATAACAGTTGAAAAGCTATAAGGTCAATATAGAACTAATGAACACGCTTATGGTAGAGTTCTATTAATGAGCTATGTCATGATTGTTGCATTAGTTGGTGTGAGCTTACTATTGGAATTACTCTTAATACCAATCACTAAACGAAATCTAGACTCTTCCAAGTTTTTTGCGTTATTAAGTGTTGTTTTTACTAGTTTCACAACAACTATATTGTTCTTTAACTACCCAAGTTTTATAAATGGAGTATTCGCGTTTATTTCAATTTTCCGTATTTTTAACGTGTCACGAATCGCGATAGGCAGAATGAACGCTAAAGAATTGCAAGAAAAATACAAGCGATCATCGCTGTACTTATTGTTGGTTACTTCAGCACTACTTTACGTTTCGGTTTCTGAAATAAACTTTATAAATTTAGAAATAATTCTATATTTATCTTTAGCAGGCTCGTTAGTCCTGTTGTTAAGCACAATTTATTCATCTGTAAAATGGCGCCCCAGGAAATTATCGGTCACCAATGATTTGAAGCAACCAACTGTCTCTATATGCATCCCAGCGAGGAATGAAACACAAGACTTACCAGAATGTATAGAATCAATGCTTGATTCAAACTATTCTAAATTGGAAATACTAGTTTTGGATGATTGCTCCCACGACAAAACTCCAGCCATCATTAAAGAATATGCGCATAAAGGTGTTCGTTTTGTTAGTGGGACGGAGCCTGACGATGACTGGCTGGCAAAGAATCAGGCAATGAATAAACTATTTGACGAAGCCAAAGGAGAGATAATTATCTTTACAGGCGTTGATGTCAGGTTTTCCAAAAACAGCGTTCAACAAATAGTTAATACTATGCAGGAAGGCAGTGATATGTTGAGCGTGCTACCTAGACGTAGTTTTAACAGTGAGCTGTCGGTCTTTATACAGCCTCTTAGGTACTGGTGGGAGCTCAGCGTTCCTAGGTTTTTAGGGGGCAGACCCCCTGTGTTAAGTACTTGTTGGGCCATTAGGTCAGCTAGCCTTAAAAAGCTAGGAGAGTTCGATAGTTTTCGTAAGTCAGTTCAGCCAGAAGCACACTTTGCGAAGCGTCTGAAATCCAAATTCAGCTTCATTATGTCTGGTAACAGGTTAGGAATAGTTAGCGTTAAGCCTGCCCGAGAACAGTACAATACGGCTATTCGAACTAGGTACCCACAGGCCAAGCGCCGAATAGAACTAGTACCAGTGCTATTAGTTGCAGAAGTTACAGTGTTTTTCACGCCGATCGTAGGTATAATTAATGGAATAGTTACCGACAATAGTAGAATACTGCTAGTATCAATTGTTTCTATGAGTATCTTGGTATTAATTAACACGTATATTAGCTTTATAACTGTCTACAGAACTTGGCTATTTGGGTTAGTTACGTTGCCATTCCTTCTCTTTGAAGAATGGTTTATCTTGATAAGATCAATGCTTGCATATGAGTTTGGTGTAGTTATGTGGAAAGACCGAAACATCTGTCTCCCAATGTACAAGGTCGAAAAGACTCTACCCAAGCTGTAGAATTGACGAAAACTCACTTTAAGTGTATAATAGTTTAATATGAGAGGTTTGGCTTCAAAAATAAGTTTGTCCGTAGCAGAAAAGGCCACTTTTGTGCCTTGCATTTATGAAGTTATGGATTGGATCATCGATGATGAAAAGGTGAACGTACCGATCGCGGCAGGTTCTTTTTTATTAGGGGTTACAGTTGGAGCTATTGATATGATTATAGAACGAAAGCATGCCCAACAGGACACGATAGAACATATCTTGCAAAATAATACCCCTGAATCATTAATGTACGTAGACCTTAGTTTAGATACACACAACAAATAGTAAAAATGTACCCCTTACATAATTTCATTTATCTGACGCATGAATAGGTAGTCGTAATACAAAATCGCAACACGTTGTAGTAAAAGCTGTAGATTGACAATAACGTACAACTATGATATAATGTAGTATTATGAGTACTGCAGAGTTGAACACTGCAAACAATACCCTGGATGCTCAGGCTCCCATAGAGCCTGTTAACGCCCCAGAAGCTCCAGGTATATTGAGCAGAGTTAACACGAGACTAATTGGAAGATATGGGCTGCTAAGCATGAACGCATTTAACCATGTTGCTTTTACGGCTTCTGCATCAAGCCCAATAGAGGCAGCTGTAACCAATCTGGCGTGTGGTGCGTTTGACTACACAGCTATCTGGGCTACCAGAAAATAGCTAATTTAAGTTCGGGAAATAGATGGTAAAGGTAGAGCCTTTACCTAGCTCACTAGATAGGTTAATTTGAGCTTTTGCCATTTGTGCTAATTTTCGAGTTACATGCAGTCCTAATCCAGTTCCGTTCTGCGAACGGGTTCTGAAATCTTCACTACGGAAGAATTTATCAAACACTCTGGCCTGATCACCCTTACTAATGCCAATACCTGTATCACTTACAGCAAACTCGACACCATCCTTAGCCTTTTTAGCGTGAACTGTTACGCTGCCTTCTTCTGTGTACTTAATAGCATTGGTAATGAAATTTTGCATTATTTCCTGTACATAAAGCTTAGACGATCGTAGTAGTTCTAGTTCTGGATCCACATCAATATACAATTGTATCCCCTTTTTCTCGGCATCTTTGATGTACATTTCTTGCAGACTTTCTATGAACTGATGTGCGTTAATGTCTTCGACACTATTTTCTAAAACACCTCGCTCTGCTCTGGATAGAGTCGATAGGTCGTTAATCATATCCTCGAGGTAAATGGCCTGCTGATGGGCGCTAGCCAGAGCTTCCTTGATCTTTTCTGTGTCGCCAGACTTTTCAAGTATAAACTCAGCATTTCCTATTGCGCCTTCAGCGATTGCAATCGGTGTACGTAGTTCATGACTAATGACGCTAATAAATTCGTCCCTTTCCTCTTCTAGAGATTTTTCGCGAGTGATGTCACGAATAATTAATACAAATCCTTTTTCACCTTTTTTACCGTATCCCAGGTGTACTGGAGAAATGCTAAGGTACAGACTGACAACACTTCCGTCAGAGTATTTTATTTTGTAATCTCTAGATGTAATTTGAGTTTTTGCATCTAAAATTATGCGTTTTACGTCCAGAGGATCACCATGCTCATTTGTAAGCTTCAGGACTGTGTCTACAGGGTCGCCTTTTTGTATCGAGTTAACATCCAGCACATTTAGAGCCGCTCCGTTATACAAAACGATATTAGCCTTTTCGTCAGTAGAAATAACTCCGTCTGACATGGAGTTGATAAGGCTTTCAAGCCGCTGATGATCAATATCAGTGCTTACATTAGTTTTTTTACTAGACATTAGCAGTATTATGACTTCTGAAGTGGTATTAAGTCAAAAGTTAGTACCAAAAATGTTCGTGGGATGAGTTTTTAGCTCTTTTCTGAGCTCCTTATAGTTCGGGCATATCTTACTAAGTGAATCCCAGAAATCTGACTGATGGTGTTGATGTTCGGTATGAGTTAGTTCGTGAAGTATGACGTAATCAATCAGCTTCCAATCAAGCTGCATAAGGTACGTGTTGAGTATTATGTTCTTTCGGTTATCGCATGAACCCCAACGACTTTTTAGTTTTTTAACTTTCAGGCTCTGGTATTTGATTGAGTATTTATCAGACAAGAACTCTAATCTTTGTGGCAACAGTCTTTCTGCTTCACCCTTTAGCGCCCTCTCACTCGCTTGAAGCGCTTTTGACTGAACTTCGTTGTCACTAATTTCGTATTTTGCAGGAACCCTAACTATAACTTCGTTTTGCTTAATTCTTGTTCGTATTAAGTCGTCATTTGTTCGTTCAAAACGTAAACGATGTGCTTTGCCAATATGCATATCTTGGGAAAGTTTTATCGCAGGTTTTGCATGCTTTTTAATCCAGTCTGATTTATCATCTAAAAACTTTACAGCATGTCGCTCTGGCAATCCATACGGTATAGATAACCGTATTTGGCCATCGCTTCTAATAGATAGCCTGAGGTTTCTGGTGCCTTTTCTACGAGCCACAGTTACTTCCGAGCCTATAGACTCGACATATACTTTCTTTACCATATCTATATTCTAATCTATTTACTGATTCATTCAGTCTATAGATTGTCTTTAGCGTATAGAAATATTTCTTTTGGTCATATCCACACGACCTTTAGGAATCAAATTTATGAGTCCTGGTTTAGCGACTTTAGACTGACCCGAGGTAGAATCGATTAATCCAAGTTCGATTAGCTTTTTAAAAAATGCCGTTTTTTGACTACCAAAAGTATGTTTGCCACTTACGACAACGTAATCTTCTGTAGATGCAGGGTGCTGCATATGTGATGCATAGTCTCGAAACTCGTTCTGAGTGTAGTCCATAGCATATTTGTCGTCAGCCGTACGTCGGTCTCTGCTGTTCAGTCTTTGAAATGCCGTATCGGCATCTAGCTGGAACCAAACTAAAACCGTCTTTGCTCTTTTTTTGCGAGCCATCTCTCGCAGTTCGTGTCTCTGAGCTTTACGCATTGCGTTCATGTCATACACGACAGATACTCCAGCATTCAAAAACTCTTCGCTCATGTAGTTCATTAAATGTTTAACGATGCTGTTCTCTTGCGCATCGTAACGAGGCTCTTCAAATAGTTCGCTTCGAATACGGTCACTCTGGACCACTGCTGACTCTAGATGCTCGGTGATGTTATTAGAAAAGTGCGTCTTGCCAGCGCCAGGAAAGCCGTACAGCAATATCAATACTGGCTTGTTGGTTTTTAGCTTAGCGTTAGTCATTGCAACTATTTATAGCAGAAAATTGACGTATTTTAAAGAGGTAACGCTATATGTCTAGCCTATTATTTCGTCGTCTGGTGTTTCGACTTCTATTTGCAAATGGTAAGCCTGAGGGATTTCTTTCCTTATTTTTGCTCTAATCCTATCGATTAGGTGCTCTATTTGATTGGTAGTCATTTGGTCGTTGATATGTACCTCAAGCAATACTAAAAGTTTCTCTGAACCCAAGTACAGCGTCCTGAGGTCTAGTATTTCTTCGACTTCTTTATGGCTCATTGCGCTCGAGCGAATTTTGCGATTTATATTGTCTGGAACAGCTTTTCCGACGATTAAGTCTCTAACGTCTAGAACTAACACCACAGCAGCAATCATCATAGTGATTCCTACAAACATTGTTCCTAACCCGTCAAACTTAACGTCTCCAGTTAGTGCGTATAGTCCTAAGGCAGTCAAACCGATGGCGGCAGAAGCT
The DNA here is from genome assembly GCA_030428125.1 of bacterium. Classification (GTDB taxonomy): domain Bacteria; phylum Patescibacteriota; class Saccharimonadia; order Saccharimonadales; family SZUA-47; genus JAUIBF01. Next base: position 460,124 of record JAUIBF010000001.1, on the reverse strand, counting down.
GTTCCTAGGAAGTCCACAATAAACGTTGCTTTTGTTTCGATTAGCGATGATCCACGCCATACTCTCCAGATATTCTTTCTTTGCCGTCCTCTAAGTCGTTTAACGCTTTTCCTGAAAGCATAAAGGTTAGTCAAAAATCCAAAGGTCAACATAATAAAAGCTATGTAAACTGAATCAATCTCACCTGGATTAGTAAACTGATCTATGCCTAGGTTTAAAGTAATGAAACCTGTTCCGATGAACATTACAACACCGGCAATCAGTACCCAAAAGAATATCTCCCTACCGTAGCCTAGCGGATGTTTCTTGTCTGCTTTACGTTTACTCCTACGCACTCCCGTATAAAGCACTGCAGCAGTAAGCAGGTCTGAAATACCTTGCAAACTTTGAGCAAAAACAACTGTACTGCCTGTCAGAACTCCAACCAAAACGTTCAATAAAACGTCAGAAACACTGACTATCAACGAGGTGCCAACTACGTTTGTGTCTGAATATGTCTGTTTAGCCACTGTTACTACAATTTTATCACGATAAATCTACAGATTAATAATTGCTACAAATATACCTATTGCCAGTACTGAGTATTCAAAAATACCAAACGGATGGGCCTGAAATATATATGACGAATCCAATCCTTGTAACCATACTTTTCAATCATTTTATTGCGTTGTGTGTCGGTCCAAGAGTATACCCATTTCTTGGGCTTGGGCATGTCGATGTTTTTTGGAGTACTTGTCTGAAAAAAGAACAGATAAGAATTCTTCCTAAAAGGAAAAAGCCATTTTAAGCCGAATCCTATCCCAAAGCTATCGTGGATAAAGTGCGCTAAAGAACCTAGAGCTAGTACGATTGCTACTTCCTGGCTGACTAATAACCCTAAAGCAAAAACTATAGGTGTAAATATCAATGGGTAGTGAAGCAGGTCTCTGTGTCTAGTGTCCGTTTTGTTTTTCGTTATGTAAGTCCAGATGAAGTCCAGATCGGGTAGTAAAGTCGACACAACTCCAATAACTAGACACCACGAGTACGATATCGACGAAATATCGCTAAGATACACGCCTAGCATTAGTCCAACTCCAATATCCAATGGCATGGATTGAATATAACATAATGTGGTTTCTGGTTAGTACAGAGTTCTAGGTGCTAACTGAAGCCTGGTGGACGTAGAATTCACCGTCTACTTGGACTGCTGATCTAATTCCTATTTGCCCTGCATATGCAACTGCCAGGCCATAAGTGTCTACTTCAGGATTTCCTTCAGTGAGAGCGTTCAATCTTCTAAATACTGATGCTCTGGGTAATGGTGGCTGATTACCTTGTGCAATGTCGTATGCGATAGCGTCGTCAACAGAAGGCATAGTGCCTGTGTCGACTGCAAAGCCTTTAAACGCGTCGCTTAAACGCGCTTCGAATACGTCTTGTGGGATACTGGGGCGTCTGCCTAGTGCCATAATAACTATATTATAACATTAATCACACATAAATGTCAATAACAGCACCCCTTAGCTGACACACTTTGACTTAAGATTAAGCGGCCAAAGTAGTCGAATCGAAATGCAGCACAGTGCCCCCGGCACTTCTTAGAAATACTTGATCTCTTACAGCTGGGTCTTGCTCTAGGCTGGCATTAAAACGAGCTGCTCTCTTTGTTGCTTCTGCGTACGATAAGGGTATGCCTTCAGTGTCACACGACCATACACCAGGTTCCCTCTCACGAACTGCAGTTAATACGCCCCCAGAATCGAATTCAGTTACACAAACTGCCCATGGTCCACCTGAAATTTGTTCTAATTCTAACATTATGAATTTATTATTGCAGAGAAGCATCTTTATGCAAGCTTAAGTGTTTTGGCAACCTCTGATTGACTAGTTCAGGAAACTTTTGCCGGATCACGGGCAAATATTACGACAGCACTAAGGCCATCAAATTCTTCGTACTGTGGAGGGACACTTCCCTTAAAATCTGCCACAAGACCTAACGACCCAAGGTGGCTAGTTACGGACATTTCAGGCCACGCAGGATTTGTGCTTATCCACATACCTTCATGCTCCTCCGGCATAACACCTGGCGTGTCAGGATGAGATTTCAAAGACACTAACGGAACGTTTAGGTGTACAACGTCACGTAAAACCCCAGGTCTATGCATAGGTCCTTTATGGACTAACTCTGTGTCGGTGAGAGCGCCAGTTTTGAAGTGACGATGTAAATATCTACGCTCCCACGTTCTTGTATGCTCGTTTAGCACCCATTCGCTAGTCCACTCTCTAGAATCATCTTCTGCGGGAGGAGTTGGTAAACCTTCTTCTACAGCACCTTGCATATCGCTCATGTCTAATAACCTCTCACTTAAAACTCAATTATTACTTTTATATGGTCATCTAGCAAGCTTAAGTGTTATGGCAGGGGAGACAGGACTTGAACCTGCGACACCCGGTTTTGGAGACCGGTGCTCTACCAACTGAGCTACTCCCCTTCGCAAAAATGTAATGCTTCGATTTCTGTTTTATGCCAAAACAAGTTTGAGCATGCAAACTAGAAATCGTAACAAGCTTCTTGCTCTCAATTTTTCAAACAGAACCAGTTCTTGGTTTAAAAAATTGGTTTTGAACTAGAGTTATTATACCTGATATCTGTTATAGTTTCACGTATGAAGATTATTTTGGCCTCTCAATCACCACGCCGAGTATTCCTGCTAACCCAAATGGGAGTAGAGTTTGAGCAAATCCCTAGCGATTTTGAAGAATATTTTGACGATACAAAGTCTGCAGAAGAAGTCGCTAAAGAGCTTGGCTTAGGTAAAGCGAATGCAGTTGCTGAAAATAACCCCGACGACATAGTCATCGGTAGTGATTTGATTGTAGTAATAGACGGCAAACAAATTGGCAAACCGGAAAGCGTAGAAGATGCTAAGGTGCGTTTACGCGCTCTTAGTGGACGCACCCATGAATTAATTTGCTCCGTTGCTGTCGTTTGTAAGTCTAAAAACTATTCTAAAGCTTTATCTGAGTCCTCTTTTGTTACGGTGGATGATCTCTCAGAAGATTTTATTGCTGAGTATGCTGCCACAGGCTCTACCTTGGATAAAGCTGGTGGCTATGCCATCGAACATCCATTAATGAAACCTCATATCAAGAAGATAGAAGGCCGTAAAGATGTGATTATTGGATTGCCCACCGACTTAGTTTCTGAGCTGTTAAAAGATTTTGATATTGATGTGGAACCACTAGATCTTGAAAATGGAATTACCTCAGACGAAGGTTTTTATAAATAGCATTTACCACTGCAAGATGACTTGGCTCATCATACGCTCTAGTGCTCTAGACTCAGGTATTTCGTCATTGGCGAAGTAGTGTCCAGAGGGGAAATCTTTATCAGTTTTATGCGCGATAAGTACTTTGTCTCCCAGGTGATGCATAACATCTGCTGACTGTTCTTTGGCAACAGCGGCTACTAAAACTACGCTCTCTAGACTCGCAGGCTTCAGGAAATCGAGAGCAGCCTGGAATGACGTGCCGGTCATAGATATATCGTTTACTATTATCACATTTCTGCCGTTAAAGTACTTTGGCTGTAGGTATCCGTCGTTACCAATGGCATGTAGCTTGTGCACAGCTTCCATTTTGCCCTGCTCTATAGAGTTTCTGTATTCTGACTTAAATTCTTTTGCTTCGGCGATAGAAATTGAGCCATCAATTGTAAATCCTCCGTGATCATCAATCATGCCATATGGAGTATCGCCAGGCACATGTACGTGTTTCAGCAGTAATAAACCAGTGATAGAGTGCAGCCTTTTAGCTATTTCTATACCTATGATAACTCCTCCGGGCGACAGAGCTAGTACTGCCGTGTTTTCATAGCGCAAGTTAAATAACTCCTCTGCGAAGCGCTTGCCCACATCAGCACGTGATACAAAGTAAGGACTATCATTCATTATCTTGCTTTAGCTTATCACGAAAACAGTTTAAAAAGCATGCAAAAAGCACAACCTTTTTTTAGCCAAAAAACTTGATTTGTACTAGTTGGGTGGGTGTAGAATATAACTAAGTTGTGTAAGGGCTTTTGCCTTGATCGGCGGATTCCTCCTTACAAACTCTATATTCAAGCATCAGTAGCCAGGATGAGAAATTCCCGCCTACTTCTAGCAAGCTAGCTAAATCATTGATCTCGCAAAGATCTCAAATCGTTGGCAGTGTGAGCGTTAAACTGTTCGTTTCTCTTTATAAACTAGCTTATTTGAGGTATTAATTATGAAAATCTATTATTTTGGTGAACTTATTGAAGAAAATGGAGTAAAAATCACTGAGGTCGCAAAAGAAAAAACAGAAATTCTAGAACAAACAGAACTTAAACTGGATTCGGCTAAAGCAGATGCTGGACGAAAAGCCGGCATGCAATCTATAGGTGAGCTTCTAAAGGACATCGACATGAACCTCGACTCATTCCGAGCTCAAGGCTCACCAAGGAGGAGCCATGCGTGAAGGACTAAACGAACCGGTATCGGTTCTATCAATATATTCCAAAAAGCACAAAATATTTAAACCAGAAATCCTGACCTGGGACGGTATCGATTACCGACTGGGCAAAGTGGATTTCTATCACAAGACTAAAAAGGGTTCTACTACGCTGCACCACTTCTCGCTAACGGACAAGGACGAATCCACTTACTTCAAACTAGTATTTGACGCCACTACACTTAACTGGACCCTAGAGGAGTACATGATGTCTGGCGAAAATCAGGCTCACTACGCCACTTGAGGTAAGTCGTAAAGAGCTCTTGCTATGACACTAAATTCCGGATCATCAGGCTTTCTGTCTGCACTACGATGCAGGGTGACGGCAGTATCTCCAACGGCAATCATATCGACCGGAGCTTGCTCCACTTCTAGATCTTGCACTCCGGGCATAACTCTGCGTAATACGGGGTTGCATTCCGATAGTCCAGCAGCCTGTTCCAGCCAGTCTGCGCCAAAAGCACGGGTAAGCCCTCTAACTGGCCCAGCAGGGTTACCAGAGAAACCCTGCTCTTTGTACTCTTCTACATTAATTACTGCGATACAGCTTGCAAAAATAGTCGGGCAAGCAGTACGCAAAATAGCAATCTTCTCGCCGAATGATGGGCCGTCAATGTGCCATTCTCTGCTACTAGGCCTAAACGGAACACTGGCAGAAGCGTTTTCTTCACGAATTACCGATTTCACTACGCTATGCGCACCGGCAGATTTGGGAAATAACTGATTTTTCAGCCAAGGATGACGATTGGACATAACCTTCCAAGAGCGAGCAGGCTCTTCAGGGCTATAAGGAAAACGAAGTGTATCCGCTATAAAAGCCTCCTTGCTATAACCTTCAGGAGTAACAAATTGAGGCATCCGATATTCGAAATAAGAGAACTTGGACATGATTAATTACAATACAATAAAATTTAAACTTAGTCAATACCATGAAAGATTCTAACCTTTTAGTCAACAAAAATAAACCCTTCGTAATGCACATCGACCTGAATAGTTGCTTTGCAATTATTGAGCAGCAGGCTAATAAATTATTGCGTGGTCGTCCGGTAGGAATTTCTGCCTACGACACCCCTAAGGGGTTTGTGCTAGCTGCCAGCTACGAGGCCAAGGAAAAAGGCGTAAAGCTGGGTGTCAATGTGTCGCAGTCACGAGCTATGTGTCCCGGAATAGTAATCATGACACCTGACCCGGCCAAGTATCGCGAAGCTCACAAGAGATTCAAAGAACTGATGCTGGAATACACCCCAGACGTAACCCCGAAGTCTATAGATGAATTCGTCTTAGACTTAACTAGTTCACCCGTCTACCGAAGTTACGTACAAGGAACGTCCTTGTACAGTCATAATCAGGCGATGCTACAAATAGGTCGAGAAATTAAGGACAAAATACGCGAAAGGCTTGGTGAATGGGTGACGGTTAATGTTGGCATAGGCTCTAACCGATTCTTGGCTAAATATGCTGCTGGGTTTGGCAAACCAGACGGAATGACCTTAATCGACCATACTAATTTGCGAGAAAAGTATGAAGGAATGAATTTAGTTGATTTGCCGGGCATAAATACTAGGTTTAGGGCTCGACTGCGAACGGCAGGTATTTATACCCCACTGGAGTTTTTGGATGCTGATTTAAACACACTCAAGAAGCAAGTTTTCAAGAGCATAAACGGCTATTACTGGTACTTGCGTTTGAGAGGACACGAGATTGACGGTATCAGCTTTGATCGTAAAAGCATTGGTCATCAGCATGCTTTGAGTGACAAAACCAGAGATATAGCAAAGTTAGAACGTCTACTGATGAAGTTGTGCGAAAAAACCGGCAGACGCTTACGCAAGAACGACTATTATGCAAAAGGAGTGCATTTGTATTTGGGTTTCGTTGGCAGACAGCCAGCTTTTGATGGTGCTGTAGGCTTCGAAAATATGTACAAGCTCCGATCTTGGCATCATGGCGAAAAGGTTGCGCATAGGCTATATTCTACCCAAGATATTTATGAGGCAACCAAGAAACTGCTTCATCAGGCAGAGATTGATGACAATGTTAGGATTATGTCGATGCACGTTTATGATTTATACCCCTGGGATCCGGAACAACTGAGTATATTTGACGTTGAATCTAAGCAAGAAGATGTCCGACTAGAGCGCGTTCACTTTAGCGAAATATCAGCTCGCAAACGCATATCCGACTCTGTGGATGCCGTAAATAATCGTTACGGAGAATTCGTCCTGACTCCAGCAATAATGCTTGATATGCAAGGCACCATTCTAGACCGTATAGCGTTTGGGCAAGTACGGGACATATAAAGATGCTATATTACTTAACATGATAAATGTTGCCTTGTACAGAGATGGAGTTAACGAAGCAACTATAGAAGATTCGATTGATGGATTAGATATAGTTGGCAAGACTATTGGACAAATGTTCGAAGAGCCTATAATTCTGCCACTAGAGTTAACAAAGCCTGTAGGTGATGTTTTAGACGTTGGCTATGTCAATGCCATGCAGTTTGACCCGGATATAGATATTCACGTAGTTTTAACTGCTAGAGAATTGTTCAGGAAGGGTCAAAAAGGTAAAGCGCTAGGTCTAGGTTATGAATTATGCGGACTCGCGCTGGTGGATACTACCGGCTCAGGGGATTATGTACATACGACCACTGCCCACGAAGTAGCTCATAGCATGGGGTTCGTCGCTTTAGATGCCACTCACGCTGCAGATATAGACAACGGAGGCCCCAAGCACTGTTCTGACGACGGGTGTTTAATGTACAAGAGTTTTGGCAAGCAACGGCACGATACCTTCTGTAATTGTTGCAGGAGCGAAATGACCCTACTGAGTGACCTAAACTTAATGCGGATGCGTCATATGCGTCATCGTGACAGAAGAGTAAGCTCAGCGCATGTAATAAGCGACAGAGATGCCTTAAGAAGTTTCTATCGGGAAATAAGAGATAAGGGTGTCTAAGTTATAATGTATATACTGTGAAACTTCCTGAAATACATAAACTTAGCAAAAGAACTAGAATAATTAGCCTAATCGTAATTGGCTTGGTTTTGATAGTGACAACAGGAGTAGCGTCTGCTGTTTTAATCAGAGGCGAAGATAGTGTTTATGAACCAGATGTAGTAAGCAATTATCAGCCTGAACCCGAGGAAGAGTCCGAAGAAGTCTTAGAAGAAAAAATGGCTGTAGAAGAAAAAGATTCAACACCTGAGCCTGAACCTGTAAGTCAGTGGCCTGTTACATACAGCGTAAAAGAAGCAAATAGTTTGACGGTTGTAGTCAACAAGAAGCACAAGTTGCCAAGTAGCTACACACCTAGTCTTGTTTCTGTTGCAGGTGGTCAAATGAAGCCAGAAGCTGCTAGCGCAATGCAAGAACTTCTAAATGCAGCATCAGAAGCAGGCGCGCCAATGAACATCATTAGTTCGTATCGTTCATATCAAACACAAGTCAGCACTTATCAATATTGGGTCGATACGCAAGGTCAAGCTCAAGCCGATCGTGAAAGTGCCAGACCAGGTCATTCTGAGCACCAGACGGGACTGGCGGCTGATATGGGAAACCCTGACGGCTCGTGTCGTTTATTGGCATGTTTTGGCGACGGTGCTGCCGGAAAATGGTTAGCGTCGAACGCACATGAGTATGGTTTTATTGTCAGATATGAAGAAGGCAAAGAAAATTTAACGGGCTACATTTACGAACCTTGGCACATTAGATATCTCGGTGTAGAAACTGCTACTGCAGTCAAAAATTCAGGCTTAACACTCGATCAATACTACGGTGTCGAAGCCGGTGGCTACTAAGCGTTTTTAGCAGCTCGCTTACGCAGGTTATGGTTCAATTCGCGCTTACGTAGTCGTAAGTTTTGTGGTGTTACTTCGAGAAGTTCGTCATTCTCAATGAAGTCTAAACACTGCTCTAAGCTCATCTTTGTGGGTGGCGTTAGCTGTACAACTCCATCTGAACTTGAGCTTCGCATGTTAGTTAAGTGTTTCTCTTTACAGACATTAACTTCTAAATCGTCTTGTCGCGTGTTTAAGCCAACGATTTGTCCAGCATAAACTTGCTCTGTAGCTCCGACAAACAGCACGCCCCTATCTTCTGCATTCTGCAAAGCATATGGTGTAGCAACACCCGGTTCCCACGCTACTAATACGCCATTTCGTATCTGGTTTATAGCACTACCAAGTGGTGCGTAAGAATCAAGCAAAGTATTCATGATAATCGTGCCTTTCGTGGCAGTCAAAAGCGTGTTTCGAGCTCCCAAAAGAGCTCGTGTAGGAATTTTGTAGATTAGTTCTGTAACACCTTTGGTTGAGTTGTTTTGTTGAAGCAATTCAGCTTTTCGCTTACCTAGCTCCATCTGCACAGCACCAACATGCTCTGCTGGTACTTCAACAGTTAATTCTTCGACTGGTTCTAGCTCGACTCCATTTTCGGTTTTAGTAACAACCTGTGGTCTACCTACCTCAAACTCAAAACCTTCGCGCCTCATGGTTTCAATCAGAACCGAAAGATGTAGCTCACCACGACCGGCAACCAAGAAACCAATGCCTTGCTCTTCAATTTCTAGACCTACATTCGTTTCTAGCTCTTGTTTCAACCTGTCGCCAATTTGTCTTGAAGTATTGAACTCTGCTTCCTTACCCTTCATCGGGCTGGTATTAGGGCCCAAGTATATTTTGAGAGTTGGAGCTTCAACTTCGATTCTTGGAAGAGCTTCAGGCTTGTCTGAATCAGCAATAGTATCACCTATTTTTGCATCTGCCAGTCCAGTTACGGACACAATGTCGCCTGCAATCGCTTCATCTACCTCGATAAATGCTAGTCCAACAGTTCTGTACAGTCTATCAATCTTGCCTTTTACTTCACCGTTTTCAGAGCACAGTGTAACTTGGTCCTTTTTTTTCAACGAACCTCGCTCCACTCGACCTACGGCGTACTTTCCCTGAAAAGAATCATAACGAAGCGAGGATACCAATAGTTGTAGAGTGCCTTCAGTATCTACATTTGGAGCCGATACTTCATTAACGATTGCATCAAAAATTACTGACAAATCTGCTTTTTCGGATTCTGGGTTGGATGGAATGTCAGTCCAAGCCTTAGCTTCTCTGCCGATTGCGTAGTAAACAGGATAATGTAACTGCTCTTCATTAACTGCCAGTTCTAAAAATAAATCTGCCAATTCGTCTTCTACTTCTGCTATTCTTCTTGCCTGTTTATCAATTTTATTAATAACAACGATAGGTTTTAGGCCAAGCTCTAATGACTTCTTTAAAACGAACTTTGTCTGGGGCATTGGACCTTCTTGAGCGTCAACGACTAAAATACAGCCATCAGCCATTCGTAAAGTTCGTTCAACTTCACCAGAAAAATCGGCATGCCCAGGAGTATCTACGATGTTTATACGATATCCATCATGGTCAACAGCAGTTATTTTTGCAGTAATTGTAATACCGCGTTCTTTTTCCTGGTCTCCACTGTCCATAATTAGCTCTTGACTCATTTCGGCCTGGTTTTCTCTGAAAGTGTTAGACTGCTTTAGTAATCCATCAACTAAAGTAGTCTTCCCGTGGTCTACATGTGCAATGATAGCTATGTTTCTAATCTTGTCGGATGTGTTCATATTCATTAAAAATGAGGCGCCTGAAAAATCTGGTCGCCTCGTATTTTTCCTTCTAGGCTAATTATAGCATAATCTTAATAATTTTACCTCTATAAATCTGTTGTGATTTAAGAGCACAAGCACTATAATTTAGCTCAGAATAAATAAAAAGTACATTCTAGGGGTAAAATACACGTGAAAGTCCTCATGCTAGGCTGGGAATTGCCTCCACATCATGCAGGTGGTATGGGGGTGGCATGCTATCAGATGTGCAAAGGCCTTGCTAACGCTGGTGTAGATATTGAATTCATTGTTCCCTACACAGCAGAGCATAACATCCCCTTTATGAAAGTGACTCCAGCCCACCCACAGACAGTTGAGGAGGTTAAGTTTGCAGGAGGAGTTTATGACAGTAAATATTTCTCTAAACATAATGTAACTCTTCACAAAAACAAGCTTGATTTACGCAAGCAACATGATTTATATGCTCACAACGTTGCAAAACTAGCAGAAAACGCAGAGTTCGATGTGATACACGCCCATGACTGGTTGACATTTAAGGCTGGTGTGATGGCGAAATTGGTTACAGGTAAACCTTTAATAGCTCACGTTCATGCCACTCAGTTTGACCAGTCAGCAGGAGGACATGGAAATCCTGAAGCTAGAGAGATTGAATATGCTGGATTATCAATGGCTGATCAAATTTTTACAGTGTCAGATTATACAAAAAAAGTACTGATTAGGGAGTACGGCATAGCGGAAGATAAAATTCACGTAGTACACAACAGCATGGAGATTGATGCAGAAATTGATGAGTCTCACAATTTACATCAATATCTGCAGGTTATGAAGTCTAACGGATACAAAGTGGTTGTCAACATCGGCCGTAAAACAATACAAAAAGGCCTAACTCACCTACTAGATGCAGCATCTATGGTAGTTGCAAAAAATCCTAAAATTCTGTTCGTGATTGCGGGTGGTGGCGAACAGGAAGATGAGCTAACAGCTCTAGCTGCTTCATATGGTATTTCAAAAAACTTTTTAAACGTTGGTTGGGTAAACGGCAAACACCTAAGAGACACTTTCAAGATCGCTGATGTATTTGTAATGCCCAGCGTATCAGAGCCATTCGGTTTGGTAGCACTAGAGGCTATAGGCTATGGCGCGCCGGTTATAATTTCCAAACAATCGGGCGTGGCCGAAGTTCTCAGTAACTGTTTCAAGGTAGATTTCTGGGATTCTCACCAAATGACCGACATGATACTCAGCCTTTGTGAAAATGAAGGCTTGGCAAAAACTATGTGGCAAAATAGTTATAACGAATATACTTCTCAGTCCTGGCAGAAATCGGTAGACACAATGCATAGTCGCTATCATCATGTAACAGGAGCTTGCGTTTAGATGAGTAAGTCGGTGGTTCTTTATCTACATGCTCATCAGCCCTGGAGGGTTAAGCCTTACAGTGTATTTCAGGCAGGAACTGATCCCTTTTATTTCAATGATGAAACCATAAACGTCGAAACTAATAATCGATTTATAATCGATAAGGTTTCAGAAAAATCTTACTTACCAACAAATGCAGCCCTAAAAGACATGCTGCTTCAGCACCCTGAATTTAAACTAAGCTTGTCTATCACAGGTACTTTAATCGAGCAGCTAGAAGAATGGCGACCAGACGTGTTGCAGTCTTTTAAGGAGTTAGTGGCGACTGGGAAAGTAGAAATTATTGCAGAAACTTACTATCATTCACTAGCATTCTTTTATTCAAGAGCAGAGTTTGTAAAACAAGTGGCAATGCACGCACAAAAAATCAGAGAAGTTTTCGGAGTTACATCAACGGCTTTTAGGAATACTGAACTTAGTTACAATAACGATTTAGCATACTGGGCAGACGAAGCTGGATACAAAGCGATAATTACTGAAGGATGGGATCCAATTTTAGGCTGGCGTTCACCCAACTATGTTTACCAACCAAGTTATACAAGCAACATAAAGTTACTGATGAAAAATTACAAATTGAGCGATGATGTAGCTTTTAGATTCTCAGATCGTAACTGGTCAGAGTGGCCTCTAACAACTGAAAAGTACTGTCACTGGCTCAGCGAAACAGATGGTGGTGGTGACGTAATAAACCTATTCATGGATTATGAAACTTTTGGTGAGCACCAATGGGAAGATACTGGAATATTTGATTTTCTCAGGAAGTTTCCTGAGGAATGGTTAAAAACCGAAGGCCACGATTTCAAAACCATTACCGAAGCTGCTGAAAGTTATCGGTCAAAAGATTTTGTTGATGTTCCGTATACGATTACTTGGGCGGATACAGAGCGAGATTTAACGGCGTGGCTAGGCAATGATATGCAGGTAGATGCCATTAGCGCAATTTATGAGATGGAGCAGACTATAACAGAACAAACAGATCCACACATACTTGCAGATTGGCGTAAGCTTCAAACCAGCGATCATTTTTATTATATGTGCACTAAATGGTTTAACGACGGTGATGTTCATGCCTACTTCAGTCCATATGATTCACCGTACAAAGCATTTATGTACTTTATGAATACTTATAGAGATATGACGGTCCGTGTTATAAATTCTGGGAATAATGATGGCTAGGCCCGTAGTTCTAGGAAATAATAGCTTGACTGTTGGTTTGGATGAGAGTGGATACGTGCACGATTTTTACTACCCTTATGTGGGCTTAGAAAACCTAACTACTGCTAGAAGCAACCCTCACTACATAGGTGTATGGATTGATGGAACATTTTCTTGGTTACATGAAAAATCATGGGAAAAAGATATAAACTTCCGAGATGATGCACTGATAGGTTTTAGTACCTTTAAAAATGAAGAACTTAAATTAAAAATTACGTTCAGAGACTTCGTAGATTCTAGTTATAATACTTTCGCTAGAAAGGTTGTGGTTGACAATTTAGCTAGCGAAGCACGTGAAATTCGTATATTTTTTCATCAGACTTTCCAAATTAGTGCTGATGGTAGAGCAGATACTGCCATGTATGTACCTGACGGGCACTACATCCTCGACTACAAAGGACGATGCAGTATATTAGCTTACGCAGAACACGATAATGGTGCGTTTGATCAGTGGGCAGTTGGTAATACTGGTATTGAAGGTAAGGAAGGTACGTTCAGGGATTCTGAAGACGGTGAACTGTCAAATGCGGCTGTAGAGCATGCAAGCGTTGACTCTACCCTGCGTTGCTCTCTCAAAATAAAGGCGAATAATGAAGCGGAAGTACGGTACTGGCTTTGCGTTTCAGACTCTCAAGATAGACTTGAAGCTATGCATGAACGAATGTTGAACGGGGGTTTTTATAAACGGTTTAGAGCGACTAAGCAGCACTGGTATGACTGGCTAAATAAATCAGACAAATCCAAAATAATTCCCGGCTATAAGTCAATCGTTAATAAATCTTTAATGATTATTAAAGTTCATATTGATAAACACGGAGGAATCATCGCTTCTTGTGATTCGTCCATTTATAACTATGGTCGTGATTATTATAGCTATGTTTGGCCTAGGGATGGTGCGTACGCCATATGGCCACTCATAAAACTTGGCTATACCCATGAAGCTAAAAAGTTTTTTGAATTTTGCGAATCGATTCTGTCGCATCGGGGATACTTAATGCACAAGTACCAGCCGGATCAAGCAATCGGGAGTACTTGGCATCCACTACTTCACGGCAAAAGAAAAGAACTAGCTATACAAGAAGATGAAACTGCTTCAGTTTTAATAATGATCGGTGAATACCTAGAAGCAACTAACGACATAAATTATATAGCTACGTTATACCAGACACTTATTGAACCAGCTGCTAACTTTATGTCAAATTTCATTGATGACCCAACAAATTTACCGCACGCATCTTATGATTTATGGGAAGAAAAGTTTTTGACCTCAACATATACGGCTGCGACTGTGTACAAAGCTCTTGTTACTGCATCAAAAATTGGAGCCAAGTTAGGCCACGCAGAAGAAGCAGATTACTGGTTAGGCAAGGCCAAGTTGATTAAGGAGAACTCCGACACCTTCTTTAATGATGAAAAGAAAATATATAACAAAGGCCTTTTAAACTCGATAGACGGCGTAAAAGTTGACGATACGCTCGATGTCTCGAACTTGTATGGGGCATTTAAGTACGAATATGGTTCAAAAGAACACATAGAAGCCACTGCTGTCCAAATAGAGAATACAATGCTTGGTAAATCCCCTTCTGGAGGCTTGCCTAGATATGAACATGATAGTTATTTTGCTAGCAACCCAGCTTATATGGGTAACCCTTGGTTTGTTACCACGCTATGGATGAGTCAGTATTATTCTCATGCAGGTGATAAAAAACGCGCTAAAGAGTTAGTAGATTGGTCTATAAGTAACAGTTTAGCTAGTGGTGCACTATCTGAACAGATAAATCCAAACGATAGCTCTATTGTAGGCGTAACCCCATTGGTTTGGAGCCATGCTGAGCTCATTAATTCAATATTATTACTCAGATAATGGTTCTTGGGTCTGGATTACAAAATCATAAACCCTGCGGCCAAGCCTAGACAAGACGTTTGTTCCACCTATACCTAAAGTTATTGGTACGCCTAGCGATAGCGCTGTTTCTGTGTCAAATAAGGCACCTACCCCCGTAAGCGCCGCACAGCCGATAGTTGCTTTACTGCTTACAGCGATAAAATCATCAAGTTTTTCACCGAAATTATCTAAAGGTGCTAGGTGCTGTGAGGTCATATAACCCTATCCTTTACGAGGTTTAACTTCGTTACGGCCTAAGTTCTTTTTAGTTTCAACGTACCATGTATGTTTGCGAAGAACTGGGTTGTATTTCTTCAATCGTAGCTTGTCAGGAGTGTTCATCGTATTCTTTTTTGTGTAGTAGTGCCTGTGTCCAGATTCTTCACATACAAGTCCAACAATTTTTCGTTTATCAGTTTTCTTTGCCATTTAGGCGTTTCCTTCCTCTGGGATTATAACTCCCAAGATAATGTAACCGAGTATTCCTGGTACAAATCCGGTAAATATCGTTAATATTACGTAAGCCGATCGTGCTAACACTGGGTCTGAGTCAAAGTAGTTTGCTATTCCACCGCAGATTCCTAAGAATACTTTGTCTTTAGATGACTTGGATAGTCGTTTCTTCTCACTCATCAGACATCAATTTTAACAGATTACCGAAGTTATTTCAACATTAAAAAAGAGCTCTCCAACATATTGTCAGCAAGCTCTCCTGGAGCCACCTGTCGGATTCGAACCGACGACCCTCTGTTTACAAAACAGATGCTCTAACCAACTGAGCTAAGGTGGCAAATGTAGTCATAATATTTTATCAGATTTTAATAATCTGGTGCAGAGAGAGGGATTCGAACCCCCGAAGGCGAATGCCAGCAGATTTACAGTCTGCCGTGTTTGACCGCTTCACTATCTCTGCAAATAAATTGTTAACACTCGAATTATTCTAGCAAATAACAGATGATTTTGCTAGAATAAATTGGTATTTTGTGTTCTTAGACACTTAATAAATAAGCCCCGATAGCTCAGTGGTAGAGCGCATCCATGGTAAGGATGAGGTCTCGAGTTCAATCCTCGATCGGGGCTCCATTAACCAAGTCTGATTAGCGGGCTTTTATTTATACGACTACTTTACGTGGTTGCTTAACTTTAGTTGGTGTTGGAGATTTTTTAGATTCGAAGCGTTCTAGTTTACGCTGTACAGCTCTAGCCTCGGTATCCATGTCTGCATCAACGTAAGCGTTCATGAGAAGTGTCAAGGATTCTTTAGTCGGCTCTAACTCTACTGCTCTTTCTAAAGATTTCATAACCACTGCGTTATTTCCTAGTTTTTCGCTAACTTTAGCTAGAGCAATGTGTCTTGCTGCCAGGTTATCTTCCATCTTTAGTGCCTGATTGAATGCTGTTTCTGCTTTTTCATAATTCTCAGTTTCATAATAGATAAGTCCTAAGTTGTGCAAACTGGACGCTGAAGGCTCTATACTGCTGGCGATTTCAAAGCAGTCAATTGCGTCTTTAAACTCTTTTTGTTTAGCATAAAGTATACCTAAACGATTATAAGCAGCAGCGTTCTTTTCATCTATGTTCAAGATGGTCAAGAGTGCTTTTTCTGCGCGCAATAACCTGTTGTCTCGCATGCCTTGGTGTGCAATGTCCCACAGTTTACTCATACGGTCACTGAGCTTAAGAGGTATTGGCGAGAGTTCTGTGTCTCTGACTTTTCCGGCCGCGATGGCAATTACTCCGAAAAGCGCCAATAAGATTATTGAAATCATGAACTATATTGTAACATTTTTTAAGTACTTAAGGCAGCGCAACGCTTAAATTAAGCAGTACGAGCTTTGCATTTACGTTGCTTTTTAGTTGTTCCTGAGAATTAAGTGTTGAACTTAAGATATTTTTCCATTTCTTTTTTGATTCCAATGTTTTAGACAACCTCATTCCGGATTTTGCCGTTAAACTTAATGCTTTCAAAAACTCATTCACAGAATCGGATTTTTGAATTTCAGTTAAGCTTTTTTGCCTCTCGAACACTGATGACTGCAAGAATTTCTTTGCCACATTTATACTTTCATGAAAACTATCATTAGGGTCAGTCAAAAGTTGTTCGAATTCGCTATAAAGTCCTTCACTCATAATGTATGCCTTGGATGCTTCTTTTAAATCATAGCCCTGTTTATTAGCGTAAATCTTAGACTGTTCTTCTGTAATCGGGAATACTGGCAACACAAAACATCTGGACTGTATTGTTTGTAGCATATCTTCCTTTTGCTCAATAAGCAGAATTATTATAGTTTTATCAGGCAACTCTTCAATTAGCTTTAATAATGCGTTCTGTGCTTCTGGGGTAAGTCTTTCGGCCGATTCTATAACTGTTATTCTACTAATTTCTTCAGTATTATCTGCTTTTAGTGCCATAGACTTCTGAATATCTCGGACATCATCGATACCGATCGACTTTTGCTCTTCGAACTTTAGCGTGTTAATAGGATGATTTTTAGACTTGATCAACTCTTTATGAATTCTTTCAGCTATTTCTAGGCCAGCGCTTACATCACCACGCGTTTCAATCAACAATGTAGAGACCGGACGGTTAATAAAAGCGCCCAGCCACCTTTCAGTAATGGGGTTTAGGATCATTTTAAATACTCCGAAAAGTGTTTAGGCAATTTAGATTCGAACTCTACTTCTTTACCGTTTCTCATGGTGATTTTAAGCTTCTGAGCGTGAAGTAATAATCGACTATTGTATTCACCTCCGTACAACTCGTCGCCAACAATAGGACATCCGATGTAGTCCAGATGCAATCTTAATTGATGAGTTCTTCCGGTTTTTGGACTTAGTTCGATTAAAGAGCCTTTTTCCGTAGTTTTCAGAACTGTATATAAAGTCTCTGCCGGCTTACCATTTTTAGTTATCTTAAAGCGTTTAGGATCCTTTTCATTACGGGCAATCGGTGCCATGATGCTAGCCTTTGTTTCTTTCGGTGTATTTTTAGTAATTGCTAGGTATGTTTTTTGTACTTTTCTATCGCTGAACTGTTTTTGTAAGAACTTTAATGTATCTACATTTTTAGCACAAATCATTACTCCGCTAGTTGCCCTGTCTAGCCGATGCACTATTCCGCCTCGTTCACCTTCCATCCCACTTATTCGATCACGAATAAAGCTAGCTACTGAAGCCTCCTGCCAGAATCTACCACGAGCATGAGAAATTATTCCTGCAGGCTTATCAATCACAATTACGTCCTGGTCTTCAAAGATAATTGGCAAAGGAATTACTTCAGGTTTTGCTTGCAGAGGTCCTAAATCGTATTCAAAACTAGTTCCTGGCCTTAACTTATGACCAGGCTGTATGGGTTCACCATTTAGCTTTATTAGATTCAGCGTAAACAGCTTAGTGATCGCTGCACGTGAGTATTCCGGGAACTTAGAAGACAGAAATTTATCTACCCTTACCACCCCTTCTTGTTCTGTAATTGTTATATTTTGCTTCATTTCTCAGGTGGCTTAAATGGGCTTAGTATTATATCTCCGATGAGCTTGGCAACTTTATTTAGTGGCCAAAATATTGATTTTTCTAAATTTTTAGGCGATTTCTCGCTCATGTCAACGCAAACCTACGGCTTTTTGAGTTTTTAGTAGCGTCTCACCAGCAACTTTGTCCATAGCTGCTTCAGAGGCCTCTAGCTTGGTTTTTACAGCAGAATCGTCTACTTGAGCTAATTTGTCTTGCAGGTCAACTAAGAAGCCCTTGACAGCGTCAGCGACCGTCTTCTTAAATTCACCGTATTGCGTGTTTCCTTGCCACTCTGATGCCACTTCTTCAATACTTCTATGCTGAAATAGAGCTAGAATTTGCAACAGATTAGATATTCCCGGTTGATTTTCCCAGTCTAGGTTAACTTGACCAACAGAATCTGTTGTAGCTGACATGACTTTTTTAGCTGCTAGCTCAGGCGAATCGTTCAAGAATATTACACCTTTTCCAGATTCATCAGATTTACTCATCTTTTTAGTTGGGTCTTGCAAATCTTTAATGCGTAATCCTTGGTCTTTTCCGAAGAATTCGTGCTGTTCTTTAACAGGTTTTGGAATCGTGAATAACTCCTGGTCAAACTTATTGTTTAATCGTTCTGCAATATCACGTGTAAATTCTAAATGTTGTGTCTGATCGTCTCCAACCGGCACATATGTAGCGTTATAAAGCAAGATATCAGCCGCCATAAGCACTGGGTAATTGAACAAACCTACCCTCACCCTATCCTCGCCAGATTTTGATTCATCCTCTTTGTAAGATTTTTCTTTAAACTGAGTCATTCTGCCAAGTTCACCCATACCGACAAAACAATCTATAATCCAAGTCATTTCACTATGTGCCGGGATGTAACTTTGACGATATATATGAATATCTGGCTGATCTAGAGGTAACCCCGCGGCCACAAATATCCGTAGATTATTCCAAATGGCCGACTGCAGTTCTCTATGGTTTATGGGTGTGGTAAAGCTATGCAAATCCGGCACAAATAAATTAACCTGAAACTCTTCAGCGCGAGTAGTTGCCATATCAATCATTGGCAAAATTGCACCAAAATAGTTGCCAATAGTTAAATCATTGTTGGCTCTAATACCAGTCAAAATTACCTGTTTGCTCATTAATTTCATTATAGCGTATTTACTACCTTATCAACAGCAAGCTTCAAAGTATCAGTACCATCTATACCTTCCTGGTCAGCAAGCATGCTTATCTCTGAACAGGCAAAGACTAGATCTTTCTTGTTTTTTACTATTTTTGAAAGCTTAACGTGTTTTTTGCTTTGATTGATATTTCTTATTACTTCTCCGATCATTTTTGATTCATCGTCATTTAAGTAATGTACGTCACTTCCGAATATCTTAATGCTTCTGCTTGTCGGAGAGCAGACAATAGTGCTATCAGAGCTTAGTTCTACTTCATTAACTAAACTAACCAAAGGAAAACTTACTAGTTTTTGGAAATCATCAAAAAATATGTGTGCTGTATTGCAAGCAATGATACCCGTATCTGCCTTAATGTTTTTGAGTAAGCTCTTTTGTTCTTTAGCTAAATTTAATTTAGGCTCTTCATCAAAAAACTCATCAATGCTTAAAGATATATGAACGGTGTTCGCTTTAATATCTCGTTTTTCTAATTCCTCAATAATCTTTTTTTGTGCGAATAATGAGGCTTGGGGTCCCATTCCGCCAATAATTGCTATGGTTTTCACGTCAAACTCCCGTCATCAAGAAGTACCGCTTGCATTACTCGTTGACCAAAACCAACAGTATCAACAACCCTTCCGTGGGTAATCATTCTACTTTGATCAACCCCGTCAAAGTATCCAGACTCTGTGAGCTCTACTTGTTCTAGTCCAATAATGCCCATCGCATGAGCAGTATGGACAGGATTTCCGTCATCTTCAGGCGTAACTAAAACTTTATTTTCCCTTAGTAATTCTTGGACTTGCGCTAAACTTAAGTTATTCATTATTTTTTCTCCTTAATTTATCTATTAAAAAACCGCCTCGTCGGCGGTCTGTAGTTCGTTAAATTTAGTAACTTCAGCAATACCGCCAACCTAGTGTCGTCACGAAATACCAAAACTTATTGTTTAAAAATTTCATTGTTTTATCCTTAGTTACCATTTCTCGCCTTAGCCATATTCCTAGCTTTTTCTAATAGTGGAATTATTTGTGGATTCTTAAGTAGCGACGCCATTGTAGCAGGGGTCCAAATCGCTGCTCTACTTTCTAATGCACCTTTTAACTCTTCTCCTGAGGGTGTTAGCAGGCCAAAGTTACCATATGTAGTTAATTCTTCGCTAACAAGCTCGTGCAGTATCGCGTATATAGCTTGAGAGTGAGCCATAACTGTATCATGCTCTACAGCGGACATGATTTGGGTTTTACAACCAATGTCTTCAAAAATGCCAACCAAACTTATAGGGTCATCTGACTCTTGAGCAATCACCACCATATTTTGCGAGTTCATTAGCATGTGAGCCATACCTACTCCTCTATTGGTTCTCTCCGAGAGAACATCGCACGCCAACGCACTGTTATTCATGACGCTATCGTGCAAAATTACTCGACCTAAATCTGTATGCTCTGCATCGTAAGTATCTATTACTGAAGCAGGTGCACACCAGTGAATATTTTCAACTTGTACTTGAAGTTCTGCCAGACTCTGCACGACTTTAAAAGGTCGTTCACGATATTCAATATCAAACCCTACCACTTCAACGCCAAACTGTCTATGTAACAAGGCTAGTTGCCCACCTAAGTCGCCGTTACACCCAACTATTCCTACTATGTCACTCATATTAAACCTTCAAAACTTTCCCTGTTGGGTAGCTTCCTAAATTATCGACTTTTCCACCTAACTTGCTCTTTATTTCCGCCACTGCCTGCACCAAACGATCATCGTGCCATGCATGTGTAAACTCCGCAGGAATAACAATTTCACCATCTCTTGAATCATACCTAAATCCGTTAGCGATTAATGAGGTGTAGTTAACGTCGTAATAGCTAAGAATCTTCATCGCGTCCAGTAGACCATCTTTTCTATCCGGTACAACTAACCTCACCGTAGTCTTATCGGCTTTATCAGGATCCAAATCTACAATATCGTTATCTTCGCGTTTAAAAATCAAGAACCTCGTCTGATTGTTATCGTAGTCGTTCATATCCGTCTGGATTTCTGCTAGATGTGGATGGAGCTGTCCGGCTAGCCGACTACCGATAGCAGCAACGTTAGTTACGCCTTGCAAAGCTAATCTGGCAACTTCCTCAACTGCTACAGCTGTATCTACTGACTCTACAAGCCGAACGCCTGGATATAGTTCGCGAGCACGTTTACGGCACTGACTTATTGCAACTTGATGTGACCTAATCTCGTCAATATCACCGTCTGCCGCACCGATTAGTCTGTGAGTAATATCTAGCACAGTTTCACCAAATATCTCCAACCTTTCAAAGTTCGTACGCAACTCCAAAGCTGCTGGAGTGTCCGCATGTATAGAGTTTTCTACAGCCATAATACCAATATCTGCAGATCGATCCTCAACAGCTAAAACGACTTCATGAAAGCTATCTAGACCCATCATAGTACTATCGGGAAACATATCCTGACGAACTATGTCATGATACGAACCCTTTATTCCTTGTTGCGCTACTATTAGACCCATTTACTACTCCGTTAATTTAAAAAACCGCCTGTCCTGGCGGTCTGTCTTGTTCTTATCTTGCTTAATTATTTTATGCGTACTGAACAAACCGCCTGTTTAGGGCTAGTAAACCAAAAGTAAAAGAAGTTTACGATCTGTTTCATATCAAGATGATAATACAACTAAACTATTACAATTGCAAACTAAAAATACCCCAGGTATAGTGCCCGGGGTATCTAGTTAACGAAAGTTTCCTAACGCTTGGTAAACTGTCGTTGCTTACGAGCGCCTTTAAGTCCGAACTTCTTACGTTCTTTCTCTCGAGGATCTCGTCCGAGTAGGTCAGCTTTCTTAAGCGTACCTTTCAAGCTTTCGTTCTTTTCAACAAGAGCTTTAGAGATAGCAAGCTTAATAGCGTCAACTTGACCAGCGTGGCCACCACCACTTACAACTACAGATGCATTGTATTTGTCGTCTTCTATAGCTTTAAACGGAGCTTTTAGCTCAGTTAGAAGCATACCGCTTCCAGCAAAATACTCTTCAGCAGTTACACCGTTAACAGTAATATTTCCTTTACCGTTTGTTAGGCGTACACGTGCTGTAGCGCTTTTTCGGCGACCTAATGCGTATGTGTAATGCTCAGCCATTATTTACCTTCTTTCTTGAAACTAATAACTTCTGGCTTTTGAGCTTCGTTGTTGTGCTCTGCACCAGCGTAAAGTTTAAGTCTCTTCATTCGTCCGTCACGCAACTTGTTAGTTGGTAACATTCCAAATACTGATTTTTCGATTAGAGCTGTCGAATCAAGTTCACGTTGTTCTCTAACAGTTCGTTCCTTGATACCACCAGGATATCCAGTGTGCCGATAATATTTCTTATCTTCCTCTTTTAGTCCTGAAAATACAGCTTTATCAGTGTTAATTACAATTACGTAATCACCGCAATCGATGTGTGAGGTAAACATTGGCTTACCTTTTCCAGTCAAAAGCGTAGCGATTTTTGTAGAAATTCTACCAACTGGTGCTTCTGAAGCATCAATCACATACCATTTTCGTTCAACTTCTGTTGGTTTAGCTGAATAAGTTTTCATTATTTAGCCTCCTTTTTAGCAGTAGTTTTCTTTACAGCAGGCTTAGCTTCAGCTTTTTTAGCAACTGGAGCTTCCTTCAAATCATCAACAAATGAGATTCTTGCCATCTGTGCATTATCGCCTCGGCGTAAATCTGACTTCTCAATTCGTAGGTATCCACTGTCTCGCTTCATCTTTGGAGCGATGTCATCGACAAGCTTGTGTGCTGCTTCAAGAGTCTGTACAGATTTAATAATCTGACGACGATTGTGAAGTCCACCTTTGCGTGCCTTGGTGACTAATTTTTCTACGTATGGACGTAGGTCCTTAGCCTTTTCTAATGTGGTCTCAATTGACTCGTGAAGAATCAAGCTATCCGCTAGGCCCTTAATAAGAGCTTCACGCTGATCCCTTTCACGGCCGAATTTGCGACCTTTATATCCGTGTCTATGCATTACAGTTCAAGCTCCGCTAGTTTTTCACGAACTTCATCCAATGCTTTTGAACCAAAACCTTTAAGGTCTTTTAGTTCTGCATCAGTTAGGCTAAACAAGTCTTTCAATGTGTGGATGTCATTGTTGATTAGAGCATTTGTAGTTCGAGCTGAGAAGTTTAGGTCCTCGATAGAAGTAGTTAGTGCGTCTTTTTCTTCTTCTGCAGATACGCTAGCTTCGTTAGCAGGAACATGAAGTTGCAATGGAGCAGCTTCTACAGTTGTCTTGCCAGCTAGTGCAGTGTATTGGTTTGCAAGAAGTGCACTTGCTTCTTCGAATGCGTCACGTGGAGTGATAGATCCATCAGTTTCAGCAGTTAAGATAAGCTTATCCAGGTTAGTCATTTGACCAACACGTGTGCTTTCTACTTTGTAACGTACTCGGAAAACTGGGCTGAAGATAGCGTCAACAGCAATAAAGTCTGAACTTTGGCGGTTTGCGCTAGTTTCTTCGATTGTTCGGTATCCACGGCCTTTTTCAACTACGATTTCAGCCTTGAAGCCACCTTTTCCGTCAACAGTTGCAATGTGGTGGTCGCCATTTACGACTTCAACATCAGCATTTGTCTTGATGTCAGCAGCTGTTACAGCTCCTGCACCTTTCTTTTCGATAGATAGTGTTTGAGCATCATCAGAAAATACTTTAAATCGGATGCCTTTTAGGTTTTGCATGATGTCAACAACGTCTTCTTTAACGCCGTCAACCGCAGTAAACTCGTGTGTAACACCGTCAATTCGGAATGAAGTTACAGCAGCACCTGCGATGCTTGATAGCAGTACTCGGCGGATAGAGTTTCCTAGAGTCATGCCGTAACCATTATGTAGCGGCTCTACTGTGAATGTTGCTGTGTTATCAGCGTCATCAGTAACACTTGTAATGGTTGGTGTATTGATATGGTCTGACATATGGTTTCTTTCTCCTTAAACCTTAGCGCGAGTAATACTCGACGATTAATTGTTCGTTAATGTCTGGTTCAGCTTCATCACGTACAGGTAAAGCAGTAACTTTAACTGCTACCTTTTTACGATCAACCTTAAGCCATGAAACAGTTTGTTCAGGACTTGGGCTTACGTCGTCTAAGCGTTTGAAGTAATCAGTATTTTTGCTGTGGTCACGCACTGTTAGTTCGTCACCTGGCTTTAATCTAAGGCTAGGAACGTCAAAACGTCGTCCGTTTACCATAAAGTGACCATGCGTAACTAACTGTCGTGCAGCACGTCGGCTTGGAGCGAATCCAGCTCGGTATACAACGTTATCTGCTCGTTGCTCTAGAAGTCTAAGAAGTGTCTGGCCTGACTGACCTGCAGTTCTAGAAGCTTCTTTCATTAAGTTAGAGAATTGTCGCTCTAACAAACCATAAAGTCTTTTAACTTTTTGCTTTTCTCGAAGTTGCAGTGAGTATTGGCTGCTTTTTCCACGGAAACGTCCTTGAGCACCTTGTCCAGGTGGGGATGTTCTCTTAACCAAAGCTTTGTGAGCTTTAGGGTGCAAAGCATAGCCTTCACGGCGACTCATCTTTACGATTGATTGTGTATCTCTCGCCATGATTAGTTTCTCCTTGCTTTCTTAGGTCGTACGCCACCGTGAGCGATAGGAGTAATATCTTTGATGCTCTCGACACCGATTTCTAGTCCGATTAATGCACGGATTGCAGTTTCTCGTCCTTGACCAATTCCTTTAACAACAGCGTCAACTTTGTTCATGCCAAACTGTTGCTTTGCAATTGTTCCAGCTTTTTCTGCAGCTATTTGTGCAGCGTAAGCTGTACCTTTCTTTGATCCACGGAATCCGCAAGCACCAGCACTGCTTTGTGCTAGGACTGCACCGTTTTTATCGCTGAAAGTAACAATTGTGTTGTTAAACGTAGCGTTTACGTGCATAACACCGTAAGGTACGCTTCGTTTTGCTTTTTTCTTCTTACTGCTCGACTTAGCTACTGGAGCTGGAGCAGTTGTCTGAGTATCTTCTGCCATTTCAACTAACCTCCCTTAAGTCTTAGACGGAGCTTTTTTAGCAGTTCCGCCTACAGTTAATTTCTTACCACGACGTGTTCGCGCGTTTGTTCGTGTTCGTTGACCACGAGCTGGTAAGTTTCTTGAATGTCGGTCGCCACGATAAGTTTTGACGTCTTTCAATCTCTTGATATTAGTAGTTACAACTCTCTGTAACTCACCTTCGACAATGTAGCGTTCATTGATAACATCTTGAATTCTAGAGATTTCAGCATCAGTTAGATCTTTAACTCTAACAGTCAGCTCAACGTTTGCACGCTCTAGAATATCAACGCTGGTTTTGTCGCCGATACCGTATACATATTGCAACGCGTAACGAATTTGTTTTTCGTTGGGGATAGTAACACCTGATATACGAGCCATTTATCCCTGCCTCTGCTTATGTTTAGGTTTATATTTATTAATGACGTAAAGACGACCCTTGCGACGAACAATCTTATCGTCAGGGCTAATCTTTTTGACACTAGCACGTACTTTCATACGGATCACACTCCTTTATCTTATGTGCGTGTGACACACTGCATTAGTTTAATATTACGATTTCCGGTATGTAATCCGACCCTTAGTAAGATCATAAGGTGTCAATTCTACAGTGACCGAGTCACCAGGCACGATACGGATGTAATGTTTTCGCATTTTGCCAGCAACGTGGGCTATAATTTGATGGCCGTTTTCCAATTCTACTTTGAATTGGGTCCCTGGTAGAGTCTCTACCACGACGCCAGACAATTCAATAACTTCCTTGTTTCCTGCCATAAATTATATTCAACAGTAAATTATACAGCAATTACCACTGTTATTGCAACTTTTTATTTGCCTTTTTTATTGCGTTTTGGTAGAAACCGTAATTTGCTTTGCGCTGTTGCAGCTTCACCCTCAGTTGTCGGTCCGTAAACGAAGTCTGGAGTTGAGTAATCATCATAGGTAACCATCAACGCTCGTGACTCAACCTGACGTAGAGTTTCTAGAGCTACCGCTACAAGGATCAAAACACTCGTACCACCGATTGTTATGTTAGTATTCAGGAATATCTGACCAATGATTGGACCAAGAGCTATTAAACCAAGGGCGATACTTCCGAAAAGTGTCAATCTTGTAACGATTGCTCTTAAAAACTTTTCTGTAGCTGAACCACTTCTTACGCCTTCGATGAATCCACCTTGCTTCTGCAAGTTTTCCGCTATTTCCTTAGCATTGAAGGTAATACTGGTGTAGAAGTACGTAAACATCACAATTAAGATAAAGTATGTAGCAGGGTAAATATAAGGCTGCCATCCGCCAGCTGCGAAAGTTTCAGAAGTTGGTTGCTGGAACCAGATAAGCAGATTGTTTCCAAGTTCTTGCCATGAAGCATTATCACTGTTAGCAAGTAACTGCCCAACGAAACTTGGTACACTCAAGAACGCAACTGCGAAGATAATCGGAATCACACCGGCTGTAATCAGCTTAATCGGCAAACTGGTTGTGACGCCACCATAAGTACGGTTACCTTGAACTCGTTTTGCGTAGTTAATTGTTACATTACGTTTCGCTTCGTTTAACTTAACAACTGCCCAAGTCGTAAACACCACCGATACTAGTATTATTAATGCAATGACCAGTGACTCTGTTCTGTAGTTAATTGTCCAGCTGAATATGTCTATTGAGTTTTCTCCTGAAAATACGCTACTAGCAATTGATGCTATTGTTGCTGGAAGCGTAGATACGATACCAGCTGTAATCAATAGTGAAATACCGTTACCAACACCTTGTTCAGTGATAAGTTCACCCATCCACATCAATAGCATTGCACCGCCAGTTAGGGCTGCAATCATGAGAATCCATGTACCGGCATTTGCTCCCTGAAGAATGTCAATTCCACTTATCTGCTGTGCTTGTTGTCTGACAAGGAATAACGCGCCAATCGACTGGATTATAGCAAGCGGCAGAGTTAGCATTCTGGTGTATTGGTTAATCTTCTTACGGCCGAATTCACCTTCTTTATTAAGGTTTTCAAGCTTAGGTATCGCCTGAGTAAGAAGCTGCATGATGATGCTGGCATTAATGTATGGTCCAAGACCGATAAGCATGATTGAGAAGTTAGCTAGTGCACCACCGGAAATAACATCAAGGAAGCTGAATAACTGAGTGTCTTGAGTTGCTGTAAACAGAGTTTCGAGTAGATCTTTAAGTGTAGTTGGGTCGGAAAGTGGAATCGGGATTTGCGCAAGCACCCGGAAAATAACAATCATTCCAATTACACCGAGGATACGCTTACGCATATCATCGTGCTTAAATGACTTCCAAATAATTTTCCAGTTCATTTTTGTCGCTTCGCTTGATAAGACAAAACTACGTTTTCTCTCATCGCGCCAGAATCAGAATGAATCTGATTGTAGGCTGCTCTTTTTCCTTTACCCTTAGTAATTAATTCTAGTATAGCAGTTTGAATGCTAACTTCTACTATTTGTCGTTGTCAGATTTACCGGCAGATTTAACGCGAGCAACTTTTTCGAAGCTACCACCAGCCTTGCTGATTACTTCAACTGCATTTGCGCTTGCACCTTGCAGCTTAACGTCAACTTTTGACTTTAGCTCACCACGTACAACAACGCGTGCATTATCAGACGGACTGTTCAAAATTCTAGCTTCGTAAAGTGTAAAGTTATCAACTACACCTTTGAAGTTGCTCAACTGTCCAGTGGTAACTGTAACCGGCTGATCCCAGAATGGTTTAAACCCACGTAGTTTAGGTATTCTCTTATACAGTGGGTTTTGTCCACCTTCAAATCCTGGTTTGCGTCCTGAACCTGCTCGAGATTTCTGGCCTTTTGTACCACGACCAGCTGTTTTACCTTGTCCGGCTGCAATACCACGTCCAACTCTGTTAGCTTTTCGGTTCTTGGTAGTATTTAATTCGTTAAACTTCATTATTTAGCCTCCGCCTTTGCTGCTGCTTTTTTCTTTGGAGCAGCTTTAGCTTCTTGCTTAGTTGTATGCCATTGTTCTTTTGGCTGAATCTCATTCAATGCAGTTAATGTAGCGTAGGCAAGGTTAATCTTGTTGCTTGAGCCCAAAGATTTACTAAGTACGTTGTGCACGCCAGCAACTTCCAGCACAATTCGCACAACACCACCAGCGATAAGACCTGTACCAGGTGCTGCTGGTTTAAGTAAAATCTTTGCACCAGCTACTTTAGCTTCGTGCTCGTGGGCGATTGTCCCGTTTTTATCAACGTGTACTTTAACTAAGTTTTTCTTTGCAACTTCTGTTGCTTTAGCTACAGCTGCAGTAACATCCGCACCTTTAGCTGTTCCTGCACCAACTTTTCCTTTTCGGTCTCCAACAACAACTAGTGCTCGGAATCGGAATCTTCGTCCACCTTTAACAACACGTGCAACACGGTCGATAGCAACAACTCGTTCGTCGAATTGCTTTTCTTCTTTTGGCATTCTTGGTTCTCTAGCGGCCATGATTAAAACTCCAATCCTTCAGCTCTCGCCGCATCGGCTAGTGCTTTAACTCGTCCGTGATACTGTTTGTTTCCACGATCAAACATCACTGCTTTAATTTTCTTTACTTTAGCTTTCTTAGCTACGTCAGTTCCAACAGTTGCTGCAAGTTCTGTCATTGTACCTTTAGCTTTAGAGCCTACAGTTGTAGCGCTAACTAAAGTAGTGTGGTCGTCATCATTAATAATCTGTGCTGATATGTGCTTGTTAGATACATTTACTGACAAACGTGGCCTCTTTGCAGTTCCGTGCAAAGTAGATCGGGTTCTAGCAGACCGCCGCTCAGCATTAACTAATTTTCTATTTACTTCACTCATGGCCTACTCCTTTCCTGACTTTCCTGATTTACGCAAAATTCTCTCGCCAACATATGTAATACCTTTACCCTTATAAGGTTCTGGTTTCTTGAAGGCGCGAATTTCTGCTGCAACTTGACCAACTTGTTGCTTATCGATTCCTGAAATAGTAATAGTGTTCTGTTCAACTTTTGCTTGAACACCATCAGGAAGCTTGTATTCAATCTCGTGTGAGAAACCTAGTGATAACTTGATTGAATTGCCAGCTAGGCTAACTTTGAAACCAACACCAGTAACTTCTAGTTTCTTTTCGAATCCTTCAGTTACACCAACAACCATGTTGTTGATTAGTGTTCGCATTAGTCCGTGCTTTGAACGGTGTTCTCGCTCGTCACTTTGTCTTGTTACTGATAGCGTGTCGCCATCTACTTTTACTGTAACTCCAGGCAGCAACGGCTGTGCGAGTTCTCCTTTAGGACCTTTTACGGTCACAGAGTTCTCGTCGACAGTGATTATCACTCCTGCTGGAATTGATACAGGTTGTTTTCCTATACGACTCATATTATTTCCTTATTATTCCTTAATACACTTCACACAAAATTTCACCACCAAGCTTTTGAGCTTTAGCATCGTCACCAGCCATTACACCTTTAGATGTGCTGATTATGACAATACCTCGACCTTGCTTGATCTGTGGAATTTCTTTAACTTTTGCATAAACTCGACGTCCAGGCTTGCTGACACGGTTAATCTCGTTGATTGTTACGTGTTCTGGCAAAGCTAGAGTCATAGTTTTTCTGAAACCGTCTTTAGCAACTGAAATGTCGCTAATGTAGCCATTGTCTTTTAAGATTTTAGCTACTGATTCTTTAACGCTACTGTGAGGCAAGCTTACTTCTGTTTTGTGAACAGCTAGAGCGTTGCGGATTCTAGTTAGCATATCTGAAATTGGGTCTGTTGATACCATAATTGCTCCTTACCAACTAGCTTTCGTTATACCAGGGATTTCACCCTTGCTTGCATGTTCTCTAAACGCGATTCGGCTCAAACCAAACTGTCTCATGTAACCACGAGGTCGTCCTGTTTCTGCACAGCGATTTTTACGTCGTGTCGGGCTTGAGTTTCGTGGTAATTTGGCCAAACCTTCGTAATCACCTGCAGCTTTTAGTTCTGCTCGTTTTGCAGCGTACTTATCAATCATTTTCTGTCGTTTTAAGTCTCTTGCGACTATGGATTTTTTAGCCATTATTTACCTTCTTTCATGAACGGCATACCGAATTTAGTTAGTAGAGCTTGTGCATGTGCTTTTTCTTTAGCATCAATAATGAAGTTAACCTGCAAGCCATGAGCTGTAGATGTTTCTTCAAAAGTTAGTTCTGGGAAAACACTCTGGTCTCTGAATCCGATGCTGTAATTACCTTGTGCATCAAATGATTTGTTTGAAACACCGTGGAAGTCACGAAGCCTTGGAAGCACAATGTTAATCACGCGGTCCATAAATTCGTACATTCGCTCATCACGAAGTGTTACTTTCATACCAATCTTGTTTCCTTCACGAAGTTTGAAAGTAGCGATTGACAGTCTAGATACAGTCGCAACAGGTTTTTGTCCCGTAATTTTAGTTAGGGTATTGTCAGCAACTTCAAGTAGTTTCTTGTCGTCCTTTGCCTTACCCAAACCTACGTTTACTGAAATTTTACGTAGTTTGGGAACTTCGCTGATGCTAATTCCTAACTCTTTAGCAAGTTCTGCTCGGTAAGTTTCGTAATAAGCAGTCTTTAGTCTTGCAGTAGTTTTAACTTCTTTTGCTTTAGTAGCCATTACTTAACTTCCTTTCCAGATCGCTTGTAAACGCGAACTTTATTTCCTTGCTTATCAAATTTGTATCCAACTTTTGATGGCTTCTTATCTGATGGATCAACCAATGCGACTTTAGAAACCCACATCGGAAGAGTTTTCTCTTCAACTCCACCTTGTGGTCGAAATTCTGTTGGCTTAATGTGCCGCTTAACGACATTGATGCCTTCAATAGTTACTTTGTTGTCTTTAGGGTGAGTTGCAGTAATTTTGCCTGTTTGTCCTTTGAACTTACCAGCTGTTACTATTACGGTATCGCCTTTTTTCAGTCTGATTTTGTACATTACAGTACCTCCGGTGCTAGGGAGATTATTTTCGCATAACCTTGGTCACGTAATTCTCGTGGAACTGGTCCAAAAATACGTGTAGCTTTAGGTAGTTTGTCATCACCAATGATTACTGCTGCGTTATCGTCAAAGCGGATTGTTGAACCATCTTTACGTCGGATTTGGTCTTGTGTTCTAACAACTACAGCCTTAACAACTGATTTCTTTTTAACGGTTCCGTTTGGAGATGCTTCTTTAACAGTTGCAGTTATGATATCTCCAACACGAGCATATCGCTTACGAGTACCGCCAAGAACACGGATGCAAAGAATTTCTTTAGCACCACTGTTGTCGCAGACATTTAGGCGGGATTCTTGCTGTATCATTACTTAGCCTCTGCCTTTGCATCAGTCTTAGCTTCTGCAGCTTTTTCAGCTTCCTTAGCTTCTGCTTCTGCTTTCTTTTCTTCCTGAATCTTAGCCTCAGAACCTTCGTCTTTAGCAGTAACACTATCTACAGTCATGTCAGCTGAAATCGCAGCTTTTTCTAGAACTTTTGTAAGTTTTAGAGTCTTGCGAGCAGATATTGGTCGAGTTTCAACAACTTCTACCAAGTCACCAACACTAGCTTCATTCTTTTCATCATGAGCGATATATTTAGTGCTTCGACTATATTGTTTCTTATAAATTGGATGTGTTTTTCGAACAGTTACAGATAGCACGATGGTTTTATCGGCCTTATCTGAGACAACTGTTCCAACAATTGTACGTGCCATTATGCTTTCTCCTTACTTAATTCTTCTGATAACACAGTTAACATTCGCGCCAAATCTCGTCGTTTTACTCGGATGTTTCGCGTGTTAGTTACTTCACCCATATGGATTCGTCGCTTCATTTCAGCAATTTCATCACGAAGAGCTGTACTCTTTTCTACTAGCTCTTTAGTAGGCATTTTTCGGATATCTTCCATTTTCAACATTATTGGACCTCCCGAGAAACGAATCGTGTTTTAACAGGCAACTTGTGAGCAGCTAGACGCATAGCTTCACGAGCTTGCTCTTCTGATACTCCAGCGATTTCAAACATAATTGTTCCAGCTTGAACTTTAGCTGCAAAATATTCTGGATTTCCTTTGCCACTACCCATTTTCACGTCTTGTGGTTTCTTGGTAACTGGTGTGTGAGGAAAGATTCTAATCCAAATCTGTCCACCACGCTTGATGTAACGAGTCATTGCTTGACGAGCAGCTTCAATCTGACGTGAAGTAATTCTTTCGTTATCAAGTGATTGTAGTCCGAAATCACCGTGAGCGATGTAGTTACAACGAGTTGCAACACCTTCGTTCTTGCCCTTTCGGACCTTTCGGAACTTAGTTCTATTAGGGACTAACATTTTACGCTTCCCCCTTGTAGATCCATACTTTCACACCGATGATTCCAGCTGGAGTTTGAGCTCCAACGTGAGCGTAATCGATATCTGCACGAAGCGTGTGAAGTGGAACTGAACCTTGAACTTCTTTTTCACGACGTGACATTTCTGCACCGTTCAATCGGCCTGCTACTTCAATACGAATTCCTTTAGCGCCAGCACGCATAGTTGCTGCACTAGATTGCTTGATTGCACGTCGGAAAGCGATACGACGCTCTAGCTGAGATGCAATGTTTTCTGCAACCAGTTTTGCGTAAAGTTCGCTCTTCTTGATTTCTTCAATGTTGATTCTAACAGGTGTTTTGTAAATCTTTTCAGCTTCAGCTTTAAGCTCATTTACACCAGCACCACCGCGTCCGATAACAACACCAGCTTTTCCTGTCTGGATAGTAATAGTAACTTGGTTAGGAGATCGTTCAATCTCTACTTTGTTAATAGCCGCTCGGCCATTAGTTTTCTTGTCAATTAGCTTGCGCATCTTCAGGTCGTCAGTAAGCTTATCTGCGTAATCGCGCTTGCTGGCAAACCATTTACTACGCCAGTTCTTGTTGACCTGGAGTCGCATACTAATTGGGTTTACTTTTTGCCCCATTATTTGCTCTCCTTCTTATCTTCTGCTTTTTTAGCAGCATTTTTCTTCTGGCGCTCTTCGCCGGTAACAATAACTCGAATATGTGATGTTTTGCGCTGGAAAGGTAATGCACGTCCATGTGCAGCAGGTCGGTATCTTTTAATTCTTGGTCCAGCTGTTACAGCAATTTCTTTTATAACTAATGTATTTGGCTTTAGGTTGTGGTTGTGTTCTGCGTTAGCTTTAGCGCTAGCAACCACTTTAGATACTGGAGTTGCAGCACGTCGAGGCGTGTGACTCAAGATAACTAGAGCATCAGCAACTGTTCGGTTTCGAACTAGACTTGCTACTTCTGAAACCTTACGTGGGCTGTGTGAAACGCCTTTAGCTAGAGCTTTTACTTCTTTACTCATGATTATTTAGCCAACTTTCCACCGTGACGCCGGAACTTACGTGTTGGTGCAAACTCGCCAAGTTTGTGGCCTACCATGTTTTCAGTAATAAAAACTGGAACGTGAACTTTTCCGTTATGAACAGCGATAGTTCTACCAACAAATTCTGGTGGTATAGTTGAACTTCGTGCCCAAGTCTTGATAATTGTTCGGTCTTCTTTACCTAGTGCTCCAACCTTCTTTGCAAGCTTTGGATCGATAAAAGGACCTTTTTTCAGTGATCTAGACATATCTAATCCTTACTTCCTTTTAGCCTCGTGGCGGCTGCGCACGATAAATTTATTACTTGTTTTACTTCGCTTGCGAGTCTTGTATCCAAGAGTCTTTTGACCCCATGGTGTACGAGGAGCCGCACCGTGATTAACTGAACCACCAACACCGTGTCTACCACCGTCACCACCACCGTGTGGGTGATCTGCAGCGTTCATAACTACACCACGAACTGTTGGACGAATTCCCATTTTTCGCTTTCGACCAGCTTTACCATACTTGATGTTCTGGTGCTGTTCGTTACCGATACTTCCAATACTAGCCATGCAGTCAGAACGTACTTTTCGTACTTCACCTGATGGTAAGCGGACTTGAGAATAATCATCTTCTTTAGCAACTAACTGTGCACTGTTTCCAGCAGAACGTACGATTTGTGCACCTTTACCTGCAGTTAGTTCAACAGCGTGAATTACAGAACCGGCAGGTATGTTCCGAAGTGGAAGACGGTTGCCGGTTGATACAGGTGCTTCAGGGCCACAAGAAATTTTCTTGCCGACTTTAAGCTTGTTTGGAGCAATAATATAGTGATAGCGTCCATCTTGGTCTTTGATTCTTGCAATATTTGCACTGCGACCTGGATCGTATTCGATATGCTCTACAACAGCTTCAGTTCCAACAGGTAAGTTGAAGTTTACAATACGAATGTTTTTCTTTACTCCAGAACCTTTGTGACGAGTTGTGATTCGTCCTTGGTTGTTTCGGCCAGCAGTAATTTTCTTAGACTTAACCAAGCTTTTAACTGGCTTTGAAGTCGTAATATCTGAGAAATCACGAGTGGTCATGCCTCTTCTGCCGGGGGTGGTTGGTTTTAGGGTTTTAACAGCCATCGCCTATTTCTCCTTCTTTTCTTTCTTGGCTTCTTTTTTAGCCTTTTTCTCTTGCTTTGCTACAACTTTTTCTTCTTGAGCTTCAGCTTCTTCAACAGCAGCAAAAATCGGGATTTGGTCTCCAGCTTTCAAAGTTACATAAGCTTTCTTGATATCGTTTCGCTTACCAGTAGTAAATCGTCGATTTCGGTAAATTCTCTTAACTTTACCTTTAGCGATAACTGTTCGCACATCAACTACTGATACGCCGTAAACTTTCTCTACTGCGTCAGCAATTTCGTGCTTGTTAACTGATTTGTCAACTTCGAATACGTATACACCGTTTGCACTTTGTGCGTAAGTCTTTTCGCTCATTCGAGGCTTTAGGGTAATTGCACTCATTATTTAGCCTCCTTCTTAACACCTAGCCACTCGTGAACCAAGTCTAGGCCTTTTTTGCTAATTACAATCGTGTCAGCATTCATGATGTCGTAAACGTTTAGGTAAGACGCGTTAACTAGCTTTACGTTTTCTAGATTGTTACTAGCACGAACAACAGTTTCGTCTTTGGTCTCTACAGCTACAAGGACGTTTCCCTTAGCTTCAACTTTCTTAAGAAGTTTCGCTAATTCAGCTGTCTTGCCATCTTTAGCTTCGACAGAATCTACAACTTTAACATTGTCTTTATTCATAGTTAGAGCTTGGCGGATAGCTGTTTGTTTAGCAGCTTTTGTAAGTTTCTTAGAATAGTTCTCTTCGCCCAATGGACCAAAAGTAATACCACCACCACGCCAGATTGGAACACGGATGGAACCGAAACGTGCACGTCCAGTACCTTTTTGTTTCCAAGGCTTCTTACCACCACCACGTACTTCACCACGTCGCAGTGTCTTGCTTAGGTTTTCACGTCCGTTAGCTAAGTATGCAGTATATGCTTGCTTAACTAACTCGTGATTCTTAATCTCTACATCGAAAACTGCTTTATCCAGTTTTGCAGGTGCGCTAGCTTTAGAGCCAGACTTTGTATAGGTTGCAACAGCCATTATTTAGCTCCTTTCACTAGAACAATACTTTTTCGCGGTCCAGGAACTGCACCAGTTACAGCCAAAACACCTTTATCGGTATCTACGATAGCAACTTTTAGGTTCTTTACTGTTACTCGTTCAGCACCAGACTGACCGGCCATTTTCTTACCTTTGAAAATCTTCTGCGGGTACATAGAACCGATAGAACCAGGCTGACGTGTATTTCCTTTACCACCATGAGTCTTTCGCTGACGGTGGAAGTTGTGTCGTTTGATTGTAGATGTGAAACCTTTACCTTTGCTAGTTCCGGTTACGTCGACTACGTCTCCAACTGAAAAGACCTCTGCTGTTAGTTTTGATCCAACGGCGAGGTCTTCTGGAAGCTCTAAGCCTTCTGTGCGGAATTCGCGAATAATCTTCGGCATAGCCTTAGACTTCTTAAAGTGGTTTTCTTGTGCCTTATTTACCCGCTTAGTTTCTTCAAAGCCAACCTGAATAGACTGATAACCGTCTTTTTCAGCATCTTTGATCTGCGTAATTACGCATGGACTAGCGGAAAGCAATGTAACAGCAGTAACTGTACCGTCTTCTTCGATGGTACTAGTCATGCCAAGTTTTCTCGTTATGAGCGCTTTCATAGTGTGGTTACAGAGTTTTACTCCTGTACCTTTCATATTTAGTTGTTAGTGATACCGGCACCGCGGGCATTTTTGCATGTCTCTTAGACATAAAAATTCTTGGTGTCAGGAGTTTCTTTTTTATCAGACTTTCTGATTCACCAAGTTTTGCGATTGACTTACATCTTAGCACAAAGTATTAACTTTAGTCAATACGTTGACTATATTACTACACTTAGTGTCAATATGCCTGCCATGTAGTAGCACGTAGTGCTCACTACTGTGGTTGACTATTCTACTACACTGTGTGTTTGATTCTTTCCAATGCCTCCGAACACAAATGCACAATCAATGACTCTCCTACTGCAGCCGAGTTTTCTATACCACTACTATAATCTTCTCTGTCTTCAACCGATATATCCTCTTCTAAGTATTGATCTCCGATGGCGTAGTGTCGCTCTCTGGCGAGATCTATACACCTTGAGGCAGCCCCAACAGCGAAGCCTTCTATATAGTCAGAGCTCCAGTCATAGTCTCTGTCTTCTATTTCTTTAACCATAGCCGTATTTAGCGCGAAAGGATCCCGTGCTTCAATCTCGAGAGAACTATCTTGACCACACGCCGAAGGTGCTAAAAGCAAAGATGTTGCAACCACTCTAGTAAGTCTACTCATAGGTACACAATTACACTTAGCACATTATTTTGCAAGCTATAGCTGTATAACTAGACCGACTGGTAGCCAAAAGGCTATGAACGACGCTATAAGCAGCAGAGCGTACTCAATCTTTCTGTCTATCTGGAAGTGCTCGTGAGTAACTAAAACCAATCCCAATATAAAACCAATTGGGATAGGAATCTGCCAACTGTCGCCGCTATTTATAAATATCCATTGTGAACCGATGATTAGTAGAACTACTAATTTTAGGAAAAATAACGAATCCGGCTCAATAAGTGCTTTGTTTTTTCGTGTCTGTTTTTTCTTAGCCATTAGCGGTATTGTAGCATACTGCCAGCTATTGGCTCTTGAGGACTAGCTTCAAAACAATCCATTGTCACTTTCAGTGAACACGCGCCCAGCGATGAAACAATGTAGTTACTAGTCTGAAGGACCCGTTCGAGAAAAATAGGAGTCCAAATCCTATCTAAGCCTAGCGCTAGTGCCTCACTAAAGGTTTCGGGCTTTTGTACTGTTTCGGCGTGTTCGTAAGTCTTTCCCCCGACAGTGTATCCCATAAAGAATAAATGCCTTTCGATACCTTCATCATCGAAATACTCTCTCGCCATTGATTCTAGCTCTTCGCGCGTAACCTCACCTGCCTTATTAACTTCACTTACCAAATTGAGTATTCCCGGAGTTAAACGAGGAATTGTACGCTGCTTCAGCTCGTACATAGTTTCCGTAAGCTTTTTGTATACTTTAGCTAAAGATGGTCTCATGAATTCTAAGTGTGGATCGATATGTGAACGAACCCTATCCGTAGGGCAAATGTCCGCATCCATTGGATTACCGAATCTACCTGACATTTCTAAGACTTCCCTTATGAACCTCCCAGACTCGGCATCAAGCTTCGTTAAAGCACTTTCTTCATGTTCATGAATTTCTGTTCTACTGTAGGCTGAAAATGAATTTACTATATTTCCCGCAGTCCTAAGGACTCTGCCGGTTTCAGTTCTAGGCTTGGACATAAGGTAATTTAATATGGTTACATTTTTATTTCAGCGTCACAACCGGCTGGCAAAGATAAATTCATTAATGAATCGATAGTCTTTGGAGTTGGTTCTAGAACGTCGATAAGTCGCTTATGGACACGCATTTCGAACTGTTCACGACCTTTTTTGTAAACGTGAGGGCTCTTAACGACAGTAAAAGTACTCTTACGTGTAGGTAGTGGAATTGGGCCAGCAATCTTAGCACCGTTACGCAGTGCTGTATCAACAATCTGTTTTGCAGACTGGTCGATTACTTTATGATCATAGGCTTTCAGACGAATACGAATTCGTTGCATTCCAGGCTTTGCTGGTGCAGCAGGCGCTGCTGTTTTCTTTGTTGCCGCTTTTTTAGCAGCTGGTTTTTTGGCTTCAGCCATAATAAATATCTCCTATTTGATATTTATGTGGTGTAACATCTTCCTTGGGCATTTAGTGGTGTTTCCAGGGATGACTTTTAGTCACGCACAATTAATTTGTACTATTATTCTACAATACTGATGGTCTTTCGTAAAGCATTAGGTGGAAGTTCACAAGTAAAAGCTGCGCTTGAACCCGGATAATCTCTTTCTAGCGCTTTAAGCAATAGTTTTAATTTATCTCAACCCAAGCGTTTTGGTTTTGTCGTAAAGTTTATCTCTCTTTACGATGCCTAAAATTACCAAAGATTCATCTCCGTTAATAGCGACGATCATACGGATATCATTTATATTTCTTGATTTACCGGCACCTAAATCTGATATGTCCCTGGGCTTTAGCTCAAAGACAGTATGTGTTACTCCGTCAATTTCAATTTTTCTATCACAATTTTTGATTGTCCTTAAGCCTCTAACATTACCGCCAGATAAGTCTGCTGCACTAACGTGTTTTATTGACTTTACAAGTTGTTTGATTATTTCTTCTGCATTAGGTCGCTTACCAACAAAATCTGCTATAAATGATCTTACCGGCTCATCTCCATATTCCGATTCTCTGCTAACTGTATTTGTTAGCGCTCCAGCTTGTCTTGATATAACTTTTTTTACTTCAGAAGTCATGTCGGGATCCAGGCCCTTCGCTACTGCTGTTTTTGTTGCCTGTATTCTTTTCTTTTTAACTGCCGCACTCCTAGTGTCTCTAACCAAACCAAGTCTTGAATTGATTCTGTACATCTCAGATTCATGGCTTAAGGCAAGTAATTCTTCTAGTTGTTCTGGTGTGTAATGTAACCCTGCTCCAGTTAAACGAGCGAGGCGAATACTGCTAGTAATCATGTTGAGTGTAGTATTTCGTAGCTTAATTAATTCTTCATGTGCTGGTCCTGTTAAATCACCGTGCTTATCGGATACTAGTCGTTCTGCTTGACTACCAACACTAGCTTCCAGCTCATCTTGAGCACCATTTAGTACTGATACGGCAAATTTAGTAATGGCCACAAGTGAAGGATACTTCTGAAATAGTTCTGGATAGCGAATGAGATATCGATAAAGCTCTGCGTCTAATTCACCTTCTTTAACAGAAGCAATGATTGGATCTATAGGTGCCTCACCGTCTTGTCCGGGAAACGCCAGCGTTGTTGCAAGCGAACCATAAGTATGTGAGTCGCTTGAGCCTACCTGTGCTACAGGATGAGCAAACACACCTTTTAGATGAGTTTTTTCATCATTATCTAGTGCTTTGTACTGTTCGTGTACATCGCTCACCAGCACCACCTTGGGCAGCATATAAATTAAGCCATTTCTAAGAGTTGCCTCAACTGTGTCTAGAGTTTCTTGTCTACCAAGTCTAGATAAGCCATTGTCTTCAGAAAAGTTATCAACCGCAGTGCCTACAGCCCTTAGGTTAATTTCTACAAACTCTTCTGGATCTCTTACTTGAAACAATAAAGCATTCGAAAACCTCATTAAATCTACTTCATCATCAGTAAGTTTTCTTCTCTGAGAGTTGTCAGCTACTCTTTTACTTGTTTTTGGACCCATGCCCGAATGTACGAAAAAACCGTTTGCATCTGTGGCTTCAATACTCAACTGTGCATATTCGATAACTGAAGGTAATAGTACGCCTACCTCCTGTGTAAACACGCTATTCGTGTCAACTAACCTTCTGTATTTTTTCCATTGTCATAAAGAATACAATATCACATATTTGATTATTTGTTTAGCATGTGATTAGTGATGTATATTTCAAGTTCGCTAGATCAGCCAAGTTTTATGAAAAATTAAATTAGTGCGTAACCTAGAAAAGTTTCAAAGTCTGACATGTCTCCCTGGTTGGGGGCAGAGTAGCCCGGCAAATCCATAGTGCTAGTTATCGCATCGGCTAAGATATTTGAGTCTGAAGTCATTGGTATAGTTTCGTCTCTAACTAATGATACACACATGCCTAGCTTTAGTGCTGTAAATACAAACACTTTTGACTCTACGACACCTTCATCT
Organism: bacterium; assembly: GCA_030428125.1. GTDB lineage: Bacteria > Patescibacteriota > Saccharimonadia > Saccharimonadales > SZUA-47 > JAUIBF01. The sequence continues at coordinate 419,514 of JAUIBF010000001.1, read as the reverse complement.
GCCTTTGCAGCTGTTAGAGCACCATAATCCTCAAAACCTTCGAAATATTTTATAGGATACAGTACTACACTCCAATCTTCTGCAGGCCAGCTAACGATGCCAGAATCCAAAACACGAACCTTAGATTCAGCACGTTCAGCGGCTTGAAAAATCGCTGTTTCTGTCTTTGTGTATGAAAAACTCATCTTGTAAAGTGTAACAAAAAACTCGGGAATATTTCATCCCGAGTCTCAATATTGTCTAGCCATACCCTAGATTAAATAATCAAGAAACAATTACTGGTTCGCCAACCAGAACAAATGGCTTAGTAGCTTCTGCGCCAATTACCATATGTAGCTGGTTTGCAGACGTTCTTACGCCCAGTTCATAGTAGTCGTAACTATGGGCCGAGAAAGCATCAAGTTCGGTGTTATATGCACCATTAAGTCTAGATAACTCCGTAAAAACCTCGTCCGGCATTCGATGATCAAGAATCATCATTGCTATACCTTCCCTTAGAGGGGCTAATCTACGTTCTAGTCGTGGCTTAGGCCTGTTTCCTGAACCAACGTTCCACCAAAAGCTTTTTAATCTATCACTAGTATCTTGAATAGCTCCGATAATAGGGCTAACGTGTTCATAAGAATCTGGACTAAGTCCGTTGTTTATAGTGTCTGTCATATTTTCTTTCGCATTAAAAAGAGCTCTCAGTGTAATACCAAGAGCCCTTCTGTTTGGTATTAGTTTTTAGGTTACTTAGTAATCTTGGTTACAACACCAGCACCTACAGTTCGGCCACCTTCACGGATAGCGAAACGAAGTCCCTGGTCCATAGCAATTGGAGCCTGCAGCTTCACTTTGAAAGTTACAGTATCGCCTGGCATAACCATTTCTTTGTCAGCTGGAAGTTCAACTTCACCTGTTACGTCTGTAGTTCTAAAGTAGAACTGTGGCTTGTAGCCTTTGAAGAATGGAGTGTGACGTCCACCTTCTTCTTTTGATAGAACGTAAACTTCAGCGTCGAATTCTGTGTGTGGAGTGATTGATCCTGGCTTAGCCAAAACTTGTCCACGTTCGATGTCATCTCGCTCAATACCACGAAGTAGAACACCTGCGTTGTCACCTGATTGACCCTGATCAAGAGATTTCTTGAAAGCTTCAATTCCAGTTACAACTGATTTTTGTGTGTCTCGGATACCAACGATTTCAACTTCATCGTTAACTTTAACGATACCAGTTTCAACACGTCCTGTAGCTACAGTTCCACGACCTTTGATTGAGAAAACGTCTTCAATAGGCATTAGGAAATCTTTGTCTAGCTCTCGCTTTGGCTCTTCAATGTAGTCGTCCATAGCTGCAACAAGTTCCATTACTGCATCTTCGTACTTAGCGTCGCCTTCAAGTGCTTTAAGAGCAGAACCCTTAATGATTGGAGCGTTGTCGCCGTCAAATTCGTACTTAGATAGAAGTTCACGAACATCCATTTCAACTAGTTCAACTAGTTCTTCGTCCGCCATATCCATTTTGTTAAGGAACACAACGATTTTAGGAACACCAACTTGCTTAGCAAGTAGAACGTGTTCTCGAGTCTGAGGCATTGGGCCGTCAGCTGCTGATACAACCAAGATTGCACCATCAACCTGTGCAGCACCGGTGATCATGTTCTTAACATAGTCAGCGTGTCCTGGCATGTCCACGTGAGCGTAGTGTCTCTTTTCTGATTCGTATTCTTGGTGAGAAGTTGCAATCGTGATACCACGTTGCTTTTCTTCTGGTGCGTTGTCGATTTGGTCGTAAGCAATTTGTTTGTTAACTTCACTAGGAAGTTTCTTTGCTAATACTGTAGTAATAGCTGCTGTAAGAGTTGTCTTACCATGGTCAACGTGTCCCATTGTACCAACGTTTACGTGTGGCTTACTTCTGTCAAAATCTGCCATTTTATCTCCTGTAGATTTTAAAGGGTTTTATGAATTATTTTACGTAGTTTCGTGATCCATATTTGTTGAGCGCATCAACAAAAGCCCTCTCACGAGTTACAAGTGTTATTGTAACAAATTCTGCTACTAACTATCAAGTAGTTGTGCTACTTTTGCTTCATAGGTTGGAACGTTCTCTGTGGGAACTAACTTACCAAAGAACGGTATCCTAGTTAAGCTTCGTCTACTTTCTGTAACGCTAACTCTTTCTACAGCAGTAGCCATAGATTTAATATGAGTATCGACACTGTACGCTGACTTTATGAGCGCCGCACCATCCCTTACTGCGGGTATTATTGCTGCCAGTTGTTCGGCTGCTTCATCAATTGGTAGGCGAAATTCTTCGAGGGGTGGCAAAAGCCCTAGGCTTACTCTCACGGGCAACTTTGCTAGAGCCGTCAGATCATCATTAACTGTGTAGTGAACGCCGTTATACTCTCCAAAAATTTCCGCTCCTATTTGGGCAGTAACATCATTGTATACGTAAGGCATGTGACTACTGTCATCTGGGTCTTGAGTCAGGTCTATCATACGCTCCCCGATTGGAGAAAGGTACCAAACTGCATTATGACCATGGTTTCTAGCCACTGCGTCAAAATAGTTTTCAACATCTAGCGCTAAGTGCTCTAGTGTATGTTCACTGACATTTGGCATGGTATAAACCCTTTACTTTGAGTTGTTGGCAATGATTGCTTCTGCAACGTTGTTAGGAACATCAGCGTAATGATCGAGCTCCATGCTTGAGCTTGCTCGACCTTGAGTCATTGAACGAAGGTTAGTTGTGTATCCAAACATTTCACCTAGAGGTACGAAGGCAGTAATTTCTTTAACACCAGCAGACAAATCTTCCATAGATTCTACTCGTCCACGCTTAGCGTTAAGATCCCCAATACAGTCACCCATGAATTCTTCCGGAGTTACAACAACAACTTTCATAACAGGCTCTAGGATTACAGGCTTTGCAGCTTTAACGCCGTCTTTAAGCGCCATTGATCCAGCTACCTTAAAGGCTGCTTCGCTTGAGTCAACATCGTGGTATGAACCATCGTAAAGTTCTGCTTTGATGTCTACTACCGGATATCCAGCAAGAACACCGTTGTTCATTGCTTCGATGATTCCTTGCTCAACAGGCTTGATGTATTCCTGAGGAACTACACCGCCCTTGATAGAGTTAATGAATTCGAATCCTTCACCGGCAGTATTTTGTGATAGTCTTAGCCATACATCACCGTATTGACCACGACCACCAGACTGCTTGATGAATTTTCCTTGGATTTCTACTCCGTCTTTTCGGATAGTTTCTCGGTATGCAACCTGAGGTGCTCCGATGTTAGCTTCAACCTTAAATTCTCGCTTCATTCTGTCTACTAGGATTTCCAAGTGAAGCTCACCCATTCCTGAAATAACAGTTTGACCTGTTTCATCATCAACCTTTACTCGGAAAGTTGGATCTTCTTCAGCAAGACGTTGCAAGGCAATAGACATTTTTTCTTGGTCGCTCTTTGTATTTGGTTCGATAGCAATCGATACTGGAGGTTCTGGGAAGTCGATGCTTTCTAATATAATCTGCTTATCTAAATCACAAAGTGTATTTCCGGTTGTAGTTGCTTTCAGTCCGACGATTGCAGCAATATCACCAGCTTGTACTTCATCAATTTCTTCTCGCTTATCAGCCTGCATACGAACGATACGTCCGATACGCTCTTTATTACCGGTTGAGCTGTTCATTACATATGAACCAGCTTTAAGTGTTCCTGAATAAACACGGAAATAAGCAAGCTTACCAACAAATGGGTCGGTTGTAATCTTGAAAGCTAGTCCACTCATAGGTTCTGAATCGGAAGGTTTTCGTTCGATTTCGTCGCCAGATTTTGCGTCCTTACCCCAAGTTGAACCCCTGTCTTCAGGACTTGGCATTAAGTCGTTAATTAGGTCTAGAACTTTTTCAACGATAACACCACGGCCATCACCACCAGTTACAGCGTAGAATTTACCACCAAGAACTGCTGAACGGATAGCGTGTCGGATTTCGTCTTCTGTTAATCCTTCTTCACCTTTTTCAAGGTATTTTTCTAGGTATTCTTCGTCTTCTGCTACAGCGTTTTCGATTAGCAAGCTTCTGTACCGTGCTACTTTTTCCTTCATATCTTCAGGAATTTCACTTTCAACTAGCTCTTTGTCGGCAAATTCTTTGTAGTTGTAGGCTTTCATGTCAACAAGGTCGACTACACCGTTGATGCTTTGTTCAAAGCCAATTGGCAAGTGAATAGGAAAAGCAGCTTTTGAAAGTCGGTTGTGGATGCTCTCAAGTGATTTGTAGAAATCACCACCAGTTTGGTTGATTTTGTTAATGAAACAGATACGAGGTACACCGTACTTATCAGCTTGTCGCCACACTGTTTCAGACTGTGATTCAACACCCATTTTACCGTCGAATACTACGACAGCACCATCAAGCACACGAAGTGAACGTTCTACCTCTACTGTAAAGTCGATGTGTCCCGGTGTATCAATGATGTTGATTTGGTGATCTTTCCAATAACAAGTAACGGCCGCGGATACGATTGTGATACCGCGTTCTCGTTCTTGTTCCATCCAGTCGGTAGTTGTTTCACCATCATGAACTGCACCAATTTTGTGGCTGAGTCCAGTTCGGTACAAGATACCTTCTGTTGTTGTAGTCTTACCTGCATCGATGTGCGCGATAATACCAATGTTTCTAATTTTTCCTAGTGGTGTTTTCTTAACTGCCATTGTTTCCTCTAATTGCTCCAATTAAGTTTTTTAGTTGATCATCGTTTCCATTTGCGAAATCTGCGTAGGATGCCCTTGTTGCTAATCTTGATGCTAAATGCTCAGTTGCATTTAGCTCTGCAGCTAACTCGTCGTCAGTTGATACGATAGAGCCAAAGTTAAATCCAGCTTCTACTGAAACGCTTACACCTTGTGCAAGCATCCTTGCTATTCTGAAATATTTTGACGACGGTGCATCTCCAGGTTGATCTGTTAAAGCTTCCTCGATTCTAGAGCCTGTGTCTGAATCCTGAAATCGTTCCATTATCGTGCAAAGTGAGCAAAGGCTCGGTTAGACTCTGCCATCTTGTGAGTGTCCTCCTTCTTCTTGAAGGCTGTACCCGTCTGGTTGTAAGCATCAGCTAGCTCTGTAGCAATTCTTTTGCTCATTGGCATACCTTTTTTAGATCTAGCAGCAGCAACAAACCACATAATTGTAAGGTGTTTCTGTCGTTGGCCTTTAACTTCAAAAGGAATTTGGTAGTTAGCACCACCTACACGACGTGAACGAGTTTCCATGTATGGAGTTACGTTCTTCATCGCTTTATCAAAAACTTCTAGCTCGTTATCGTTCTTAACTAGACGTGCAGCTTCTGCCATTGCGTCATAAACGATTCGTTCTGCTAGTTGCTTTTTACCATTCAACATTACTCTGTTGATTAGTCGTTGTACCATTTCTGAATTGTATTTTCGGTCAGGTAGCTTAGGTCGCACTAAGGCTTTTGTAGTTTTACGTGGCATGGTTATTTACCTGCCTTTTTCGTACCGTATTTAGAACGGCCAGATTTTCGGTTTTCTACACCTTGCAAGTCCAATGAACCTCGTACAATGTGGTATCGAACACCAGGAAGGTCAGGCACACGTCCACCACGGATCAGAACAACGGCGTGCTCTTGTAGGTTGTGACCTTCACCACCGATGTAAGCCCAAACTTCGTATCCGTTGTTCAAACGAACACGTGCAACTTTACGCAAAGCAGAGTTTGGCTTCTTAGGTGTTTTAGTTGTTACTTTAACGCAGACACCTCTTTTTAGTGGCGCTGGTTTTTCATAGTTTGTAGTTTTTAGATTGTTAACCACACGATGAAGCGCAGGAGACTTAGATTTGTCCTTAGGCGTCTTGCGTGGTTTACGCACTAACTGATTGATTGTTGGCATAAATTCCTTTCATATGTCGTGCACTTCCCGCTGCATGAGTTCCGATTACCTTATGCCTAGTAATTCAGAATGATCTCACGGCTCGAGCACACATTAAATTTGTAAACTTATTGTAACAGATTTAGGCTTAAGCTTCAATACCAGAAGTAAGCTCTAAGCTACTTCGGCACTCGCTGGAGCTTCAGGCTGAACTTCTGCTTCTTCTTCAGTCTCTTCAACTTCTTCGTCTTCTACAACGCCAGTTCCTACAGGAATTAGTCGTCCTAAGATAACGTTTTCTTTAAGACCAAACAGATTGTCGACTTTACCACTTGTAGCAGCGCCGATTAGGACACGAGTAGTGTCTTGGAAGCTTGCTGCACTCAAGAACGACTCTGTAGCTAGAGATGCCTTGGTAATACCAAGCAGCAACTGGTTGTACTTAACTAGTGCTTTGCCTTCACCGGCAAGTCTTTCGTTAGTTTCAAGCACAGTCTGCTTACTTACTACATCACCAGTAACGAATTCGCTATCACCAGGTTCATCAATCTGAACACGGCTGAACATTTGTCGCACTATAACTTCAAGGTGCTTATCAGCAATATTCTGACCTTGACCTGCAAAGATACGCAAAATTTCGTTCATGATATAGCGCTGTGTAGCTTCTACGCCAGCGAGTTGCATCAGTTCATGCAGGTGAATCGAACCATTTGTAAGTCTTTGACCTGCTTTAACTTTATCGCCATCTTTGATAGACATTTGTTTGAAGTTAGGGATTTCGTATCGCGCAGGAGACTGCTTGCCTTCTACAAGAACGATTGTATCTTTACCTTTAACTTCTACGATTCCAGCGAAAGGAGCGCTAAGTGGATCTGTTCCGTCTTCGTTTGCAGCTAACAGTTCGCCGACTTGTACGTCAGTTTCTGGAGCAACAACAATGTTTCGTTTTCCAACTTTAATCTCTTCAGTTCGTTGTTCATCTGGAGTAACTTGGACGATGTACTTTTCGCCTTCTTCCCAAACTTTCGCTTTTCCAGCTACTTCAGTTAGGAATGCTTGTCCTTTCGGCGTTCGAACTTCAAACAACTCTTCAACACGTGGAAGACCTGTAGTGATGTCTTCGCCAGCCGTACCACCGGAGTGGAATGTTCGAAGTGTCAACTGCGTACCAGGCTCACCGATACTTTGTGCAGCAATAACACCAACTGGATGGTAAAGGCTTACTAGGCTTCCTGTGGCTGGGTCAAGTCCGTAGCTCTTCTGTGGAATACCACGTACTGACGGGACAGATAGGATGCTCATTATTTTCACTCCATCAACTTTTTCGTCAGCGTCAATTGCTTCTGCGATTTCAGCTGTAAATAGTTCACCCTTCTTGATGTGACCATCTACATCTTCAGCAGAGTAGCGTCCTTCAAGACGAGAACCGTAGCTTACGCCAATTTCTTTAGCACCTTCACGGTACAGAGCAAATCCTGGGTCAACAATGTCTTCTTCTGTAGTAAATACGTCTTGAGAAACATCAACTAGACGTCGAGTTAGGTATCCAGAGTCAGCCGTCTTAAGCGCAGTGTCAATCATACCTTTTCGAGCACCACGAGTTGCCGTAAAGTACTCTAGCGGCGTTAGGCCACCTTTATAGTTGTTCTTAATTGGGAGCTCTACAGCTTTACCGGTCGCGTCTGTAACCACACCAAGTAAACCGACTGCGGTTTTAACCTGACCAATGTTACCACGAGCACCAGAGTTAACAGCAGTTGACATAGCGCTATCTTCTTTTACGAATTGTTCTGCTAACGTGTCCTGAACTTTGGCATCAGCGTCCATCCAAGTTTCTACAGTCAATCGATATCGTTCTTCGTCAGTAATGAAACCTTGTTCATACTGTTCGTCGATCTCGGTGGCTTTCTTTTCACCAGCATCAAGAATCTTCTTAACTTCTGGTACGTCGATAAAGTCGGTCATACCCATTGATAGGCCTGAACGTGTTGCGTATTCGAAACCAAGTCGTTTTAGGTCGTCAGCTACACGTGCAGTTTTTTCCTGCCCATATTTAGCGAAGATTTCTGCCATCACGCCATTTAGGCGCTTCTTAGTCATATCTTCGTTTTGGAATGGAAAATCTTCTGGAAGAATTTCGTTGAACAGAATTCTACCTAGAGTTGTTTCAATCTTTTCACCACGGAAAGTTGTGATGATAGGATTCTGAAGTGTTAGTTCACCTTTATCACGAGCCATAACAGCTTCAGATACAGATGAGAAAGTTTTCGCTTTTTCTTTTGCGTGTGAAGCACGGTTATAGGTTAAGTAGTAACAACCAAGCACGATGTCTTGTTCGATATGAAGGATTGGAGAACCATCAGCAGGCTTAAGCAAGTTCTTGTTAGCAGCCATGATTTCTCGAGCTTCAGCTTGTGCTTTCTTAGACAATGGAAGGTGAACAGCCATCTGGTCACCGTCGAAGTCAGCGTTGAAACCTTTACAAACTAGTGGGTGAAGCTGGATAGCCTTACCTTCGATTAGTCGTGGTTTGAATGCTTGGATAGACAATCGGTGAAGAGATGGTGCACGGTTAAGTAGCACGTACTTACCTTCGATTACGTAGTCTAGGGCATCCCAAACAGCTGTTTCACCAAGTTCAATCATTCTGGTTGCAGAACGAATGTTATGTGCAAGGTCACGCTCAATTAGGTAACCGATTACGAATGGTTTGAACAATTCAAGAGCCATCATCTTCGGCAGACCACATTCATCAATAGACAGTTCTGGACCGGCAACAATTACCGAACGACCAGAGTAGTCTACACGCTTACCAAGCAAGTTTTGTCGGAATCGACCTTGCTTACCTTTTAGCATGTCAGATAGTGATTTTAGGCGCCGTCTCTGTCCTGTTGATGCAATTGCACGTCCTGAACGAGTTGAGTTGTTGTCGATTAGTGCATCAACGGCTTCTTGCAACATACGTTGTTCGTTTCGGCGAATAACTTCTGGTGCATTCAAATCGATAAGCTTTCGCAGACGATTGTTTCTGTTAATTACACGTCGGTATAGGTCGTTTAGGTCAGATGTAGCGAATCGACCACCAGTTAGTTGAACCATCGGACGAAGATCTGGTGGGATGACTGGTAGTACAGATACACACATACTTGCAGGCTTGATGCCAGCTTTTTGCATGCTTTCTAGCAGTCGAAGTCGTTTCATCAACTTCTTGCGTCGTTGACCTTTAGCTTCTTCAACTTCAGTCTGAAGTCGTTCAATTAGCTCGTCTAGGTCTACTTCTTGAAGTAGGTCTTTTAGTGCTGAACCACCCATTCCGACTTCAATGATGTCTTCCATTTCTTCAGGAAGGTTTCGGTAGTCAGTTTCAGAAAGCAGTGCTTTTTTCTCAAGGCCAACAAGCTGTTCTTTGTAAGTAGCGAAATCAGCTTCAAGCTCTTCAATTTCTTTAGTCTGCATTTCTGCAAGCGCTTTTACGTTTGCACCTTCTTCTTTTGCTTCTGTTTCGTATCGTGACTTGATAGCTTCTTTTGCAGCAGCAAATTCTGCTTCTTTGTCAGCAAGCAATTTGTCTTTAGCTTCCCCATCGACTGAAATCACGACGTAGCTAGCAAAGTAAGCGATACGCTCTAAGTTCTTAACAGTCATTCCTAGTAGCAATCCGATTGCTGATGGAGTTCCACGAAGGAACCAAATGTGTGCAACTGGTGCAGCTAGTTGGATGTGACCCATTCGCTCACGTCGAACGATGCTTTTTGTAACAAGCTCACCTTTTTTATCAACTGCTGCTTCTCGGCTTCTTACACCTTTGAACTTAGCGTCATGCGGGTTGATGTCTTTTACTGGGCCGAAAATTCTCTCACAGAATAGTCCATCACGTTCAGGTTTTTGTGTTCGATAGTTGATAGTTTCTGGCTTGGTAACTTCACCATGACTCCAATCAAGGATGTCATCTGGACTAGCGACTGCAAGTCGTACTGCATCAAAATCTTCAATATTTATGCTAGATGTATAACGTCTCATTACGCTACCTCCTTCTCATCTTCAGAGTCTGCGGCGTATTCATGCTCAGCATTGGCATCCTCCGCATCATTGTTTTCAGCTTCAACTTCGTTTCCGTCAGCGTCAGTAACTGCAAATTCACCTTCAGTAGCAGCGTCTTCTGTTACATCTACGTCAGAAATTGCATCAGTAGGAACTTCAACTTCAGGCATGTGGTCGCCTTCGTCTTTTACGTTTTCCTGCAATACTTTTTCAGCATCCAAAATTTCTGCTGTTTCACCTTCAACTAAGTCAACTTTAAGTCCTAGGCCTTGAAGTTCTTTCACAAGAACGTTAAAGCTTTCTGGAACTTTCGGTCCGACGATTTCAGTGCCTTTAATGATTGATTCGTAGGCCTTTGAACGTCCATAAACGTCGTCAGACTTCAATGTCAACATTTCTTGCAATGTGTTTGCGGCACCATAAGCTTCAAGTGCCCAAACTTCCATTTCACCAAATCTCTGACCACCGTTTTGTGCTTTACCACCAAGAGGTTGCTGGGTAACCATTGTGTATGGTCCAGTGCTTCGTGCGTGAATCTTATCGACAATCATGTGGTTTAGCTTAATCATGTACATAGAACCAACTGTAGTTCGCTCACTAAATGGTTCACCAGTTCGTCCGTCAAACAATTGTTGTTTTCCGTCTTCTGGTAATTTAGCTTCGGCAAGCAGTTCACGAATTTTTGATGTTTCTACACCGTCAAATGATGGACTAGCTACATTAAAGCCTAGAGCACTAGCAGCCATTCCTAAGTGGACTTCGAACAACTGTCCGATGTTCATACGGCTAGGCACACCTAGCGGGTTCAATACTACGTCAATTGGTGTTCCATTTTCTGTAAATGGCATATCTTCTTCTGGTAGAACTCGAGCGATAACACCTTTGTTGCCGTGACGACCACCAAGTTTGTCTCCAACTGCAATCTTACGCATCTGAGCAACGAACACTTGGATTTGCATAATTACACCAGCTTTTAGCTCGTGACCGTTTGCTCGTGAGAATACTTTTACTCCCACAACTTTTCCGTGCTTACCGTTACTCATTCGCTGTGAAGTATCACGTACTTCTTTAGCTTTTTCACCGAAGATTGCGCGCAATAGACGCTCTTCGCTTGAAAGTTCTTGCTCACCCTTTGGTGTAATTTTACCAACCAAGATATCTCCAGGATGTACTTCAGCACCGATTCGGACAATTCCATCCTCGTCTAAGTGACGTAGTGCTTCTTCTGATACGTTAGGGATATCTCGAGTTACGATTTCAGGACCTAGCTTTGTTTCACGTACCTCTGTCATGTAATCAACAATGTGAACAGATGTAAGAGTGTCGTCTTGTACTAGTCTTCGGGACACAACAATCGCATCTTCGAAGTTATAACCTTGCCATGGCATGAATGCTACAAGCAAGTTTTTACCTAGTGCTAATTCTCCGTGATCTACTGACATACCTTCTACAAGGATGTCCCCAGCTTTAACTTTGTCACCTTTGTTAACCATAACTTTTTGGTTAATTGATGAGCCTTCGTTAGAGCGTAGGAAATGAACTGGTTCATAAGTAGCTTTTCGCTTTTTGTAAGCGACGACCACTTTGTTTGCGCTAGCTTCCAAAACTTCACCAGCCTCTTCGGCCATAACAACCTGTCCAGAGTTTTTAGCAACTTCACCTTCCAGACCAGTACCAACAATTGGCGCTTCTGGAGTTATTAGTGGAACTGCCTGACGTTGCTGGTTACTACCCATCAAACTTCGGTAAACGTAGTTCTTTTCGATGAATGGAATCAAACCAGCGCTTGAACCGATAATCTGTCGGTCAGCTGCGTCGATGTGAGTAACTTCTTTTGTATCAACTTCAGTTGAAACCAATTTGTTACGAGCAGAAACACGAGAATTTACAAAACTTCCGTTTTCTTTTAGTTCTTCACCTGCACTCGCAATAACAGCTTCTGCTTCATCAGCAGCATCTAGGTAAACGATTTCGTCTGTAACTTTTCCTTTTTTAACTACTCGGTATGGAGTTTCCATGAATCCGTAGTCATTAATTCGTGCATACATAGCCATGTTCAACACAAGACCAATGTTTGCACCTTCCGGTGTTTCTACCGGACAAATACGTCCGTAGTGAGTTGCATGAGCGTCACGGACTTCGAATCCTGCACGTTCACGAGAAAGTCCACCAGGACCCATAGAACTTAGACGTCGCTTGTGAGCAAGCTCTGATAGCGGGTTAATCTGATCCATGAACTGCGACAACTGAGAGCTGGCGAAGAATTCGCGAACTGCAGCAACAACTGGCCTAGCATTGATTAGTTGTGAAGGAGTCACAGTTTCGATTTCGGACATAGACATTCGGTCTTTTGCGTTTCGTTCCATACGAAGCAGACCAATTCGGAATTGTCTTTGAACTAGTTCACCGACTAACTTAATACGTCGGTTTGAAAGACTGTCGATATCATCTGGTGTATCTTGAGTTACGTTCAATCGGATTAGCTCAGCAACAATCGCTGTTAAATCTTCTAGGCGCATCACACGATTTTCAATAGTGTTAGGCACGTCAAGCTTAAGTCGCTTGTTGATTTTGTATCGTCCAACTCGAGAGAAATCAAATCTCTTGTAGTTGAAGAACATGTTTTCGATCAATGAACGAGCGTTATCTACAGTCGCAAGGTCACCTGGACGCAATCGTCGGTAAACTTCAATTAGCGATTCATTGACACCCTTAGCAGGGTCTTTATCTAAGGTTGCAGTAATGTGTGAATTCTTAGGGTCATCGATTCCAGCAAATGCTTCACGCATTTTAGTTTCACTCATACCAAGTGCTCTTAGCAATGTCGTAACAGCAATCTTACGCTTACGGTCTATTTTTACGAATAGCGCACCGTTTGCTGCTGTTTCAAACTCTAGCCATGCACCACGACCAGGGATTACTTTTGCACCATAGAGGTTCTTTCCGCCACTGTGATTTTCAGCAGTAAAGAATACACCAGCACTTCTAATTAATTGTGATACTACGACACGCTCAGCTCCGTTAATAACGAAGGTTCCACGTGATGTCATCCATGGGTAATCACCAAGGTAGATTTCTTGGTCTTTAACTTCACCCGTAACTTTGTTTGTTAGCTCTGCAACAGCTTTTAGCGGAGCTTCGAAGCTTACGTTGTTTTCACGCGCCTCTGCTTCGGTCATTTTTGGATCTTCAAAGTGATAATCTTTGAACCGAATGCTTAATTTAGTGCCGGTGTAATCATCTATAGGACTGATTTCACTCAAAATCTCGCCGAGACCTTCATCGACAAACCACTGAAATGATTTGTTCTGATGGTCTACGAGATTTGGCAGATTGATAATTTCTTTCTTTTTTTTAAAGAACTTTCTTGCGTCTGCTCCGGGGAGCGGCGCACTCTTAGTGCCTTTTGCCACTTGCGACTCCTAAAACAACCTGCACAATTTCCGAATATTGCCAGTTTGTTTTGTTTAGTTAAATTTAATAGTGTTTTGCCAGGAAGAACACAGCAATCACGAGCCGGATCCCGTTTTAAGTCGAAGAGACTAAAACAGCTCGCATGCATACTACTTCTTAGTATAAGACTTTAATTGATTTAACCTATTTCTGTCAAGCCACAAATAGTTGCATTGGACGCTTAGGTATACCAGGACCACCAATTTTGCCTACTTCTTTTAGATCACCAACAGTAGCTACTAAGGCGTCAACTACTACACCATCCGTATAAATTGGTTCTATTGCAGCAACGGATTCTCTGTCTGAATTTATTGCCTCTTTAACTAAAGCTCCCATTGCTGGTTCAAAGTTCGCGTCAGCATTCAATACTACAGCACTCACGAGCGTAAATTGACCCATGCATTCATAGCTTATCCGTCCAGTTTTAACAAACAGTTCTCTCGTAGCAATCGAACCTAATCCTATAGGTGCAAGTGTGTGATCCTCATTCTCAACGGTAACTAGAAATCCACTGTCGCCTTTATTTCCTTCTTCTAGCTGGGTGTACCTTTTTAGCACGCCTTCACCTGTAAAATTTACTACTTCGAACTGAGGTCGTCTAGAAAATACCGAATCATCGTTTCGTAACCTGTCACCTAATCTTAGTGGATAGTGGGGGTGATCACGCTCTTTTACATCAGACAAGGGAATTAGTTGTATATTTTTACTCACAAAAACATATTATACTGCTTTTGTTAAATATATTCAATATATTTATCCTAGAACTTTGTCGGCGATACCGTAGTCAACTGCTTCTTGTGCAGACATCCAGAAATCTCTGTCGACGTCTTTTTCGATTTTAGATAGTTTCTGACCAGTGTTTTTAGCCAGAATTTCATTTAACTCTTTACGTAGTTCTAATGACTGTTTCAAATCGATTTCCATGTCTGAGACTTTACCTCTAGTCCCACTAGATGGCTGGTGAATCATGACTTTAGAGTGAGGCAAGACATAACGTTTACCTTTAGTTCCTGAACTTAGCAGAAACGCACCCATACTAGCTTGCAAACCAATGCCGACTGTAGAGACGTCGTTTTTTATATGGCGAATAGTATCAAATATAGCCATGCCGTCATAAACACTTCCACCAGGGCTGTTTATATAAAGCATGATGTCTTTTTTCGGATCTTCATTTTGAAGAAACAAAAGCTGTGCAACGATTAGATTCGCAGTATGTGCATTTACGTCTGTTCCTAGAAATATAATTCGCTCTTTAAGCAAGCGACTATAAATATCATATGCCCTCTCCATTCGACCGTCAGACTCAATGACTGTTGGTACTAAAACTGAACTTGTTGGATTAGAATTCTCGTCTTTCATAATATTGAATATACACTCTATACTTAGCACTCGTCAAGCTTGAGTGCTAAGTATTGAAATTTACTTGCAACAATTTTGAAATATTCAGTAGCCACATCATCTGGGACTCCAGTGTCAGCAACCCCTTTTATAGCCCAGGCTGCTGTCCGGCGACACTGTTCAGGGTCAGGGCTGGCTTCTGCTGCGTTACGTAAATCGGCAGCACTAAATAAAGAATCAACACCAGGTTCTAGTCTATCCATTTTGTAGCTGTTACTTCTTCAGGAGGTTAATAACTTTTTCAGATCGCAAACGAGCGTTTATTTCTCGACGATTTTCTGGCTGATCAAGCTGAGCTTGCATTTGCTTGTCTTGGTACTGGCCCTTTAGCTGTTGCAGTCTAGATTCTAATTCTTCAGGAGTAACATCAATACCTTCGATATCAGCAATTTCTGACAAAACTAATCCTGCTTTAATCCGGCGTTCTGCTTCTTTATTAATCTCAGTCTTTCGGTACTCCTCTTCACTCACACCTAATTGTTTTAGGTACTCTTGGTAGGTCAAGCCTCTTTGAACTGTGTTTTGCTTTACTTCATTAATCACCATATCTTCTTGTTCGGTAATCAGACTTTCAGGAATCTTTACCTTGGTCTTTTCAGTTACGGCTTCAACTATTGCTGCTTCGTAGTCACGCTCTGCTTTGTGCTTCGCGTCATGCTCTAGTTGTTTCTTAATATCTTTTTTCAAATCAGCTAGTGTCTCGAATGGGCCCACCTTCTTAGCAAGCTCGTCATCTGCTTTAGGCTTTTTCACTTCCATTACTTTTTTAAGTTTTACGGTAAAGGTTACTTTTGCATTCTGCAGAGCTTTAGCGCCGTAATCTTTAGGAAAGGTAACTTTGAACTCTTTATCATCTCCTGGCTTCATTCCGACAACATTTTCTTCAAACCCTGGGATAAATGTTCCTGAACCTAGCGCCAGTGGGTAATCGTTACCATCAGCACCCTTAACGTCTTCGCCTTTAGCGTCTACACCTTTAAAATCTATTACAGCTTCATCACCATCTTTTGCGGCACGTTTCACTTCTTCTTTTTCTGCAGCACGAAGACGTAAGTTTTCTATGACTTCAGTAACTTGCTTTGCTTCAACCTTAACTTCAGGTCTTTTAACGTTTAGTTTTTTGTAATCAGGAAGCTTAACCTCACCAACAACCGGAAGCTCTAACTCAACATCTAATGTCGTAAAAGGTACGAACTTCTTAATCTCTACTTTTGGTTGTCCGACTGGTCGAATTCTGTCTTCACGTAGAGCTGCGATGTATAGAGTATTGATTGCTTCGTCGATGAATTCTGTTTGCAGTCTCTGGCCGTCAATGTTCTTCTCGACAACTTCTAGTGGTACTTTACCGTCTCTGAAGCCCGCTACTTTTACCTGCGGCTGTAGCTTCTTTAGTACCTTTTGCTTAATCTTTGCCAATTCGTCTTCAGTAGCAGAGATATCAATCATTGCTAGCGTGTCTTCTTTACGTTCAATATGAAGTTTCATTCGTCTTCTTTACTTTCAATTAGTAGTTATTAATCGTTCTCAAAATCTCTCAAGAACCAATGACTTACCAGTCTAGCATAACAGGGGTGATTTGTCTATACTGCGTGAATCTTAGCCACTGTTGCAGCTCCGACTCCTAAGCCTCTAGCGACTCTGTGAAGATCCAGATTTGCCAGCTCTAGAGCCTGTGTAGCAGATTCAGCGCCTGGCATCCCATTGACCGGAGGATACTGACCTCTTAGTTTGTTGCCATCTGCTTCGGCCACAACGACTGCACCCCATTGTCTTGATCTGTCTTGTGGATATTCAATGAAAGTATCTCTTACTAAAATTTCCATCGTCATCCAAATTAACAAATCTAAATTGGTTTGTCTAATTTACAGTTTATTTTTTACGTGAATCTTTTACGATACTAACTATTCTCGCCAAGGTATGCTTTTCTTCTTTGTCTGTTTTGAGATCTTTGAGCGTATAAACTTGCTCCGACAATTCACTCTTCCCTACAAACATCACATACCTGACTCCACTCTTATAGGCGCTTTTTAGCTGCTTATCTAGCTTACGCTCACTTATATCAATCGCGACATTAATGCCCATTTCTCTCAGCTCCTGAGCGGCAAACTGAGCTTCATCAAGTGAATCGTCTCTAATTAAAACCATTACGTCAACTGTGGTCTGTAGGGTCGATATTAATTTATTGGATTTCAAAAATTCGGCAAAAACTACGTCACCCCACGCAAACCCGATTGTCGGTACTGGTTCAACTCCGAATTGTCCGACCAATCCATCATAGCGCCCTCCACCCATCATAGATCTCGGATTGTCAGGGTTATTATCAAACACTTCAAAAACGATGTCTGTATAGTAGTCAAAGCCCCTCATCACCGACGAGGAAAACACTGCGTTGGTAATACCTCTGGATTTAAAAAGCTCAAAAAGCTTAACCATGTCTTTATATGATGGTATTTCTTTCAGCGATGCATTGATATCAGTAATATCCTTCGCGCCCAGAAAATTTACTATCTTAACACTTACATCTTTTGATTTTGTAATTCTGTCTAACTCAGATTCAAACTTATCTGCCGGCATTTTATCAACTTTATCTACCAACCGGATAACTTGAATTTGCGTTTCTTCGTCTAGCCCACATTGTTCCATCAATGCATTAACTATTTTTCGACTAGAAATTTTTATTGTATAGCTAGTCCTTTTGGCTTTGAAAACTTGCAGCAAATCATCGATGATTTGCACCATCTCGAACTCGCCATATATAGAACTAACTCCGAATAAATCGACATTCGGCTGCCAGAACTCTCTTAGCCTTCCTTTTTGCATGCGCTCATAACGCCATAAGTTTGGAAACGAATACCACCTCAGCGGATAGGCCAGTTCCTGACGCCTGCCGGCTACCATTCGACTGACGCTCGGCGTCATCTCGGTCCTGACTGTCACACTTCTGTTGCCACGGTCCTTAAACGTATATGTTTGCTCATTTACTATTTCTTCGCTACCTTTCATGAGGTAAAGCTCCGTCGGCTCCAGTATAGGTGCGTCGTACTCCTCGTAACCGTAACTTTCGACAACATCGCGCCACTTTTGGAACATCCATTGCTGGAAGCGTTTGTCTTCCGGGTAAAAATCTCTCGCGCCTTTGTAAGGTTGCGTATTTGCTTTCATTTCATCCATTATAACTATTCCTTCACATATATGCATGTGCTTTAAAAATTAAGTACGAAAGGAGGTGGTTTAAACCTCCTCCTTTCTACAGGTTTACACCGGGCAAGTTTTTATTAAGAAGTGCTTTCTTTACACTTGCTCTTGTTGCCGGTGTGGAGAGCTCCACTATTGCAGGCCCAACTATGTTTAGATCGGCTGTCCTTGGAGTAAGAACAGTGCTTTGTTCTACATATTCAGCAGTGTATCTTCTATCAAGATACCTCTTGCCATCAACGCCAAAAAACTCTCCCTCTATCTTAGGTACGTCAAGGCCACGCTCCTGGCTTTCAATTCCTGTGTCTTCTTTTCTTGTATTCATATTATTTCCTAAATTGATTCATTAAATTTTTACAAACTAAAAACGCCGGAGTGTCCTCCGGCGTGAGATTTCAAACAACTAGAAAACTTACCGAAGAACTGACCCCGGCTGCATATGTGTCATTATGCTTTCTGGTTTAAACATAAGACTAATTATAATACTTTTATTAGGCAATTACAAATTCCTCTCGACTTGCTATGTATTCAGCAACTCTTTGCCTACGGTCTTTAATATTAGCAACAACTGTTTCGTATATCCTTTTCAGGTCTTCCGGACGACCGGATTTATCAACCATATCGAATGATGTATGCTCGCCTGTAGCGTCTTTGAATAAAGCCCTACCAAATAACAAATCTGTCATTGTAGCTTGTGGCAAAGTCTCAGCTAAAGTACTACCTCGCTTAAAGACTAAATCGTCTTCACCTAACTTAACTACGTAGCCTTCGCCGTCATCTACACCCATTGCTAAATAGGGTTGATCGTGAAGTGTGTGTAATGCCAAGGAACCTAGACCGCACAACCCTACTAAGCCTGGATATCCTTTTTCTTCAAACTGAGCAACTAACTTAGATCTTTTGCGAGTTCTGTTTATCTCTTTCTTTGGACTCCTTTTCATGTTGAACTCTCCCGGATTAGGATTGTCCTCTGGCAATACACCTGAGAGCATGAAGTCATGAACCCATTTACCCTCCAGTACTGCATGATCCTCAAGTACGGCTTTGATTAATTCTGGTTCAACTTTTGGTGCAAACGTAACAGTTACATGAGGCGCAAAAGTTCTTCTATAAAACCTCCCCAGATATTTAATGACATCCTTTACCGACCCAGAACAAGACAAATCACAATAGAGCCGAAGCGGTTCTTCACCTTCGTCGACACGCTGTTGTGAAACGGTATTAGCTAGTAAGTTTAGCTTGTCGAATCTTTCATGGTCTTCAGAGATCTCGTGAGGAACCCATATACCAGATACATTTTGAGCGAAGTCAGGAAAATCACCTTCAGGCTTTAGTAGTGTCGCTAGCTCTGAAGTCTCAGAACCTCTTGTAGCATAATATTCAGCTGCCACAACAAAATTCGGTCTGTAAGTTTCTACCATGAGATAAATGTATCAAAACAACCGTGAATTAGATATTGCTTATGTCACTTATTGAAACATTTGTTCGGCGTACATTGACAAATTAAATCCATGCGCGAATATTTTTGGCGAAACACTTGGTACATCAGCACTATGAATTTTGTCGGCTCCGGTAGCCCGCCAGGCTACCCCCATTAAAGCCTGGAGGCTAAAAACGTCCCCTAAAACAACCCTGCTTGGTATCCTTAGTTGCACAAATGTGTCGCTGAGTTTTACTGCACTGCGACCAAGCTCGTCAAATACTAAAACAGTACAATACTCGCGCTCATCTATGCCTGGCTCTTGTTCAAGCCTGCTAACCCGAAGACTTTCTAGGTCTTGATCATAAGGGGCGTTTTTACTGCTTATCAGACTAATCATTCTCTCGACGGCGATGTCGGGGTCTGGCTCGCTCGATTGAAATGACAAGTCGAAATACCCAGGATATGCAGTCAGCAGCAGTGATGTTTTATGAAAAGTCCTGATGACCTGCTTTGTGTCGTGAATCTCTACATCTATGCTACGAGTGCCGTGCGAAACATTCGGGTCTTCAGCAACCACTAGGTGATGTTGTACTAAGTCGGTGAAACCGTTCTCTGACAGCTCGTTACATCCCATGACAAATCTTCCCGCATCTAGCTTAACTAGTAATGTTAGTTTACTTTAGAAGCTACGAGTTTGAAAGTATCATAAAAATCACACTTAAAAATAATTCTGCGCTAACTACCAGATTGCCCTCGAAGCATGTTAGCCTGATCCCGTATCTTAGCCATGGCCTGGGCGTGCTCATCGCCCGTAAACTTCAATGTCTCTACATCCTGAGCTATTGTTAAAACTAATCCAGAACCTAGCATGAAGTGTGCCTTGTCATCGTCATCAGCACCATGCCTAGGTATCGCTTTCCAGTATGCACCCATCGGGTCAGTAAACCTCTCGTCAGTAATTGCCCGGACGTGATATTCCGGGTCTGTAGCCGTAGCAATTTCTCCTTCCAGATTTACTGCTTCACCAACCTGAAAGGTCAAGGCTCTATATTTACTTCCAGCTAAGCGTCGCGTTCTCGCCCAGCCTAGCCCTAAACTTTTGTGAGCATATATCATGCCGATGCCAAAATGAGACGCTCGTTTGTTTTCACGATACACATCTGGAAAGACAATTCCCCCAAATGCAAGTATCCTGTTTCTAAGCTGCCGATAGCTATCAATTCTGGTTTTCCCACAGCTAAAGTCAACTGTCGAGGTCTTATCTGCCTCTAGCTTTCTTTTTTGCTCTTCAAGTATTGATAAGAACGTTTCATCTGCATAATCCTGCTCTACGCCCTTAAAGTCCACGCCTTCGGGTTCAAACTCAAAACTCATAAACGCTATTTTACAATAATTTTTTAATTATTGCGATTTTATACGCCTGTTAGTTCCTGTGTGGATGAAAGGACTTGAGGATCGTCGCTTACTTTGAAAACAAGTTTTCAAGTGAAGCTCCTGCTCAGAATGCCACTGGCATTCCTCCCCTCCGGTTCAAGTCGTTTTTCCCACAAAACAACAAGCCGACCTCAAGAGTCGGCAGGTTGTTTTGGTGCGGATGAAAGGACTTGAACCTTCACGCATTGCTGCACTAGTTCCTAAGCATGCCCCGTAGTAGCCTTTGGCTTACTACTGGGGACCAGCGACACAATAGTAAGATTTTTTGGTGCGCGAGAAAGGACTTGAACCTTCACGCATTGCTGCACTAGTTCCTAAGACTAGCGTGTCTACCAATTCCACCACTCGCGCGTCCAAAAAATTCTACTATATGTTAAATGTCTACCAATTCCACCACATCCGCATGGATTTGCTCTGGGCAATTATAACCTATTTTAACTTCTTATAAAAGACTAGTTTTGCGTTGCCGTATCGTTTTTCGTCTACTTTTTTAAATCCCTTGAAATCTATATGCTCTGCAACAGGCAAAGAGACGATTAGCAAACCTTTGGAATTCACATATTCGGCGCAAGCATCAAGCGCTTTCATTCCGATTGCGTCATAAGGAGGGTCAGCTACTACTATGTCGAAGTATTTATCGTAATTTTTTAGCCAAGTCCTGACATTAGCTCTATGAACCTGCAATTCATCTTCATCAGTAATCTTATCTCTATTTCCTTTAAGTGTTTCGAAGCTGTCTGCGTTAATCTCGACAGCGTGAACACCCACTGCCCCACGACTTAACGCTTCTATAGCTACTGCGCCTGTGCCTGAGAAAGCGTCCAAAAAACTCAATCCTTCAATGTCACCAATAGAGTTAAATAGCGCGCCCCTAATTTTCTCACTCATTGGGTGAGTTCGGTTGTTTTTTGTATCGGAAATGATACGAGATTTATATTTACCAGATATTATTCTCATCTAAGCAACACTACTTTCCAAATCACAATCAAGTTGTGGTCTTGAAAGTAGTTCTTGTGATATTTTGACTTTATTCTTTGCGATTCTCACTACTCCGTATTATATATACGCTTTGTTCCGATTCTCAAGAAGTAAAGCCAAACTATCTACAAGTGCTTGAGATGAGCGAGCGCATAATGTGCCTATAGTATCATAATACCACTAATGCTTACTTTTGTCAATTTTACTTCTTACCTTTGAGCATTCCGGCTTCGCGCATTGCAGAGTACCAGACCATACAGACTGTTTTGATTATTACGGGACCAAGATGGTTTCGTACATCACGAACTAGTTTAGGGGTCCAACCCTTGTCGTGGAATCGGTCATACATATCGAGCATGGCTATCTCTCGTGCTGCACGCTTGAAATATTCCTCATAACCAATTTCTGCAAGCAACTCTAAATCCGTATCAGTTGGGATGGCCTTTTTCATGCTAATAGGCGCCATGATTATTGCTACGCCGGCTTCAAAAGCTGCATGCATACTCATTAACCCACCAAAACCCCACATCTGCCAATTGTTCTTTACGCTTTCCCCGGGAGTTTCGCCTGGGATTAGTATCTTATTTTTTATTGAGTCACGTTCGTGCATTCCACCTCCACGAAGTTCCTCTAGCTTTTCTTCATACGGGAAGTGGTGAGCCGGCGTCAAACCATCTACCACTGCGTGTGCTAGCCAAGCTGTATCGAATGCAGCTTTTTCAGGTGTGCCTTTCTTTAGCTGTTTAACCAGCTCCTTATAGTGATTGTCAATTATTTCCAATAGTTGTGTGTCGTCGGAATCAAAAGGATCATAAAAATGCCATGGCTCATCTTTGGCAGGGCTCTTGCGTTTAATCCCGTCAGGACCATTTTTACCCTCAAAATGTAAAATGCTCTTCAGCGAGGGAAAATCCTTAACATCTTCACCAGGCGTAATTTTTTGCAAGTACTTATATGCAACGCGATCAATTTTTTGATGCGCACCTAAAATTGCACCTGATTTATTGGTTAAGGTCGTACCCGAATACAATGGTTTTTCCTAGTTTAAATTGTTTATAGTACGGAGCGTGCTCACGCGCCGATTCAACTCACTATATTTTAGCAGATTTTCGCCCCTCCGTGCGAATTCCTGTGCAGACAACCTGGCGCTTTTGATTAGCTCTACATCTGTTAACTTAGCAACCCTTAAGTCAAGTTCGCCGTGTTGCATCGTCCCGTAAATGGCTCCTGGGCCACGAAGTTCTAAGTCGTACTCTGCTAAGCGGAACCCATTGCTCTCGTGCTCTAACACCTTTAGTCTTCTGGTTGGCTCGTCATTATCACTCAAGACAAGATAACAGTACGCCTCGTCTGAACCTCTACCTACACGCCCTCGTAACTGATGAAGCTGTGCCAAGCCAAATTTATCTGCTCCTTCAATAATCATGACACTAGCATTCGGTACGTCAACTCCGACTTCAATTACCGTAGTTGATACCAATACGTCGAGCTTCTTTTCAAGGAACTGTTGCATAATTTTGTCTTTGTTTTCTGATTTCATCTGTCCATGCAACAATCCAACTTCATAGCCTTTTAGCCAGGTTTTTGTTAGCTGTTCGTGCGTTTTAACAGCTGAAAGCCGAGCATTATCCCCTTCTTCAATCTGAGGACAAACCACAAATACTTGACGCCCTGCATCGATTTCTGAAGATATTTTTTTATACAATTTCTGACGATTTTCTGGAATTTCTAGAGCTGTCTTTACTTGTTTACGTCCCTTCGGAAGTTTAGAAATTATCGAAACGTCCATTTCTCCATATAGAGTCAAGGCCAGGCTTCTCGGAATTGGTGTGGCAGTCATGTTCAGTACATGAGGCATCTGTTTTGCCTTCGACTGAAGTTTTTTGCGCTGTTCAACTCCAAATCTATGCTGCTCGTCCACAATCAGAAGACCCAGTTTATTGAATTTAACTTTTTCCTGGAAAACTGCATGGGTGCCAATGACTAATTTTGCGTCTCCTGATTTAATCTTTTGTAATGCGTTTTGTTTCTGGCTGGCATTCATACTTCCAGTTAGCAGCAGAATATCCTGGTGGTAGTTTATCGATTCAAGTAACTTATAAATTGAGGTAGCGTGCTGATTAGCGAGCAGCTCCGTTGGTGCCATAAATGCAACTTGGAACCCAGAGCTTATAGCGCCTAATGCAGCTAAAACAGCTACGACCGTTTTACCAGAACCGACATCCCCCTCAACTAACCTATTCATCGGAGTTCCTTCTTCCATGTCCTGGAAAACTTCCCATGCAACACGTCGCTGATCGTCAGTAAGCTCAAAAGGGAGATTAGAAACAAAATCTTTAATAAGTTTTTGCTTGAAAGGTATTTCTAGAGCATGTTTATCTTTGAATTCCTGCCTGTTTAGCTCGCTAGCCAGAGTCAGCTCGAACACCTCCTCAAAACCCAACCTTCTTTTGGCCTCTGCGAGTGCTTGATTACTGCTAGGGAAATGCATTTCTAGTAGCGCTTGTCCTTTTGGGATAAGTTTCTGCTGATTTAACAGCCACTCTGGAAGGGTTTCCTCTGGGTTGTAGTATTCTAAGGCATTCTTGACTACTCTACGCACCTGAGCGTGACCTAGTCCTTTGGTGAGTCTATAAATTGGCACCAGCCTAGCCGTATTAACCGGAAAAGAACTGACTAACTCGCAAGCAGGATTGGTAATAGCAAAAAATTTATAGCTACTCGCAAATTCTCCAGATACGAAGTACTCTTCTTCGGGTTTTAATGCATTTGCCCTATAAGGTTGATTAAACCAAACTAGCTTAACGCTTCCTGAGTCATCTGATGCAGTGGCCTCTGTTATATGCAAACCTTTGCGTGAATACCTGGACTTGACTGCCGAAAGTGTAACTTTAATTGTCACTGGACCTGGACGAATCTGACTAACACAAATAACTTCCGAATAATCGTCATAACGTCGGGGTACGTTGTCTACTAGATCTTGAACGGTATGGATTTTTAACTTGGCAAATTTTTGAGCTAAAGCATCGCCAACACCTTTAACCTTTTTTATGTCCATACTTAAAGTATTACACAAAGGTAGGTGATATTATTATGTTCGTGATTGAAAGAATGGCTAGTTATATAGAAAGTAACTCTTTGCTTGAAAGAGTTACTCGCACACCAAAACACATAGCCTACGGTAGAGCAGCAGTGTTTGCTGCTGGGTCATACACAACAATTGAAGCAATAATGAACCCTTCTGCATTAAATATAGTTGCCGCTGTAGTGCTAGATTCTGCCTCGGCAGTATCAATTGGAGGCGCGGCTATACGACATAAAGCCGGACAGTCTACTTAGTGGATTAGACCTTTCGCAGTAAGTAAACAGTCGAAGGACCAAAGTAAGTTTTAGCAAGTGGCTTCTGGATTGCTTTTTCCATCTTGACCAGAGTAGATTTTGGCACATACTTCTTTAACGTTGCAGAACGAAAGTTAGATACCGACAAGACGTCTTCTAGTTTGAAGCCACACTGAGCAAGCTGCTTTTTAACAGTCTTTGGGTTGTGGTTTACGAAAGGTATGTTGCTTTCTTTGGTTCGAATATCAACCGGATCAAGTGGCATTTTTTTCATTTTTGCAGCATGTTTAACACGGTTTTTGAAGTTTGAATAATTAGCAAACTCAATTAAGAAGTATCCATCTTTTTTAAGCACACGATTTATCTCTTCGAATGCCGGAACTGGGTTTGGAAGATGGTGAATAACGCGCACAACCATCGCGAGATCTAATTCGCCGTCTTTAAACGGAAGCTTTTCGGCCTGAGCTAATTTAGCTTCAACTTTTGGTTTGTCTTTTAGGAAATCTTTAGATATATCTAGTTGCTGCTGAGATGGTTCAGCTAAGGTCACTTTGTCAGCAAAGTCGCGTAATACTACAGATAGACGTCCGTAGCCTCCACCAACATCGACAGCGTGTTTGAACTTTTTACCCTTTAATAGTCTACGAATAGCGATTTCTTCTGCTGCCTGTTCATAATCACGACCATCCCAGTATTTGAGGTAATTGTGCGATGGGTCGTTGTACTGGTCGGCTTTATTTAACTTCATAGATTTGTTGTTTGTCATTAATTGTTCCTAAATTATTTATCAAATGATTCGACGTATGAGTGTAGCAAAATTAAGCTCGTTTAACTAGAGCGTTAGAGTTTTTGCCTCTTCGAATAACACAATAGCCGTCAATAAAATCACTCTCATCGAGTGTAGTTTTTTCTAGTGGCAGCTGCATACCGTTTACGTAGATTGCATTGCTACTTAAAAATCGTCTAGCTTCACCATTTGACGATGCCAGGCCACCCGAGACAATAAGCTCTACTAAATCTACCCCTGATACAACCGGCAACTCGGTCTCTAGCTCTCTAAAATCTACAGCTGTTAGTTCACTGTACGGTTTACCTCCAAAAAGCGTTTCGCTTAGAACTTGGATAGACTTTGCCCTCACTTCTCCGTGAACAAGCTTAGTTACCTCATAGGCTAAGTGTTTCTGAGCTAGTCTATTACTTCGTGCTTCATTATGAGCAGACATAATGTCATCAATCGTAGGCTTATCTAACACTGTATAGACTTTCAGGTAATCTTCGACACCTTCATCATCTGCGTTTATCCAGAACTGGTAAAATTTATAGACGCTGGTTTTATTCTCGTCTAGCCAAACAGCTCCACCTTCAGTCTTCCCGAACTTTTGACCTGTTGCTTTATTTACTATTAACGGAACAGTGAATACGTGAGCTTCGCTGGCTTCCATCCTGCGAATCAAATCAACTCCAGCGATACTATTACCCCACTGATCGGCTCCAGCAACCTGCATAGTTACTCCGTGCTCCCTGAACAAATGTACAAAATCAAAGCCCTGGATTAGCGAATAGCTGAATTCAGCATAGCTAATACCTTCGCCGTCCTCACTCAATCGTTCTCTGACAAACTCTCTATTGACCATTACTCGCATTGGTGCGTGTTTTCCAACATCTCGTAAGAAATCTAGGTAATTAATGTCTTTAAACCAGTCATAGTTGTCTACAAGTGTGAACTCCTCACCATCAAATACTTTCTTGTATTGAGCTGCGATTGCACTTTTATTGGCTTCTATAACTTCTAGGGTTTTTAACTCGCGCTCTTGTTTTTTGCCGTCTGGGTCACCTATCATACCTGTTGCACCACCAACTAACAGCACTGCCTTGAATCCGTGATTTATAAAAACTCGACACATCATGGCAGCCGCCAGGTTACCAATTTGCATCGAATCAGCACTAGGGTCTACCCCAAAATAAAAAGTTCTTTTTTCATTATCTAGTTCAGATATATCAGCAAACGTCATCTGATTAACAAAACCACGCCAAGCAAGTTCTTCAGATAGTGTCATTTTACTCATGTTCCTCTCAGTATACAGAAGTAGAATAAGAGTTAAAAGTAGCTAAATAATGCTTATATTTTGCTATAATAGACATGTTTAAGGAGTTTTTGAACAAATACAGCTCATGGCAGATAAGAAAAAGTCCCCTAATTTAAGTGGTAAAAAGTCCAAAAGAGTAAAAGGCAATAAATTTACTACAAAATCAGGAAAAACTATTAAAGTACATAGAACTTTGACAGAGAAATCTAAGGCTCGCAAAGATGCTAAGGCGCTGCGCAAAGCAGAGCGCAATAAAGGCCTGCCTAAAGGACGCATCAAGCGAACTATTTATAAGCTATCACCTAGACGGCAGTATAAGTACTGGTTTAGTAGAGACGGCGCTGTTATGGCTCTCAAAATTTCTGGTATTGCCATTGTACTTGGCTTCTTCTTCCTGGTCGGTTTATTTGCCTACTTCAGAAAAGACCTGCCTAATTTGCGTGATATATCGGGCGATACAATTGGCGGAAGCATCAGATACTACGACAGAAGTGGTGAGATCCTTCTCTGGGAGGACTACGATGCCGTTAAGAGAGTGCCTGTAGAAAGTGAACAGATATCACAAAACTTAAAAGACGCCACAATCGCTCTCGAAGATAGAAACTTCTACGATCACAGTGGGTTTAACGTTCGTGGTATATCACGTGCAGCCTGGAATAACGCCTTTGGTGGCGATACCCAGGGTGGTTCTACTATAACTCAGCAGCTGGTTAAGCTAACTACTCCTGGATTCTCAGACGAGCAAACTGTGGCACGTAAGATTAAAGAATTAATTATCGCCGTAGAGTTAGAGCGAAGCTATTCTAAAGACGAAATTCTAACAGGTTATCTAAACGCTGCTCCGTATGGAACTATCGAATACGGAGCAGAGGTTGCTGCTAGGACTTACTTTAATAAGTCGGCCAAAGACTTAAGTGTCGCCGAGTCGGCTTTTTTGGCGGCAATTCCTAAATCACCACCAACCTACACACCTCATAGCCCTGCATTCAATAAACTCGAACTCGAGGCCCGACAAGATTACACAATCGATGTTATGTACGAACTCGGGTACATTGACGAAGCAGAACGAGATGAAGCAAAAGATCACGATACAGTTGCAAGCATTGTACCTCGTTCACCGAGTAAATACACAGGCATACTGGCGCCACACTTTGTTTTAGCAGCAAAAAACCAGCTACTTCTTGAGCAAGGCAGCAGTTATCAAAATGGTGGCTGGAAAGTAACTACAACTCTAGATATGGATCTACAAAAAATCGCTGAAGAAGAAGTAACTGCAGGTGTTGCCCAGATAGAACGACAAAGAGGTAACACTGCAGCATTCGTAGCGGAAGACGTTACCAACGGCCAAGTAGTAGCGCTAGTGGGTGGAGGTGACTTCAATGACAAAGACAGAGCTGGAGAGGTAAACTTTGCCCAGCAACCTCTACCTCCGGGTTCAAGTTTTAAGCCTTATGATTACTTAGCACTAATAGAAAACACAGAAAACAGTGGTGCAGGATCTGTTATTTATGATACTCAAGGCCCCATAGAAGGCTATCCGTGCACAAACAAAGCTCGACCTAGAAGTGGTGGTAACTGTCTGTGGGACTACGACTTTAGATATCCTGGACCAGTGACATTGCGCTATTCATTGGGTGGTTCTCGGAACGTTCCTGCCGTAAAAGCAATGTTGATCGCTGGCGTAGACAAAACAATAGAAACTGCAAACAGCTTGGGACTATATGACTCAGATACAGAAACTGGAGGCTATAAATGCTATGTACCCGGCACAACTGAATTTACTGCAGAAAACGAAGAACAATGCTACCCAAGCTCTGCTATCGGAGATGGTGCCTATCTGCATCTTGATAAACACGTTCACAGCTATGCAACCATTTCACGTAATGGCAATAAAATTCCTCAAACGTACATTTTGAAGGTTGAAGATTCTGAGGGAAAAACATTAACTGAGTGGGAAGAATCTAACGGCGAGCAAGTCGTGAGGTCAGAGTCCGCATATATTGTTGCAGACATGATGTCTGATCCGCGAGCAAGCTATATGAGTCGCAAGATGCATGATTACAAGGGATGGGACTTCTCCCTAAAAACAGGAACAACAAACGACAACAAAGACGGCTGGTTAATGGGCTTTTCTACTAAGTACGCTGCCGGCGTCTGGGTAGGACACCACACTGGAGAAGTAGAAATGAGTGGCTTCATGGAAACCATGACTCAGCCAATTTGGGGTGACTGGATGCAGCGAGCTCATGACGACTTAGACCCAGTTACGCGTGAGCGACCTCAGGGCATTCAAGAGCTCCCGGCCTATGTTGTCCGCAGTCATGTCGGAGTAAGCTCCATAGAGCCAAGTCCATCAGTAGATCTATTCCCGTCCTGGTACGTAAAACCGGGTGGCGGACGTGGAGATGAAAAAATAATCAAGGACAAAGTGTCTGGTAAGCGAGCAACGGAGTGTACACCACCTCTAGCATTAGAAGAAGTGACTCAAGGTGATGCTGCAAGCTTTAGTTCTGATCCATTCTATGACTCTGCAACTAATTCTGAAGACGAAGATGATGTCCACAAATGTGAAGACATAAAACCTACTGTTGCACTAAGTATTGTCGAAAACGCCAACGGTAACTACAATTTCGAAATTTCAGTTGGGAACGGCACGCATCCTATAAGTGGCGATAAATTCAAAGGTCAGCTAACAGTGACTGTTGACGGAGAAGCAATACCGAACGGTTCAATACAAATTTCAGGTCCTGGAGTCTACGAAATTCCTTACACCAGCATTTATGACACAACCAAGACTGTAAAGGTCGAGGTCATTGATAGTGTTCTATATAGCACAATAGACGCGCGTGATGTCAACTTCAATCTACCAGCCGGAAACAACAACGGTGGTAGCTCGGATGACGAGCCAGAACCTGAAGACGACGATTAAACTACTTTTCTAAAAAGGTATTTAAAGCAGAACGAACATCTCTAACACTAGTCAGATAGTCAGGCGTCTTACCTGATTTAACCATTGGTCCAATCGCACCTTCGAATCCAAGCTTTTTTGCCTCAGCTATGCGCTTATCAATGTGAGGCACATGACGCACTTCTCCTGATAAGCCAACTTCACCAAAAACAACAGCGTTTTTGGCCAGTAGCATGCCTTTGCAGGCACTTGCTACCGCCATAGCAATGGCAAGATCTGCTGCTGGTTCGTTTACAGCAATTCCACCTACAACATTTATATAAATATCTTTGTCGTTTAGTACCAGTTTTGTACGTCGTTCTAACATCGCTACTAGCAAATTAAGTCTGTTTAGGTCAAATCCACTGGCAGCGCGCTTTGGATAACCATAACTAGTCGTGTTAACTAACGCTTGAATTTCAACCAGCACTGGCCTAGTTCCTTCCATTGTCGCCAGAACTACTGAACCATCAACAACTTGTCTTTCTTCTAGTAACGCAGCGGATGGATTATTTACTGCCTTCAATCCTCCACTTTCCATTTCATAAATTGCAACTTCATTTGTTGAACCGTAGCGATTCTTTACCGAACGAATTACTTTGAAACCACCGTATCTGTCTCCTTCAAACTGCAATACAGCATCTACACTATGCTCTAAAACCTTAGGGCCAGCGATTGAACCTTCTTTAGTAACATGACCAACTAAAATAAGAACTGTGTCTGACTGTTTAGCTGCTTTTGTTAGTAGTTGTGTACTGTTAGTTATTTGACTGACGGTGCCTGCTGCCGAAGTTAGAGAGGACACAGTAATCGTTTGAATTGAATCAATAATAACCACATCCTTGTCTGTTGTGGCGATAGTATGAGCTATGTCATCTGCGTTGGTGCTAGAGGCAAGCTCGAGTTTATCGTTTACAGTATTTAGTCGCCCTGCTCGTGACGCAACTTGATTTACCGACTCTTCACCACTTATATAAAGTACTTCACTATCTTTAGACACAGAATGTGCCACCTGCATCAAAAGAGTACTTTTACCTATACCAGGTTGGCCAGCTAGCAAAATTACACTTCCAGATACCAAGCCTCCACCCAAAACTTCATCTAACTGCTTATCACGTGTCGAAATCCTTATTTCAGATTTCTTAGAACTGGCTTTTATTTCTGAGATTTTACTAGCTTTTATTACATGTCCAGATTTTTTAATCTCGACACTGTCAACATCAAGTTGCTTGTCGATAGTATTCCACTCGCCACAAGTATTGCATTTCCCTGCCCATGAACCATACTGAGCTCCACAAGAACTGCACTCATATCTAACTTTTGCTTTAGCCATATATTAACTAGTTTACAGTTCGCTGTAGTTGCTGTCGATAGACTGAATTAAATCTTGCTCTTCAACCGCGATTGCATTTCGTTGTTCTACTAGCTGGTTGTAGGAGTTGATCAAATCTCTCAACTGATTAAGTTGAGTATTGTATTCTCTGACCTTCTGATTATAGGCAGGAACAGCATTGTTGTACTGCGACGGACTTGAGCGCAAGGATTCTAGCTGCTGTTGTTCAGTTTGCAGAGCACTTGATAGCTGCTCTAAATCAGACTGACGCAAAGTTATGTCTTTGCCGAGCTCATCAATTTGTTTATCATAATCTTCTATCTGGGTCTCTAGGTTTGTAAATTCAGCTTCATAAGCTTCCGCAAGCGTCACGACTTCTAATCTGTCGTCAAAATACTTACTATAATGCTCTTCGAGCTCTGTAGGTAACTCTCGAACTTCAGTGGCAAGAATAGAGTGAAGCTCATTAACTACTATGCTTGGGTCGCGCTCGCGATAACTTTCGATAGTATTGTTTAGTCGGTCATCATTTAAATCCTCAAACGTACTTAGAAGTATCGGCTCAAGCTCCTCTTTAACTGAGTCATTTAACCTGTCGTAGACGGCGTGCAACATTTCATGTGCTGCTGTAACTTCTTCTATTCCACCTAATCTTTCATCGTTAACATTGAAGATATAAATTTTGTCGTGCGTTATATAGCAACCTAGGATTATAGTTTCTTCGCCGATGTCGCACTTACCTTTAAAACCCTCTTTATCAAGAAGTTCTGGAGCGTGAATGAAGAATAAACGCTCTCCTTCCTCGCTCATACCAGAATCTGTAACCAATTGGATAATCTCTGCAGAAGCTTGATAATCTCTTAGTTTCCACCAGTCTACGATGGCTTGCTGGTTTGTGACTATCCAAATACTAGTCGCCATTATTACGACTGTTAAAGTCATACCTAGAACAGTTTTAATTCTCATTACTTACAGTTTACCACCGAGTTCGGGTTACTTTTTAGTAGTTTTAGTCTCGTGAGTTACAGAGAAATCGAGTTCACCCTTTTTAACACCGATTTTTACTACCGAGCCTTTTGGCAACTCATCAGAAATTAGCTTGTCGGCTATATAATTCTCAATGTCATCTTGGATTAGCCTACGCAATGGTCTAGCGCCATTTTTTGCATCATATCCTTTGTCTACTAAATATTCTTTAGCAGCTTTCGAAGCATCAATGCTTACCCCCTGTCTAACGAGTCTACCTTTAAGTTCCTGTAGTTGTAAGTCTACTATCTTAGTGGCATCGGGTTTAGTCAAGGCTCTAAATACTAATACTTTGTCAATTCTGTTAAGTAGCTCCGGCCTCATCAATTTCTTTAGTTCGCTTTTAACATCTTCTTGGTTTTTAGAGTGCATTTCATCAAGGTTCTTGAAATCAGTTTTATCATCGGCGCTAAAGCCCAATCTGGCTTCTTTCTGAAGCTTGTCGGCTCCGACGTTACTAGTCATGATGATAATTGTGTTTGTGAAGTTAATCTTACGACCTTTACCATCTGTCAACACTCCATCTTCTAGAATCTGGAGGAGCATATTGAACACGTCGGGATGAGCCTTTTCTATTTCATCGAACAACACCACGGAGTACGGTTGACGGCGTATTTTATCAGTCAGTTGTCCACCATCATCATATCCAACATAACCTGCTGGTGCTCCTACCAGTCGTGAACTTGTATGCTTTTCAGAAAACTCACTCATATCAATCTTAATTAGAGCGTCTTTGTTGCCGAAAAACTCAGAAGCCAGAACACGAGCTAGCTCAGTTTTACCAACACCGGTAGGACCCATGAAAATAAATGAACCGATTGGACGTTTCTCACTTGATACGCCGCTGCGTGAACGTCGCACAGCTTTTGAGACTGCTTCTACAGCTTCGCTCTGACCGATGACGTGTTTTCCTAGGTTGTCTTCTAGATTTAGCAAGTATTTAACCTCTGAACGAATAACTTTACTAACAGGCACGCCTGTCATCCTTGAGACAGTATCGGCGATATCGTCACTGGATACTTTCAAGCGTTTTGCACCTTTATCGGATTTAGCAAGCTCAGCAAGCTCGGAATCAATCTGGCTTGCTCGTTGTTTTTCTCGAGCTGCTTTTTCGTAATCTTCAGCGTCAACAGCGTCATCAATTCTTACCTGAACCAATTTTCGCTCCTTTTGCAGTTCTCTAACTCGCGGTGGAGTTTTTCCTTTATCTACACGCAGATGAGCTGCGGTTTCATCAAGCAAGTCTATAGCCTTGTCAGGCATATACCGGTCTTGGATGTAGCGTCCTGCTAAATGTACTGTGTCGACTAATACTTCATCGCTAATTTTTACAGCGTGAAAATCCTCATAATGTTTTTTTAACCCCCTTAGGATAGCCAAGGTTTCTTGTTCTGTAGTTTCTGGGACGATAATAGGTTGTAAGCGACGCTCTAGAGCTGCATCTTTTTCGATATGTTTAGTGTATTCATCCGTTGTAGTAGCGCCACTCATCTGTATTTTTCCACGAGCAAGCGCTGGTTTTAAGATGTTACCAGCATCCATTGAACCTTCTGCAGAGCCTGCACCCACAAGTTGATGAACTTCATCTATGAATACGATTGTCTGGTCGTCTGACTCTAGTTCTTTCATGACCTTTTTTAGTCTGTCTTCAAACTCACCACGGTACTTAGTACCAGCAATCATTGCAGCCAGATCAAGCATTACAATTCGCTTGTCAACTAAGGCATCAGGTACATCATCGGCAGCAATTCTAGTAGCTACACCTTCAACTATTGCAGTTTTACCTACACCGGGTTCTCCGATTAGGACCGGATTATTTTTAGTACGACGATTTAGGATTGTGACTAATCGTCTAATCTGCATCTCACGACCGACGACAGGGTCTAATTTGTTCTCTTTTGCCTGTAATGTTAAATCTGTAGAGTACTGGTCTAGGAGTGTTTTCTTACCTTTGCGACGCCTCTTTGTTGTACCAGTACTATCAGCGCTTTCATAACTTTGTCTATTTAATAGAGCTTCTAGCTCATTCAACACTTCATCGGTTCGGACATTCATGTTTTTTAGCAGTACAGTCGCAGAAGCATTTTTCTGGCTCAAAATACTGTAGACGATGTGTTCAGTCCCACATGTTTCTTGCGCATATTCTTGAGCAACTTCCCAACTCATTTTTAGCGTTAACTTAGCAGCTTCTGACAAACCTTTTGCACCCATACTCATAACAATGGTTTGAGGCTTCAAGTTCATAGCAAGTCGTGCTTTTTCTAGAGTTACACCATTATCTTTGAGTAACTTGGCACCCATAGACGATTCTTGAGCTAAAACACCAAGTAACAAGTGTTCTGTGCCTACGTAGGCAGAACCAGCAGCACGAGCAATAGCATCAGCATGCTTCAGACTCTGAAGCGCATTATCGCTTAGGTTATGCAAGAAGTCTTGAAAGTCATCGTTATTATTCATACGCCCAAGTATATATTAGCAAATTAGCACTCGTCAACCCCGAGTGCTAATTACTTATTAAGACTGGATGTATACTGCGTAGTTCTCGCCTTCGTATCTTGCTGCATGTCTAATAGCACCATGACTGATAGTAACTGCACTGCCAGGAACCGTTAGCGATGAAACGATTTGTTTTGTCTGAGGATTCCCAAATGTATTAATTTTCTCTCCATCTAGAGTCAGCAAACAACGCCTAACGCTAATCGGCCTTTTTTTATTTCCATCTATGTGAAGGTCGTGAAAACCTTCTGACCGATAGACTACAACTTCTCCGTTATGCTCAAAATCAACTAAACTATCGAGTTTGTAACCTAGCTCGATTATTGGGTCTATGTCGACCCCAAACATTCCCGAAGTTGCATATCTGGTCCACTGGTCTTGAGTATGTTCTCCGAACTTTAGAGCGACTAGATCGCTTCCGTCTCTAACCTTAATTCTTGCAAACTCAGATTCCAGGTTCTTTACACCAAAGTCGTGTATCGCCTCAATTAGCATAGCTGTGGTTAACCAGTAACTAGATATATCTTCATCATCCGTTAAAACTTCCGGATAAAATTCTACCCACGGACACAAATCTACTGATTTCGCATCTAAAACTTGAACCCCACCCATTGGCTGAGGTTCTGCCATACTACTCTCCGTGTTCGTCGATAGCTGAAAGCAAGCTAGATTCTAGCTCTGACTTCCTCTTAAGCTTTGGCTTCTTCGAATCTGCTACTGTTTCTGACTTAGGCTTTTCAGCTTTATCGCCTGAATCATCGGATTTAGCTTCTGGAGCTGATTTTTCAGCTTCGATATCTAATTCGATTCCAGTTAATTTGCTAGCGAGTCGAACATTTTGTCCACCCTTACCAATAGCAACACTTAGCTGATCTTCAGGTACGATTACTTGTGCTCGTTTTCCTTCTTTATCAATCTTAACGCTTGAAACTTTAGTCGGGCTTAATGCACTAGCAATGAATACTTCTGGGCTTTCATCCCAAACAACGATATCGATTTTTTCCTGCTCACCAATCTCTGAAACGATAGCGTTCACACGTGTACCGTGACCGCCTACGAATGTTCCAACTGGGTCAACACCCTGAACAGTTGAATGAACAGCTAGCTTTGTTCTGATTCCTGCTTCACGGGCTAGAGCTTTAATCTCCACGGCGCCACTTTCCATTTCTGGAACTTCAGCTTCGAACAACGCACGAACGAGTTCTGATGCACCACGACTAACTACTAACTGTGGTCCTCGGAAACCTTTTTCAATGTCTTTTAAGTAGACACGTAGTCTTTGACCTGGAAAGTATCGCTCGGATTTAGACTGTTCACTCTGTGGCATGATAGCTTGAGCTTTACCAATTTCTAGGCGAACAATTCTAGATTCGATTCTAGTAACTACAGCGTTAACAACTTGTCCAATCTTATCTTCATACTCAGCCATTACGATTTCTCGCTCTGCTTCGCGAAGTCTCTGCATGATTACTTGCTTAGCTGTTTGTGCTGCAACACGACCAAAAGTCTTTACTTCAACAAATTGCTCAATCATATCGCCAACTTTAGCGTCTTTTTTAGCTTTTTTGGCATCAGTTAATGCAATTTCGAAATTACCGTCGCCAACTGTTTCTACGACTTCCTTTTCTACAAATACATCAACTGCGCCCGTAGAGAGGTTTACTGATACGCGAACCTCTTGTTCTCTGTCACCGTAATCTCTTTTATATGCAGCAGCTAGTGCTTGTTCTACGATTTCCTGAACCATATCTTCTGGTAGATTTTTTTCTTCAGCAATAAGCTTCATAGCTTGTGCTAGTTGTTTAATGTCGAACTCCATTTCGAGTTCCTCCTTTTCATTTTTTACTAAATTTAAAAGTCTCTTGAATTTCTTAAAAATGTCAGGCTTGAGAATAGATTGCTTTGTTCTTTTGGCAAAAAACGGAAGAGCTGTATTAAATACAGCGATGAGTATTTTGCTGAAAAACAAACAATATATTCCAAGAGTCAATTCTAGTGCGGACAGCTCTGCTGTTCGGCAGAGAATTGATGACCTGGCTTTTTAAAGAAAAAATCCGGCCTGAGTCGGTCGGATACTAAGTCCAGTATACCACATAATTATGAAATACACCCTATACCTTCATAATATCATACTTTTTACTATAAGTCAAGTAGTAATAGTTACCTCATCCCTGTTACACTAGATGTAATATGAGCCCGTTTATAAACTACTAAACGGCTAAAATCTAAGGAATAAGGGGTTTTACTACTGGGATGGCTAAAAAGGTAACGAGACTATATGAGCAATTTGCTCCGACAAACTACAATATTAATTTTGAAATTTCCAAAGACAAGAGCTCTTTCTCTGGTTCGGTGGTGATTGATGGGTCTAAAACCGGCAAACCCTCAGAGCGGATTACACTTCATCAAAAGGGCTTGAAAATCACCAACCCCAAAGTAACGAAACTCGACAAAAAGTCAGGTCCAAGAGAATTAAAGATTAGTAGATCTGTTATTCAAAATAGCCTCGACGAAGTAAGATTCCATTTCGACGAAACAGTATATCCTGGCGAATATAAGATCGAGCTAGAATTCTCTGGCAAAATTACCGACAATATGGACGGTGTTTACCCTAGTAAATTTAAAGTAGGCGATGAAACAAAGAAAATCATTGCCACACAATTCGAAAGCCATCATGCTCGCGAAGCTTTCCCCTGTGTCGATGAACCTGAAGCCAAGGCTACGTTTGAATTTACACTTACGCACTCTAAAGACGAAGTTGCGCTTAGTAATACATCTTCGGTTAATGAGAAAACTACAGGGATGAAAACTATTACAACATTCGCCAAAACTCCAATAATGAGCACCTACCTTCTGGCTTTTGTAGTCGGAGATATAGAATCTAAAGAGACAAAAAGTAAAAGTGGAGTATTGATCCGAACGTTCGCTACTACTGACCAAATAGAGAATACCGAGTTTGCGTTAGATGTTGCAGCAAAATGCATGGACTTCTACGAGGACTACTATGATATCCCATTCCCTTTAGAAAAATGCGACTTTGTTGCATTACCTGATTTTGCTAGTGGAGCTATGGAAAACTGGGGCTTAATTACGTTCAGAGAACAAGCTCTACTATTTAACCCGGAGCAAACGTCTAAAAGCACAAAGCAGTGGGTGGCTCTGGTTGTAGCGCATGAATTAACTCACCAATGGTTCGGCAATCTGGTAACAATGCGCTGGTGGACTGACTTGTGGTTAAACGAAGGATTCGCTAGCTGGATGGAGTATCTTGCTGTCGATAAACTTTTCCCGGATTGGCATCTGTGGACACAATTTGTAGTAGACGAACAGCAGTTAGCATTGAAGCTTGATGCCCTAGAGTACACGCACCCAATCGAAGTAGAAGTAAAACACCCTGACGAAATCAGAACAATATTTGATGCTATCAGCTATCAAAAGGGCGCAAGCGTAATACATATGCTCCATGATTACCTGGGACCAGACGGATTCAGAGACGGATTGCGGCACTACCTAAAAACTCACGCATACAAAAATACTGACACCGTTGATTTGTGGCAGGCTCTTGAAGATGTTACGAAAAAACCTGTCAAAGAATTTATGCACGCTTGGACTTCTGCGAGTGGCTTCCCTCTGTTGGAGGTTGAGGAAAATAATGACCACCTTAAGATTACTCAGAAGAGATTTGTTACCAACCCAGAATCTAAAGCTCGTTCAGACAAGACTATCTGGCCGATTCCACTTCTTACCAATGGACTCGATAGACAAACTGTAAGTAAACCTAGCGAAAACGTACCTTTTTCTGGCAAGGATAGAACTCTGAAACTAAATCGTAGCCAAACTGGATTCTATCGCGTCAATTACTCGCACGATATTCAAACAAAGCAAATTAACGCATTAAAATCAGGTAAATTCGATGACATTGACAGGATGGGCCTTCTTGCAGATAGTATTGAAGCTACAAAAGCTGGTTATCAACCTGTTTCTGAATACCTAGACTTGCTATTAAATTATTCTGAGGAAGACAGTTTATCCGTCTGGGAAATAATTGCCGGCTCAGTTGGGTCCATTCGTAGCACGTTATCAGTAAATGACCTAGATAACTCGCTGCGCGAAGCGATGAAACCTTTCATACATAAACTTGTCGACAAGCAGTCTGCAAGGTTGGGGTGGGATGAGGTAGAAAATGAATCTCATTTGGACTCATTACTTAGACCGTTAGTTATTGGGGTGGCAGCTGGAGCTGACGAGGATGATGCGGTAAAAAAAGCCCTAGAACTTTACAAGGATAAGATTTCAGGCAAGAACCACATTAATCCTGATATGAGAGGCATCGTTTATACAACAGCTGCTCGTCACGGGGATGAAAAAGAGTTTAAGGAACTACTGAACATCTATGAAAATAGTAAGTCTAGCGACGAAAAGCTATCGTTGACGGCTGCTATGTGTAGTTTTGAGCAACCTAATATTCACAAAAAAGTTTTTGATTTAATAAAATCTGACACAATTAGAACTCAAGATGTCGCATATTGGATAGCCTATAGTTTTATGAATAGATATGCACGGGCAGAAACTTGGAAGTGGCTTAAAGAAAACTGGAAGTGGCTTAAAGAAACAAATGGCACAGATTTAAGCTTCTCACGTATGCCTATTTATGCTGCTCGTAACTTTGCTGACGAAGAGTATTTGGCTGAGTTTAAGAAATTTTTTGAAGCAAACATGGAACCGATGCTGGAGCGTTCTTACAATCAAGGAGTTGAAATGATTGAAACGAATTGTGACTGGCGAAAGCGAGATTCCGAAGTCGCTCTAAAGTGGTTTAGAGATCAAGCATAGCACCAGCTATAACTATTGCAGATACCCTATCCTGTAATTCATAGCAACTCATTGATTGATCCAGGGTTCTTAAATTTGGTTTCACTGGGTCAATTATGCCGCCTGAGTTCCTGACCATGTACTGGTGCGAATAGGGCGAGTCGGAAGCATCACAATACGCATTAAGGCTTAATCGTGTACCGGAAATGTCTTCGTATCTTGTCGTTAGAGATGCTGTTGGTAGTAGCGAAATATCTAGTGGTGATAATTTTCCGTATCTTAAGCCAAGAGCTTTAACCAATGCTGAAGAAGCATGGTACAAAGACCTAATTAACTCTTCTCTACTCTCTAGGCTATGTTGCGGCTCGGCTTCTACAACCCTAGGGTTTCCACCTGCTAACATTTCAGGGCTTGCTAAATACATTAAAAGATATTATAAGCTATTTCTCATATTACTCAAATCTCGATAATTTCTATGTTGTTTTCTAGGTCAACTGAAGCTGCCTGCAAAATTGCTTCTCCACTCCAATTATTCTCTGAAATCCAGAATTCTGCTGCGAATTTCATCTGTTTCAGTTTCATATTAGTGATATAACTAAAACCATCACCCCACGCATCAGAGCTACGAAATTTTACCTCCGTAAAGTAAATAGTTTTCTTATATTTAGTGACAATATCAATTTCACACCATCTGGTACGCCAGTTAATTTCGAGAATTTTGTGCCCCTGCTTCTTCAGGTATTCTGCAACAAGCTTCTCTGCTTTTCTACCTGAATCTGTTGTACTCATGCTGAAAGTTTACTGTACAAGGAACGTCCTTGTACAGTTAGAGGAGTTCCATTATTGGCTTGAAGGTTTTACGGTGTTGGTTTGTGACGCCAAACTTTTTTAGTGCCTCGATGTGTTTTGTGGTGCCGTAACCAACATTTTCTTTAAAACCATAATTCGGCATTCGGTAATGAAGTTTCCACATATATTTATCTCGTTTAACTTTTGCGTAAACACTTGCCGCTGAAACAACCGGCTCACTGATGTCGGCACCTACTCTGGCATAAGCCTGGGTGTAGCTATCATCAGCCATATTTACTTTTCCATCAATACAAATTTCCTCGTCCGATTCAGCACCTAGATTGGTTAGCGCTCTACCGACACCAATTCTCAAGCAAGCAGCGAGCCCAAGCTCATTAATTTCTTCAACCTCAACCCAACCTTCACCGAAATCACAAACAATTAAGAGTTGCTCATAGAACTGCTCCTTTTGTTTTTGGGTTAGCATTTTTGAATCTGTTAAGCCTTCGGGTAATTCTAGATGGAGCTTTGCTCTAGCAGCTACAACCAGCAATGGCCCAGCCCATGCCCCTCTACCAACTTCATCAACCCCAATCATATATTCATGATACGCCATATATAACGCATAAACTAAAAAGAGACCTCTATCTGCAGTCTCTTTAGTAATCAGATTTAAATCTTACTCAGATGCTTTGTGAGCTGCTTCTACTTCTGCTTGCTTTGCTTCTAGTTCGGCTTTCTCTTCAGCTTCTTTAGCTGCTTTTGCTGCGTGTTCTGCTTCTTTAGCTGCTTTTGCTTCTGCTTCAACTTTTTCTGCTTCTTCGTCTACAATATCGTTTACTGCAGCACGATCAAAATCTCTATTAGTAAGTCGTGCAGATTTACCTCGACGATCTCGCATGTATGTTAGGTAGTTTCGACGGACTTTACCACGCTTAGTAATTTCGATCTTGGTTACAAGAGGGCTATGGATTAGGTAGCTCTTTTCAACTCCTAAACCACCAGTTTGTCTTCGAACTAGAATTGATGCCGTGTGGCTGTTCTTCTTAGAAACTTTGATAACCAAACCTTCAAATACCTGCACACGCTCTTTATTACCTTCTTTAATCTTTTGGTGGACACGTACTGTATCA
The DNA here is from genome assembly GCA_030428125.1 of bacterium. Lineage (GTDB taxonomy): Bacteria > Patescibacteriota > Saccharimonadia > Saccharimonadales > SZUA-47 > JAUIBF01. The sequence goes on along the minus strand of JAUIBF010000001.1, from coordinate 377,746 downwards.
CCACTTTTTACGTCAACTACAGCCTTCTTCTTGAAGCTATCGGACACGTCTTTAATTACAGATTGCATAGTTTTCTTCTCTTAACCTTTTATTCGTTTGTAGTCATTATACCATTTGCGGTAACAAATTAAAAGGGGTAAAGTACTCCGAAAATACGTTAAACTATGTATAAGAAATGAGGGATAAATGGACTTAAACGAAGAAGCTTTAAATCTACATAAAAAACTAAAAGGAAAAATTTATACAGGCTTGCGAGGCGAAGTTACGCCTGACACATTGAAATTGTTCTATTCACCAGGTGTAGCTGAGGCATCTCGCTATGCTACTGATAACGCGAAAAAATTGAAAGAAGTTGCTTGGACCAATAACACTGTTGCGATTGTATCTGACGGTTCAGCTGTTTTAGGCCTTGGCGATATCGGACCAGAGGGAGCTATGCCTGTCATGGAAGGTAAAGCTATGTTGTTTAAGCACTTCGCCGACGTTGATGCTGTACCCATTGTTCTAGATGTCCATGATACCGAAGAAATTATTTCTGCCGTGAAGGCAATCGCTCCAAGTTTCGGAGGGATTAACTTAGAAGATATCTCAGCCCCTAAATGTTTTGAGATCGAGGAAAGATTAAAGGCTGAATTAGACATGCCAATTATGCATGATGATCAGCATGGTACTGCAATTGTTACTCTTGCAGGACTAATAAATGCCGCGAGAGTCACCGGAAAAGAAATTAAAGACATGAAGATTGTCTTGGTTGGCGCTGGTGCTGCGGGAATTGCGATAGCAAAACTCTTGCATAAGTACGCTCAACCTAGAATCTTTGCGGTTGACAGTAAAGGGATAATTAGCGCAAATCGAACCGACTTAAACGAAGAAAAGAAGAAGCTACTAGAATTCTCAAACAGGTCAAACATAGATGGCAGTTTAGAGAACGCCGTAGAAGGGGCGGATGTATTTATCGGAGTTTCCAAGGCAGGACTCCTAAGTGCAGCGATGGTTAAATCGATGGATAAAAATCCTGTGATTTTTGCACTCGCCAACCCGACTCCGGAAATCATGCCGGATATCGCAAAAGAAGCTGGAGCTAGCATAATTGCTACGGGTAGAAGTGACTTCCCTAATCAAGTAAACAACGCTCTTGGTTTTCCTGGAATATTCCGAGGCGCACTAGACAATGGAGTTACCAAGATTACTGACGATCACAAAGTTGCAGCAGCTGAAGCTTTGGCTGCTCTAGTAGAAAATCCAACTGCAGATAAAATAGTCCCTAATCCATTCGATGAAGGTGTTGTTGAGGCTGTTGCAAGTTCAATTAAATAAAAGCTTTAAGAATTGTAGTTTGAAGAAGGCATAGACCCTACTAGAGTGCCTCGTCCGCCTGCACCAGATATAGAACCAGTATTTTGAATTTGTGCCATAGCTGCTTCGTCTCTCTCAGGCCTAGACACAACTCTACGAAGTGTCACATCAGGTGTTCCTTTTTTCCATGCCCACACTGTGACCTTTTCACCGCGCTCTTCATCATAGTATGCATAATCAACTTGGTCAGATTGTGGAACATAAGGTTTTTTTGGCTTCCGTGCAGCTTTTCTGGTTGGGTTTAAGTCAACAAAGTACACTTCTGCTTTTATCAGGCCTAGTAACCCCCGACTACTAGAACCAATAGCCCTGAATTCAAACCCGAAAGTTGTTTCGTCCAGAAAATCTCTGTCCGGTGTTTCTGCTGGAAAGTATCTAGGTATTGATAGCCCAGGGAATTCAAGCTCAGAAGTTACTAATCTTTCGTATGGGTCTTCGATACCTTGCAGAACAATATCGTCAATATTTCCATTAAACCCGTCAGGTCGAAGTAAATCAGAAATTTTAGTTCTTCTACTCCAGACCTTTTCATTCAATTGTGGTTTTATCAGTCCAGCTAATACATCCTGGAATATATCAAGTTCACGTAGGTTATCAAACGCAAAAGCAGACCCTGGACCAATATCTGATCTTTGTAGATTTTCGTAACTCATTTGTTATGTTTATTATATCATTTCGAGTGATGAATATCACTAATTAGCCAAGGACTCGGGTGATTTCTTGATAGGTTGTCTCGCCCTTAAGTGCCTTGACAACGCCTTCTTGCTTCATTGTAAGCATGCCCGTACTTTTAGCAGTCTGCTCTATTACATCAGTTGTTAGCTCATGTGCTGGTCTAGCAAGTAATTTTTGCATCTCTGGTGTCATCGTAAGCAATTCGCGAATCGCTACTTGGCCGTTAAACCCAAATGGATGTTCTGCTGATGTGCCTGGTTTGAATAATTTTGCCTCTGGCAAGAACGATAGATCCGCACTCCCGTGGATATCGTCAATAACGGATTTTAGATGAGCTTCCAGCTCTGGTGTTGGTTGAATTTGTTGTTTGGTTGAGTCATCTAGTCTTCTGACTAGTCTCTGTGCCTGTATGAGCCTGATGGCGCTTGCATACAATGGGTTTTCGCCGATGGCGTCAAGCAATCTGGTTACTGCTGCCGCTGCAGAACTTGCGTGGTAAGTACTCAGAACCAGATGACCTGTAAGTGCAGCCTGCAGGGCTGTTTTAGCTGTATCGGTGTCTCGAATTTCGCCAACCATAATCACGTCTGGGTCTAATCGCAAAACTGCTCTGAACTTGTCAGCGAAACTTTGTCCGTCGCGTGATTTAACCGGAATCTGAGATAAACCGTCAATCTGATACTCAACAGGATCTTCAAGAGTAATAATCTTTCTTTCGTCACTGTTAAGCTCATTTAGAATACTATAGAGTGTTGTGGTTTTACCTGACCCCGTAGGTCCAACTATCAGTACTAGTCCGGACGGATTTTTAATAATGTCTCTAATCACAGTCGATTCATGCTCACTCAAGCCTAGGTTGTCGAGTTTCATCATTTCCACATTAAAGTTAAAGATTCGAAGTACTGCATCAATCCCATTTACGGCCGGAACTGTTTCAACACGAAGGTTTACAGTTACCTCCTCGCCCGTAGCCATTTTATAGGCACGATTAATATGTCCTGTTTGGTCAGAATCAGCGCTAGTACTAATATTTGCAGAACTAGCCAGTGCCGCGATCAGCATCCGATATTTTTCTTTATCCAAAATCGCCACAGTGTGCAGTACACCGTGAACACGAATCCGAACCCTAGCACCTTCTAACTTACTCTCTAGATGGATATCGCTGGCTTGCAATCTGAATGCTTGTTGCACCAGGTAGGCGAGCATGTCATCTGACTTAACCTGACTTAAAGTCGCTGAAACTTGCTCCAATAAATCAGGCGACTGCGACTTATTGATATTTATATCCGCATATTCAACTTTCTGAGGTGGATCGTAAAGTTGCACGTATTCCCTGAATCCGAAATCACTAATGATAGAAAAGTTAACTTGTTGATCAGGAAAGCGCATCTTTAGATTATGCATTGTTTTTTGTGAGGTTGTAGTAGTCACGCCAAAATCAATTCTATGATCTGTCGCATAAATCGGAATTACTTTTAAAGATTTGAGCTCTGGAATTGAAAGTAGGTCTTTATAGAGAATTTTTTGCTGGATTTGAGACGTGTCAGTATACCCCATCCCCAATACCTGAGCACGACGTCTAGTTGATTGTTCTTCAGCAATTCGAGCGTCTTGTGACATAACTTAACGCTTATTATAAAGCATAAGTGTTTTTTGCGTACATACCTTTCGCTGTAAAATAAAAGATAATGAAAAAAATTGTTTTGGTGGCGGCCGATATTAGAAGCACCCACAACGTTGGTTCGCTGTTTAGAACCTGCGATGGATTCGGGGCTAGTTTAATACTTGTTGGTATAACGCCCAGACCTTCAGGTAAGCGCGATGATAGACTCCCCCATATTGGCAAAAAGGCTCACGCTGCCATAAGTAAAACAGCGCTTGGTGCCGAGGAAACTGTTGAGTGGGATTATTTCGAAACTCTACAAGAATCAATAAAGTTTTTAAAACAGAAAGGTTATCGAATTTACGCCGTAGAACAGCATACCAAATCAAAGGATATAAGCCTGATTAATTCTGACGAACCGACAGCACTTTTCGTTGGACCTGAAGTTACAGGGTTTTCTAAAGAAGACCTAGAGCTTTTTGATGAAATTTTCGAAATACCAATGAGAGGAGACAAAGAATCATTTAACGTTTCAGTTGTCGCAGGAATAGCACTATATCAGGCTACTAGAAGTCCGCTTATGCTAAAATGAACTCATAAATTATGTCTAAAAAACAAAAGCTAACTACTAAAGGCAAACGACCACCTAAAAAACACTTTACCAAGACCCATGCCAAAGTCTACTGGCCTTACTTGCCGTTGCTTATTTTGCTAATCGGAGGTTTGTTCCTAAACGTATGGCAGCCTCTGCAGTCTTCTAAGCCAGCGACCCTCGCATACGCTACAGAAATGAGTAGAGATAACCTACTAAGTTCGACAAATCAACGCAGGGCTAACAACGGCAAAGCTGCACTAACGTTAAACAGTAAGTTGAATGCAGCTGCTCAAGCAAAAGCTGATGACATGGTTGCTAGAGACTATTGGTCGCACAACACCCCAGAGGGCGAAGAGCCTTGGGTATTTATAGACGCTCAAGGCTACAATTATAAGAAAGCAGGTGAGAACTTAGCTTACGGTTTTGCAACAAGTGACAACACCGTTACTGGTTGGATGAATAGCCCGAGCCATAAGGAGAATATGTTAGACGGGGCATACACTGAAGTTGGTTTTGGATTCGCCAACAGTCCGAACTTCGTAGGAACTGGTAATGAAACTATAGTTGTGGCACATTACGGTGCGCCAGTTTTGGGTGCTTCATCATCACCGGAGCCTACAACTACTCCTGCGCCTGTCAATCAGCCGCAAACTCAAAATGCTTCAAATGAAAGCTCTACACCTGAACCTGCTGAAAAAACCAAAGAAGACACTGAACCCATTGAACAATTTGAACCAGTAAGTCCAGAAAGAGTAAACCAACCGGTCAATACAGACAATCCAGTGCCTGAAGGTGCATCATCCCAAAGAATTACGCTTTCCCAGCAATTAACTGACGGTAAAGCCCCTTGGATCGCCATAGTCCTCAGTACCGCAGCATTAGGACTGGCAGTCGCTTGGCTATTCAAGCACTATGTAATTGTTAGAAAATTTGTAATAGAAGGAGAGCACTTTGTTGCTCACCACCCTATACTCGACGTAATCGTGCTCTTAATTGTTGCTTTGGCGGTATACCTGAGCCAAAGCGCTGGAGTTGTACTTTAGCTCAGCTTAACGTTCTCTGGGCCAAACAACTTAACTAGCTCATCAACGCTTTCGTCATCTCTACTAGTCCTATCGGGAACACGTATGGCCTGTTTAGAATCTACCGGCCCCACCACTAACACCACCTCACTTTCACCAGGATAGCTATCTATATGTGACTTCAGTGAAGTTAGCTGTTCAGTATTGTCGGTCGACATTAGCCTGATAAAAATTCTATCGAGCTTTGGAGGCTTATTCTTTACTAGTTTTTTCGTAGAAACTTCTCCTAAAGGCTTTAGAGTTTTGCCCTTTTCTTTGTAAGCCTTCGCTTCCTCAGGTAAAACCTCCCTTGCTGTAGAAACATTTACCTTAACGTCATCGATTAACTGCCCATCTCTATCTTTTGCGTTCACGCTTCCTTCCACATAAACTACTTTGTCGACTTCCCAAAGCCATGCTGTTTGCTCGTATGTTGCCGGGAACAGCAACAACTCTATTTCTCCGGTACTATCACTAATACCGACAAACGCCATGTTATCGCCTTTTTTGGTTTGTATGACCCTTACTGTGTTTACTATTCCTCCAACCTTAGCTTTCTTGGAGTCATGCTCTTTGGTTATTGACTTCAAGGGGTAAGTTTTCTCTCGTAGATATACTTCAAAATTCGACAACGGATGATCTGACAAATACAATCCCATCAATTCTCTCTCCCATTGCAAGTAATCTGATTCTGTATACTTAGTATCTTCAGGCCCAAGAGTTATTTCTGTTGTAACGGTGGCCTCATCACCTGAGCCCCCGAATAAATCTACTTGACCACTTTCTTTTTCTTTCTGTCTTTTCTGGGAATATGAAATCATTGCATCGATATTGTTTAGCAGAAGAGACCTGGTACCAAACTTGTCAAAAGCACCTGTTTTAATCAAACTTTCAATAGTTTTTCGGTTTACGGATCTTGAGCTTACTCTGTTAAAGAAATCCTCTAGACTTACGAAAGGACCTGATTTTCGTTCGGCCAATATTTCCTCTACTGCTCCCACACCGACATTTTTTATCGCACTCATCCCGAAACGTATTTCATCTTTACCCGGAACAATAGCAAATTCTACAAATGATTCGTTTATATCAGGTGGCAGTACTGAGATTCCCATGTGTTGACATTCATTCATTTCAATAGTCAGTCGTTCCGTATCATCATAATCACTAGTCATTAGTGCAGCCATGAATGCAGCTGGATAGTGCGCTTTTAGGTATGCAGTCTGGTAAGAAATTAATCCGTAACATGACGAATGCGATTTGTTGAATGCATAATCGGCAAAGCCCATTAAATCTTCCCAGAATTTCTCCATTACAGCTCTCGGGACACCACCGTGCTTTTCTCCACCCTCAATGAACTGCTTCTTCATTTTTATCATCACATCGCGTTTTTTCTTTCCTATTGCCTTACGCAATGTGTCGGCATCACCACCAGAGAAGCCACAAACATCTCTGGAAATACGCATAACCTGCTCTTGGTAGACTAAAACCCCGAATGTAGAACCTAGAGCACCCTTAAACTTCTCGTGAACATAAGAAACTTCTTCCAGGCCATTTTTTCGCTTAACGAAGCTATCCGTTAGCCCCGCAGTCAACGGACCAGGGCGATATAAAGCACCCATGGCAATTAAATCATTGAACTCTGTGGGCTTTAGCTCTTTTAAGTACCGTTTCATCCCTGAAGATTCAAACTGAAATATCCCAGTAGTTTCACCTCTTTGTAGTAGCTCATAAGTCTTTTTGTCATCAAGTGGCACAGTATTGATATCAATTTCTTTGTTGTAGACTTTTTTTATAATTCTCAAAGCATTATTAATAATCGTAAGATTAGATAGGCCTAAAAAGTCCATCTTAAGCAATCCGAGTTCTTCTACCGGATTCATGGAGTACTGTGTCGAGACAACCCCTTTCTGAGCTTTTTCTAGTGGTACAAAGTTCACGATATCATCCGGAGCAATCACCACACCGGCTGCATGGACTCCATGACTTCTAATAGTTCCTTCTAGTTTTGTAGCAAGGTCGAATACTTTTTTAGCAATCTCATTGTTTTCATATTCGTTAGCCAAATCTTTATTCTCTTTTAGCGAAGCTGCTAGTGGAATGTGTCTACCCTGGATTGGTGGAGGAATCATTTTCGCTAACCTATCCGCTTCGCCGTACGGAACCCTCAAAACCCTTGATACATCTCTTACTGCATTACGAGCAGCCATCTTACCGAATGTTACTATGTTGGCAACTCTATCGCTGCCGTACTTGTCTACACAATACTGAATTACTTCGTCACGACGTGAATCCTGAATATCTATATCGATATCCGGCATACTTATCCTGTCGGGATTCAAAAAACGTTCAAAAAGAAGGTCGTACTCAAGAGGGTCTAGCTCTGTTATGCCGAGCGCATAGGCAATGATTGATCCAGCCGCACTACCTCTTCCTGGTCCGAACACGATTCCCTGAGCCTTACCCCAGTCCATAAAATCAGCAATAATAAGGAAGTAGCCGTTGAAGCCCATTTGATCAACAACCTGCAATTCAAATTGTGCTCGCTCTAGAACTTCTTTAGGGAGCAGCTTCTTAGCATCAGAAACTTTTAGTTTATTTGTTTGTTTTGAAGGCCCGTCATCACCGTATTTTTTTATGAGCCCTCGGTAAACACATTCATCTAGATATGATTTTTCAGTGACGCCTTTAGGTAGTGGGAACTTAGGAATTAAGATTTTACCTAGTTCTATTTCAATTTTGCAGCGATCTGCAATCTTTTTTGTGTTAGTAATAGCTTCTGGCAACGTATCTTTCCATCGCTTGTTAATTTCAACGGGGTCTGCGACAAACAACTCGAATTCCTTGAGGCTCATCCTTTTTTCCTCGTCCAGGAAAGATCCGGTCTGCACACATAGCAGTATTTCATGAGCTTCCTGGTCCTCTTTTTTGAGATAGTGCGCGTCACAAGTTACAACAGGTGAGATGTCCAGGTGTTCTGAGAGTTCTATCAACTGTTTATTTACTGCGACTTGTTCATCCCACTTGTGTGGATGGTCTGGGTGGCCATGATCTTGTAGCTCTAAATAATACCTATCACCGAATATTTTTTTGTACCATTTTGCAATTTCTACGGCTTGGTCATACTGATTCTGACGCAGTGCATCTCCAACCTCACCACCAATACAGCCTGATAGCACAATTAAGCCCTCGTTATACTTCTCTAGCAGCTCATGGTCAATTCTGGGTCGATAATAATAACCGTCTAAATTCGCTATAGTGCTGAGGCGCATCAAATTCTTATAGCCTGTCTCGTTCATGGCTATCAGTATTAAGTGAAAATTCAGCTTGTCCTTGCCCGGCTCCTTGTCGGTATGTTTTCGGGAGGCAATGTATGTCTCCATGCCGATAACCGGCTTTACATCTTGTTCACCTGCCTCTTTGTAAAATTCAATTACCCCGGACATTGTTCCGTGATCAGTCATAGCAACAGCTTCCATACCCAGCTCTTTAACATGCGAGATCATGGGCTTAATCTTCTGCAAGCCGTCCAGCAAGCTGTAATGAGTATGATTATGTAAATGCACAAAATCTTTTGCGCTAAAGCTATTATTATCCGCCATCTATATATGATTATAGTTGTTCGACGGAGGTTTGTCTGTCGTTAAAATAACGACTTAATTCGCTACGGAGTCCCGGGCGAGTCTGTTTCTATTAATCTTATAAAGTGATCAATAAACGGAATCGAATCAAAGAAAGACAATAAATACAAAAGCAAAGCCACACCTACCGTTGCTCCAATAACCCCTCCTAAGCCTCCAAAGAATCCTTTAACTATACTCAGCCAGTATATTCGCCACTTCTTAGCATATGTGGATGCAACTATGTCAACAAACATCCGACCGACTCTTTCGTAATTTACCGGATTTAGGTTTTGCTTTTTAGATTTTGCTATCTTTTCAGACTCTTTTTTAGCCATTATTTCTTTAGGTACTTAGCAAGTGAATCTTTTGCTTCTTGGGCTTTTTTGATAGCTTTATCTAAATCTTTGTCGTCAGCTTCACCTTCTTTAACTGATTTTGCTACAACTTTTAGTTGGGCTTGAGCTTTCTTAGCCTGTTCAATGAGTTCTTTAGCTTTTTTAGCCACTGCTCCCTTTTTATCTTTGACCTGATTTTCTACTTTTTTAATGAGGTCAGTAATCTCAGCTTGCAAAAGTCTTGCCTGTTTTTCAAACTTCTGTGCAGCCCTCGATGCCCCGTCCTTAATGTCTTGACGTGTTTCTTTACCGCTTTTTGGGGCAAATAGAATTCCCGTTATAACGCCTACTACTGCTCCAATTGCTACTCCAGCTGCTACGCCTTTATTTCGTTCCTTACCCATAATTATTTACCCTTTCCTTTAAACATTTTAGTTATTTGACTTACTGCACTACCGACAGCACTCATTTTACCGGCATTTTTCAGCTGCTCGGTAAACTCTTCGACATTCTCAACAGCTTGCTGAGCAGTTTCAGATGCTATCTTTACTCTCTTTAGTATTTGAATTGCAAGCACCCCAACTACAATCCAAACTATTAACGAAATCGCCAGTGCAATAGCCAATAGTATTACTAATATATCGTATGAATCCATATGCTAGACCCTTTCTCCTTATAGGTCCAGTATAGACTATTCTGATAATTTATGCTGTAAGAAATCTCTCAGCTCTGGTCCATACTCGTCGTCCTTGAGTGCGAATGTAACTAAAGTCCGTAAATACGCCATAGGGTTACCAGTATCATGATAATCACCCTCTATGACTCTGCCACTGAAACCTTCTGTCTTTGCCAGGCCTTCAACAGCATCGGCAATCTGTATTTCTCCACCTGTACCTACTTTTATTTGCTCTAATATTGGCAGCACTCCAGGTGTCAACAAATAGCCAGTTCCTACTGCTAAGTTTGATGGGGCATCTTCAAGTTTTGGTTTTTCATATATTCCACCAACGTCCACAACGCCATCTTCTACTTCCCCGTGAACAATCGCTACTCCATAACTACTAACTTCACTTTCCGGAACTTCACGAAGCGCGACAACACTCTTGCCGGTTCTTTCATAGGCTTCTAGCATCTGACTAGCTGTAGATTTATGTCCACTAAAGAAGTCGTCGGCAAAGAAGAAAAAAAATGGTTCATCGCCTATCATGTGCGCTGCGTTTAGAATTGGTCGACCGTTACCCTTAGGCTCGCCTTTTTGCCTGATGTATATAAAATTAGCCATTTCTGCAATTGAAACCAGCTGGCTTTTAATTTCGGACTTGCCTTTCTTTTCTAGCTCTTCTTCAAGCTCTAGACTTCTGTCAAAATGATCTTCAATGGCACGTTTTGTTGGGCCTGTGACAATAATGATGTCTTCTACTCCGGCCTCCACAAGTCCTTCAACAACCAACTGAATTACAGGCTTATCGATAATCGGCAACATTTCTTTTGGCATTGCTTTGGTCTGAGGCAAGAACCTTGTGCCCATACCGGCTGCTGCTATGACTGCTTTTCTAACTTTTTTCATTAATCAAATCTCCCTACAAATATTACTTTTTTTGGTGTTAGTACGCTACCAATTTCTCTTAAGCCTGTCAGGTAATCAAGTCTTGTGATCATCCTCCCGACGTTAGCAGGTATTTCTGTTCCTATTGGCGGCCTATTTCCTTCAAGCATTGCTGCTAACATTTCAAGATCACTTTGATTAGGAGTGGATACCTTATCAAACATAGTCATGATTATACCCCGATTTTTTTCTTAATTAGATCTTTTGCTAGCCCAGGATTTGCTTTACCCTGGCTTGCCTTCATCACTTGCCCGACCAAGAATCCAATCGCCTTCATCTCACCGTTTTTTACATCCTCAACTGGTTTTGGATTGTCAATTATAACTTGATCTACTATTTTTTCTATCTCTCCGCTATTGCTCATCTGCCGCAAGTTATTTTTATCAACGAAATCATTTACCGATCCTGTTGTGCCTTGTGAAAATTTAAAAAGAATCATCACTACACTGTTGGAGCTGATGTCATTGCTGCTAAATAGCTCAAATACATCGCTAAATACCTTTATGCCAGGAAGTTTGTTGAGTGACTCAGCACCATTCGTTTGCGTTCTTGAATCAGAAATTAGCTTGAAGTAATCGTTTACAATAAAGTTAGCGACAAAAGCTGCGAACTTATTGCCATCTTTTTGGGCTTCAATAACAAGTCCGACGTAATCCTCATTGCCGCTAGACTCCATCAAAGCCTCGATCGTTGCTTTAGCAATTCCTGCTTCTGATAATTCTTCGCGGATTTCTTCTGGCATTCTCTGTACAGACTTTTTGATTTCAGCTATATATTCATCACTCAAAACAATTGGAGGGATATCGGGGTCAGGGAAATAACGATAGTCGTGCGCATCCTCTTTAGATCGCTGAGAAACAGTTTTCTGTTTATCATCCAGCCAACCCCTGGTCTCCTGGACAATTTTTTCACCTTTTTCTAATGCTTTTATTTGACGTTCTATTTCGTAGTCGACTGCTCGTTCCACGCTTTTAAAACTATTTAGATTTTTAGTTTCTGTCCTTGTACCAAATTTTTGTGAGTCTTTGCTAACGCTTACATTTACATCGAAACGCATATTGCCGTGATACAAATCTACGTCTGACACGCCTGCATACTTCATTCTCAACCATAACTCTTTTGCATATGCTTTCGCTTCTGCAGAACTGTGAATTTCTGGCTCCGAAACAATTTCAAGAAGTGGTGTTCCAGCTCGATTCAAATCCACTAATGAAAAATCTTCTCCGCTAGGATGAGTGGATTTTCCGGCGTCCTCTTCCATGTGAGCACGAGTTATGTTTATAGTCTTCTGACTACCGTCTTCGAGGTGTATTACTATAGAACCGTCTAAAATAATTGGTTCGTCAAATTGGCTTATTTGGTAGCCTTTTGGAAGGTCTGGATAAAAATAATGTTTTCTGTCGAACTTAGAGAATTTCTGTGGTGTTGTGCCAAGTGCAAACGCTGCCTTAGATGCTAGCCTAACCGCCTCCTCATTTAGTACTGGTAATGCACCAGGAAGACCGAAACAGATATGATTAACCAACGTGTTGGGTTCGGCATCAATCGCCTCGTTACTGACACTACTGAACAACTTTGTTTTGGTCTTTAGCTGTACATGGCACTCTATCCCAATCGTTGGGTAGTAATCTTTAACCTTGTACTTTTCATCGACCATCTAAATAGCTCCTAGATCTCTCAGGGCTTCACGGAAAGCTACCAGAGAATCTTTTACATCATCTTCTTTAAGCTTGACCTCCTCTTCGCTATGTGCAATATGATCAGCTAATTTGTGAGCTTTCCAGATGGCGTCGTTATTTGTGAAGCTTTTCTGCGCTGCCACCATTCGCTCGCCCATTTTCTTTCCTGGTTTTCTACGTTTCTTCAACACATCATCAAGCAGCTTATCAGCGCCAACGATAGCATCGGGCCAAGTTTGCTTGTTGCCACACATTCTTTGCAGCTCTCTCCATTTACGACGATAGTGAGTGGTCTTAATGCGTTTTGGCAACTTCCTCATCAATATAACAGTTGCGCCTCCAATTGCCACAACAGCTCCAGTTATTGCTAAAATCGATTCAGGGCTCACTTAATTAATCTCCTCAAATACTTTTGATATTGACAGAAGTTGCCTGTCTTTTTTCTGACCTGCAATTATCTGAAGGCCAACTGGCATTCCTTCCGATTCTCCACATGGCAAGCTAACTGCAGGCAGGCCTGCAAGACTAACGGCCACGGTCATTATGTCCTGCAAGTACATACTTAACGGATGCTGGTTTAATTCTCCGATTTTAAATGCTACTGTCGGGATAACAGGGCCGACTAGAAAATCGTACTCCTCAAATGCTTGCTTGAACTCGTTTATCAATTTAGTTCTAACGGTCTGAGCTTTTTTGTAGTACGCATCGTAATATCCAGAACTCAAAACATGCGTTCCAATCATTATTCGTCGCTTTGCCTCCATACCAAACCCTTGGGTCCTAGAGTTTTCGTATGATTCATCTAAAGAGTTAGAGCCTAGCGCAGAGTACTGATACCTTTGTCCATCATGACGTGAAAGATTGCTACTAAGCTCGGCAGGTACTACGACGTAGTAAACAGCCAAAGCAAGCGGCAGACTAGGCAAGCTAATTTCTTCGACTTTTGCACCGGCATCTTCTAGTTTTTTAATTGCTTCCCGTACGCTACTTTCAACACCTTCATCTACTCCTTCTCCAAAATATTCCTTGATAATTCCAATTTTTTTGCCTTTTACAGAATCTTCATCAAAATCCAGATAAGATTTTTCATCTCTGTCGATTGTCGTACCATCTAGTGAATCTTTACCACTAACTACGTCGAGTAGCAGCGCTGAGTCTTCGACACTTCTCGTCAGAGGCCCAAGCACGTCAGTACTACTTGCCATAGCCACAACTCCACTACGAGAAACTAGTCCGTATGTTGGCTTATATCCTACAATCCCACAAAAGCTTGCCGGTTGCCTTATAGAACCCCCTGTATCAGAACCCATCGCAAAAGGCGCTAAGTCTAGTGCGACTGCGGCTGCCGAACCACCACTACTTCCACCTGCAACACGTGTTTTGTCATGTGGGTTTTTTGTAACACCAAAATCACTATTTTCTGTTGAGCCACCATGCGCAAATGCGTCCAGATTCGCTTTTGCGACACAGATTGCACCTTCTGCTTCTAATTTTTCTATTGCTGTTGACTGGTATGGAGCCTCAAACCCTTTTAGCATATTACTAGCAGCAGTAGTTTGTGCACCGAATACTAAATAATTATCTTTAGCGATAAAAGGCACTCCGGCCAGTCGACCAGGTTCTTCACCATTATTAACTTTTTGGTCAATTTCATTTGCGCGCTGTTTTGCACGTTCTTCACATAGCCATAGAACGGAATTGAAATCAGCATCTTTATCAGCAATTTGTTTCAGCGATTTTTCAACCTGTTCTAGTGCCGTAGTCTTTCCACTCTTTACGTCTTTAGCAATATCATTAATTGATGGCCAGATACTCATTACCTAAATCATCCTTTTGACTTTTAGGTATCTGTCTTTTGATTCAGGAGCTATTTCTAACAAATCATCCGGTGTAGCTTTCTGATCTTCAACTACCTCATCTGCCCTGAACTGGTTTACAAGACCTGTAACCTGACTAGTAGGTTCAAGTTTACTTAGGTCAGCCTCATCTAGAAGTTTAAAGTAGTCCATAATAGTCCCGAGTTCTTCAGAATATTTTTCGACTTCTTCATCTGTTAATTTTAGCCTAGCTAATCGGGCCAACTTTAATACTTCTTCAGGGTTAAGTTTTGACATCGTTACCCTCTAGTATACAGAATTAACTGCGATGATTTAAGGGGAAATTTACGATTTATTCAGTTTCTTTTTGAGAAATTTTGTAAAGACCAGCAACAGAGCCAAATAGTAGTAGTGCGACTAGAAAATCAACGTATAGCGTCTCACCCGTTGAAGCAAGCGTCGTTGTTGTAGCCGAGAGCACTGCTGGGTTACTTGGATTACAATCCTCATTGGCATCGGGATATGCTGATGGTGTATCCACTGTAGGATTCACTGTAATCGAAACATTTGCACTTGGTCGTAAGTTTCCACCGAAGTCGCTCACATCTTCTTCCCATATGCCATTTACTTCTGTCCAACCTGGCCAATCCTCATTTGCTGGATCATCATTTGCACCTGGCCATAGTAGCGTTCCGCTATAAGTTGTACCATCGAATGATACACCTGCGTCGCCTGGCGATAATGTATCAGTCTGAACAAGCGTCCCTGCCGGATCATTTGCATCATTTCCTGATTCGGTAAACCATTCGATTATGAACTGTGTCGGAGTAAAGTTTGCGCTCACATTCCATCTTAAGTACGGGAAATTGTTCTCACAAACAGCCTCAACAGATGTCTGAATATGACGTTCGAAGTTTCCGATATAGCAGTACTTTGTCTCCCCTGGACTTAAATAGTACCCATCAAACACTTCGTCAGTTTCCTGGAGAATGTTGAATTTCAACTCCCGTTCGATTTCTTCATCACAGTAAGCTCCAGTTTGTTCCCAGTCGGGTTGCATTACTTCGTCAAAGGTAAACCAGCCATCCTGAACATTGTTAAATATTGCTTGTCCATTTTCATCTGTAATCACAGATTCTTCATTGAGTAAAATTTCCCAACCCGGCAAACTATCTTCATCTTCATCCCAATAACCGTTTTTGTTAAGGTCGTGGAATTTAGTTACAACTACTTCACCTCTTTTCACGTTTACAAATTCACATAAATACTCAACGCCTCCATAGGCCATAAACTCTGTGCCGACTCCTATCCATCCTTCTTTCTCATCGTAGTATTCACAGTTAGCTTGTGTATTATCCCAGCCCTCGATATATTCCTCGACGACTTTTACTTGGCCTTCCTCCAACCCGTAACCACTGTTATACCCGTCGCTGAAATCTACATTACAGTACTTGTCATTTTGCGAGACATCGGATAACCCAAAACCGGCATATAGTTGTTGGTTATTGAACAGCTGGAATTTGAACAGTCCGTCACCACCAATTGTGTTTTTGGTTACGCAGACGATTGGTACTGATTCCGCATTACCGAACCGAGCAACTGCATTTTCACCCGGACTTAAAGTCACGTACCTACACCCCGTTTTATCAGTCGGTTCACTAAATGCCCAACCATCCTGCAACGTTTCACAAACTTTATATTTACCAGGAAGTAATCCATTGAACACTACTTTTCCGTCGCCATCTTCACCTGTTAGACCACTAGTAATCACATTGCCTGCGTTGTCATACAGAGTCATCTCCCAGCCGTCTAACCTAGGCTCACCACCATCTCTAATACCATTGCGATTCAAGTCATTGTATTTAATTGCTCTGATCTGTGCTAGTTCGACATTCCAAGCTACGCAATAATAGTTTTCATCATAGGCTAAATCAGTAATATAGTCGTAGTTGTCATAATTTAGAACATCAGTATGACAATACATTTCTGCAGATACATTATTTGTATTCTGTTGATTTTCTTCGTTGTATGTATAGCCCAGATACCCATTCGGTAGCATCTCTCTTATCCATATTCGATTTATGTCGCTCAGTTTATCAAATTCAACAGATGTCTGACCATTTGCGTCAGTAGGCCCAAACGTATCCCAACCAGCTCCACCATCTTCTATGTTATCCCCTGGGTTCGACTGATTATTAAATGCATACTGGAAATTCCAACCTTCTGATAGTTTGCAGCCTTCGTTTTGTGTGACCCAATCTATTGCAGTCAATGCTGTAATACTCGGACCACCATTGCTCCAATTTGGCAGTAAGCTTTCGTTATTACACACGACCTTAGTGGCGATTACTTTTGCCGGTGGTTTTTTCCAGTTACCAAAAACGAACGTCCAGTTTTCACCTGACACAAACTCTCTAGATACACAAACCCTGTTTTTATTATCGGGATCACTAACTATGTCACCTGGTCCTGCGAATGTATTCAGCCATTTTGGATTATTTTCTTCGCAAACTGTGTATTTACCTGGTGTTAAATCATCTCCTATTTGTATTTTTCCATTGTTGGACTCGTTTGTTTGCCCAGATGAAACCATGTTGGAGTTTTCATCGTATAGAGTGAAGTCAAATTGTTCTGTAGCCCTAGGTTCTCCTTCTAGGTTTGGAGCCTCTCCGTCCTTGTCAGTATCCTCATATTTTTCTACCCATATATCGAAGTATCTGGTGTTGGCAAAGACGAATGTCCATTGGTCCCCGGGTTTAAGTTCTTTTTCTACACACACTCTGCCTAGATCTTCAGGATCGTCTACAGGGCTTCCTGGATATGAATAGGTGTTGAACCAGCCTGCATTTTCAGTCTCGCAAACCGTGTACAGTCCTGCGCCTTGCTGATCTGCGAACGCCAAGCTACCATTTGTGTTTGTGCTGTTTGATTCAACTTTGACGTCATCCTTATACAGGGTAAATTCGAATGGTAGTGTTGCACGAGGTTCTTTATTTTCATCATTATAGTTTGGAGCTTCACCATCTGCGTTTGTGTCTTCAAACTTTTCTACACGGATTTTAATCTTTTCTTCGGGTGGGGTGTGGCTAAGACATAAGGCCGCCGGAACAACTGAATTTGCACCTCCGACAACGTCTTGTAAAGCAGCTTTATGGACCACCAGCACCTTATCGGCACCATTCTCTAAAATAACCTGGCCAAGTGAACCCATCTTAGTGTCCGAAACAACTCCATCTGTCAGATCTTCGGTAAATCCTGTTGTAGCTACTACTGAGCCCCCGTTCCAGAATTGGACTACCCATTGTTCCTCGGGTTGAACTGCATTGACGCGTTCAGAATAGCCATCCCAGGAAACATATTTAGTAATATCTACAGTGCCCGGCCCGAAAGTTAAACCCGTATCAATGCTAAAACGACTACTATTAATCAGTGCATTAGCTACGCGTAAACTATTGTTACTTGCAAGCATGGAAAGGTCTGGGACAACTTTCCAAAGTACCCCGTTTTCAGTACACACGGGAGATTCAGGTGGAGTTATGGCCGTATTCGTAGTGTTGTCAACACTATCGTTGTTTGTTATCTCGCATACTACTTCTTCATTTGCAGAAGGTTGCAAGCTAACAGACAGACCATTCACTGACTTATTATCTGTACCACTACACTCCCAGTCGCCCTCAGCATACCCTTCTGTATCATCTTCGCTTAGTAAATATGCTTGCGCTCTTACGCTATAGACTCCACTAGATTGATAAACATTGGTGCCTGAAATATCATTTGGTACAGAAAATGAGAAATTGCTAAATCCTTCAAGTCCTATACCAAAATCATTGGCACTTTTGTTGCCACTATCATCATTTATCACAGTTTTTTTCACAGTAAGTGTAAACGTACTTGGTTCTGGCGCTGTGTAGTGGACCTGTACTCCTATAAAATCTACAAAAATCATTGTATCGTTTATACAATCACCGCCTGGATCTACATCATCTATTTTAACTACAAAATCTGTCTCGTTTAAGTTATTTAAAGCCCATGTTTCGCCCCAAAGATCAGAGCTTGATCCTAGGGTCTGGCTTGTTATTGTGTTAGTAAGAGCTCGAGTCTTATAAGTACTATACGTTGCTCCACCGTCTCCTGACACAGCTACACCAAGCTGACAAGCGTTTGTCAAGCCTCCGTCCCGGCCTGCGCTGGTATGAACTTCAATACCATTTACCGTGCTACCTGCCGGTATTTCTGAAAAATCAAAACCACTATAACCTTGTTCGCTGCCATCATTTTCTGTTGCATACAAGGCGTCACTAGACACCTGAACGTTCGCTACAGAATTTACATCCCAGTTATTCGGTAAGTGTGTAGACGTAGGAACTTTAACCGACGATGTATCTGCATATGCAACCTTTGCACCAATAAAAAATGGTGATATTTGAGCTATCATCAACATTAATGACAGGCTAATATTTCTAACTTTTTTGGTCCACCTCTGTGAAATTAAACCAACATATCTCATAGGAACTCCCTTTATCTAGGTGGCATCGTATACTTGTTTGGTTAAGATGTCAATGATACTTAACACACCAAGTTATTTCTTGTCTTTTACTTCTTGGATTAGATCTCTAAGCTCTGCCGCTTTTTCGAACTCTAAATTAGCACTAGCTAGTTTCATTTGACGCTCTAAATCGATAATTATTCCGTCGTATTCTTCCTTTGGAATTTTCTTAAGATCAAGCTTAGGTTTTTCTTCCTTTGGATTCATTCGCTCTAGGCCTTTGCTCATCGCCTTGGCGATGCTAGCAGGAGTAATACCATGTTTTTTGTTGTAGGCTTCCTGAATCTTGCGACGCCTATTTGTCTCGTCGATTGCAGCTGTCAAACTTTTAGTCATTACATCTGCATACAAAATTACGCGCCCATCTTGATGTCTCGCTGCACGACCTATGGTTTGAACGAGTGCTTGTTCGCTACGCAAGAACCCTTCTTTGTCAGCGTCTAAAATTGCAACGAGGCTAACTTCAGGTAGGTCCAAACCTTCACGTAATAGGTTAATACCAACCAGCACGTCGTATACTCCCATTCTCAAATCTCGCAGAATATCAGTCCTATCTAACGTATCTACTTCGCTGTGCAGATAAGCCACCTTAATGCCAAGCTCTTGTAAATACTCGGTTAGGTCTTCGCTCATTCGTTTTGTGAGAGTAGTGACAAGTACACGCTGATGTTTTTTAACGGTATCTCTTATTTCTGCTATCAGGTCATCGACCTGATGCTCTATTGGCCTAACTTCCAACTCAGGATCCAGTAGTCCAGTTGGTCTAATTACTTGCTGAGCCGGCTTAGGCGTCCGGCTCAGCTCATACTCGGCAGGTGTCGCGCTTACATA
Source organism: bacterium (assembly GCA_030428125.1). Taxonomy (GTDB): domain Bacteria; phylum Patescibacteriota; class Saccharimonadia; order Saccharimonadales; family SZUA-47; genus JAUIBF01. Next base: position 358,022 of record JAUIBF010000001.1, on the reverse strand, counting down.
AATAGCTTGATTCACATGTCTTTCGAATTCTGTAAATTTCAATGGTCTATTATCTAACGCGCTAGGCAACCTAAAGCCATAGTCAACTAACACCTCTTTGCGGGCACGATCTCCGTTATACATACCTCTGACCTGAGGCATGGTCATATGTGACTCATCTATAAGCAATAAATAATTGTCTGGATAGTAATCTAGCAATGTCGCTGGCTGTTCGCCCTCTTCTCTGTCTGTTAAATACCGACTATAATTTTCGATTCCCTTAACAAATCCTGTTTGCTCTAGCATTTCAATATCGAATTGTGTTCGCTGCTTTAGTCGTTGCGCCTCGAGTAACTTACCCTGAGACTCAAATTCTTTAACTCTTTCCTCGAGTTCTTTCTCTATCTTTCCTAAAGCAACTTTCAACTTATCCTGTGGAGTAACATAGTGAGAGCTTGGGAAAATAGTAATTCTCTCCGGCTTACCGATAACTTCGCCGGTTAGGGCATCCATTTTTGTGATCGCATCAACTACATCTCCAAAAAATTCTATTCTGTAAGCAACTTCCTCAGAAGCAGGGAAAACGTCAACTACATCACCACGAACTCTAAAGGTGCCTCGATGAAAATCAATATCGTTTCTTTCATACTGGATATCTGTAAGCTGACGAATGAATTTATCGCGAACACGTCGCTCACCTACTTTCACCTTTACCGACAAATCTGAATAATCAGAAGGACTACCTATGCCGTAGATGCAAGATACGCTAGCAACAATGATCACATCTTTGCGAGACAATAACGCATCAGTTGCAGCATGTCGCATTCGATCAATTTCCTCGTTGATGTCGCTATCCTTTTCGATATAAGTATCTGAACGTGGAACATACGCTTCTGGCTGATAATAATCAAAATAGCTTACAAAGTAGTGAACTGCGTTATCGGGAAAGAAGTTTTTAAATTCCTCGTACAACTGTGCAGCCAGGGTTTTGTTATGGCATAAAACTAGCGTGGGTCGCTGAGTACTCTGGATAATATTTGCCATGGTGAAGGTCTTTCCAGAACCTGTAACACCCAGTAGCGTTTGCTCTTTTTCACCTTTTTCGACACCATTAACCAGCTGCCTAATCGCTGCAGGTTGATCGCCTGTTGGCTGATAGTCGGATTTTAACTTAAACTTCACACTCTAATTGTACTAAAGAGTAGAGGCAATTATCCAGCTCTGTTGGACCGAACGTTGCCCGCAGAAAATCCGTGTTTACCTGCAAGGGGCTCACAAATACTTGCTTTGACCATCCATTCTTCTTTGAGCTTAGAAGGGTTAAGGTCTTTATTTTCATCATCAAGAATTTTTACAATCTTCGCTACTAACCTATCTGGATCTGTATCGTACACAATCTTACTTCCTACGGGCTCTTCAAGCGCATCAATTAACTCAGGCACGAAATCAGCTAATCCTTCCGAGCCTAGTAAAACTCCACACGGCATGTGGGCTTCAAGGGCAGTTGTGAATTCATGGAGTGAGCCCATGCGTCCACCTACCGTGATTAAAGCATCGCTGCTAAGCACTAGATGAATATCCCTGCCAATATAGTTCATACCCGTAAAGTTAACGTAGTCGTAAAAACCTACAGGTAATCTATACTTGCGTGCGTGCTCCCGTAAATTGGTTGCGGGACTAAAGCCGATGCTCATCCCGCCAGCATCTCTGGCACCTTTTGCAGAATACAACGGCAGACCAACAGTTGCTCCTGTTGTTAGTACGTGACCCTCTTTTGCTACAGCTACCCCCAACTCATACGCGAGGCCACATGATTCGTCGACAGATTTACCGGCTGCTGCACCAGAAACGCAAATTGAGAATCTCATCCCATTTTTGCTCATTGTTTGTCTTTCGTCATTGTCATAAGCATTATAGCACAACTCCTTGCGCGAAACTGAGCTGGCTAATCACAGCTCTCTCGAGTGAGTCTTGCTTCAAATAACGTAACTGCAGTTCATTCCACAAACTAGCACGCATATGTGAAACAATTTGCTCTGTAAACTTTCTGTCTAAAACCAAGCTCGCAGTTACATCAATTACATGCATCGACAGAGGGAAAGGATTTGATGCGTATCCTAAATAATGGCTTCCAACCCATATGTCCATTTCAGGTACTAAACTCGCTAATTTTGTTTCTGTACTCTCCCACTGTAAGTCGCCGAGTATAAGGTCAAAATCTGGTAAGCTTCTGTTGCCGTTATCAACTAACAGCTGATAGACGGCCTGCCAGCTAGGCTGCAAGCCGTGGACTGGTTCAAATTCTTCCACATAGCCAGCTGCAATATCCGGGATTAACTTTTCAACCCCGATACTCAAGGCTTTTGTTCTGTATGGCAAAGACTCAACCGACAAACGCTGACCGGCTTGCAACACTAGAGACAGAGTAAGTAGGACTGCACCTTTTTGCATAACGGGTATTGTGGGTAATAGCAAGACTGAGCCTATTTCTGGAACTGGTTGAACGACGTTGTCAAAAGGGTTTTTCTTTAGTTTTTCTTTCCACGAAGAAGGTAAATATAGAATATTAACTGACTGTTCGCTAGCATCTCTTGCTTGAAGTCGTTTTAGCCTGGCATTGATTTGGGTCTGCCAAGATTTATCTTCGATGGTCCTAGCCAAAGCATATAAAACTAGTGGATTTTCGCGTTTAAGAACAGAATCTAGTGAACGGTACTTCAAAAGCTTCATTGTTTTCTTGGGAGGTACTGCTTTTAAAACTTTCTTGACAGCGACCGGTTGCATTGCTACTAATTTCTCTTTGCTTAACAATTTTTCTGCCTCGGCAGCGATGATTTCGGACACTTCTATTAATTTTGTAGATTTTCTAATATTTATTCTTTTCCGAAGTAACTCGTCGTGATTTTCTGCTACAGAAAGCAACCCATAATACAATTCTTTGGCCGTTGCTTCTGACGGCTCATATCCAAAAGCTCGGGTTTTTGCCCTAGTCTTGGTTATTATTTCTGCACTCAGTCTAGTATCAACACCGGGCTGTAGAGTAATATGCTCCAACCTACTAATAATCTTATCAAACTGCCGCCTATCGGTTCCCAATAGCTCCGCAATCAACTTTGACATTTACATCTCGCTTGGGTGGTAATCTTTAGGTGCGTTCCGCAAATAGTAGTCAATCTGGTCGTGAGTAAGCAAACCTTCTTGTGCGCCAACATGCTGAACAACATTCATAGAGTTGATAGGCGCCCATAACAATGCGCTTGGAACGTCTGCTCCGTGCATCAATGCAGCAGTAAAGGTCGAGGCAAACGCATCCCCGGCACCAGTTCGCTCAAAAGGAGGGGCAGGATCAGGATATAACGGCATACTCCAGCGCTTATTACCATCAGATGCATATGCTCCATTAGGCCCATCCGTTACTAAAGCAATCTTTATCCCGACTTCGTGCATCTTATTTAACTGGTCATTAATATCTTCGTGATTTGCACCGAAAACATCAGTTGCTTCTTCTCGGTTGAGAGCTACAACCTCAGCCCTCTTATATAGACGCTTCATCCTGTCGCTAAGCTTCTCGCTCATCTGGAAAGTACCAGGCTGGAAAGCAAGTTTTACATCAGGGTTTTCATCAAGCCAATCAGAAATCTCATCGTGATAAGGCATCGCATTTTCAGAAATCGAACTAAAGTAAATCCACCTTGGAATATCATTTGGGCGAAATTTTGGCCACTTGTAGTCATATTCTTCGTGCTTAATCAAAATTGTTCGCTCTTCGGCATACCACAGAACGTAGTGATAGTTACTGACCTTTCCTGGATTTTCATGAACAAATCGAGTATCCACTCCGTTTTTCTTTAAGGCTCGGATAATGTCCTTACCCCAGTCGTCACCACCAACATTTGATACAAGTCCACTGTTTAATCCAAGTCGCGCGAACGAAACACTGGCATTTGGAGCATTACCAACACCTTCAATAACTTCAGCGTGATCATACGGTATTTTTGTACCAAATGGAATGTTAATAACCTTACCTTTGTCTGTATCTTCTAAGTATTCGTACTTTTCTATCAAGTTTATGAACGCATCGGTAACTACGTCACCAACACTCAGTACATCTAGTTTTTTATCATCGTTTTTCATATTTGCTCCTACACCTTTGCCTTTCCTGAGCTATTAAATAAAGCAATCTTTGATTCTACTACTGCCTGGACTTCGGTAATAACCTCGTCCATTAACTTAACTACTGCATATTCAGTCTTGTTCTCTTTTAGTACTTTCTCCAGAGTCGTTCGGTAAGCCTTGCGCATATCACTATTGATATTAATTTTTTGCACTCCAACTTTGACAGCTTCCTCAAAGTAATGACCTGGGGTGCCACTTCCACCGTGCAAACTGATATTGCAGTCTATTGCACCTCTGATTTTCTTCAGTAAATCTATATCAAGCACTTTAGGCACTGGATAGCTGCCATGAAGGTTACCGATTGCTGCAGCAAATGTGTCGATACCCGTTACGTCAACAAAGTTTTTGGCACCATCTGGTGTTGAAAATGTCTTTTTGATTTCGTTAAAGTCAAACGCTTCGGTGTGCACATTACTACTGCCACCAAAATAATGTGGCTCACTTTCAACAAGAGCTCCAGTGAACTTAGCGTACTCTACAACTTCTTTTGTCGCATCAACTATTTCATCGTCCGATGCATCGTGATTGGCTTGAGAAACATCTATGTGAATGAATTCAAATCCAGCCTCTATTCCTGCTATCGCATCTTCGACACTTGGGCTATGGTCGAGATTGACGTACATTTCTATGCCGTATTCCGCTTTATAGTTGTCAACCATATCGCGAACATTCTCGATGCCAATAGCCTTTACTTCTCCTGCGCTCACTTCAACTAAAACTGGAGAGTTTGTTTTCTTAGCGGCCCTAGCCACTGCGATTAACGTTTCTTGGTTGTCGAGGTTGAACGCCCCTACTGCAAATTTCTCTTTCTTTGCTCTTTCCATGAGTTCTCGTGCATTCGCACAATTCTCACGGATTTGATTTAAGGATAAACCCATACAAATCCCACCTTTATTTTCCACCATTGTAACTGGTTATGCTTCCCATATGCAAGACTTATTGAAACAATAGCCACATTCCGGTGCCACTCAGGATAATTCCCAGTGATTTTAACAGAACATGCTCTTTTTCATTCAACAGAAAATAAGCAAGGATAACTGTCAATGCCACCTTAGAACTTGAGCCAATAACAGTTAGAGATGCGCTATTGTTCTGAATCTGCGTAAATACATAAAGTAGTCCTGCAGCCCCCAGCAACATTCCATACCTAATGCTGTAGACATAGTATTTATTAGATTTAGGTAAACTAAATTGTTTCCGAAGCAGTAACGCTATTATAATCGACATTAATAGCTGTGAGCCCCATCCGTAAACTACGTAGGTACTCATACCCATCCTGTCCAGCAAATACTTTTCGGTGGTGATTCCCACGCCGTATAAAAAAGCCAGGACTAAAGCTAATGCCAATCCGACGTGTATCGCGGTTTTCTTCTTCTTTTTCTTAGTTACTTTGCTAATTAACTGAACACTCAGGACACCGGCAAAAACCAATACGGCACCCATCCACTGAATATGAGTTAATTGTTCGCCAAGAAATATAAAAGAAAACATTACTGCCGATAAAGGATTTAGCAGTATTAAAATGGCCACGAGAGAAGCCGGCAATAAACGAAATAGCTTGATCGATAATAGATTGCCTAATCCAATACCAAACGCCATTAGAGTAATAAAATATCTGGAGTTCCATACTTCGGTATGATTCAGGCTATCACCAAAAAACATGGCATAAAAAATTCCACTTAAAGTAACGCAAGTAAACGAAACTACTAAAGTGAATAGCGATAGGTCATTTTTACTATTACCGACTCGCCTAGCATCAATTGCTCGAAATGAAGCAAACAAGTTGCTTAAAATAATAGAGAGTTGCCAGGGCATTACTTGCTCTCAAATATGTCGTGCACGTTCATCATTACGTGCTTCAAGCTTAGTCCGTAGTGATTTAACAGTTCTTCAGGTGTTCCCGACTGACCATAAGTATCTTTGACACCCATTCTGATTATCGGAACCGGTAAATGCTCGGATAAAAGTTCGCTGACTGCTCCACCCAACCCACCAATAGCTTGTGCCTCTTCTAATGTAACTACGCGTTTTGTTTTCTTTGCACTCGTTAAAATAGTCGCAGCATCCAAAGGCTTTATAGTTGGACAGTGCACAACTTCCACATCTATTCCATCATGGAAAAGTTTGTCTGCTGCTTCTAGTGCGATTGGTGTAAGTACCCCGGTCGATACAATCGTTACGTCTTGACCAGGAGAGAATACATAAGCCTTACCAATCTCAAAAGGCGTATCTTCAGTAGTTACAACTGGCGATTTATCTCTTGCTAATCTTATGTACCCCGGACGCTTGTCTTGTGAAAGTGCAATTGTAGCCTTTTCTGCTTCTACGCTATCTCCCGGCACAACGACAACCATGTTTGGCATTACGCGCATCAGAGCAATATCCTCAAGCATTTGATGGGTTGCACCATCTGGACCGGTATACAAACCTGCGTGAGCTCCGACAATTTTTACATTTTGATTGTTTAGAGCAATAGTAGTTTTTATCTGCTCCCAATTACGTCCAGGACTAAATGCTGCATAGCTAGCTGTGAAGGGCACTTTACCCATTTTTGCCATACCACTGGCAACTGTTACTAGGTTCTGTTCGGCAATCCCCACTTCGATGAACCTGTCCGGGTAAGCCTTGGCAAAAGGTTCAATTTGTGTAGAACCTGTTAGGTCAGCACAGAGCGCAACTACTTGATCGCTCAGCTCTCCGGCTTTAACTAAACCTTTACCGAATCCTTTCCTAGTTGGCTCTAAGCCCCAGTCTTTGTGATCGAGTAAATGTAGATTCTTCATTTTATTCGTGCTCGTTCTTTATCTTTCCACGCAGTGTTCTTAGCTCTTTTAGAGCTTCTTTGGCCTGCTCATTCTTTGGTGGAGCACCAGCAACATCGCTTAAGCCCACAGGTATCCCGTGCCAGTGATAATCATATTCCATATAATCTACGTCTTTACCTGGAATTGTATGTGCAATTATAACGACCGGCTTTTCGACAATAGCCCTAGCCATTGCGCAAGCATCAATTACGGCTTCAATATCATTGCCGTCTATTTCAATAACATGCCAACCAAAACTTTCCCATTTTGATCGCAAATCTTCTAGAGGCATAACGTGTTCGGTCGTACCATCAATCTGAATATTATTCCTATCGACGATACCTATTACATTATTAATCTTGTACTTGGCAGCAAACATGGCAGCTTCCCAGATATTACCCTCATTCAGTTCACCATCACCCATAATTGTGTAAACCCAGCGATGAGAATCTTGATTCATTTGCATGGCTAGCCCTATTCCACAAGCTTGACTCAACCCACAACCAAGTGGTCCACTAGTATTTTCTAATCCGGGGAGTTTTTCGCGCTCAGGATGGCCTTGTAAACGACTCTTGAATTTACGAAGAGTCATTAGCTCTTTTTTGGGAAAGTATCCGGCGTTCGCCATAGTGGCATACTGAACAGGTACACAATGCCCATTGGAAAGTAGCAGCATGTCACGTTCATCCCAATCAGGATCTTCGGGGTCATGCTTCATTATGTCGAAATATAAAGCCGCAAAAATATCTGCTAAACCAAGTGGACCAGCTGAATGGCCACTGCCAGCTTCTTCTAGAGATTTGATCAAATCCTGCCGAATGTCATTTGCGACTAATTCCAACTTCTCAATAGACAGTTTTTTCGCTGTGAATGATTTACCCATTACGCTTATGATACCAGAGAGGATAGCGATGCGTAAGTCTTTTTAGGATTTTCTGATTTACTTAGCGCACCACCAACATTCAACACATCAACGCCAGCATCAGCAATTTGCTTAGCGTTATCTTCGTTTACCCCACCATCCCAACCGATTTCAACGTCAGGATAATCTTCTTTAAGCTGTTTAACTTTTTCTAGCTGGTCTAAATCTGCCTTACCACCTTGATAACCTAGATGACCCCCGAATACTAATACGTGGTCAAATAGTTCATCTACTTCTAATTCTTTTAGATCAGCGACTGAACTTTCGGGCAAAATCGCTAAGCCTGTTCTAGTGCCATTATCCTGCAGGGTCTCTAAACACTGTCTAATATTGTCTGACTCAACGTGCAGTATTACTAAATCTGCTTCTAGCTGAACAAGGTCGTCAATTACTTCTAGCGGATTCTGATACATTACATGAACATGCGTTATTAAGTCATCACTCCGCCATGCTTTCTCCACCGACAACAAATCTGTTGGCGCAAAAACTCCGTCTGCAAAATCCAGATGCACACCGTCAGCATAGGTAGCAATTAGTTTCATTTGGTCCCGATATACATGCGGATCCTCAGTCGTTATTGTAGGTGTAATAACTGCCATACACTTATATTCGCAAATTATCGTGCATTTACAAGTGAATTTTTATAGTTCGTCTAACTGTCTGTTTCGACGCTTATATCTTTCTGCGCCGGCAAAAGGTGTATTGAGCCAAGTACTGATTATTTTTTGCCATTGATCCTTATCGGTGAGTATCTCTGCCGGCAACGCCAATACATTGCTATCTTCGTCATTTCGAGTTGATTTAGCAGCATCTTCGCTCCAGCCTAAACCTGCTCGGATACCTTTGTGCCTGTTGGCAGCAATCATCATTCCTTGGCCACTACCACAGACTAATATACCTTTTGCATCACCACCCACAGATTTCATGGAATTTACTACACGGGACGCGAAAACTGTGAAATCATCCTCAGGATCTAACTTCTCATCACCCTCGTCTACAACCTCATGTCCTAGACCAGTTAGATATTTTTCAATCTTCTCCTTTAGGTCATAGCCATTATGGTCAGCGCCGAGAAATATTTTCATTTGAATCTAGCTCAAACTTTTCCCGATATCAGCAACTAGCTCAACCAGTCGGTTAGAGTAGCCCCATTCGTTGTCATACCAAACGGCGACTTTAGCCAGATTTCCATCAACGACTTTTGTTGACGGCAGATCTACTATTCCACTATGACTATTTCCAATAAAGTCACTACTGACTAGTTCATCCTCTGTATAGGTCAGTATGCCCTGATAGTAAGGTTCGCTGCAGACCTTCTTGAACACATCGTTAATTTCTTCTTCAGTTGTATCTTTCTTGAGCAATATAGTGATGTCAGAAATGCTCACAACACTGGTCGGAACACGGATAGCACTTCCATCAAATTTACCTTTGAGGTTTGGCAAAGTCTTAGTCACAGCAATTGCCGCTCCAGATGTAGTAGGGATGATATTCTGTGCTGCCGCCCGTGCTCGACGGTAATCTTTGTGAGGTGCGTCTTGCAAACGCTGGTCTGCTGTATAACTGTGAACTGTTGTCATCAAAGATTTTTCTACACCAAACTCTCTGTCTATGATGTCCATAACAGCTGCTAGACTGTTCGTCGTGCAACTTGCATTGCTCATCACGACTGCCTCTGTATCTTCCAGCTTGTCTTCGTTCACTCCAAGTACTATTGTTTCGGCACCGTCATCTTTAGCAGGGGCACTAATCACCACTCGTTTTGCTCCTGCGTCAACATGAGATTTGGCAAGTTCAGACTTAACAAAAAAGCCCGTTGACTCGATTACGACGTCAACCTTATGCTCACCCCACGGTAAGTTTGCTGGTTCACGTTCTGCGAAAACTGGAATTTTTTGGTCATTTATGATGATGTGTTTCTCGTCAAAGCTAACGTCATGTGGGTAATTTCCATAATTTGAGTCGTATTTCAAAAGATGGGCAAGCATTTTTGTATCTGTTAAATCGTTTATAGCAACGATTTCTAGGTCTTTTCGCTCAAATGCTACTTTAAAAGCATTACGGCCAATTCTTCCGAATCCGTTAATTGCCACTTTGGTTTTCATGTAGTTCTCCGATTATTACTTTCACTATATTGTAGCGTGATTAAGCTTATGCTATCAAGAGGAGATAAATTTAAGCAATTTTGGAATAACTGATTGGAAGAATTCTTTGTCTTTTGGATGTGTCAATTTATCCACCACATCTTCTATGCTAAGCCACTCTGCCTGAGGGTTTTCTGGATCGATAGGCTTAAGTTCGGCCTGATTCGTTAAACACAAAAACATAGTTATGTGTTTCATCTGATTGAGGTTTTCGCCTACACCACCTTCACCGATACGACCCCTTTCATACTCACCAAGCCTCTCAATGATATGTACGTCCTGGATGCCACTTTCTTCAAAAATCTCTCTCGTTGCTGCCGATTCTTCATCTTCACCTGGGTCCAAATGACCTTTAGGCAAACTCCAAGAATCGTTGTTTTGGTTTACAACTAGAACTTTATTACCAGGACCGATAACTACTCCACCAGCGGAATAGAACATATCGCTCATCCTGCGAGCTCTTTCTTTATTGCCGGGAGCAGCAGGTCGTTAACTGCTGGACTCAAGCACGCATACGAACGAGACTCTAAGCCTTTTCCATCGAATTCCGTATAAATTGCTCCGGCTTCCCTCATCATGAACGCAGTTGGTGCATAATCCCAAATGCCACCACTGTTATTGTGAACAACCACTCCATCTACTTTGCCGGTAGCGCAATATACTGCCTTGCAACCGGCCCCATAATAAGTACCTATGTAGTAAGCACCAATTGACTTAATTTCTTTCATCAACTCTGGGTTTTTATAAGGCATCGCGCTAGAAACTGATATTATGCTTCGCTCTAGTTGACGATTAGCAACACCGATTTTTTTATCATCCGCGTAAACACCCATACCCTTGAACGCGGTGTACATTATGTCGTCTACAGGGTCGTAAATGTAGGCCTGAGTTACTTCAGCGTCTTCTACAAGCCCAATCATTGAAGTAACTCCAGGCAACCCACGTACATAGCTCTCGGTGCCATCAATCGGGTCGATCAGCCAATACCTGTCCGTAGGGCCTTGCTGACCATGTTCTTCTCCGACGAATCCTATGTCTGGGAACTCTTTCTTCAGAGCATCAATTAACTTTGCTTCGACTTGCTTATCGATTTCTGTAACTACAGAATTATCACCTTTAACGTCGTGATCTATCTGTCCATAAGCGGCCATAATTTCACCTCGAAGTGACCTAACTAATGGAACTACAAAATCTGAGTGAGAACTCATTTTCTACCTTGGTACTTCTGTTGACAATGTGCAATTAACGAATCTACTTCGCCTTTTGTACCCCAACCACTAAACTGCACTGGTGTGTTTGTGAAATCTTTAATTGCCTGGAAAAACTCTTGTATTTCCACAAGAAATTTCTCTTCGAAATCCGCAATCGATTGCAAGCTTGCCTTAGTAGAGTCGTTTAGTGCGACTGCCAGTAGCTTATTGTCGACTTCGCCATTATCTATCATCTTTAAGTATCCCAGCGGTCGGATTTCAACCCTAGACAAAGCGAGCAAAGGCTCGTCAGTAACTACCAATACATCTAACTCATCGCCATCCTCTGCAAGCGCACCTTCAATCGAGCCGTAGTTGGCAGGAAACGGCCGGTTTGCTACCCAATCCAATAACAGTTTTCCGTTCGAGTCTAGCTCGTACTTGTTCTTTAGCCCTTGCGGGATCTCAATGGTTGCCCAAAGAGACATTTACTGGCTGTCCCATCGTTCGATACATTCAGCAATCACTTCATGTGCCTTATCTACATCACCAAAACCTAAAACTTTCGTTGAACCTGGCTTTTTCAAATCTTTATATCGGCTGAAGTGGTGGTCGATTTGCTTTTTCCACTGTTCACCTAAGTCGTCAAGGCTCTTAATCCTGTTTCCGGTGTGTCTGTCGTCGGCTGGCACACATATAACTTTGTGGTCCATTTCACCGTCGTCTTCGAACTCTAGAACTCCGAGGACAGTAGCCTCAGAAACTACACCGGTTGTCATCGGTTGATCTGTTACAAAAAGTACATCCAGCTCATCACCGTCATCATCTAGCGTACCTGGAATAAATCCATAGTTAACTGGTTTTGCAAAGATTCCTGGCTCTACTCGATCTAGAACCATAATCTTTCGTTTTCTATCAAATTCTATTTTATGATTTGAACCCATTGGTATTTCAATAACAACATTTATTGTTTTATCTTCGGAATAAGGCTTTAAAATAGCGTTGTAATCCATCTGTTTTTCTCTCCTGATTATCTTTACTCATATTGTACACTATACCCATGATAATAATCGGTCACCGCGGTGCAAGAGGATTAGCAGCAGAGAATACTGTAGACTCTCTAATGAAAGCTCTGAAAAATAACGTAGACATGATAGAGGTGGACATTCGACTTCACGGTGGTCAGCTAGTACTGTCGCATGACCCGACACTTCACACAGGAAGTTATTGCTCGCTTGATGATGCCCTGAAAACCGTCAACGGTAAAGTGCCACTTGTATTAGAAGTAAAGGAAGAGAGAGTAATCAAGAAACTTAAAAAAGTACTAGCTAGTTACAATGGAGACTACACAATCTCAAGTAAGCTTTATAGCGTATTAGATACCGTCAAAAAGACTCTCCCGGAAGCAAAGTTAGCCGTAACAGAAAAGTGGTCAGGGGTTCGAGCAGTGGCAGAAGCTAGCTTGCTAAACACCACCGAACTTCACTTTAATCACAACTGGTTATGGTCAGGATTTGTCAAATCATTGAAGCATAAAGGTTATACTGTGTTTGCATACACTGTTAATAGTGTAGATCGTGCCGAGGAACTAGAATCGTGGGGTGTTGACGGTATTTTCACCGACTACCCTAATAAATTTAAGTAAGGAAGGGTGTGTCATGAAGCCAGGAATTTTAGCAGTAATAGTTGTAGCCATAATAGTTGCGATTGGTGGTTTTTTATATATAGCAAGTGATGATAGCAATGACGATACTGTGAGTGGTCAGCAATCTGCTGAATCGAGTGCGCCACAAGCACAGACTAACGAATCCGACTTGGATAATCAGCAGCCAGTAGCTTCAGACGGATTCAGCGCAGAAGAAGTCGCTTCACACAGCACTGAAGATGACTGCTGGACAATCATCGATGGTAACGTCTATGACCTAACCACATATATACCTAGACACCAGGGAGGTGACGAGATCCTCAGAGCATGTGGTGTAGACGGCAGTAGTCTATTTAATCAACGCAAGACTGATTCCGGTGAGCAAGTTGGCTCAGGAACCCCTCATAGTTCAAATGCAGCTAGACAGCTTGAAAGTCTAAAAATAGGCGAACTACTAAACTAGCACTTTATTAGTTCGCATTAGCAAAAACAGCTTGTAGATCTAAGTTCACATTTCCAACGCGGTTAATAAATCCTGTTCTGAAAGCTTTAAATGTATCTCCGCTGTTAATTGTATCGTCGACTACGGTTACTTCATTCGGCCACTCTTCTGAAATCGAGAAAGGCTCTATTTCTACTCTACCCCTACCGTTTTGAAACTTTACCCCCACCAAATCATCCCCGTCCAAAACAGATTCATCACTTACTACAACGAAAGATCCTTCAGATTCTGATAAAACTTCGACGTACGGACGCAGACCGGCATACATGCCGTATGCCATTAACACTAAGCTATTTCCTGGCTGCCTTATCAACTCTCTCCTTTTATTTGCATCACTGATAAAAGCCTCGCGAGTCGTATTTTCTCCATACCTAGAAAAAGCGGCAATTTTCTTCCCGTCTACAGTTGGGTGTTCAGAACCTGGGTGAGTAATGCCAGTTAAATCAAAATTTCTAGAAACAACTTGTTCTAATAACTCTGATTGACCATCTGTATTACCATGCATAGATTTAAGTGTTAGGTATAAACCTAATTCACCGAAATTTCTGTACAAGCTACTTACTTCATCAGTTGTTAGATGCGCTTCCCTATAGGACATCGCATACCTAACATCAAAAGGCAAAACTGTTTCTGACATAATATAATATTATATCATTTTTTTATGCTAATGTCTAGTCTTGTCCGTTGCCGTTTGGGATCATTTCTCTCTGATAGTTTTCTAGATATTCACGAATAGACAATGCAGCAGCAGCACCTTCTCCGACTGCAGCCGCGATCTGCATTGTCGCACCTGAGCGAACATCACCTGCACAAAATATACCCGGAACATTAGTCATTAGCTTGTGGTTTGTTTTTACGAATCCATATTCGTCAAGTTCGACACCGCTTCCTTCTAAGAAGTAGGTCACTGGCTTCAACCCGATAAAGACAAACACCCCGTCTACTTCAAATGTCGTTTCTTGACCATCCTTGGTACCTTTTACCGCTGTGACTTTGTTTTCATCACCACCAACAATTTCATCTGTTGTAGTGTTGAAATGAACTGTAATTTTGTCGTTTTTTTCTGCCTCATCCACTAACACATCACTTGCTTTCCACTTATCACCTCGGATTAAGATATCTATGTGGCTAGCAAATTTGGTTAAGAATAATGCTTCTTGCGCACTAGAGTTACCACCACCTACAACCACTAGTTTCTTGTCTCTGTAGAATGCTCCGTCACACGTCGCACAGTTATGTACACCTCGGCCGTAAAAGTCATCTTCGCCCGGTATCTTTAACTTTTTCCATTCCGAACCGGTGCCAATCAGTAAAGTCTTAGCTTGCAACTCTCCACTTGTGGTACTCAAAGAAAAGACGTCGCCGTCTTTCTTGACTGACTGCACTTCACCTAGTTCAATTGTAGCGCCAAATCGTTCTGCTTGTTTTTGCAATTTTTCAGCTAGCTGCAAACCTTCAATTCCTTCTTCGAAACCTGGGTAGTTATCAATTTGATCAGTAATAGCAGCAAGACCCCCAATGATACCTTTTTCGAATATCAATGTTTCTATGTCTTCACGTGACGTATAAACAGCAGCTGCCAGACTAGTCGGTCCCGCGCCTATCATTATCACGTCATGTACTTTGTCTGCCATTACTCATCTCCCCTAGTTAGATTTTAAAAGCCTGCTGGGTTATTTTTACCGAGCAGGCTTTATAAGTTACATATTCCTACTGAAATATATCTTACACGACACTCGCAAGTCGCGCCAAGTTGTATCCAATCACAACTTCTTCTGTGCTATCTTCTTTTTCAATCAAAGTTACTGGTACAGTCAACGCTCCACTTTTTTCGTAGATTTCTTTTTGCTTCTCTGGGTTTTCGTCCAGATTAACTACGTTGTACTTTACACCCTTGCTGTCTAACCACTTTTTGACCATGGCACAGTATGCGCATGTGTTAGTAGTAAAGACTGTTATTTTTTTTGACATGGTTGCGAGACTCCTTTTTTGACTCGTTTTTGGTTTAATATTACATCGTGATTTCATTGTATATGGTGCTTATGCTAAAAGCAAGTACCCCATATGTTGTGTTTTTTATCGTTTTTGTCTGTATTTTGTTCACCCCCTTTAGTTTTTATTCACCTCACTGGGCACTTTGAGTATCAAAGAGCTCAATGTCAAAAATAAGATCGGAGTTAGGTGGAATATTACTGCCTGAACCTGCCTCTCCGTAGCCAAGTTCTGCTGGTATAAATAATCTTCTTTTACCACCCACTTTCATGCCTGGAATTCCTTCTTGCCAGCCAGCAATTAGGTTGTCCAATGGAAATGTAGCCGGCTCACCACGAGATACTGACGAATCGAATATACTGCCGTCAGAGTTTAGGGCTCCGGTGTAGTGAATAGTCACTGTATCACCCGGCTGAACTTCTGCGCCGTCTCCAACGACTTCATCTTCAAATCTAAGTTCAGCTATTTCATATGGTCCTTCATAAGGATCTATTGTACCCATGTCGACTTCCTCTTGTGGTTCTACTTCATCATTAATTGTTATATCGTCCTCAACTATTCCAGATTCGGTATTCAACTGAATTATCACATATACTGCCGTACCTATGGTGCTCAGCAAGAACAGAAAGGCCAGCAAAAATGCAGCCACCCTTTGGCTGTGGTTATTAGCCATAAATTGTTATTCCCTCCACGCGTGTTTATTTTTTCGCCCGCGATTACTAATAGTATAACCAGACTCTCATTCGGGAGCCAAGACTGTTAGTGTTGTTTTATTGACTATTAACCTACGGCGTTTGTGGTGGTGTAACTGTGTTTGGAGTTGCAGTTGTAGTAGGAGCCACCGTAGTTGTCGGGGCAGCTGTGGTTGTAGTGGTCGCTTCAGTAGTCGTAGTCGCAGCTTCAGTAGTTGTGGTAGTTGGTTCGGTAGTCGTGGTAACAGCTTCAGTAGTTGTGGTAACAGCTTCAGTAGTTGTGGTAACAGCTTCTGTTGTCGTAGTCGTTGGTTCCATGGTTGTGGTGGTAGCTGCTTCGGTAGTTGTGGTAACAGCTTCTGTTGTCGTAGTCGTTGGTTCCATGGTTGTGGTGGTAGCTGCTTCAGTTGTTGTAGTAGTCCCTGGAACTTCTTCCTCATAACTACACGTTACAGATGTTTCGGTGCTTGCAGACACTTTCTTGTCAGAACCCACACCAGTAAGCACAGTCTGAACCTCAGTGGTGTTACCCAGTGTAATTGAGCCGCTGTAAGGGGTATTAGCTAGCGCTGCCTCAAATGCACCCATGTCAACACTACCAGATCCTCCCGGTGATGATATTTCACCACTAGTCTCGGCCCTGATTGATCCACCTCCGTCAGCATCGGTGTTTAGTGCTGTACCTTCAACTTCACAACTAGCACCAGCAAATTCAGGCGGGAAATCTGCAGTCGCAATAACTTGTCCTACACTTGCGGGTATCACCCATCCTGACGACATTGTTCTCGTTTCTGTGTGTACAATCACATCGCCTCTAGCTAGTTCGCTATCAGCTGAGCTTCCACCTCCGCTAAGTGCAGCAACGCCGAGCACGCCTAACGCTACTGCGCTTGCCGCACCAACTCTAGCAATGAAACGACGATCTGTATTCCCAGAATCTACCTGCTGTATTAAATCAAATTCTGAACCATTACTCATATTTATCCCTTCTTAACCACATAATACCCTTCTTAACCACATAATATTTACTTATTATAAAATACTTGATTAATTAAGTAAATGCAAGTCTACAGTTTTTTTCTGCTAACTTTTCCTCTGAGCCATTCTGCTGCTAAATAGTAGTAAGGGAAAGCAATAATTACTAGGAACGTGCTAGATAACAGGCCAAACATAATTGTATATGCTAAAGCCTCCCAGAAAGGATCGCTTAAGGCTAGTGGCAGCAAGGCAACCACTGTAGTAAGCGAAGTCGTAAGTAGTGGCCTGAATCTTTTTTCGCTCGCTGATGCGACGGCATCGATTGGGCGCAATCCATCCCGTCGTTCTTGATTTATGTAGTCTGTGAGCAATATCGTGTTGTTGACGGCGATACCTATCAATCCGATCAACCCAACCATAACAAAGAAGCTAAAGCCATTATCCGTAAAGTAGAGACCCGCCATTACCCCAAACAAACTGAAAGGAATCGCCATGAAGATTAGCAGAGGCTGTAGGAGTGATCTAAATTGTAGAGCAAGCAATACAAACATTAGCACCAGAGCAACTGGGAAAATTAACCCAAGTGAACTAAACGAATCCTGGTTTTCGCTCTCTTGGCCGAAATCATACTCGACATCATCAGCACTGAATCCGTAGGTTTCTAGTTTTTCTTCCGTAAACTCTGCTTCTAATTGAGACTGTGTGTCTTCCAGTAGAGTAGTGACTTCGTCTGAATCATAAGAAGCCGACAGCTCAATAAATCTACGACCGTCGTTCCTAACTATGATATCGACATATTCTATCTTGGTATCCGTAACGCTTGCCTCACCTTTACCGGGAACCTCAACAGTAACTTGCTCTAAAAATTGCTGCATGTCAGATGCTAATCTGGTCGATGCTTCTATATCATCCCCGTAAATTTGTAGCTTAAACGGAAACTTCTCAAGTGGTGGCCCTGCGTCGAACTGGTTTACTGTAGCTGATACTTCATTCCTTGAAAGTCCCTCTTCAAAACCCATCTCTAATTTCTCGATTAGTTCTGGGGATTTTATCTCTCTTTCGTTAAATGACTTCAACTCTACCAAAGCCGACGCGCTTCTATTACTAGGTTCACCACCACTAAAGCCTGCGCTTCCAAAAGTAATCCTAACGACATTTTCACCCAACACATCTTTAGCTATATCGTTAGCTCTGTCTGTTATTTCTTGGGCTTTTTCGATGTCTGTACCTGGCACGAAACTAAGGGTAAATCCTAGATTGTCACTATCTTTTGTGGGTGGGAATATATTGGTAGAAATTTTACTCGCGTAAAAACCAGTGCCCATCAAAAATACTAAACTTATTAAAAATGCTCCTAACGGCATCAAAAACTTCCGTGATTTGCTACCCTTCATGGACTTTAGGGATCTCGACAAGATAGAGGCTAGGTGTTTTTCAAACTTAGCTACAGGGTTTACTTTAGTAATCCAAGAAATATTATCGCTTCTGAGCAATATAAACCGAGACAATAATGGAATTAAGGTTAGCGACAATAGGAGTGATGTTACAAGTGAAATTATGACAGTTATCGGCAGCAGTCGAATAAATTCACCTAAGATGCCACTGATGAACACTAGTGGCGCAAACACCAAAACAGTAGTCATAGTTCCGGCGAAACTAGCAGCAGCAACTTTACGCAGCGCATTACCTACTATCTCGTTTTTAGATCTTTTCTTCTTTCTGTTAGCATCTATTGCTTCCACAACAATTGTTGCATCGTCAACGAAAAGACCAAGAGACAAGACCAACGCAAATAACGTAATTGTATTTAATGTATACCCGAACAAGTAAAGTAGCAGCACGGAAACAAGTACAACACTGACCATAAAAATAGCTGTGATTATAGATGCTCTCCATGTAATCAGCAGAAAGCTGACTAGGGCAACTGCTAATAGGCCGGTGAGTAAATTCGACTGCAACGATGTCACCTGAGTATTAATAGAGTCCGCCTGATCAGCGCCGGCTACAACCACAATATCTTCCCCTAAAACATTAAAATCTAGGGACTCAATAATTTCTGTGGTTCTGTCTGACAAGCCAATAATATCTATCTCGTCAGTTTTCACTACACCGACGGTAACACTTGGATAAAAGTTAAGCTCTCCACCATCTGTTCGAATACCGATTCTATTGAAATTAGATTGTACGGTCGCCTCTTCGCCAGTTAAAGGATTAATGCCTGTGGAGATTTGACTAACTAGTTCAGCACTCTCAATATTATCGCTATTACTGAACTTATCAGCTACATATTCTCCTGCTTCCTGCAGCTCCATAACCCCCGCGTTATCTGTGCTGTACACAGAAAGCAGTAGATCAAATTCATTCAAATACGATGCCGGATCAATCACTGTAAAGCTAGTGTCTGATTCGGCAGGCAGAACACCCCCGGCTTTAATACTTTCTTGGATAGCTGAAGTTGCACTGTTCGCATCTATACCTTCGTTAAACTGAACTATTACGGTATAGAAATTTGATTGTGCCGTTGTTTGAATTTTATCAACATCCTCATTTTCTCCGAGCAATTCACTAATCGGCAAAGTTATATCTTGGTCGACCTTTTCGACATCATTTACCAGATAGGTTCCACTTATGAAAGATATAGGGAACTGAATAGCCGGAAAACCCTCGCGCTTTATTATGTTGTTGTAGACCAGCGCGCCAGAGAAAATCAACATAGCCAAAACAACTGCTGTGATTCTAGTTTTACTAAAGCAGACCATTGCCAGCCGATATAAAATATTTCCCTTATCTTCTTTTTTCTTTTTAACCACTAAAAAATCCCTCTTTAACTGTTAGTTTTATTTTACCCGACGATGCCGAACTTCGCTAATGCTTCTTGTCGTTCTTCTGCGCTTCTGGCAGTTTGGACTTCCAGCAGCCTCGAATAAATACCTCCACTAGTTGCCAGTTCCTCGGGACTTCCGGTTTCAGCCACTGTACCGTTTTTCAGAGCAACTATTGAGTCTACGTTCTGAATAGTACTCAAGCGATGAGCAATAATTATCGTAGTCCGGCCTTTCATGAGGTGCTCGAATGCTTCCTGGACCAGTAGCTCACTTTTACTATCCAAACTTGATGTTGCTTCATCTAAAATCAAAATCGGAGCGTCCTTAAGTATAGCTCTGGCGATAGCTATACGCTGCTTCTGTCCACCAGATAATTTGAGTCCACGTTCGCCGATTTCTGTGTCATAGCCTTCGTCAAAATCTTTTATGAATTCATGAGCGTTTGCAGCTTTAGCAGCTGACTCGATCTGCGCTTGCGAAGCTTTAGGATTTGCATAAGATATATTCTCTTTAATTGTCCCACTAAATAGATTTGGCTCCTGAAACACGACTCCAATCTGCGCCCTCAACGACGCCTTTGTAACTTCGGTTATGTCTTCACTATCGATTGTAATTTTGCCTGAACTTGGTTCATAAAGCCTAAGCATTAAGTTAGTTAATGTGGTTTTGCCTTCTCCACTCTCACCAACCAATGCCACTTTTTGCCCTGCTTTTATAGAAAAACTGATATTGTCCATTATTATTTTGTTTTTTACGTAACCAAAGGCAACGTTTTTGAATTCGATCTCACCTTTAGTTACCTCCAGATCCACGACGCTTTTGTCGATTTCAGGCACTTCATTCATAGCCTCGAAATAATCACGACTATCAGCAACTGCACGCTGGGTGTTTTCTACCAAATAACTGATGCTGAATATAGGGATGCGTATGTTTATGGCGTATAGAATCAACGTCACTGCTTGACCAGGGGTGAATGCTCCTTGAGCACCACGGACAAAGATGAACCCATAAACACCAAAAAATATCACATTTAGTATTAACCTTCTTTTTACGTCCTGTTTATGCCAAAACCTTGACTGTGGAACAGTTTGTTTATAAGCACCAGTAAAATGCCTAGAAAAGAAATTAAGCTCACGTTTCTGCTGCATGTAGCTTTTTACAACTTTGACCTGAGATATCGCTTCATTGAATCGACCATTTGCAACATCAAAATGCACGTTCTTTTTTGACTGATATTTCATCCACTTGTTACTAGTCCGAACCGTCATCCAGACAAAAATAGGATACAAACTCGCCAGCATCAACCCCACAGGCCAAGAAATGTAAAAAACGATGAATAAACTTAAAATCGTCGAGAAGATAAATTGCAAAAAGTTATTGGTCATCATGTGTATAAAGTTAGTAATCTGCACAATCGACCGGTTCAGCCTGTTAATAATCTTGCCCGTTTGCTCATTATCAAAATAATGCTGAGGCAGACTCATAAGGTGCTTATAATAGTTTTCGCTTAGTATCTTATTTAGTTTTATCTGGATGATGTCACCGATATAACCAGATAGGTTGCTGAATCCGGTCTGAGCTAAATCCAGCAAAAACATACCCAAAGCTAAGATAAATGCGTATGTAACGTTAGCTTGAGTACCTTTCTGTATTTCATCAATTGCCCAACCGGCAAGCAATGGCTGAAAAATCGTTATCAAACTCAACAGCACTGTAAAAATACTGACCAAGACATAACTACGCCATAGCTCTCGCCCAGTTTGTAATATCTTAAAAATGTCTTTCATTTAACTCTCGTGGTTCTACTGCTCTATACTATACACTTTGCTAAGTAGCTTTAGTAGGTAACGCGACATTTTTTTCAATCAAAAAAGGGCTCCTTGGCCCTTCTTTGCTGGTCGTGAGTGTGTCTCCACCTCAAACGTTACCGTGCATATAAATTACTATACTGGCTAGTATTTGTCTGTGATTTTCGGCACGCTAGTTGTGTGAGCACTTTATCTTGACAAGATTCGTTTGTATTTTAAATCGGAGTTAACTCGGATTTAACTCCGATTTAAGCTATTTTGCATCTGTTATTTCAATTTAACCAGTCCCATACCAAAGCTAGGCCACTCCATACAAGGTCCCCGACCCGAGGAAGTCCAGCGGACTTCTGAGTTTTCCTTGCTCGGCTGAGCGAGATGCTTTAGCTCTCGAGCGTGCAATCAAGCTAGACAATTTGCTCCCACGGCAAGTCTTCTTTGCCAAAGTGACCATAAGCAACTGTTTGCGAATATATTGGTCTTCGCAAATCTAGCCCTTCGATAATTCCTTTTACAGAAGTGTCTAACAAGCCGTCTATAAATTTTTCGATTTCCTTCTTAGCGACAGTCTCTGTGTCAAAAGTATCGAAGCTAACCATTTGAGGCTGAGGTCTACCTATTACGTAGGCCAGTGATACTTCACATTTTTTAGCAAGCCCCTTAGCAACGACATTTTTAGCCAAGTACCGCGCTGCATAAGCACCAGACCTGTCAACTTTAGATGGATCTTTGCCCGAGAAAGCACCACCACCAACACGAGCAAATCCACCATATCCGTCCACAACTATCTTCCTACCTGTTAGTCCAGCATCTGTATCAGGCCCAGGAATATGCCAAGTACCAGTACCGTTTATGACGACTTGGCTATCAGATACTTTGTACCCGTATTCGGCTAAAACTTTATCGATGATCTCAACTTTTACGATTTTCCTGACGGTGTCGTCATCAGTTTCTTCATCGTGGGCTACTGCTAGCACTACTTTCTCTACTGACACGGGCTTTCCATTCTTATACTCTACTGTTACCTGACTTTTCCCATCAGGCCTCAGGAAGCTTAAGTCTCCGGATTCACGTTTTTCGTCTAGACTTCTGGTCAACTTATGCGCAATCGAAATTGGCAAAGGCATTAGCTCGGGGGCTTCATCGCAAGCATAGCCAAACATCATCCCCTGATCACCGGCACCACTGTCATCCACTACTCCCTGGGCAATCTCTGGCGATTGTTGATGAATATTATTGTCTATTGGTGATTTGTCCGAAAAATTCCAGTCAGGATTGGTGTAGCCCAACTTTTTGACTGTTTCTCTGGCAACAGCTTCAAAATCTACATCTGCTGCAGTTTTGATTTCACCAAACAATCCAATTTTGTTAGCTCCAACAATGGTCTCTAACCCCGTCTTTGCGTTTGGGTCTTGCTGCAGCACAGCATCCAAAATTGCATCTGAAATAGCATCGGCAATTTTATCCGGGTGACCCGCGGCAACTGACTCGCTAGTAAATAGTTGGTAGCTCATTTTGAAATCCTTTCTGTTATCGAAAATCGTGTTCTGTTAGTACTATTTGGTTGTTCTCGTGACAAAGCATATCCGAAGATATGGTGCGAATCGAAACAGCCAAAGAGTGCAGCAGGCACGCTTTGCAGTAGGAAACAGTTTTTAAATTGAGCTATACATGACATATAAAAATATCCTTCCGCCTGGATATAGGCCAAAAGGATACATGCAATAGATTACAATATCGTTCCTACCTACTCCGGCAAGCTAGACTTAGCACCAACTATTACGAAGGTTGCTGACAGGTACAAATGAGCTAGATCTCTCCCTGTTCTCTTTATATTGTTTAAATTGTTAACGCTGTTAATTATAGCAAACTTGCAGCTTCATAGTCTAGAGGTACTGCATCTGATGCGTATTTCTGATTTGGGAATTCTTGTCGAATTCGCTCGATGTCTTCTTCGCTCATATCCCAATCTAGTGCACCCAAATTTTCGTCCAAATGTACAGGGGTTGATGTCTTTGACAAAGTAATTACGTTCGGCTGGCTAATTAGCCAATTTATAGCAATTTGATATTTTGTCTTACCGTATTTGTTAGCCATTTCATCTAAAATTGGAGCTGAAGTGTCTAGCAAATCTTTCTGCAGAGGACGCCATGCACATAAAAAGTAATCGTTATCTACAGCATGCTTTTCTAAGCCGTACTTCTCAACTTCGCGATATTCTACGTTATAGTGTAGTTGGTTATAAACTAGTTTATTTTTACTGTGCTTCTGTGCCGACTCGAATCTTTTTGGCGCACAATTGCTAACTCCTATATGCCTAACCTTTCCACTCTCTACAAGCTCATCCATTGCCCTCATTGTTTCCTTGATGCTAAATTCTGGGTCCGGGAATCTATGTAGCATAAATAAATCTATATAGTCGGTACCCATCCTCTTCAGAGACTTCTCGCAAGCATCTAATACCCCGTCGTAACCCTGGTTGTTACCAGACACTTTAGTAGAGATAACTAATTTGCTCCTATCTACATTTTTTAGAACTTCACCAAGCAATTCTTCGGCATGTCCGTCTCCATACGCTTCAGCAGTGTCGATATATGTCACTCCTTGCTCTATGGCATACTTTATCGCCTTTATATCAGCCTCGTCGTTAGTTCTATCTTCTTCAAACCTACCACCCATCTGCCATAAACCTAATCCATAGACTGGAAGTTCAAACCCATTTTTTAACTTTTTTGTAGGTATTCGCATTATTGATTCCTTATATTTTTTGCTTTAACTGTACTACTCTCTTTAATCAAAATTTAAGGCCTACCAGCCGCCGCCGCCCCCACCACCGCCACCTCCACCAGAGAACCCGCCACCCCCAGAAAAGCCAGAGCTACCAGAGCTAGACGGCGCACTAAAGCTTTGTGCCGTAGAAGTACTAACAGAGTTTAGTGAATTAGCTAGTGCCAATGTATTAAATGTATGCCAGTTTCCTCCATACCATTCAGGAGGTTGTTCATATATGTCAGCAAAAGCATTTGCCCATGTCTTTTCAACTCCCATTGCTATTGCAAACGGTAATAATTTTTCAAAGAATTTTACGTCTCTAACAGGCTGTCCAGCATGTGGAGCTAGAGGTGCTTCGACAGCGTCTTGAGCCTTAAGCCGTTCTTTCTCTGAAAATCCTAGATAAAGCTTCAACCCATCCATATGTTCTGCCAGCTCGACTCCTGCCTGACTGCGCTTTGTCATTAGAGCAGAATATATCAACACTACTACAAAAATTATTCCTCCAGACATTGCTGCGATTGGATTACCTAACCATACAGAAAACCCGATACCAAACACCAAAAACAACACCGACAAACCAATTTGGGCACCAATTTTACCTGCAGCTTTCACAGGTGACAGCTCGTAAAAACCCTTTTCCTTAGATGTGCTATCTATGTCTTTTTGAAGCTTGGTCAGAGTTTTATAAAGCTTATTTTTCTTATCCTCTAGCTTGATGGACTCCCCAACAGATACTGAATCAAACAATGCGTTTAATAGAGTCTTCTCATCTGTGCTCAAACTTTCATCAAGTTCTTTCTGAACGATTAGCTCATGCTTAACCTTTCTGCCTGATCCTGTTTCCACTATCTTTATATATCCTCTGATAGCTAAATCGATAATCGCTGCGCTGATATGCTTAGATGTTAAAGAATTCGAAGCTACATATGATGCCTGCATAACACTTACATTTTTTGGCCGGCCAAAAAACGGGGCTGTTGCTCTTTTTTTATAATCCTTGCCATACATGACCCATTTTTTATGCGTGTCACGCAATATCCATAACTGCAGTAAGATTAACGGAATTGTGGCTAGCAGCTTCCAACTTTGTTCCAGCCACGTCGGAGGTGTAAAATAACCCTTTTCATATGAAGCTATGAAAGTTAATGTTTCTCCACCATTAAGAGCCCTGGTGGTAGATATTTCTAGACTAGACTCGTCGTCTACGATTGTGCAGTCTTGTGACGTGCTTCCAAATGATCCGGTATAACAAACAGGATCTTCTGGACCAGGCGCTGCATCTGAAACTAGAGTAGCTGAAACATTTTCGAAAGTTTGGAACCATCCGTCCCCATTTACATCCCAATAAAGTTCATCGTATTCTTCATAAAAACTAATTACATTCGCAACAGAATAAGAAATTTCGTAAACATGGGGTCCTGTTATGTAAACGTCCGGGTCTCCGATACGAATAACGGTATTGCCGTTATCTTCATACGTACTGAAGGGTTCTGGTTGGTCGTCTCTAATAGTAGTGATATTTTTGAGCTCCAAATCTTGATCCTTGTATGTATTTGGAATGGCTCTCAGTATTCCTCTATTTTGGCCTGAAAAATCTAGGCTAATTTTTTCACTTATCACCAGCAGGCCTTGAGGGTCAATATTAGTCAGATTGTAGTTAACCTGCATGTCAGTAATGACAAAATCATTTACCCCTTGTGCAGATACGCTCGAAACACCAAATATCAATCCTAAAACGAGCGAAATTACACTAAATACGAACAGCTTTAAGCTTTTCATGTGCAGCCTTTGATACGTGATCTAGTAGGTTATTTACCTCGGTAGTTTTCAGGGTTTTCTGCTTGCTAACTAACTCAACCCTGAAACTGATTCGCTTTTTATCAGATTTTTCTTCACTATAAATATCCAGTGGACTTAAGCTAACATCCAGACTGTCTTCTGCTGCAGCAACTGCTAGTTCTGCATCGATAAATGAACTCAAGGTAGACCAGTTTACGTCACTTGCGACTTCAAATGTTATGTCTTGCTTGCTGGAAGGGAAGCCTGACATCTGCTTATAGCTCGTTCCAACCAATGAACTACTAAGTAAATCGATGTCGACCTCAAAAGCTGCGCAATATTTAGGTAGCTTTAGTAACTTGGCTGTTTTGGAATTGATTTCTCCAATTACCCCTAGTGCTTGCCCTCCGACACTCACAGTTGCAGAACGGTTTTTTTTGTAGCTAGCAGTAATCGGAAATGAGAAATCTTCAAGTAAGGTATAGGACGCTTGATTGTCGGTAATAGCATCGAGGTATTTCTTGGCGTGATAGTATGGTGAACCCTTCAAATCTTTAGCCGACTTATCGTCTGCTGCAACCACTAAAGTAAGCCTGCGCATCTGTTTTGGCAATTCTTTCTCATCTTTTTCCATCTCTCCTTTAACATGCACTTTACCTATTTCAAATAGGGCAAAGATGTTATCTGCATCGCCTGCAAGAGATTTTATATTCTGATGTACTTTTGATAATAAACTCGGAATTAAAGCTGGTCGATAGTACTGCAAATCCGGACTCAGAGCGTTACGTAAATGATATGCCCACTTATCAGCATCAATGTTAGATTTAGCCAGTAGATCTCCGTGCACAAAACTGTATGTCAGCACTTCGCTTGCACCAAGCTTGCTTAAGGTAGACCGTAATTTATTCTTATAATCTTTTAGCTCATTCCTAGGTGTAGGTGCAGATATACTAGGAGGTAGTATTACAGGAATTTTTTCATATCCATATAACCTACCAACTTCTTCGACTATGTCTTCAGCAATTGAAATATCCATTCGCCAGAACGGAGCCGTTATTTGCAAGGTCGGACCCTGCAAAGTTATAGTAAACTCTACGTTTTCTAAAAGTCGCTTGATTTCTTCTGGTTTAAGTTCAGTTCCCAGCCTAGAATTAATAAAATCAGCGCTAACTTCAACGTGATTCAAATTGTCAGCACTTAGGTCAAAGCTGCAAATATCAAAAACATCGGTGGCTACTTTCCCGCCAGCTTGCTTCTTAATTTCATCCAATATTTTTGCTAAGACTTTATCATTTTGAAGTGGACTTTGACCTTTATTAAATCTTGTAACTGCATCCGTAAACAAGCCGTGTCTCATACTTGTTCTACGAACAGCGTACATATCAAAATTTGCACATTCTATAATGATGTTTTTAGTTGTGTCGTCGACCTCAGTTTCAGAACCACCCATAACTCCGGCAAGCGCGATTGGCTTCTTGTCGGTCGCGATAACAATGTCATCTTCATGGAGCTCAATAGTCTTACCGTTTAAAAGCTCTATTTTCTCACCCTTATTTGCTTTTCTTGCCTGAATTGTCGGGACTTCGGCACTCAGTTTTGCTACCTTGTCGTAGTCGAAAGCATGCAATGGCTGTGCAGTTTCTAGCATGAAGAAATTCGTATAATCAACGATATTGTTAATAGAGTTTGACTCCACTCGACTTAAGAAACTTTTTAGCCAGAGTGGCGAATCTTTAACTTCCACTTCGCTCATTGCTTGGACTGTAAATCTTGGTACCAAATCTGGAGCGTTATTTTGTGCATTTAACTTCAGCTCTGATTCTTTTTCATGCATAATTGCATTTTTATACCATTCAGGCGAGGAATAAGAATCCCCAAAAATACCAGCCACCTCTCTGGCGATGCCGAGAGTGCCAAAGCAATCTGGACGATGCGTAAACATCTTGTTTTCGCAATCTATAACTACATCATCTAATCCGTAAAGTTGTTTGAAAGCTGTTCCAGGCTTGGCAAACTTGTCGCCCACATCTGCCGGATTTATTTCCAAAATGCCCTCGTGATCATCGCTAATCCCTAGTTCTTTCGAGCTGGCGAGCATTCCATTACTTACCTTTCCCCTTAGCTCTCTCGCCTCTAAGACGAATGGATCTGTATCTAATGTGCTTGGTACAGTTGCTTCAGGTGGTATCCACGCTGCAAGCATTCCTGCACGAACATTTGGAGCACCACATACAACCTGAATAAGCCCGTCATTATTGCGCTCGACATGCTGCGTCACTCCTCCATCATCAACTAGACATACACTCAGCTTATCGGCATTCGGATGCTTGTCACACTCGACAACCTTAACGACTAGTAGCCCTTCGTATTTTTCACCAATATTTTTCACATCTTCTATAGCGCCCAGCTGCAATCCCATCCGACTCACCAGCTCAGAGACATCATATGTAGCTGGATCTACACCAGTACCGTATTTACCAGAGACAATCGATGCGCTTTTTAAACTAAACTTCATCCAATAATCCAGTCTGCCAATTTTTTATAGTATTCCTGTTTCTGCTCATTGCTCACATTACTTTCACCGAATCCATGCTTAAAACCCTTAGCTTCAATATGATCGGCACTGAACGCTTCGATAAAGGGTGTTGTAGCCACGGAAGGACAAATATCATCGAATTCGTGAGTAACGACTAAGCGCCTACCTTTCACGGAATCGGTATGGTCAAACAACCAGTGATCTTTATAATTATCTGGGTTCACTCGATAATCTCGACTATGCGCATTATCCATCTCGCCTATTACGCTAAATAACGTCTCTTCAGGATAACTAGCCGGAACTCTAAATATAACGTTTTCAAATTGTCGGTATTTAGTAAGGTATGCTGCATGAAAACCACCATAACTTGTACCATGAACAGAAATCTTAAGGTTTGGTTTATTTTTTACTAGCCAGTCAAAAGCTTTCACGACTTCTGAGAAATTTTGAGCTCTTGTTAAATCATTAATATCGAACGGACTTTCTCCATGTCCTGAATAATCAATTACTAAAGCACTTGCGCCTGTGCACGTAGTACTATTTTGGATTAACTGTGTGTACTTGCCTTTATAAGATGTATAACCTGGCAAAACTAACCATACTTGGTCGTTTGTCCCTTCGTACCAATCGGCCTTAATTTCATATCCGATACAAGGAATTGAAATTTCTTGTGGCTCCACCATCTTAAAACTGCCTCAAGAATTTAAGGTTTGCTGACTCGAAATGACGAACATCTTCTATCCCATGCTTCATCATCACCATTCTCTCTATGCCGTTACCCCACGCAAATCCGGAGTATTTTTTTGGATCAATTCCAGCAGCACTCAGGACATTCGGATGGATCATTCCGCAACCAAGTAGCTCTAGCCACTTTTGTTCTTCTGAGTCATCTTTTTTCAACGCATCTGGACGCTCAATTGCAAACTCGAAACTAGGTTCTGTAAACGGGAAATAAAATGGCTGAAGTTTAGTTTTCAGTTCTTGGCCGAAATACTCGTTCATAAAAGCTGACAAAGTTGCTATTAGGTTCCCGACCGTAATGTCCTCACCTACGTACACGCCTTCGATTTGATAAAAAGTATGCTCATGTGTAGCATCTAGATCTTCATTTCTAAACACCCGATCAGGAACTACTGCCGCGATTGGTAATCCTTTGTCTAGGTTGGCTTTATACTTCTGAAGAATTCTGTTTTGCATTGTAGAAGTGTGAGCTGGCGCAATAAGCCCCTCGTCTGTCATGAAAGTGTCATAATCATCACGGGCCGGATGACCTTCTGGGAAATTCAAGCTCTCGAACATATGATAGTCATCATCTATTTCACGCGATTCCTTAACAACAAACCCCATCCGCTCATAGACGTCACAAATATAGTTAATTTCATTTACCAAAGGATGGACTCCACCTTGAGTTGCCGGCAAAAATTCAGGTCTATTCTGAGTACTCACATTTACATCCCACGGTGCCGTTACGTCTATAGACTCAGCTGTGTCTTCTTTTTCTGACGATTCCTCTAGCCAAGAACTGACTTCGAGCTTTAATTCATTAACTGCCCTACCGTACTCACTACGCTTTTCAGTCTCGACTTCCCTAATTCCATCAAACAGTGCTTTGAGCTCCGGCTCTTTCAAAATCGCCCGTTTGTCATCCAGCTTTTCAAACTTTGATTTCAGCGACTTACGCGCTTTTTCAATTTCTTTCATCTTAATACCATTGTAGCTACCTAACAGGTTATTTTCCAGTGGCAGACTTATCTTTTGTGAAGCGCAATGCTAAAGCATACGGCCTAACTCTAACCTTGGATTCTTTTTCTAATTCTTTACTCTCAAATCTAAGTCGTTTCCTGGTCGCTAATCTGACATATTCTTTAAACGCAACAAACTGGTTTATATAGCGTTTGTTAGCTTTTGTAAGCAACCAAGTTCTTCCCAGCATTCTACCTCTGAACCTTAAATCAAAAAAGCTAACTATGAGAACCGGGATTAAAAGAATAAGCCAAATCCAAAATGCGTTTGCCCAGTGACCACATAAATCATCAAAGTCTACTTCTCCAGTATCGAGCATCTGCATAAACCTCCAGGATCCAGCTGAGATCATACTTATCACGAGACTAGAAACTACACCAAACATAAACAACATCTTTGTATAACGGCCTGTCATATGATTTTCTATTACCTTACGCTTTCGAAGTTGGTTACGTAAAATCCACCAAAATACATAATGCCTACTACCCGTAATGTTACCTTTTGTTGACCTATGCACAGTATATCCACTAATGACCTGACTAACGGGCAATGGTCGACCAGCATCCAATACGAGGTCTGCTAGCAGCGATTCTGAAGACGACAAATCACCTTCGATCCTAGGACCTGGCTCCACAAAATATCTTCCTTCTTTCTGTTTAATTACTAGGACACTTTTATTTGCCAGATCAAGCAACGTTGCGTATAGGTGTTGTTTAGATATATTTGAAGAGAACACATACGACAGTTCCGTAGGAGTCATTTTAATAGGTAGCTTGTATTCGGAAGTAACTAGCTGACTCTTAATTCGTCTAGCATGTTGTGAACGCTTAAAAACTACGTACAATGGGTAAACTAATAAATAGGCAATAGCTAAAACTATACCAACAAAAACCCAGTCTTCAGTGCGACTGTCCACACCTCCTACCGCAAAGATGGTCATGCTTTAATCATAGCATGAATTTACTTCTAAGCTACTTCTTTAAACCCCACTGCCGAACTCATCAGGATTAAACACCCCACTAGCACGTACGTTCTGTAGTGCTTTTGCGTATTCTACTAGAACTTTTAGTGCGTAATCTGCACGCTGTTTCACATACAAGTCCGTAGCTGTTTCACTAAAGTCTTGATCATTCAGCATCTCTTTAACCTTCATCAACCGTAAAGATTCTGGTGAAATCACATAATGCTTGTTCTTGGGGCCCATTTGCTTCATCTGTTCTATTGGATACGCGCCACCGATTCCACTGCTAACACCTACCAACATAACTGGCTTATGAGCCATCTCTGTATCGACATAATGAAGCATACTGATCAGCCCATGGCTCATCATTCCATCCCATTCAGGGCTTACAAAAACATAGCCGTCAGCTTCAGACAACTGCTTTAGAACTTCGTCTTTCGCAGGTGCTTCAGTTTCATCATCATCGTAAGGTGGTAATTTTAATTCGTGTAAATCCAAAACCCACGAGTTAACATCTAGTTTTTTTAATCTTTCATTTAGGTAATTTGCTACTTTTAAACTTTGTGAGTTGCCACGCATACTTGCACTAATAACACATATATTCATAAACCTATCCTACCATGTTGTTATACTGGATTTATGGCACAATTCAGTTTTGACATAGAATCTACATACGACTCAGGGGAAATGAATAATGTTTTTGATCAGGCTCAGCGTGAGCTATCGCAGAGATATGACTTAAAAGGAACCCAAACATCTCTGGAGTGGTTAGAGGATAAAAAAGGCGTAAAAATATGTGGAGATATCCAGTTTCATCTTGACGCCGTAATTGACCTGCTTCGTAAAAAAGCAGCCAGCCGTGGTGTGAGTCAAAAGACATTTGATGTAACTAAAGAACCGGAAACTACTAATTTGCGCATGATTTGGCAGGTACCTTTTAAAAACGGCCTAAGCCAAGATGACGCAAAGAAAATTACAAAGCTGCTGAAAGACAGACTGCCGAAAGTTAAAGCACAAATTCAAGGTGATGGAATAAGAGTTATGAGCCCAAAAAAAGACGAGCTTCAAGCTGCTATGCAAATAGTCAAAGCAGCTGATTTCAATTTCCCTGTAGTTTTCACTAATTTAAGATAACGGTTATACTTAGCGATAAGCTTATGGACACCGAAATCAAAAAAACCATCGAAGATAGCTGCAAGACAGTTCTACAGGAAAATTGGCGAGAGAACTTTACTATACCTGCAGAAGGACTTTACCCACATCAATGGCTTTGGGATAGCTGCTTCGTCGCAATTGGTAAAAGCAACTACAACACAAAGGAAGCACAGCTAGAGATTAAGAACTTGCTACGTGGTCAATGGGCTAATGGTATGTTGCCTCATATGATTTTTTCCGATCACGGGCTTCACAAACGCGATAGAAACATTTGGCAATCCTGGCGTAATGCTCATTCTCCTGACGATGTCAGCACGTCTGGTTTCACTCAACCTCCTATGATGGCCCAAGCAGTCGTAAGCATTGGTGAAAAGCTTAAAGTTCAAGAACGACGCAGTTGGTATCAAGATATGTTCCCTGCGTTGGTCGCGTATCACGAATGGATGTATGCTGAGCGAGACCCACATGATGAGGGTTTAATCCTACTTATCCATCCTTGGGAAAGTGGGTTAGACAATTCCCCACCTTGGGTAAATCAACTACACATGCACAGTAAGCCCTGGTGGGTATCACTGGTTGAAAAAACTCGTCTTGATAAGGCAGTCTTACTTTTTAGACGTGACACTCAGCATGTTCCACCTGGTCAGAGGCTAAACAATATCGATGCTCTTCTCTACTACTCTGTGTTGCAAAGATTGAAGCGCAAAAATTGGGATATAGATGCAATTTTAAATCGCTCACATTTTGCAGTAGAAGACCTGGCTTTTAATTCCATACTAATCAGGGCAAACACGCTTCTTCGTGAAATAGCTAAGACTATCGGACATAAAATACCCGATGAACTCTCTGAGAATATGAAAAAAAGCGAAGATGCACTAGACAAACTTTGGGATGCATACTATAACCAATATTTTCCTCGCAATTTTGTAACTCACAAACTAATAAAAGAGCCGAGTATTTCTACTTTGCTACCACTTTATAGCGGGGCAGTCACCAAAGAGCGTGCTGCAGAATTGGTTAAAAAACTCGAAGATAAAAAATTATTCGACACCAAATACCCTATTGCGAGCGTTCCTTTGAGTAGCGAAAGCTATAAAGAGCTTGGTTACTGGCGAGGACCAACCTGGATAAACACTAACTGGCTGATTGCAGATGGGCTTAAGCGTTACGGATACCACGATGAAGCGAATAGAATTATTGAGTCATCGATAAAACTCGTAGAAGCCAGCGGTCCATACGAGTACTTTTCTGCGAAAAATGGTGCTCCGGCAGGCGCGCGCAACTTTTCCTGGACAGCATCCTTGATAGTTGATTTTATTAATAGAATGTGATTTTATATAGTAAATGAGTTTGCGAAGTATTGAGTACATCGATCCTGCGGTGTACATAGGATCTATGGATAAACGTCTTCGGGTCGCAGAGATTACCGGAGGGTTGATCACTGGATTTTACTACACAGATATTGACAAAAATGAATACGTTTTTGGTGAAGCTAGAATTGACGGGATAAGAATAGGCAAAGAATTACCTAAGATTGATTTAACATTAAATATTGATGAGAAAGAATTTGGCTTTTGGATACCAATCGCCCCGGACGGCTTCACTATTGATGGGAAAAAACGGCCATATGGATTTTTCTCAAGCACACGCCCTGTAGATGTTATGTCGCTAGACAGACTTATAGAAGTAGAGTTCCCCGCCAATCCGATTCCTGAATTAGTATAGCTATTGACTATTTGGCATTTTCATGTTATATTTGATACTATGGGACAGCCTACGTTCGGGTTTCATAGAATACCCCACTCCGAGTTTAATGATCATTTGGACTACAGATTATCAGTACCTGAAATTGAAGCAAAAATTGATTCAATATTCGATGGTGACAGAGCTGCTAAATTATACTTTGTAGGTGGACTAGAAAGATCCCCTATAGATTCTGTCAACAGAGAATCCGGAGATTTTTTTACGGCTTTAGCCAAAGTAACTTTGGTTGATTGCGTTTACTTTGGTAGCAAGGAAGGTTATCAGATAACATTCGAAGGTCAGGAAGCTGCCCCCGCAGATTCTCCAGACACTGATCCAGTTTTTATCAATAGAGAAGGCGCATTTTTACCTACTAACCAAATACTTAGAATGGGCTACTTTACTGATGATGTTCTGTACGAAGAACTAGGTCGAGGATCACTCGAAGCAGGCGTAAACGAAGTTGAGGCATTCCTAGCTAAGCAAGCTAGAGCATCCTAGAAGTTGGCTTTTTTATTACCTTTGCGCCATTGTTTAACGGCATCCTTATAGGGCTGGAAGTTTTTGAAAATCCATAGGTCTGCCCGTCTTCGAACGAGCCAGGCTTTATAGCCATATATTGTTTGTTTAGGTGTTTGCAGTACAGCCCACCTTGGACCTATAGGTACTACGTATATAGGCTTTCTGTCTCGATATTTAACAGGTGGTACACCTTTGCTCATGCCTATTAGGATTCTAGAAATATACTTGGCATCATGCAGTGCAGTTTGAGCCATTCCACTATATTGGGTGGCGGCATTATCACCGATTATGTATATATCTTTGTGGCCTTTAGCTCTCATATATTCATCGACGGCAATTTTGCCTCTATATATTTCAAAATGCTTTGCGTTTTCAGAGTAAAAATCAACCAGCCTGCTACCTGCCGTCCAAACAATCAGGTCAGCGTCAATTTCACCATCAGCCAAACAAAGCTTACCGGGCTCGCATGAATTTACTCGCGTATTGAGTCTGACCGTAATACCAAGTTTCGACATTCGAATTAATGCTTTTTCGGATAGTTTTGGTTTGAGTAATGGTAAAACCCTGTCCGAACCTTCTATTACAGATACCCTGATGTTCTTGCGTTTCACCCCGTACTTTTCAGAAATTTCGTCTGCGAATGTCTGTAGATCACCAGATAGCTCTACGCCAGTCGCCCCCGCCCCAACCACAACTATATGAGGGTGTTCGATTTTGCTCTTGATTAGCTGCACTATTCTATGTCGAAGAGAGATGACTTCCGCAACCGTAATCATTGACTCTGAATGGTCGTCCATGCCATCTAACCCAAAGTAGTTCACCTGGTTGCCTAGTGCCATAATCAAAGCATCGTAGTGGTAAGCGTTGGAAGTGGAACTGTAAATGTATTTCTTTTTTGGATCTAGCAATGTAATTTCGTCTAAAATTATCGATACATTATGAGCGGTCATAAAGATTTCGCGAAGCGGAATGGTTACTTCTAGAGGAGAGCTACCTGTTGCGGTTCTATATAACGCACCATGATATTCGAAATTAGAGCTCTTTGAGATTAGAGTAACTTTAATGTTTGGTTTGTTGGCAAGTTCTAACGCAGCCTTTACTCCAGCAAAGCCCCCACCACAGATTACTACGTGCATTTTTTATTCTTCGTCCTCTAGTGGTTTGGCTACAGAGTCAACTTCTAAAACCGTATCACCTCCACCAATTTTTACGATGTCTTTATCTATTTTGCCTAGCTCCTTCGAGGCTTTGTTGTAGTGACCTACTGTCGCTCCAAGGGAATTTCCGATCTTTTTATAATAGCCATCATAAGCAATCAGATGTTTTTGCAGTTGCTCAATGTTCTTTCTGATGATTTCTGTATCTTTTTGAATCTCCAGGCTCTTTAGTCCTTGTACGATTACTTGAAGCATTGCTGATAGAGTACTTGGACCTACAATCACGACGCGTTTCTCAACGGCAGCATACTGCATTAAGTCTCTGCCTGATACACCGGAAGCTCCTACTTTATTTGCTAGCAGGTCGTAGTAAATTGCTTCGGAAGGTATGAACATCAATGCTTGGTCCAGTGTTCCCTTCTTTGGCTGGATATACTTCGCCGTTTCATCTATACGCTTTTTTAGGTCTTCCTTGAAAGCCTTCTCATATGTTGGCCTTTCTGATTCAGATGCTTCAAGTAGCCTATTATAGTTTTCTAAACTAAACTTACTGTCGATCGGCAACACTTTACCGTCCAAATGAATTGCAGCATCGACAACATTGCCTTCGCTTATCTTATGCTGCAATGAATATGCGCTTGGAGGAAGAAGATTCTGCAAAATTTGTTCTAGGTAAAATTCTCCTAGAACTCCTCTTTGCTTTGGGTTCTGGAGTACGTTTTGAAGCTGTTTTAATTCTTCTGCTACATCAACGACTCTTTTGTTTGTATCATCAAGTTTGGTTAGTCGTTCCGTTACGTCTTTTACCAACTTTGCACTTTGTGCTAGCTGACGTGTCATGCTTTCTTGGCTCTTATCTAGCTTAGTGTCTATTTGATTTTTGAGCTGATCTTGAAGCTTGTTTACATTATCTGATAAGTGATTGAGGTTTTGCTGTAATAGTGCAGATTCACCACTATTATTTTTACTTTTTGACTTAAATATCAAAAACCCAATTAAAGCAATGTTGGCTACTAGTAGACCCACAATTATTACGTTCATGCTAATAGTATAACTGATTAGTGGTCGTGATCGTGGTGATTTT
This sequence comes from bacterium, assembly GCA_030428125.1. GTDB lineage: Bacteria > Patescibacteriota > Saccharimonadia > Saccharimonadales > SZUA-47 > JAUIBF01. The sequence continues at coordinate 320,913 of JAUIBF010000001.1, read as the reverse complement.
CTTCTTCATTGTGATCATCATGCTCGTGCTCGTCGTGTTCATCTTCCTCTTCGTGTTCATGATTATGGTCTTGTTCATTGTGTTCTTCTTCGTCGTGAGTTAACTCTGAATGGTCGTGATTGTGATTGGCGTCAATATAGTCATGCGCGATCGGAGACACGATCATTATCAACAACGCACCCGCTAGAAGTAACCATGGTCGTATATCCTTTTTCCTATGATCTAGACTCTCATGGATCTCCGGGATAATATCGCTAGCTGCAATATAGATAAAGAATCCTGCAGTTATTGCGAGTAGATATGGGATAAACGAACTATCGCTGTCTCCGATAGCGTAAGTTATGACTGCAGTAACTGTTGTAGCTAGAGCGCTTAATACATTCACCCATATTACTTTACTCTTATCCATGCCATTTTTAAGAAGCAAGCCAAAATCACCAATTTCTTGAGGTATCTCGTGCGCCGCGACAGCTACGGCTGCTACAATCCCAGTTCCTGGGCTCACTAAAAATGCGGCCCCGATTGCTATACCGTCCAGAGCGTTATGAAGTGTATCGCCAATAATTATCAGTGGGCTAGAAGTTCTATTATTTTTGCCATGTTCATGGTGGTGATGAAAAAACCTTAAATACCTCTCAAGGAAAAAGAATCCAAGCAATCCACATAGAGTCGCTACTAGAACATCTCTTGGCTCGCCTTCATGCATTGCTTCTGGCAACAGATCAGTGAATGCTGCTGCTAGCAAAACTCCTGCTGCAAAAGGTGTTGCATACTTTGCTAAGCCGTTGGCAGTTTTTTTGTTTTGTAGTAGTAAAATCCCGCCAACAAGAGAAAATACTCCACCTACTAAGGAAAATATAATTACATTTAACATAAGTTTAGATTAACTCTTGAAAATTTAAATTGCAACATAGTTGCATTAATTGATAATATTGCAATATGCAGGACAAAATCTACTTAGAAATTTTAGACAAGTACTCGTTAAGTAACACTAAAAGCCGTCGAGTATTATTCCATATTATTGCTAGTTCGAAGAAACCATTATCGGCTACTGAGATTATTGATAGGGCGTCGGGCACAATGGATAAGACGACAGTTTATAGAACCCTCGATACATTTGAAAAAACAGGCCTTATAAAGCATGTGAGTATCGGCTGGAAACAAAAATTCGAGCTTAGTGATAACTTTACACATCACCATCATCACATGAGCTGTATAGTCTGTGGTAAAGTCACTTCATTTGAAGAATCGTATAAATTGCTGGCAGAGCTTGAACGCCTAGAAGAAGCATACAGGTTCATAATCGATGAACATGTAATTGAACTACACGGTCGATGTATCTCTTGCAGCCGTTAACTCTTTATAGCCAGCGATGTCGCTTAAAATAAATAACAAATCCGGTCATTATTAAACCAGTAGCACCTAAAATATACCAGAATGCATCATCACTATCGCTGAAAGGGAGCAAAACGTTCATTCCATAAAGTCCACCGACTACGGTTGGGATAGACATAAATATGGCGATTGACGTTAGGCGCTTAAAGACTTTGTTAAGGTTATTGGTTGCGATTGTGTTGTACGCTTCACGGATATTTTGAATGGTCTTTAATCTGCTTTTCGTCAGCTCTACTAGCTCCCCGGCGGATAATTGCAAATCCTCTATCAATTCTTCGTCTTCCTCGTGAAGTTTCATGTACTTGCCGTCAAGCAATGCGTGTAGAACAATCCCGTAAGGCTGAAGTGCTGCCAGGAACTCGTTTAAATCCTCCTCGACATCAATAAACGTTAATATGTCGTCATTATTAACAATAGTTCTCTGCAAACGCTTTCTGGTACTTAATATCTTTTTAGTAACGTTGTTTAGGTGCTGTCTATATCCCCTGTTCAGTTCACCTAGGATTTGCAGTACTAGCTTGAGTTTCTGAGTAGTTACTACTTGCTGGGAATCAATAAGCTTAGAAATTGGTTCGGATTCAATTCTCGAAACTGTCAGCAACATATCTGGCATGACAACTATCAGAAGTGGATGCGTACTCGTGTACTCGCCGACTGGCCGGCAATACCGAACATATATATAAAGATTGTTGCCTTCGCGTTCGATACGAGGTACCTCATAAAGGTCGACTCCGTCAGCTAGAAGATCTGCATCGAGATTAAAATCTTTTTCCAGTTTTTTCAGTTCTTCGCTACTAGGGTCAACTACCCTGACCCAGGCACCGCGCTTAGGGGAATTAATTTTCTCCAAGACTTGACTACGAATATTGCGAAAGTAGACTGTTTGCATAAGCAATATTGTATTGCAGATTCAAGCAATATCAAAGCTGTTGGTATTGTGTAGTGACTAACTGACTTTAAATTTGAACGTATCAGACTTTTTATACGGGATAAAAATCTCTAGGATATTGTCTTCATATTTAGCCTTCAGTTCTCTGGGTGCTGTTCCCTCTGGCAAGCTAATTTTTCGTGAATATATACTCCTTGATTCTTTTATTAAATACCTCCTGCTGTAAGTATCTGAGGTTTCTTTTTTTTGTGCGTGCACTTCCAGGATATGATCACTTACGCCTAACTCAATTTCTTCTTTATCGAACTCTGGTATATAGATTTTGATTTCCAGCTTTTCATCGATCTCAAACATATCTATCAAAGGCATTTCATTGGTAGAAGACATAATACCATTAGGCATATCCTTGCTAATTTCTTGCAACTCATCATGGAGCTGAATCAATTTTTCAAATTTTTTCTTTCGCCTACTTGACATGATTAAAACCTCTGATGCTTGCCGAAGTATATAAAAATAAACACAGAATTCAAATGACAGATTTACTTATAATTGTGTGAAATAAATCAATGCACGCAGGTGACTATTGACGTAATATGCCTATGCTTCACGAGGGGGATGCCGGGATGCAAATGATGACCAGAATTAGGTTGAGTAGTTTTTTTGCCAACTATCCAACCAGAAATTATCATAGAGGACAAATATTATTACACCCAGAAGATTCAGTAGATAAAATTATCTACATGCAATCAGGGAGAGTAAGACAATATCAAATATCTGATGATGGTAACGACGTAGTAGTAAATGTATTTAGAGAAACGACCTTATTCCCTATATCTTCGATCTTAACTAAAGCTGATAATAATTATTTCTTTGAAGCTTCTGACGACATTAAAGTCAGGATTGCACCCATCGAAGATTTAAGAAGTTTTTTTAATAACAATCCAGATATAGTCTATGACTTGTTGCTACTTGCTCATGAGTCCATAGAATCGATTTTAAGACGAATGTCATATGCAATGAGCAGCAGTGCATACAACAGGCTTTTGTATGAATTGGTAAATGAATGCCTACACACAAAGAAATCGAATGACACTAAGCAGTACAACTTGAAAATTCACGAATACGAGCTCGCTGAGCAAACAGGATTAAGCCGTGAAACTACTAATCGTGTACTCAAAAAAATGAAGCAAAAGGGATTTGTTAGCGTAAGTAGAAAATTTATCACAGTAAAGAATTACATGTTACTTAAAAACGAACTTGGCAACCACATCTAATTTAGATTGACATAGAGCACTTATAAACCTTGTCTGCTGTCAATGTGATAGTTAGCAAGTCATGATTAAATCCACCCGGAGTGAGGGGATTTATGAATGGATTTATAACGAAAAAACGAATTTTGCAACTAACTGTAATTTTGTTTGCAGTCTCTGTGCTTGTGATAATTACAGCTGTCGCGCCTTCTGCGGGCAGAAGCAACTCGTTACAAGCGACTGAAGCTGTAGCAGCAGCTACAGCTAAAGGAATAGAGTCATCACAGTCAGAGGTAGTAATGGTCAGTAGTTCATCGACCGAAAACGATAGTGATGAAAATTCGGAATCAACAAATACCGTAAAAGATGAAGAAAAATCCAGCTCTAATATTAGTATTTCAATTTCTACAGAAACTAAGTCATCTAGCCAACCTAAAACCGAAGAACTAAACGAAGAAACTAATGGTCAACCTACTGCAGAAAAACCAAAGATCGAAGTAAACGGTGAAAGTATAGAGCTGGACGATCGTGGCCGTGCTAACGAGACTATACGAGACGAAGATTCAAAAGTGAGAGTAAGAATACGTGAGGATTCTAACTCTCGTGGCTCTAGTTCGTTAAATATATCTGTGGATGGCGAAAACCAATGAGAGGAGGTAGCTGATTAGAAAAAATCACATCGCCCAGCTTGTTGGTGTTTGTCAAAAATCCCAGCAAGCTGGGCGGGGTGTCCACTTTTACTAATTTAAAAATTGCAAGGAAAGAGGTCTTTTATGAAAAAGATTCTAAAAGCCCTAGCGGCCGCTTTTTCAAGCGTGTTCTTAGCCACAGGGGTCTTAGTTGGAGCTCAATCCGGAATGATTGATACCACCGGCCCTGACTCTGACAACGAGATCAGATACGAGAACGAGTACAAATATGAAGTCGACAACGAAACTGATGTTGACGCCGACGTAGATGTGGATCAAGACGCCGACAGTGGCGATGCATGGGTCAAGCACAACACTTCTGGTGGAGATGCTGAATCTGGAGACGCAGAAAATGACAGTGGGATCGAAGCAACCTTAGACATAGACAATAGTTCTAGCAGTGCTTGTGCTTGTGACGGTAACGCAATGGGTGACGGTGAAGCATCTATAGAGAACACCGGACCGGATTCGAAGAACGAAGTAAAGTTCGAGAACGAAACTAGAGTTGAGATCAAGAACGATACTGACGTAGACTTTGACGCTGACGTTGACCAAGATGCCGACAGTGGTAATGCTGTTGTTTGGGGCAACACTACAGGTGGAAGTGCATCAACTGGTGGAGCAAGTAATTCCAGCAGTGTGATTTTCAACCTATCAGTTACTAACTAAACTTATAGAAATAAGTTAGTGTATAACGCAAGTGTAATACTACCTCGCACAAGGCTTTCCAAGGACGGGCATTGGACACACCTAGTCTGAAGCTCTGCGAGGTAGGCTCACCTGCCACTAACTAGAAAGGAAATTAAATGCGCATAAATCAGCTACTAACTGTCAGGATTACGGCTATATTATTATGCTGTACAATTCTGATTTTTGCTCATTTAAGCCCCGTTCTAGTTGCTCAAGAAACTAATACAGAACCTGCTACGTCAGAAGACGCACCTCCAAAATATAAATTCAATCCTGAAACCGGACTTTGGGAAAATGGTATTTACGCCTGGAACCCCGCAAACAATAAAACGACACCTCTCAAAGAAGTTAATTACAGTTACAACCCAGAAACTGAACAATGGGATACTGATGTTTGGGTATATGATAGTACCGCAAAGTCTTACGTCCCGCAGAATGTAAAAGCTACGATTGAAAATACAGGCACTAACTCTACTAACCAAATTAGCAACCCGGTCTCTGACACGCAGATTTCAAACACAGGGCCAAACTCGAAACAGCATGCTAACACAGGAACAATAAGTAATACTGGGCCAGAATCTGAGAATACTATAGAAGAAGACGATAAAAATTCTAAGTTTTTCGACACATATTTTAACGCTTCGATAAGCAATAGTCTGAATTCAACTGCCAGTTCAGGAGATGCGAGCGTTCTATACAACACCAATGCGGGCAGTGCATCTACTGGCGACGCTGAAGTTGTAGCAAGTATTATAAATATGCTTCAGTCATCTTGGTCAGCAAATGGTCAAGCACCGGCTATATTAAATACGACTATACAAGGAGGACATGTTGGAGACTTAGTGATTGATCCAGAAAATCTATCTGTTAGTGATAGTTCTAGTTTGGGCAAATTAAACGTAGAGCACGTTGAAACTGCCGGCATCCAGAACAATTTGGACATCCAAGCAAACAGTGGTAATGCACTGGTATCTAAAAACACGAATGCCGGTGATGCAACAACAGGTGATGCTTTAGCAGTTGCCCAAGTCATGAACTTAATAAACTCTTCCATAGTGGCAGGTCAATCTTTTATTGGCACCATTAACGTCTACGGCGATTTAGAAGGCGATGTACTGCTACCAGAATCACTAACAGAACAATTACTAGCCGCTAAAGTCCCTACTGCAAATGTATCTCTAACCGGAGATCTAGAACTCGATAATAAAACTGACATTGTTATAGACAACAATCTTCAGCTAGCTTCATCTTCTGGAAATGCTGAAGTATCAAATAATACCAATGCCGGTGATGCAAAGTCTGGTAATGCACAAACTGATATAACCGTATTCAATTTGATAGGCGAACAGTTAAACAGTTCCAGTGGGTTGTTAGTGTTTGTAAACGTATTTGGTGAGTGGATAGGATTTATAACAGGAGCTCCAGAAGGCAGCAACAGCGCATTTTTGGGTGGTGGGGCTGCTCAGTCTACTCCAATTGCTGGAGTAACGGCTTTAGATGCTGATATTGAGAGGAGCTATGTTATTGAAAACAATATAAACATATCAGCAAGTTCAGGAAACGCCACCGTTTCTAGCAACACGAATGCCGGTGATGCAACAACCGGTGATGCCTATGCAGCACTAAACCTGCTAAATTTTGTAAATTCCAGTTTAAATTTCTCGAATATATTCGGGGTCGTCCAGCTAAATATACTTGGTAATTGGTATGGCAGTTTCGGCACCGACACGGCTTATGGTGGATTCTCGACAAATGGTGGTGGTATAGGTGGCAATCCAGCGACGGAAGACATTAGCCAATCCAGCAACTCGCTTGCTAGCATCGTGAGCAATGCTACGAATTCAGACCAAGTTGTCGTGCTGGCTTTAAGCAATGATGGCGAAGGAAGTTTCACAGCAATTCCACTGCAGGACACTTCGCAAGAAGTAGTTCAAGAACAGAACGATCAAGTTCTTGCATCTACATCCCCTAACACAAATCCTCCTTCATACACCATAGATGAACCAGACAGTGGATTCAGCATTCAGCTTTGGCAGGTACTAATTGCTGTAGCCTCTCTACTTGTACTGGGGAGGATTTATTATAACAATACGCAGGTAAATCAAGCATAGTTTACCTATGGCAGTATGCCATAATATTGGTAATGGACTACGAAGAATTCGAAAATATTGTTTCCGAAGCAATTAATAACGTACCCGAGCCGTACAACTCCAAAATAACCGAGATTAATTTCGTTGTTGAGGATGAACCCTCTAAACAACAAAGAGATAAACTAGGGTTAAGGAAATGCGATGCGCTATTTGGACTATATGAGGGCGTGCCTTTGCCTTCCAGAAATGGAGCCGTGTATTCTAAAGTGCCTGATGTAATCACAATATTTAGATATCCAATGGTAGAAATTTATAAGGATGAAGAGTCACTAAAAAGACAAATCTACGAAACGGTCTGGCACGAAGTTGCTCATTTTTACGGATTAAACCACGATAGGATTCATAAAATTACTAGAAGTATTAGTTAGAATTTAACTTTATAAACGGCATTGTGCCATCTGTTTTAACCATATCACCTCCTCCATTCCTCGAGTGGTACGCTGTGGTGAAATTCTCAACCAACTCTACAGATGCAACCTGTTCGGCAACTTTCAGGGTGTCTATTATATGATCCCTTTCCTCATCAATATTTTCATCGATTTTATGAGTAATTTGGAATGTAAACCATGACAAACCTACATTTGTATCAAAGCTGGCAGCTGCTAACCAGTCCGCGTCGTGCCCACCGGGTAACCTCCATCCGTCGGGCACTTTCCAGAACCTAACATGATGCCTAGAGTGAGGGTTATTGTTTAATTCTTGCTGAAAAGCCATATCCTGTTTGCGACCAAATAGATACAGTGAACTTACCGGTGCATCAGGGTAGCTTTTTTTAATTAAAGTCGATACAGTCATCTTCACACTAGAGGCGAAGCTTAACTCTGCTGCTTGATGCCAGTCTGCCTGTTTCATGGAGTTAATTATTTCTTTTTTAGAACCGTAGAATGCAATATTAACAGGATCTCCATACAGACCATCTCCAGTCCTCGTTCTACCAATGTAATAGTCTGGTATGTAGAGTTTTGTCAGCAGTCTGTGAATTCTAGGTAAAACTATGTAGGCTGTAAACACCCAAATTGCAATTGCCGGGAGTATGTAATCACTTCCAAAAATACCTTCTAATAAAATTTTATAGACCGAATATCCTATATAAATCAACAGTAGTACTACGCCTACCCTAATAAGTATCGTAAAGACTTGAACTCCGAATTTTACTGGATTTTTACTTATCATTTTTAGACATGCTGAGAAGTTTTTTCGCGACTATGTTTGGACTATCTACACCTACTAGCGTGACTTTCTCGACTGATGCGCCACTTGCGAATTCTAACTTAACAGCACCATAGTCCTGACTTTTGAAGCCTCGATATGATTGATCTACAAATGCGTTTCTAAGCTCACTCAGATATCTCCCACTGCTTTCCCTGCTCCTGATGTTACTTTGTATAAACAACTGCCCATTCATTACATAGTATGTAACACCTAGCCAGCCTTGTAGCATTTTATATACACCGTAAACTGTAAGTAATGACTTAAATACAAAGATAGTTATTAGCAGAGCCGCTAGTGTCGCATCAAGACCTAGTGCATTTCGAAGACCTATTAACAATAGAACCAGAAATACAAATAAAGCATCACTTATCAGTACAACCGACAATACTTCGTACTTAATAGGTTTCATACTGCGAGTAATTGTGAAGTTTTGTTGGTGTGATTTACTGGGCACTGCTCTTCTCCAGCCTTTCTTTGTATTTTATGTAAGACTCAATAGTTGTCATGATGAATATCATAATCATAGGTCCGTAAATCACCCCAAGAAATCCGAAATATGACACGCCAGCAAAAGCACCTAAAATAGTTAGTGCCGCCGGTAAGCGAGCATTATCTGGAACCACCTTAGGTCGTATGTAATTGTCAATGTTTGTAACAATTAAGAAGTGGTTTAGGAGTACGACAATTCCACCCCATATATTACCAAGCAATATCATTAGTATTCCTAGAGGGATTGTAATTATTCCAGCACCTAAAGGTATGAATGACAGGAACGTAAATCCAACAGCGAAAAATAAGAAGTAATCAGCAAAACCAAACAACGATAGTACTGCTGCGCTCTCCAACCCTTGTGCGATTGCGATTAAAAATTGTCCTTTTATCATGGCTTTAGCCATCGCACCCAGACGATCGAGATACAATTTGTTAGTTTCCTTATCGAATGGGCTTATTTGCTGAATAGTTTTTTTCAGTTTTTTGCCATTAACTAGCCCGGATACAAAAACAAATAAATAAATTATTAATAATGTGAAGAATGTTGGTATCCCGCTAACGATTCCGATAATCGAGTTAGAAATCGTCCGAAGAACTTCTGGTATTGTTGATTCAACGAAGCTTTTTACATTTTCGGTTTCAATCGCCTCTTTAAAACCAAACCAAGCTTCAATTTTTTGATTAGTCGACTCAGCTAAGTCTTCAACGGCTTGATCGAAACCTTTCCCCTCGATTACCTCTATACTGTTTCCTGCCAAGTCATCTATTAAATTTATTGCTTGTGCGGCAGTAATAGTTAATATTACAGCTACTGGAATTCCAACAATAAGGAACGAGATTATCGTCGTAAGCCAAGCTGCTTTAGACTGGGAGTTAAGCTTCTTTCTTAAATATTCATATATCGGGAAAAATACGAAAGCTAATAATAGCCCCAGAATTGTCACCGCCAAGTATGGTTTCAGAAATATTAACCCTAAAATTAGGCTTGCACTAATTGTTAGGCCCCAGACTAATGGGGATGTTCGTTTGTGGTTTTTCTTGTTAGTCAAAACGTCCTCGCTCTCCTTGTGCTAAACTATACCTCATGCAGAAGAAAATCGCACGTAATACAGTAATTATAACCACTTTTAGCTTACTTCTGTCCTTGATTTCGCTCGGGACAGTCATTTTTCACTATTTAGAAGATTGGACCTGGGTTCAAAGCTTCTATTTTACTATCGTGACCATTACGACTGTCGGATATGGAGACCTAACCCCGACTACTGACACCACCAGGCTAATTACAGCCTTGTTTATCATTATAGGTGTAGCAATTGGGGCCGGAATAATTAGCTACTACGGGGGCAATCTAGTAAAGCGTCGCATTAAAAAACGAGCAGAAAAGTAAAGTCTGCTCGTTTTTTAAGTTAGTAGTCTTACTTATCGTCTTCTAAGCGAATTAGTAACCCACCGGATGTTTCAGCAACAACGTTGAAGATGAATCCATGGATGTATCCAAAAACCCAACCGATACCAAAGTAGATTAGCGGTAAAACTAAAACAGCAACAATTCCGGTTGCCAAACCAAATGCCATACCACTCAATACACTCTGTGTTTCGTTCGCCACATCAACAGTAGTGTTAAGACTGTGTAGAATCGCAACACCTAATCCGACAATACCTGCGAACGTACCTTCAAAAAGTGCTAGCGTGGATGATTTGATTCCAACTACTTTTTTATTAGTTTTCTTAGCCATTATTTCTTTCCTTTCTTTTCACTAAATTCATAAGCGTCTGTCATAAACTCATTCGTTGCAATCGCCATTTGGCCGTACAGGGCCGCAATGGAGCCAGCTAGCCAAACAAAGAACCATATAAATGACTGATCGACTGTTTCTATAACCGAGGCGATAATACCTTCATCGTGCAGCTGGTCAACTGAGACCTCACCGACAATAAGTAGTACGCCAGCCATTACTAATGCAGTTCCTAAAAAAGCTGTTGCAGCAAATACCAAACTCACTGACAGTGCCGAACCTGCTGACAAAATTATTCCAAGTACAGCACCAGTTAGGCCAAGCAGGAACAGAATTAATCCGTTATTCTCTAGACCGATTGCAATCCCTAAGTATGTAAGTGCAGACGCACCCAACATAGCCATCAGCACTACAACTGCTAGGTCATAAAATGCAAAAGACAAGACTGCCATAATCACGCCAACAATGATGGCCATCAATATTGCGATAGATAAGCTGATTGCTCCTTTGCCGAATACTCCTTGCACACCACCAAATCCCACCATAACTCCGACCACTAAACCAGCAATTGGTAGTAGTATCCTAAATAATCTCTGCCCTAATAGAGCAGTGAATCCACCGAGCAAGATGAGCCCAGTAGCTAATAAAAACATACCTTTCCTCCTAAATCACTTAATACGTTAATAATACCACCCTTGTCAATTTTTATTAAAAAGGTACAGCCATCAATTCGTACAATTCTATTGAAAAATTACCTTTTCCTTCACTTAGGAATGGATGGCCTTCGCATAATCCTTTTGCCTCATCCAAATTACCTGCTTCTACTATGGAGTAGCCTGTCAGGGGAGAGACATCCCCAGTTGACCCATCGTCAATAACCGATATTCCACCACCGAACGGCGAGCCAACGTCTGCCAATGCTGAACCAACATTACCCATCCACGCCTTCCAGCCCTCCATAACTTCTTGCTGCTGCTCTGAGCTCATTTGTGGCATGTCCGTCGCCTGCCCTTTGTAAATCATAATAAACTTAGCCATAAAAATCCCTTCTTTTAGTTCTAAAATCAGTCTATAATGCCCAATTTTTGCTGTCTGTGATATCTGTTACATGCAAACTTATCCACAGGCTCTATTGACGTGTAGAGGGTCTGGTGTGTAGCATAATAAGCCTGCACTTTTGTGTGTGAGGCAAAAATTGTGCAAAAATCTGCGAGAACCAAATATTACTAATGACACTCACAGATAAGTAGTCAAGAAAAAGGAGACAATCTAAGAATGCGTATATCCGTTATTACGGGTGTTTTGGCGTGTACCCTAATTATTGCTGCAAGCGGCTCTAAAGCCGATGCTAGCACTAACAGTACTTTAAAAATTAAAGAGTCTGGAGTAGAGCTTGCTCTGCTTACCCAAAATATAACAGCCGATGACATAATCAATGTCGAAAAGATAAGTGAAAATTCTGAAGAAACAGCTGAAGATTCTGCTCAAGAGAATGCTGATGTGATTAAGCACAAGGTTAGAGAGTCTGAGAGCTTATCAAGTATTGCTAAAAAATATGAAACCACCTGGAAAAGGATTTTCGACAAAAATACTACCATTGAAAACCCAGATGTCATAAACCCTGGGGATGAACTAATTATTCCTGAAGCAAGTGAGGATGTTGAGGAGCGGAATGTGCCACAACCTGAAGCAACTGCAACCACTAGATCAGCAAGTTCTGGCTCTACCAGACAATCCTCTCCAATAGCTAATGTTAAATCAACCACTACTGTAAGCAGGGGTAGTTCTGCTGGCAATAGATATGTTGCAGGTTACTGCACATGGTACGTAAAAAATATGCGCCCCGACTTACCTAATAATCTGGGTAACGCATACAGCTGGTACTCTCGTGCTGCAGCTCAAGGGATGGCCGTAGGTACTAAACCACGAGCGGGTGCTGTTGGCCAACGGGGTAACCACGTTGTATACGTACAAAGCGTGAATTCCGATGGAACCGTAACAATTTCAGAGATGAACCACAAAGGTCTGTACGTAAAAACAGTAAGGACTTTACCGGCGAATTATTTTCGCTATATATATTAAGGAGTAAAATAAACATACAAATCCCTGGCAAATCGATGCTGGGGATTTTTTGTTTTCACAATTATCCTCACTAGTGTTAGGGTAATTTGCATGCTACAATTACTGAAAGTTTGGGAGAAGTAATTGGGAATTTTGACCGGTATAAAAAACCGTAAAGCTGCTTATCGTAATCCAGTTTACATCACTTACTCGATTTTTGGAGTGTTGCTATTTGTGCTCTCAATGCTGATTGTTAAGGCCGGCACAGGGAAAACCGAAGAGGCGCTATTTAGATTCTTTAACTATTTTGGACATCGTTTTGAGGCTGCATTCGTTGCAATATCGATTTTAGGATCAATCGGATTCGCGCTTTTTGTAGGCTTAGTTTTTATGGCTAAGCGCCATTATGCAGGAGCATTAAAAGTTTTCATAGGTAGCATTGGTGCATATATTACAGCGTACGGCCTAAAGCAGTTTGATTTTAGAGCGCGTCCTGGAAATCTGCTTGAAGATACAGCCGTACGCGAAGCATCTGATGGGACTTTGGGTTTCCCTTCTGGACATGCAGCAATCGCTACTGTACTCGCAATAATTCTTTATCAGTACCTACCAAAACGTTGGCATAGACCGATTACAATTTTAGCTGTCTTAGTAATGATCTCACGTCTATATCTAGGAGTTCATCTACCACTTGATTTGGTAGGTGGTTTTGCTATTGGTATTTTCTGGGGTGGACTTGTCAATTTTACAATAGGCTCTAGAAAATATAACCCGGTAGCACCGAAAGTGGTAAAACAAAAGCTGAAAGAAATTGGCTACGCCGTTAAATCGGTTACTGTATTAAACGTAGATGCACGTGGCTCCACGCCATATTATGCAAAAATTGAAAAAGGTGATGACTTGTTTATAAAGATAGTCGGGAAGGACAATAATATTGCAGATTGGTTATTCAAAACATGGCGAAAAATAATCTACCGTCGTCTGGAAGACGAAACTCCATTCCTTAATCCTAAGCGACAACTAGAACATGAAGCTTACGTTTCGGGTCAAGCAGTATTGGCAGGGATAAGGAGCCCGAGACCTGTAGCAATTTTTGAAACTGATAAAGATCGCTGGGCGTTTGCTCAAACTGCACTTGAAGGAAAATCCCTGGATAGTGTGAACCCAAAAAGCATAAATGATTCAGTGATAAAACAAATCTGGGTAGAGATTGATAAAATGCATAATGCCAATATTATTCACCGCGACTTAAGATGTGCAAATATTTTTCTAGACAGTAAAAATAGACCTTGGATTATAGACTTCGGATTCGCCGAAGCTTCTATGCCCCATGAATCTAAGAATCGTGATCGCGCAGAACTACTATGCTCTTTAAGTACACTGATTGGGGTTGAGCGAGCTGTTAAAAGTGCTCTGGGTGTACTCAGCATTGATGACCTAAAAGAAACTTCCCAGTATCTCTCATATGCAATTGTGTCATCGGCGACAACCAAAGAACTAAAAAAGCAAAAAGGCCTGTTGGACAAACTACATAAAGAGGTCGTAAAAGTTACGAAGCTTAAAAAAGTTAAGCCATTAAAAATCCAAAGGGTTAGTCTAAAAGGTATTCTAATGGTTTCTGCTGTGCTGCTTGGTTTCGCCTTCATGATTCCGAGAATAGATGCCTTTGGAGACTCACTGTCTGCACTGCGTGATGCAAACTACTTATATGTGATTCTGGGTGCTATATTCTCTTTCCTTACTTATGTCGGAGCATCATTTGCATACAAAGCACTTGCCTTTTATCCGATAAGCTTCATGAAAATGCTTCTAATAGAAATAGCTAGCAGTTTTGCTAGCAAACTGGCACCTGCTGGGGCCGGAGGGCTTGCTGTAAACACCAGATTTTTGACAAAGAATGGTCATAATCTATTGCAGGCAGGATCTATTGCCGGGATTAACAATATAATGGGCTTTGTTGGACATATGTCGCTTTTAATCGTTGCCGTTATGTTCTCTTCTACCAGTTTCAAGGACGTCCTGAGCGTAGATGTGAACGTGCCTCAGGTAGTTTGGTATGTTGCTGCAGGAGGTTTGTTCGCTGCCATCTGTATTGTCTATTTAGTGCCAGCAATAAGAAAAAAGATTATTAAAATTGCGCATGAGATGGTTAAAACGTTCGCAGAATATCGTGAACATCCATCTAGGCTTTTTGGCAGTTACATTTCTTCAGTTTTCATTACTCTAAGTTATGTGGGGGCCCTGTACGTTAGTAGTCTTGCACTAGGCGCAGACCTGTCGCCTTTGCAAATATTGTTAGTGTTTACCGTGGGAATAACAACGGCCTCAGTTACTCCGACTCCCGGGGGCATAGGTGGTGCAGAAGCAGGATTAACAGCCGCCCTCACAGCTACCGGCCTACCAGCGGCAGACGCATTATCTATTACTCTACTCTATAGATTGCTCACGTACTGGCTACCAATCTTGCCAGGATTTATCGCCTTCCAGTATGCAGCTAAGAAGGAATATATTTAAATGGGTATGATTATAGGCGTCAAAAACCGTATCAATGCCTACAGAAACCCGGTGTATTTGCTCTA
Source organism: bacterium (assembly GCA_030428125.1). Lineage (GTDB taxonomy): Bacteria > Patescibacteriota > Saccharimonadia > Saccharimonadales > SZUA-47 > JAUIBF01. The sequence goes on along the minus strand of JAUIBF010000001.1, from coordinate 305,770 downwards.
TGTTTTTGGCGGGATATTAATAACTCTATTTGCCGGCATTATCGCTGAGAGTGGCGTGGGCGGCGTTGAAGAATCAATATTTTACACTTTTAATCGCCTATCGGGATCATTCTACTATTGGGCGATTTTATTTTTAGTATTTGGTACAGCCCTGATGGTACCGATAGTTGCCTTCATCGCTTTGCTCAGAAGACATTATGCAAATGCCATAAGAATATTATTGGCAGGAGGAGTAGCGTCTAGTGTCTGTACGTTTTTAAACAATCGTAACATTAGTAACATTCCAGAAAGTATCAGAAATAATGTAATCGATCATGGAGAAGGTAGTTTCGAGCTTCTAGTAGGTTTCCCTTCCTCATTTATGGCTATTGCTGCGGTTTTAGCATTAACATCGTACACCTACATACCTAAAAGGTTTCATAAAATTATCACTGGATTAGTATTGCTTGTTGGTGTATCGCAACTATATTTAGGCATTCATTTGCCTATCGATTTAATCGGCGGCTGGGGAGTTGGTCTCGCGGTCGGTGGGTTAATGAATTTTATTTTTGGGAGCAGACGCTACAATCCCGTGAGCCCCGAAGTTGTCAAAGAAAAATTAACTAAACTAAACTTGAGAATATCTGAAGTCAAAATTGCTAGCGTTGATGCACGTGGTTCAGTGCCATACATTGCGAAAGGTAAGCCTTCACTATTTATAAAAATTGTCGGCATAGACAATAACGTAGCTGATCTATTATTTAAGTCATTCCGGCGAATAATCTACAGACGTCTTGAAGATGAGCAGCCATATTTGTCAGCAAAACGTCAGTTAGAACACGAGGCATACGTTGCCATGCTAGCTAAAAAGGCCGGGGTCAACACTCCAGATATTGTTGCAATATTCGAGGCAGAAACAGATAGGTGGGCTATGGCGCAGGTTATGATTCCTGGAAAATCCTTAGATTCTATTGACCCAAAACGAATCAGTAATAAAGTTTTGGAGTCTATTTGGAAAGAAGTAAAAACTCTGCACGACAACCATATTATTCATCGCGACCTTCGGGCAGCAAATATATTTCTTGATGATAAAAACGAGCCTTGGATTATTGATTTTGGATTCTCAGAAGCGTCTATAAAACCTGAGAGTTTCTACCGCGACACAGTAGAACTTGTGGCATCACTAAGTTTACTAGTGGGCATAGACAGAACTGTTGATTCTGCGATTAAAGTAATTGGCAAGGACGAGCTTCGTCATAGCTTGCCTTACTTGTCATTCTCATCTTTGTCTGGAGCAACTACCTCAGCCTACAAAAAGCAGCGAAAGGAATTCAAAAAACTAAAAAGTAAGCTTATTAAAGCAACTGGAGTCAAAAAAGTTAAGTCTGTAGAAATGAAAAGGCTTAATTTCAAAACGTTTCTGATACTTGTTTCTTTGGGTGTCGCTATATACGTCCTTGCGCCACAATTTGTAAACCTAGGAGATTCGTTGGACGCAGCAAAAGGTGCTGATTGGCGATATATAGGAGTTGGTGTAGTACTTTCAGCCTTTACTTACTTCTTGTCCGGGCTAGCCTACAAGTTCATGACCATATACCCGGTGAAGCTTTGGCCAACCGTACTTATTCAAGTCGCTAGCAGTTTTGCATCTAAAGTTGCCCCAGCTGGAACGGGGGGGATCGCGCTAAACGGACGGTATCTTTACAAAAACAATCATGACATTACACAGGCAGGAGCTGTGGCAACACTAAATACTATCCTAGGGCTGCTCGGTCATATTTCTGTGGTCGTTTTTATTTCATTATTTACCCCTGGCTCAGTAGTTGATTTGCTCCCGGACATACACGTATCTCTCACGATTGTGATATTCTCTGCCCTTGCAGTACTTTCTATTATAATTTCTGCTTTCGCCTTTCCGGCAATGCGCAAACTATTTACTAAAGGCAGAAGAAAAGTGTTTGAACAATTTGCATTCTATTGGGACAATCCTTCCAAAATAATACTTGGATACCTGGCATCAGTAGCAATAACCCTTACCTACACCGCAACTCTATACTTTAGTGCCCTTGCTTTAGGAATACACCTCGACATTCTAGACGCAATATATGTATTTACATTTGGCGCAATTGTAGCCACTGTTACCCCGACTCCTGGTGGAATCGGAGGTGCCGAAGCAGCATTTGTTGCTGGTCTAACCACCGTGGGCGTAGATACTCCTACAGCACTTACGATAACTTTACTTTACAGACTGCTGACGTTTTGGCTGCCAATTCTACCTGGATTCTTAGCCTTCAGGCAGGCAACAAAGAAAGAGTATATTTAGAATTATTTTAGGGCACTAATAGATCTGGATATTCTTTTGCCGTAGTTTGACTCCAAATAGCTAGATGTCGCGAATACCATAATCGTAAGTCCGATTAGCTCCGACACTTCTTCAATCGCAACAAACACTCCCTGTTCAATGAACGCAGTAGACTCTAACAATGTAGATGTAATGATGTCTACTCCGACCGCGCCAGATATATAGACGACAGCGCCTATTACAAAGAGCTTTACGGTGGGTTTTGGTAAGACTTTATACGAAAAGTATAGAAATAACGTGGCGATTATCAACACAAGTGGCACTATGACAACCCAGGCATTAGCAAGTAGAGTTGGTGCGTTCTCGTTGAAGAAAAGCAGGTGTATACTTTGCAGACCTGACTCATGAACTGTAGATACTTCATCTACAGATCCTAAAACTGCGAGCACTGATAGTGTCGTCCACACCCATCTGCTTCTTTTATTTTTTTCCAAGTAGGACGTAAGGCCTGCAAGCATCGCCAACAATAGAAATAGTGCCTGCGCAAACCAAGTAGGTATACTTGCCTCGTCATCAAAATCAAATCTGTTTGTAACTTCGTAGAAATTACCGTAAGAAAGGTTAAAGTATTCGGTATTAATATACTGCAGTGTTAAGTGAATAGTGGTAAAAATCGCTATACTAACCACTAGCCAAAAGAGTATTTTTTTAGAAACAGTATTTTTAAGAGATTTCATATATTTGCATTAATTATACCTTAGGAGCGCTTCTTTTTGGTTTTCTTTCTACCATAGCCCACCGCAAACAAACGAACGTGCCTGAATAACATATATGAGAACCAGCCGATTGCAAACCCGCCAATTATATCAAGAGGCACATGTAACCCTAGATACAGCCTGGAAATCCCAACGCTCACAATCCAAACAGGCACTACCCAGTGAAACTTTTTAGGCAGGTAATGCCCGGCGACAAATGCCATCGAAGTAGCTAGTGCAGTATGCCCTGATGGAAATGCAGGTCCGTAAGAAAAGTCTCTAGTTACTATCCCTAGCACTTCATCGGGTCTCATTCTGCCCCAGAGGTCTTTGGCAAATCCCGACAGCTCATAAGCTAGGATCGAAGCCATCAAAAATCGGATTAGTTCATTATACTTTTGCTTAATAAACAATATTATTGAAAACACCCCCAGTGCGTAGACGCTTCCAAACCACGTTATCACAATAAATAAAGGTGTTAGAAAATCAGGCCAATCATAAACCCAGGTAAATATTGGTTCTTCCCAACTTGCTATTTCAGCACCTCTTGAGAGCAGTAAAGCTATTAGAAATAATATCAATGCTAAAAAAACATGAACTGTAGGATGTATAAGTGGAATTAGTCTTTTTTGTTTTTTTCTGCCCACAGGTACAATATACCAGAAATTACAGATTAATCGGAGTGTTGCTATAATCATTTCTATGTCTACTTTAAAATTGCTCATATCGTCGGCGATAGTCAGCATACTTGTATCGATTATCTATTTAGTATTCGAATTCGCGGTGGTTGAAGCTATAGACCTAGTGTGGCTAGATTTTCTTGACACCTCAGACAATAGAATCATGGTCATACCATTGACCATTGGGCTAGGGTTTATATTTTTTGCGGCTCAAAGATACCTGGGTAATGCAAAAAACCTTAGATCTAAGCCTGCGATCGTAAAATTGGCAAGCATACTTGTAGTTGGATTTTTCTCACTATTTGCCGGTGCTTCCTTGGGTCCTGAAGCAGTACTAATTCCGGCCTCTATAGTATCCGGTCTGTTAGTTTCGAATATATTTAAGATAAAAAAGCAGGCGAGCATTCTAAGCCTAGTGGGCATAGTTGCTTTATTTGTAGCTTTCTTTAACTCAATCGCTGGTGGTTTATTGGGACTATACTTTGCCCAGAAACAAAAGTCTCAAAAACTAAATTATTATAACTATATATTAGTTGCTGTCTCGTCGGTGGTTGCATATATCACTTTAGGAGTTTTATCTCATTCAGGTTCTTTCGAATTCCCGGAAGCAAATAGTACGTTTACCTTGACTATGGTTTTACTTACAATCATTTTCTTCTTATCGGGCCTTTTATATCAGAAGATCCTAAAATTTTCAGTAGCGATATTCAGCGTTATCAACAAAAAACTGTCTAGAATCTGGCTGAGGCATGCCTTAGTTGCAGGTGGTATCCTATGCCTGCTCTTCTTGCTAGGTGGAGAGCTCGTGCAGTTCACCGGCAACGAAAGCATAGTACCTGTTTTTGAACAAGCAAAAGACTTAGGACTACTTACACTACTATGGGTTAGTCTGGTGAAGGTTGTAGCAATTGCCTGGTCACATTCACTGGGTTACAGGGGTGGTCTGATTTTCCCCCTTATTTTCGTTGCGAGTGCAGTAGTGTCAATTGCAACTATATACACCACGAACTTTAATGTGGTTATAAGTATTTTTGTATTTCTCGCAGGTGCTCTGTTTGCTGACCGCAATACAAAAATCATTACAACTGAAGAATAGAATTATCTAGACCGATACTTGTCCGTCATTATTAACGTCTTCTCCAAATTTTTGCTCTAAGTACTTTACAACGTCACCTAGTTCTTTTTCTAAATCCTCTACTAGAGAATTGAGCTCTTGTACTTGTTGCTCTAGTCCCATAGTTCGCATATTCTGTCGTCTATCGGTTCGTCGTCCTGAACTTTGTTGGTGCGCTTCCCATAACATTCCCATTTCGTATGTCCCCTTTATTACTTGTGTTTATAGTATAGCAACAGAAACTTGTTAAAATAAGCAATATGAATGATAAAAATCACAAAATATATTCGATGAGCTTTGCGCGGGTTTATCCACTATACGTTGCAAAAGCTGACAGAAAAGACAGAACAAAGGATGAAGTTGACGAAATTATCAGGCGACTTACAGGTTTCAGCCAATCAGAATTAGAAAAACTGATTGCAGATGAAGTAACTTTTGAAGAATTTTTCGCAGTAGCTAAATTAAATCCCAAACGTAAGTTAATTACTGGTGTAATTTGTGGAGTCAGAGTTGAAGAAATCAAAGAGCCATTGATGCAAGAAATACGATACTTAGATAAGCTGATAGACGAACTAGCCAAAGGCAAACCAATCGAAAAGATACTAAACTAGGTATATAGATTGCTCTAATAGCCTCAAGATTTATTTTAATGTTATTATTGAGTTAATAGGGGGATTACATGAGTGAGTCTAAATCTAAAATTGAGTCTAAATATAAAAATCCAACTCTAAAAACAGGTCTACTAATTGTGTTGGCTTACGCGGCATACCTTTTTGCGATGGCGAAGATTATCGGCGTTCCATACGATCAAGTTGCCGACTCAAACGAAAACCTTATTAAAGGCATCTTGATTCCAGTTGGCTTGGGCTCGATACTGTTGTACGGCCTAACTAAATATCTAGGTTGGACGGATGTGTTTTCTGAAAAGCACAAACTACGACAAAAGTGGTTTTGGGTTGTTCCTGCGGCAATTCTAGTGCTTGTTGTTCTAAACTTTATTAGAGCATTTGATATAAATCCAGACTCTAACCTCAGCTTACCTTTAATTGCATTGTGTACCTTGCTTGTTGGATTCACTGAGGAACTGCTGACACGTGGACTATTGCTTAAAGCCGCAAGGTCAACGGTATCGGAAAAGAAAGCTTTATTAATTGTTGTTGTAGTGTTTGGTTTACTGCACGGAATGAATGGCCTTCTTGGTCAAGAAGCAGGAACTACAATATCTCAAGTAGTTTCAACTATGCCTTTTGCAATATATATGTATATAGCTTTACGCGTTGGTGGCTCACTTTGGCTGCCAATTGTTCTGCATATGCTTTGGGATATGTCGCTACTTGCATCAGGATCAATAAATGACAATTCAGTTATGGAACAGTACCAGGAGGATAACCCTATGCAAGCTTTGATAGCTATAGTTGCACAATTCACACTATACGCATCAGCTATTGGCGGATTAATCGTCACCGGGAATAAAAAGTTTGATCCAGATTACGAAAAAACACAAAAGTAAAAAGACTTATCTAGTTTCGGGTTAAGATGACGAATAACTATTCTAAAATATCAGAAATAAAGGTGCTCCAAGAAGGTTCAAAAGATGCACGTTACCTATTAATACTTTGGTTTTTTAGGCGTTTATTCTGGCCGCTGATTTTACTAGGTGTTATTGGCTACTTACTAAATGAAGACCTGGGCAATAATGAATTAGATTTCACAAATATTGAATCTGTTGCAGCTAAATTACTATCTCCTCTAGTAGGGCTCGGGGTCGCTCTTTTTGTTAAATTTGCCGCTGGGTACATCGCAATAATTATTGCCTACCCTTTACTACAGGAGCGTAGAAAAGTTCTAAAAGATGAAAAATACGGATGGTTCTTATCTAGATGGCTTGACCGATACCGTATTCTAAAGGGATTTAGTGAAATTCGTTGGTCTCACCATGTACGTCAAGAAGCAATAAACCGAGTTAAGGACGATGTCATAAAATGGGACAAACTAGATAAGTACTTCGATATATTGACTATTTTATTGGTTGTAATTTTGGTAGCAGTTACTTTTACTCTCGCTGGAGAATAAATTTATCTTATCTGTGAAATATCTTTTTTCTTAATCGCTTAAAGAATCTTAGAACCATTAGCCGTGGACCTTGTACGATCTCGTAATACGCTGGAAACACCGTAATCACCATTAAGGTTGACGAGGTCATCCCGAAAATCACAGTCCAAGCAAGTCCTGAGAATTGTGGATCTGAAGTTAGAGGGAATATGCCTACTACTGTAGTCAATACCGTTACGATTAGCGGCCTGAATCTGACTGACAGCGCATCAATTATAGACTGCCTTGCGCTCTTGCCTTCTTCTTTTACTGCTCTCTCTGCGTAGTCAATCAGCATAATTGAATTGTTAACGGCAATTCCAATTAGGGCGGCTAGACCAAGCATTACGAAGAAGCTGAGTTCTGCGTTGACACTCTTCAAGCCTGGGAACAACAGTGGTATTGATAGTGGCAATACACCTAATATTAAACCTGGCAAAATAATAGACCTAAAGTGAATCATCAGAATTATTGACACGGCCACAATAGAAACCAAGAATACTACCGCCATACTACTAAATGAATCTTCTTGACTCTTTTCGATAGCATTTTGTGTATTTACTTGGTCGGCTGTTATTTCAACCCCTAGGCCATCGGCTTCAGCATCCTCTCCTAAGGTTTCGAAAAAATCATCTGAAGTCACATCGTCTTCGACACTAATTAATGCTGTAGCTACAAGCGAATCATCCCAACGCTGTACAACGCTTGTTAACGGTGCTACGGTTGCAAAATTAGCGCCATCTTGAGTTTGGATAAACCTAGGTATTTCGGCTGTCAAAGTTACCAGTTCATCAATACTATCTGCAGAAAATCGAGCTTCTAACGCACCTTGATCTCCGAAGGCAACTGAAACTTTTTCGTTTTCTTCTAGTAGCGAAGCGATCTCGTCTTCGATCTCAGATGAAGTCATCGTTCGTTCTTCTGCAAGTTGTACCCCAACTTCGGCAGATTGAATCGTTCCTGTTGAATAAACTACCTTTTCTATTTGGTCGCCGAGCTCAGCGACGATTAGCTGATCAGTTTCGGCGGCTATTTCTTCTGCCTCTTCTACAGAACTAGCACCATTGAAAGTGATGCTATAGTTAACTTCTGGCAAATCATCTGGTGAAGGAAATATCTCGAAATCTAGTTTTGTAGCGTAACTAGCGCCGAGCACTATAGCTACAATTCCGAAAATTGCGACCAATAAGGTAGTCGTTTTTCTTTTCAAATATCCTGATACAAATTTAACTAACGTATTACCTATTGCATTGATTATTCCTGCCCCAACTTTAGTTATCGGGTTAAGCACCTTATCTAAAATATGGGTGTCATCATCTTTAGCTTCTTTAGAATCAGAGCCTTTTTCACCCCTTGAAACTGTGAGTGATGAAAGCCACAAGAAAGCCGTTAGTGCGAGCACTACGGAAAGTGATAGCGCAATAATAACTGCCTCAGGCAGCTCAAAGACTAATTCACCAAGTAACCCGGTAATTGTCAGGAGTGGAACGAACACGGCAATAGTCGTTAGACTTCCCATGACGTCCGCAGAACCAATCTTACTAAGCGCAGCCTTAACTGCATCAATTCGTTTCAGACCTCGCTGACGTTCTTTATCTATAGCTTCAACAATAACGATAATGTCGTCTATAAATAGGCCAAGTACTAGCAATAATCCAAATAACGAAATGGTGTTTAGTGTTGCTCCTAATGCGTACATAACCAGTATTGTTCCAGCCATAACTGTTGGGATAAACACGATTGAAACAGCGGCAGCACGCCAGCCGACCAAAACCATAACCATGACCGCGACAACAGCCAACGACTGGAAGAGACTAACCTCCAAGCCTGCTATTTGATCGCGTATCGCTTGTGCGCCGTCACCAACATATTCGACGTTGGCATGCTCAGGCAATGTTCCGTCTAACACCAAGTCTTCAGTAATCAGGACTGTTACTTCATCAGAAAACGTCAGTGTATCTACGCTTGCCTGCTTTTGCAGCAATAGTGGCGCAGAGGATGAAAATGTAAATTCACCAGAATCATCTCGACTACCGTATCGCCCAAATCCGATTAGGTTTCCGTTTGCATCGTAGTTACTGGATGCTGTTGCGTCTAGAATCAAATCATCCTCTTGCTTTAACCTATCGGCAACCTTAGTGGCAAGTGCTTCCAGCTCTCTTCCTTCTAGCTCAGTCGATGAAATAGAAAGTGAGAAACCAATGTTATCGAGTGTCAACTCTAGGACTTCGCTATTTGTTAAACCGGCTTCATCTAAATCATTTTTAATCTGTTCACTTAAAAGTTCGGAATCACTACCGGGTGTAAGCACTATCGCTGATACAACAGCGCCTTCTACTGATGAAGTTTGCACTTCCTCTACTTCTGCTATGTCACCAACAGTCGAATTAAGCACAGTTGCGATTTCTTCATCAGCTTCAATAGTATTATCAATGTCATGTTCAACCGAAACTTGAACGAGAGGCAAGCTTAAAGCCGGGAAGCCATCCCGCGAGATGACAGAGCTATATACATAGCCCCCTGACGCAAGTAAAAACACAATAATAAAAATCGAGAGCACACTGCGCTTCATCCAGAAGCCTGCTACTCTCGCCCAAAAACCCTCGCGATCTTTCTTTGATCTCTTACTCACAACTAAATCCCCTCTTATTATCAACCTTGTATTGATAATACTTCTGATTAGGATTAAGGTCAATTCGTTTAACCGGGGACAAGAGGGGTTGTTTATTGTTTGCTATTTTTAAGGTATGAGGCTTTGTTAGTTATTTATTCCTGGCTGGGATGGAGGGATTTAGTTAATTACTTTTTCTTGGCTAGGGTGGAGGGATTCGACCTGCTTCCAGCAGGCCCGCAACTTCTACTTTGCAAACTAGTTTGCAAGCGAAGATTGCCTTGCAATATGCCACAGGCATATTTCACCCCGATCTATGATCGCGTAACAATCCTGCATCCCAAAACAAACTAAAAACCACCCGAATGGATGGTGTCCTAGTTTGGCTGGGGTGGTAGGATTCGAACCTACGCATCACGGGACCAGAACCCGTTGCCTTACCACTTGGCTACACCCCAATATCTGGTTTTTGACTTATGTTATTTTACCTTTTTAGGGGTGTTTTTTCAATCTGTTATTTGAGATCGTTTAGCAGGTTAACAACGTCTTTGACGCTTTCTACTATGTATCGAGCTTCGGTTTCGCCCGATCCAACATGAATAGAATTTGCACGCTCGGGCAAGGCTCTGAACATATCCTCGTCAGTATAGTCATCCCCCATACATAGAATAAAATCCCACTGCTCCTGAGAAACTAGCTCGGTTACAATCGCTCCTTTATGCATATTTCGTGGTTTAACTTCCAGAATCTTCTCGCCTTCAAAAACGTCAATTTCTGAATCGCCAAGTATGTTATGAAGTTCCATTTTAAGCTCTTCTTTTCGCACAAATGCGAGATCTGCTGACACATTCCTGTAGTGCCAAACGAAGGAGAAATCTTTTTCTTCAAGCACCGCACCCGGAGTCCTTGAGGCAAATTGCTGCAGGATTGGCATGAGTGGCTTTTTCCATTTTTTAGAAGTCAGCGAAGATTTAACCCAGTTACCGGCATCAAAAACCCAAGCGCCATGCTCTGCTACTAAACCTAAACCTTTGTCTTCGAAGAATGCCTCTAGAGTATTCTTTGGCCTGCCACTCACTATGACGACTTTATTTGCTGGATCATTAGTCATGCGCCTGATTATCCTGCGAACTTTGGATGAGGGGTATGCAAGCGATTTATCTGGAGATGCAACAAAACTTTTCAATGTACCGTCATAATCAAGCATTATCAATCGTCTATTCGCATTTTTATAATCATTTATTAGATTTCCTCTGTTTTTGTCGCTCAGAAGTTTTGGATGCCTACTCTCTTTGTTCTTTGTCTCTTCTAGTTCTGCGATGAAGTCCTCTGCCCACTTATTAATGGTGTAGCTTGAAATCCTGTCTTGCATTGCTCGCATGCGCTTTTTTTGCTCCGAAGGTTTCATTTTTAAAGCTTGGTTAATTGCGTTTGCAATTTGCTTGGTGTTATTTGGGTTCACCTGAAGAGCTTCAGTTAACTCACTGGCAACTCCTGCCATCTCACTCAATACTAATACTCCCTTTTGGCGATGCTTTGCTGCTACATACTCTTTCGCGACGAGGTTCATCCCATCGCGTAAAGGTGTTACGAGCATCACATCAGCAATTGCGTAAAGAGCACTGACCTCTTCTTGCGGCATTGATTTATGGAAGTAGGTAATTGGCGACCAGTCCACCGTCGAGTATTCGCCATTTATTCGACTAATCTTTTGCTCGATTTCTTCACGTAGCTGCTGATATGCGTCTACATTTTCACGTGATGGTGCGGCAAGTAGAACCATCACAACTTTTTCAATATACTCCGGATGTTTCTGCAAAAACATCTCGAAGGCGTCTAGACGGGCTGGGATGCCTTTCGTATAGTCAGCCCTATCAACGGCTAGGATGACCTTGGTCTTTTCTTTATATAAATCAAAAGATTTTATAGTACTTTTTACTAATCTAGACTTGCCAGATTTTGCAAACTTCTTGTAGTCGATTCCGATAGGGAAAGCATCGGTTTGCACGACTCTATCCTCAAGCTGAATGACTCCTAAACTGCTCTCGTATCCCAAAGTTCGCAGGGTACTACTTAAGAAGTGTCGAACGTAGTCGTAGGTATGAAAACCAATTAAGTTGGCGCCCAGCAGTCCTCTGAGCAATTCTTCTCTTTCGGGCAGTAGTCTAAATATTTCAAACGACGGGAAAGGCGTGTGCAAGAAAAATCCAATTAATGAATTAGGGTGTTTTTCACGAATCAAATTAGGTAGCAGCATTAGTTGATAATCATGTACCCAAATCTGCGAGCCCCCATTAACAAATTGCCGAGTTTCTTTATAGAACAGCTGGTTAACTTTTTTATAAAACTTCCAATATTCGTCACTAAACTCTGTCATATTTGTAAAGTAATGGAGTAGGGGCCAAATTGTTGCATTACAGTAACCTGAATAAAAATTCTCGATTTCTTCTTCTGTGAGAAACACCGGATGGCACTTGTATTTTTTTAACTCTTCTGTAATCTCTTTTTTGTCTTTAGCTGTTAATTCGTCGGAGCTTATGCCTGGCCATCCTACCCAAACGCTATCTCGAGATTTACTAACTGTAGAGACTCCGGTAGCTAACCCTCCAGTGCTCTGGGAGTAATGTAACTTTCCATTTACCTTGCTAACACTCACGGGCAAGCGCGTTGATATGATAACGAGCTTATTATTCGCCATAAATCTCCTGTACGAGTATCTAGTATACAGGAATCACTACCGATGAAAAGAAGTTAAATCAATTACAGCAAATCTAATTCAAAATTAACTAAATTGTTATAAAACTCAAATTGCAGAAGCCAAGCTTCGAAATCTTTATCCCAACCAAAGAAAATAGAAACTCCAATTAGCAAGAATAGGGCACCGACTGATCGCTTAAACCAACCTTCTGGATCTGTCGCCCATGAAATTTTGGAAATAAATTTGCGACCCAAGAACGCTATGAGAGCAAACATAAGTCCTAAACCTAATAAATACCAGAGCAAGTAAAATGTACCTTCAGCAAAATCTGCCGGCAAAATAGTAGCAATTATTACTCCATATGTCGGGCTACAACTTGAAAAAACCGGCCCCAAGGCCGCACCAATTAAGATATCTCCACTCCTACCACCCTTAGACATGGCCTTACCTAACCATTTATTGCTTGATGTTCCTAGGCCAAGTTTTGCTATTAATTTTTCCCAAACTCTCGGGAACAGCATAACTAGACCTATCAATACAAGAATAGTGGCGCTAATTCCTCTTAATACCCCTTCATCTATATTGAAAAAGTTAGAAGTTCCATGTATTAGAAGCGTTAGTGCAGCAATTGATATTAAAAGCGAAGCTATTACAGTAAAAGCTCTGTTTCTATCGGCTTTTCCGTCTACACTGGTGCCTATCAGAATCGGAAGCAAAGGAAATATACAAGGAGCAAGGATTGTTAATGCCCCAGCTATTAAAGATACGAAAACAAGCTGCAATTCCATTTACTATCCTTCTTGAACTACATCAAAAAGATCTTGTGGCGATTTTAGTCCACTAGCAAAAGGCCAAGACTGCATCACTTCACCGTTAGCATCAAGCCAAACAAATGTCGACTGTACTGTAACTCCGTACTGCTCTTTTAGCTCATCTTCATCGTCATAATCAATCTTAATGACCGTGATTCCTTCAGGAACTCCGGATTTTTCTATTTCTGATTCGTAAAATTTACAGGTCGGACACCACTCAGCATGGAAGAATAACACTTGTTCAGTGCCGGCTGTGTCAGCTAAAACTGTATCTGAGTATTCAACATACGAACCTGCACCGGAAGGTGAACTCACAGGATTACTACTAGTTTCTGAAGATGGACTTGCTGGTGAGTTAGTAGAAACATTACTGTTATCGTCATCACTATCGTTGCCCAGAAAAGCAAAGGCACCAACTGCCACAAATATCGCAACTATTATTGCTGTTATTACGCCTTTATTCACCTTATAACCCCTTTTATAGATTAGTTTTACACATAAATTAACGTTAGTATAATGTATAGTATAATATCACAACGATTAAGTACTTACTTAAATATTAACATTGCGAAAGGGCAGGAGATGAACAAATCAGTAGCAACCACTTTGCTGGCAATTTTAATATTCTTAGCAGCAGGCACTGGACTTTATTTTTTAAACTATGACGGTGAAGACGAAAATTCTAATGAGGTAGCCATCTCTTCCTCGGAAGAGAACCAAGGTGTATCCGAGAATAGTAATCCTGAAGTTATTGAATCTACCTTAATAATTGGTAGTCCGAACGCCAAGGTTACGGTTATCGAATATATAGACTACAAATGCCCGAACTGTAACAAATTCCATCGTGGGGCTGCTCAAAAAATTACAACAGAATACGATTCTCAAGTTAACTTTGAAATCCGTGCCTATCCTGCCTTTGGGCCAGATTCTGGGCGTGCATTAAGAGGCGCGTACTGCGCAAACGATCAAAATGCATTCACTGATTACCATAACACTGTAATGAATTACATCTGGGATAATTACTATTCTAGCGAAAATTACCAGATTGAAATTGAAGATATACTGACCACGGATCTGCTTGTTGAGCTAAGCGGTTCTTATGTAGCTGATTCAGAGTCTTTCAGGCAATGCATCGACTCCGAATCTAAAAATTACCTTATAGACCGGGATTTATTGCTGGCTGCTGATGATGGGATACGAGGCACACCGGGTTTTGTAATCGGTGAGCAAAGCTTTATCGGTTTGCAACCGATTTCGGTGTTTAATGCTTTAATCGATAGGCAGCTACAATAAAATGTCGAAAATAAAAATTCCACTACGGTTCAGACTTAAAAATAGCTGGTCTGGAATAAAAAAAACGTTTAAAAGCCCCGTCTATATTCTTTTAGCTGCAGTATTCAGTTTTCTTATTACCGGTCTGGTCATATGGGCACTTAACTTAGATCTGCTTCGGTTTACTCTGTTTGAGTCAGGGTTCGCTTTGTCCGATAAACTCCAGATAATCTGGGATGTTCAGACTGGAATATATACTGCTTACAATAACGCTCAAGCAACTGGGATAATTCTATTTGGGATTTTCTTTGGTATTAATTTTGCCTTGATAGTAAAGGCAGTCCGTATGAATAGTTTTAAAAAAATTCCTAAAAAAAGCGGCGGGGCTGGACTATTCTTTGCGATATTGAGTGGTGGGTGTGTGGCTTGCGGTACATCAATATTAACTCCAATTATTGCGTCATTAGGTGCTACCGCAGCTGTATCTGTCGAGGAGCTTAGCAATATTCTTAACTGGGTTAGCATAATTTTGATCCTGTATTCAATATATAAGCTTGGAGAAGTGATAAACAACAGCTTTGAAATAGCGAAAACTTGAAGTATGTTTTAGTGTCTGCTAAAATACTAATATTATGGAAACGACAACCGTTCACGATGAAAAACGACTAGTCCACGTAATGAATTTGCTCGGTGACAGTACAAGATTTGAAATTTTTAAACTTTTAAAAACTGATAATGAGTACTGCGTTGGAGAGATTGCCGATAAGCTCAATATTTCATCTTCCGCTGTCTCACAACATTTCAGAAATTTTGAGATGATCGGTCTGGTAGATAAGCATCGTTATGGACAAAAGATATGCTATGCCCTGAAGTCAGATGATTTACTGGTAAAAGATTTAAAAGAATTAACAAAGGAGAACTAGCACCATGAAAAATATAACAATCTACAGCACTGCAACTTGTGGCTTCTGTAAAATGCTTAAAAGTTACCTGAACAGTAAAGATATTAAATTTGACGAAAAAAAAGCTGACGAAGACCAAAAAATAGCGCAAGAACTCTATGAAAAAAGTGGCCAACTAGGCGTTCCCTTCACTGTGATAACTGATGATAGTGGCAAAGAAGAACTAATCCTGGGCTTCGATAGGCAAAAAATCGATACAGTTCTCGGACTAAATTAGGAGGAAATATGCAAGCGTTAATGGACGGCGATGTTATTGCTGAATCAGACGACACAATATATATCGAAGGCAACCAGTACTTCCCTCTTGACTCCGTAAATCCAGATTTAGTCTCTAAGAGCGACACGCAGTATCACTGCCCGTGGAAGGGTGATGCTCAATACTATAATCTAGGTGAAAACAAAGACGCAATGTGGGGCTACCCTAACCCACTACCGTCAGCGGAGCTAAGAATCAAGCGGGACATTAGTCGGTATATAGCTTTCGACAAATCAGTTGTCGAGGTTAAGTAAATAACTTATCTATCTATTGTGTCTTGAGCTTTTTGTCGTTCTAATTTCGCGATAGATTCTATAGAATAACTGTGTCTTAAGTGTTTTTTAATATAATTGAAATCAACCCCGACTTTTTTATGAGGATTGAACATATTTTCAGGATCAAATACTGCCTTAACTTGGTCAAACAACTTCTCTAGTTCAGGACCAAACATAATTGGCCTATATACAGCTCTCATCAGACTATCATTATGCTCTCCCGCAGCAGTACCACCGAGTTCATGCACCATCTTATAGAACTCATCTGTCATTGCAAATAATTTTTTACGATCTGATGTTTTAGACAAGTCCATAAAAGGCTGCATATGCAGGTCGGCGTCGCCGGCATGTCCCCATATAGCGATTTCTAGGTCGTATTTTTCAAATATTTGATATGCTCTCTTAATAAATTCGGTGAGTTTATGTGGTGGCACTGTGCCATCTTCTATAATTGGCAATGCTTTCTTCTTGCCTGGTATAGTCCACATCACGGCAGCCGCAGAACGACGCAACTTCCATGCTTCTGCTTCTTCTTCGGGAGTATTTTTCAAAGCCGACTCGTATGCATATTTATTTATAATCTCGGATGCTTGATGAAGTTTATTTTTTCTTTCTTCATTATCTTGGTTATCGAACTCGCACAACAATACTACTGCTGGTGTAGGTCCGTCAGGGAGAAGTCCTTTTAGAAGTTCAGGTTTTTGACTATTAACTAGTTCTATTAAATTCTTATCGACGATTTCTAACGCACTTGGCTCTAGACTGTGTAACTCTTGCGCTGAAGAACCGGCTTTGTCTAATGACTCATAATAACTTACGATAAGTTCGACTTTATCTGGGTCTGGCATCGGGATAGTCTTAAGTCTAATTGCAGTTACGAAACAAAGTGTTCCTTGTGAACCAACAATAACCTGGGCCAGGTTTAGGTTGTTTCCATTTCTAACCTTCCATAGCGCGTAACCAGACGATTCTTTGGTTACGTTCGGATGATTATTAATTGTCTCTTGATTCTCATCGACAATTTTCTCTATCTGTCTGTAAATGTTTCCTTCGAGAGTATCCTTGCTTTTCTTTTCTTCAACTTGAGATGGACTAGCATTATGGAGCCATGTTACTGTTCCGTCGCTTAAAACAACTTGGATTGCTTCAACATAGTCTCGCGTAGCACCGTATTTAACTGTTTTTTCGCCCGCGGCATTATTTGCTACTGCTCCACCAATCGTGGCTATCTCGATAGAAGCAGGATATGACGGGATATAGCGCCCTCGCTTCTTCAACTCTTTTTGCATCCGACCGTATAGACAACCAGGCTGCACCACAACGTAATCGTCTCCGATTTCTAGAATATGATCCATATGCTTCATGAAATCCACGATGATGCCCGTATTTATTGGGCCTCCCCCCTGATCGGTGCCATTGCCTCTTGCCGTTAAGGATATCCTGTCGTTGCCAAGCTCGTGGAATTCATCTACTGTTTTTACTAGGTTTTCGACATCATTCACATCTTTTGGGAAAACGATAGCAGTCGGTTCTAACTCGAACACGCCACCATCGGTGGAGTAATACTCTAGATCTTCCTCGTTAATACTAATATTGCCTTCTAAAACCTTTGATAACTGATTAAGTAGTCTCTTCATTTATATCCCACATTATTTTTTGATTTTTTAAACTTATATGTATTTATCTGTATTGTATCACGCTTATGGCTATCTGTTATAATCAAACCAACAGTAAACAAATTCTATGAAACAAATACTAAAAAGCGAACATTGGCCTCATTTAAAAAGAAGAGCTGTGCTAGAGCTGCTAGGCCTGATAGCACTCATTATTTTCGTAATTAGCGAATGGGAGTTAATTGATAGCAGCTTGTTCGCTATCCGTAACGGAGACCTTTTATACTTAATGGTCGCGTTTGCACTATGGTGGTTAATGCTACCCCTGACTGCTATTAGCTATAAGATACTTTGCGATAGAAAAATTCCATTTCTTTCTACCGTTCTTGCACACCTTGCAGGCGCGGGACCAGGTCGCATCATCCCTGGCGGGCTTGGCCATATATCTATGGGGGTATTTCATCTAAAAAAGGTTGGGGTCCCTGTTCACAAAGCTGTAGTAGTCAGCCTTACCAACAATGTCTTAGGTGTAATCATGAATGTTCTGGTTTTTATGTTCGTGATTTTCTACCAACCAGATATTCGCGACTCGATCTTCTCTAGTATATCCACTAAGTCGCTACTCTTTTTAGGACTTTTGCTGATAGGAATCTTGGTCCTATGTGTTTGGCTCTATCACTTCAGAAAAATTCAAAAATCTGTTAAAAAAGTGGAGAAACAATTCGTAAAACTATCAGTTAAGCTTCTAAAACAGCCGAAAAAATTAGCTTCGCTTCTACTAATCGCATTGATAATTCTGATTGGTAACATATTACTCCTGCAGCTAAGTGGAGACGCTCTTGGCTTATCGATTACAACATCTGATGCCGTCATAGCGCTAAGTATCGGCGTCTTAGTAGGTGGATTGTTGCCTACTCCCGGTGGATTATTCGGTGTTGAAGCAGGTATAGCCACTTCACTATCAATATTAGGATTCGGATCTCAAGAAGCAGTCAGTGTCGCACTTCTCTACAGGACAATAACTTATTGGCAACCTCTTATACCCGGAACGATTGCGTACCTTTACCTGCGTGAACGTCGACTTATCTAGTAGACACCCAGGGCCAAAATACTACACCTTCAATTTTAGTATCCGAGACTTTATAAGTGTTTGATTTTTCTGCGTTATCCCCTACTAGAGTAACGACACCATTTTCGATGCTTTCAATACGCTTTACTACTTCTCTATCGCCAACAAAAGCAACTACAACTTGGCCTTTTCTGAAACTGCGAATTTCATGAGCCCAAACAATCTGACCAGGCCGCAGAGTCGGCCTCATACTTTCACCTACTACTCGTCTAAAAAATATCATCTACTTTTTGCTATCTGCGAACATATGAGATATTTCGTGCACCATTTCGATAAGCCTATCTGCCTCTTCGGCACTCATTGTTTGTTTTACTTTTCCGCACTGTTTTGTTGCCATCCAGAATTTCTCATGCAAATCTGGAAACTTTTCGAGGTGTTCGGGCTTAAAGTAATCACTCCATAGTAAGTACAACTGGTCTTTACACTTCTGTGCATGTTCTTCCTTAGTCATCACGCAACGGATAGCTGTATTCATGCTTTCTGGGTCTTCGTCGTCAACCTCTCCGATTTCATTGTATTTTTCAACCATACGCTTTACCGTTGCGGCCGCATGAGTCATGGTATCCGTTTCGTAAATCCCACACGGTACATCACAATGCGCATAAACTGGTTTGATAAATTTCTTTAACATATTCCCTCCTAGTTAATTATATTCTAGCAAATACCAAACTAATCAGCGTCCGTAACTAGTCGTAAGCCATGCGACGGGGTAAATGCCTGTTCAAGGGTATCCTTGAAGTTGTCTTCTATTAACCTTGGTTGTTCTATGCTCCTGAAAGCTTTTAGAGTCTGAATAATATCGTCAACATGATACGGGTAGGAGTATCCTATTAACCAATTCTCGGCGCCTTCTATACCGCAACCTTCAGGTAGACGTTCTCGCCAGTACGCATTTATGTAGCGAGTAATCTCACCAGCTTCAATTTCAGTCACTAGTTCAGTTCTTTCAAGCTCGGCAGTTAGCCCTAAATGACCGAAACCCCTGATCAGTCTTTCGCCTTCGTGGTCACGCAACTCAAATCTTTTTAATTTACGTAGTCTTTCACCTACAAGTAGCTGCTGGGTACCTTCATCCATATGTATAGAATGCATATTAATCCCGTGCCTATACGTACCGAATTTATTGGCTTGCATTGCTGCAGCGTTTAAACTTTTAGCAAATAGTTCATATGCGACGCCCGCATAAGCACTCCTTAAGACAATATCTGCAGCAGAATACGGATGGCTTTTGCGTCGTGGAAAAGTTCTGCGATAACCAAAAACTATTTCTCCTGCGTATCTGTTAATATCTGATAAAGTTATTACTCCTCGGTGTATCCACTCCTTAGACTTTGGTTCAGTTTCTGCAACGTCTAAGTATGATGGTATTGGATTGCCTGTGTCGTCTTGCAGAAATGGTGTAGTGTCAGCTAGTGATTCTTCAAAGATTCTTTGGGTGCGAGACTCCAATCCGTTCCGTGCTGTGAAACCCAGCACTGTTTCTCTGTGATAATCAAAAACTTTAGCAAGCTCTTCACTTGTAAAAGGATCTCCAACCAGTGCCCTAACCTCTCCTGCGGTGGCTAGTGGTGGCGCCTCAGGAAAGTGCTGAAGCTGTGCTATTTCTCCTGATTCAGCTATTGAAGCATCTCTGTTGCGCTCTTCTAGCGCTTTCTTTATATCTATAACGTTGCTCATTTACTGTTTTCCTTGCGCCATTTCTGAATTTCAGCATGATGGCCACTTAAGAGAACATCTGGGACTTTCATGCCTTTAAAATCTTCCGGACGAGTGTACTGTGGAAACTCAATCGACTTATCATCTGCCTGAAAACTCTCTATTTCAGCTGATGCTTCGCCACCAAGCACTCCTGGCAGTAATCGAACAACACTATCAATTAATGCCATTGCCGGTATTTCGCCTCCTGTTAACACATAGTTTCCGATACAGAACTGCTCGTCTATCCATTTAGTGATTCTCTCGTCGTAACCTTCATATCTTGGGCAGACAATAATCATACCCTGTTCAGATTTTGCGATCTTCTTAGCTTTTGATTGTTTGAATATTTCTCCTCTAGGTGTAGGTAAATATACCTTTGCTGATGGATCTAGCTTTTTTGCTGCTTCAATGGCCGCAACTATTGGCTCTGGCTTCATGAGCATACCGTCACCACCACCATATGGAGGATCGTCGACTTGCTTGCGAGGTCCAATGCCGTACTGACGCAAATCAATTAACTCATATTCGACACCATTTCGCTCTTTAGCCTTCCAAAGCATGCTGGATCCTAAAACTCCTTCAAACATCTCTGGGAAAAGTGTTATAACTTGTATTTTCATTGATTTTATTATATCACAACTAAAAAACCACCCCAGTGGATGGTTGTTTAGTCACATAAAGCTCCAAACCAATAAGGTTTGCTCGCGTGAGCTTTCTATCTGTTAAACCGTCTTGCTCATATTAATCCAGAGCTGGGATTTTACCCCGTAGTAGCCACATATTTACTTTCGGGTTTCCACCAGTGTAATTTTTTGGCTTACTACTGGGGCTCGCAGTCGTTTTATTTTTGTATCGACTAATCAGATGATACCAGACAAACTATGCATAAGCAAGTTAAATAATTGTTCCTTGGTATTAATCCGGTCTCAGTTCAGTATGTACAAATTTTAATCTGTTATTTCACTTTAAATCGGAGTTAACTCCGATTTAAATCCGATTTCAATACATAATAAAAGAGCTCCGAGGAGCTCTTCAATCAATATCTTAGTTTACTTTCTAGACATCAAGATCATCAAGATCTTCTAGTTCGCGTCGAGTTCGCTCTACTGCAGATTCTTCTTCGCCACTATCGTTTGCTGCGTCTTCTGCAGCTGACGTTGTATCTTCTTCAGCTTCTACTTCATTAGAGCTTTCGTCATTTGAGCTAGATGGCGCTGAAGCCCATCCATCGCCTGAACCTTTTGACTGTCGCTCAGGCTTAGGTTCGCCGTTGTCTACAATTTTAAGGTTGAATCGAGCTTCTTGTTTTGTGCCAAGTGCACGCAGCAGAGTACGCAGGCTTTGTGCAGTTGCACCCCTTTTACCAATTACTCGCCCTAGATCTTCTGGGTCTACTGTAAGAGTTAGTAATACACCTTTTTCATCAATAGTTCGCTCAACGACTACAGCATCCGGGTTACTTACAAGTGATTGGACCACATATTCTATAAATTGCTGGTCGATTGTTTTGTTATCAGACATTCTCTAATTCGCTTACGCTTTTAATTTAAGCGCAGGCGCTCCTTTCGTTAATTTCTGGTTGTTAAGTTTTTGTAAAACAAAAATAAAATGCGCGAGTTTTTAAGCTTCTGCTGGCTTTTCTTCTTCAGCAGACTTTTCTGCTGGTGTTTCGGACACTTCTTCAGTTGCTTCAGGAGCTTTTTCTTCTGCTTCAGGAGCTGTAGCTTCTTCAGTTGCTTCAGGAGCTTCTGCCATAGGCTCTTCAGCTGGAGCTTCTTCGACTACTTCTTCTTTTGGTTGATTCTTTCGAAGTTTTTCAGGGTTTCGGATTGCTCGCTTCTTGTCAGTAGCTGACTTCTCTACCCACTCCGGTAATTTTACTTTTTGTTCCTCTAGAAGTTTTACGACACGCGGTGATGGCTGCGCTCCGTTCTTCAAATATTTTTCAGTCTCTTCTTTATCAAGAACAGTCTCTTTAGTGTGTGGATTGTAGTGACCCAACTGAGTCACAACACGCCCGCTAGTCGGTGAGAATTTGGAATCCTGCACAACAACACGGAAATTTGCTAGACCTTTACGGCCAGTACGCTGCATACGGATAGTAAGCATGTTTCGGTTATCTTCCTGTCTTTAACTTAAATTTTATACTCAAAATAGTATAACAACAGAGGTAGAAAATGTCAATTATATTGAAGACATACGGAGCAGACTACTCGGACAAGGAAACCGAAGTTCTAGCTGTAAGGTTCATCTCGTCAAGTAGATGTCTTTGATTGGCGCCACCCAAAGCAGTTACTGCCGCAGCGGCAGTAATCCTAATCACTCTATTAACAGAGTTTACGGTCGCAAAGTCCTCTTCAGTCATTTCGTCAAGTGTCATTCCATCAGCAGCAACAACTCTGCCATATCCGACAGGAATTAAAGTCCGAGACTGCTTAGCTAGTTCTTCTGCTGATTTTCGCAATACATCGAAATTGAAGACTACTTCTTCGCTATCCAGACGAGAAGAGTACACTCGCAATCCATTTATCTCAAGGTGTGGATATGCCTGAACACTACGTGCCACATATGAACCATTGTTTCCGACTCTATTGACTTGCATTAAAGGTACACTAGAGTTTGTTGGTTGCAAGTGTATTGTACGTATCATCCTATGCTTACTACCGTAACTTCTATCTAGAAATCTTGTCATCAAAACAGCAGTATTGCCAACCTGTGGTGACACCCGACAGGTGCTGGTATCCTGAAGATCGATTCCCTGTAGTTCGGCTGCTGTTTCAAACGGAACTTCTGCTGCAACATGTAAACGTCTAAAGACCTGGAGTGCAGTTAAGCTCCTATCAAGCTCTGGAGCAATTTCAATATTTCCCATCAGATAATATTCCTACAGGACATTGCAAACTGCAAGCATGAGAAGTTTAAGATTTGTGTTTTTTGAGGGCTTTTTCGGCAGCTGTTACTTGAGCATTTTGCTTGCTTGGTCCAGTTCCTTTAGCGCGCAAGTCGTCATTTACGAACACACCCACGGTAAACACCTTGTCGTGATCTGGCCCTTCTTCGCTTAAGACCTTGTACTGAGGGGTGAAGCCTTCGTCGCTTTGTACTACCTCCTGATATTTAGATTTAGGATCAAGCCATGAGCCGGTTTCTAAGATATTATCGAATGTTTTAATAACGGAGTTAGTGATAAATTTTTCTGCAGCCTCGTACCCTTGGTCAAGGTAAATTGCGCCAACTACTGCCTCGTAAGAGTTTGCGAGAATCTGTAGCCTAGCTCTTTCTGAGCCGCGTTTTTCGCCCTTACTTAGACGTAACATTTCTTCAAAACCTAACTTATGCGCAGCAGCACCGATACTCTCTGTACGAACTAGTGCACTGCGCCAGTTAGTCAGAACACCTTCTTGTTCATCATGATTATCGAACAAGAAGTCTGTAACTACTAGCTCCAAAACAGCATCGCCAAGGAACTCTAGCCGTTCGTTGTGTTCCTTTACTGACTTTTTATGCTCGTTGACATAGCTCCTGTGAGTAAATGCTGTCATTAGTAGCTGCACGTCTTTAAAGGTTAGTCCAAGAGTGTCTCGCGCAAAATCTATGTATTTTTTAACTTGTTGCTGCATAAATTTAGAGCTTGTTCTTCCTTATCTTCTGCAAGCCGATTAAAATTAGTTTACCTATGTCTTCGTATTCAATTTTGTCCAGCGCATCAGTTGCCGGGAACCATCGAATACCCTTCATCCATTCCTCTGGAGTTATGTCATCGGTATCGCCCTTAGCTTTTACCAGGAATATGTCTGTGGTCATCAGCACTAGACTCTGCTGCCTACGGTAACGAAAATTAATTTTACCTAAGAAACCTTGCATTTCCATTTGCTTCAAACCAGTTTCTTCGTTAATTTCACGTTCGGCAGTCTGCTTTGCAGTCTCGCCCTCTTCTATGTGGCCCTTAGGGATTGTCCAACGCTCTTTCGCGTCTTGAATCAACAGAATTTCAATAACACCTCTGTCCGTACGGCGCCATACGACACCACCTGCAGTAGGTTCCTTAACAACTTCTGAAATTGCTGGGCGGCGATTTTTAACAATTTTTTTGAAAGCTTTTAGGGGTTTTGGTCTTTTCATGCTCATTTTTTCCCTGTGGTACTTTTAGCCGGCTTTGAATCCTTCTCCACCTGCTTGTAGGCTGTTCCTAAGACGCCATTTACGAATTTACTAGAATTATCTGCTCCAAAACTTTTAGCTAGTTCAACTGCTTCGTTAATAACTACTTTAGATGGTACGGACTGGTTGTACAATAGCTCGTAGACACCTATACGCAAAACTGCTCGGTCGATCCTTGCTATCTGCGCAAGTGGCCATTCTGGTGCGATTGGCTGAATAATCCCATCTAGCTCATCTTGACGACTCAAAACTCCATCAACTAGTGCGCTAATAAACTCCTGATCATCCACTACTTCACTATATCGGTCAATGTTTCGCTTTAATACTGCTTTTTTATCGAGGTCTTTCTCTTCTACTTCAGTCCGAAAATCAAGCTCATACAGTGTCTGCAGAGCGACGATTCTTCCTAAGTGTCGGTTTGAAGCCATTTTTCACCTCTTTTTTAAGTAGATTGCGGTATTAAATTGTAAAGTTTAAAATAAACTAACTATTTTGCAGCTAGTTTTTTACCAGATTGCTTGGTAGTAGTCCGGGCTTTTACCGGAGATTTTGCGTTAACTTTCTTTGCTAAGTCCAATACAATGTGACTTCTGCGAAGACCGGTTTTACGCGCGCTAGTTCGTTTCTTAGGTTTACCCACGGGTGTGCACCTGCTCCTTCCTCAAATTTATTCTGAAATATTGCCTTTAATTATACCTGTTTTAGAGCATATGCACAAATGAAAGAAAGACTATTTAACAACTATATTAGCGATTTTGCCAGGAACGTAGATGAATTTAACCACTTGCTTGCCTTCCATATGAGCTGCAACATTTTCTTGTTTCATCGCTTCAGATTCGACAAAGTCCTTGCCTGCATCAGCCGGGATGTTAATTTCTGCTCTAACCTTTCCGTTTACCTGCACGGCAATTGTAAGAGTATCTTCGGCTAAATACTTTTCATCATGTTTCGGCCAATTATCAATATGCACCGAGTCCTCATGGCCCAGTTCATGCCACATTTCTTCAGCTATGTGTGGAGCAAATGGACCCAGCAATTGCGCAAAGCTTTCTAGTGCAAACTTCCATTCTTCTCTGTCCCCATATCCATGCTGTGCTTTAAGCAGATACAGCTCATTTACTGCTGTCATCATCGAAGATACTGCGGTGTTAAAACCTAGATTCTTAATGTCATCAGTAACTTTAGCAATCATTTTATGGCAACTACGCAAAATTTCTTCTGGTGTGGCAGGTTCAGAATTTTTATCTTCTAGATACTCCTGAAGCAAAACCCAAACTCGATTCAAGAATCTATAAGCACCCGGTACCCCGTTACTGTTCCAGCTTGTGTCCTGATCATATGGCGCAATAAACAACTCAAACACACGCAACGCATCAGCTCCATAGCCTGACTCGATAATATCCATCGGATCAACTGTATTGCCTTTGCTCTTGCTCATTTTCGTTCCATCTTCTGCATTGATGTAACCGTTGTAAACCAGCCTCTTCACAGGTTCTTTATCATCTGCTAAACCTGCATCGACCAATACTCTCTGGAAAAATCTAATGTATAGCAAGTGCGCAACCGCGTGATCTGCACCAAAGTAAAAATCAATCGGGAACCAGTAATTTGATTTTTCTGGGTTAAATGCCTGGCTTGCATTTTGCGCGTCTGTGTAGCGATGCAAATACCAGGTACTGCAAACATAGCCATCCATGGTGTCTGTTTCGCGTTTTGCAGGCTTATCACATTCTGGACAAGTTGTATT
The DNA here is from genome assembly GCA_030428125.1 of bacterium. Lineage (GTDB taxonomy): Bacteria > Patescibacteriota > Saccharimonadia > Saccharimonadales > SZUA-47 > JAUIBF01. The sequence goes on along the minus strand of JAUIBF010000001.1, from coordinate 279,615 downwards.
TACCCAGTCTTCTACCCCTGCAAGAACTGACGAATTTTTACCATCTGGCACATAGTTATCTACCTTTGGAAGCTCTACCGGTAATTTGTCTTCGGGAACCAAAACTTCGCCGTGCTCGGGACAATAAATAATCGGCACTGGAGCGCCCCAATATCGCTGCCTGCTGACTAACCAGTCGCGAATTTTGTAGTGAACTTTTTGCTCACCTAAATTTTCATCGATAAGTTTATTAACAATTGCATCTCTGGCAGCTTCTAAATCTAACCCATCAAACTCACCAGAATTTGCCATCTTGTAACCTGCTCTGTTGGGTTTAATGTCTTTTCCGTAATTAACAAATTCGTTTCTGTCGGTCGTATAAATAATTGGCAAATCATACTTTTTGGCGAATTCAAAGTCACGCTCGTCCTCACCTGGGACTGCCATAATTGCACCACTTCCGTAGCCCATTAGTACGTAGTCTGCAATCCAAACCGGAATTTCTTCTCCGTTCAATGGGTTCACAGCCTTTAGGCCATCGATCTGAATTCCAGTTTTTACTTTGTCTGTTTCGCGATCAAGTTCACTTTTTCGCAAAGATTTTTCCACGTAATCTTGAACTTCTTGGGCGTTTTCTGCAAGTTGACCAAATTCGCCAACGATAGGGTGTTCTGGCGCTACAACCATGAACGTCGTACCGTATATGGTCTCGATAGCAGTGGTGAACACGTCCAGATGATGCTTGTCAGCACCAAGCCCTGATAACTTGAAGTTCACTACTGTACCTTCAGAGCGACCAATCCAGTTTTTCTGCATAGTTTTGATTTTTTCTGGCCAGTTTAGCTCGTCAGTTGATTCCAGGATATCATCCACGTAATCTGTAATTTTGAAAAACCATTGTGATAATGGTCGCTTGTTGACCAGAGGGTCATCTTCTCCGTCGTGTCGCCAACACTTCCCGGCTATTACCTGCTCATCAGCAAGCACGGTGTTACATTTTTCGCACCACCACTGCTGTTTTTCAGCCTTGTAAGCAAGACCTTGCTTGTACATCAAAGCAAACACCCATTGTGTCCACTTGTAATAACTTGGATCTGACGTATCGAACTCTCTAGACCAGTCGTAGCTCATACCAAGCGTCAAAAGCTGTTTTTTAAAATATGCAATGTTCTTTGCTGTTGATTCTGCTGGTGGAGTACCAGTTTTAATCGCGTAGTTTTCAGCCGGTAATCCAAATGAGTCCCAAGCCATTGTAGTTAGGGTATTGTGACCATTCTGTCTATAAAAACGAGCAACGGCATCAGTTATCGAATAATTACGAACATGGCCCGTATGCAAACCGGTCCCACTCGGATATGGAAGCATCGGCGTAGCATAAATTTTGGGCTTGTCTGAATCTTCCGATGTTTCATACGTTGCATTTTCAGCCCATATTTTTTGCCATTTCGGCTCAATTACTTTTGGTTCAAATCTCTTCATAAATCAGATACTAGTATAACTTCTTACCTGAAAAACTAAAAATTAGCTGTATCCGGTGGTACTTTACTAACTGACACCTCAGTACTAACCATCGCTTGGTTTGCAGTAGCTCGACGATTACGTAAAATACGTCTTCTTCCTCTTTCTGATTCTCCACCCCATACTCCATGTTCAATTCTTTCGGATAAAGCATACTCCAAACAAGCATCTATAACTCCACCACCACCACCCCCCGACATATTTTTATTGCATTATCGACACCGACACCATCTGAAGGAAAAAAGGTTTCTGTTGGATATGCTCTACAGACCCCAAAAGGCATCCATTCCGATGTGTCCCTGGGATTTATAATTTGCGTGTTTTGTTGTATAGATTTGCCATTTTTTTATTGCCGTATAAATATAACTTCTGAGGAGCTTCCTGGTTTTTCTGGAGGCCTTGTATTGTACCTAACCAGATCTAACCCACTAGCAACGAAGAGAATTTTATCTGTCTCCATACTGCTAATACCCCTAGCTACTTTCCAAGCCTCGATAGCAGATGCAGATATTTCAGTACCTGGCTCGCTTCCTTTGATAAAGTCTAAAAAAGCGTTGTTGTCTGCTGCAGTTGCCGGTCTTAACACCCTAAAACCCCTAAGCCGTTCCTCGGGCCGGTCTGAACAAGCTACTCTTGGCTTAGGTGTGCTTTGGTGACCAGAACCTTTCTTGTCGAACATTTCCGTAACGCTCCTTACTACAGCGTCAGCATCAGGGATACCACTCTCCTCTACGGACTGTCTTGTGACTGATTCAACAACTGCCTCCTTGTCTCTCAAGTCAGTTGCGAAATACCAGCATTGCCCAGAAGCTACTTCAGACCCTAACAGCAAGACATTCTTCGCAAACGGGTTACGTAGTGCCCTTCTGTAGGAATTAACACCTCTGGTCAATTTACTCTGTCTATTTAACTTAGGATCCAGATCATCAAGTGGATTGTGCCCTAACCCAATTGTGTCTACTAACGGTAATAAACCACTTTTAGGAATAAGTGTGTCTCGATGATTAATCAGCGTAGCCATCGCCAAACCACCTATCACATTCACATCGCTAAGTACTGTGTCGCCAGCCATGACTTCAAAGCCAGTAGTCACACGCAGTCTACCTTCGGCGCCTCTTCCGTTCCACAGATTAACCTCTGCAATAAAATTACTCATTAGTATATAAAAACATATTTTCTCTTTTTAAACACAAGCTACTTGCTACTTAGCCCTCTTCATAAGCGCAATAGTAGCTACGGTTCCTAAAGTTAGAATGCCTGCGGTAACAAATGCAATACCCAGATGATGACTAGCTTCTATTTCGTCAGCAAGCTCGGGGTTATCTATTGATTCACGCAATGATACAAATGGAGCTAGGCGTCTGTCCAGGCTCTTCCCCTTTTTTGTCTTCGAATCACGGACAATCCTTTCACCCTCATTTGCGAATGCTAACAATGCTTCATCCGAAACTTCATCTACCATCCCGTACCAGGTTGATCGGCCACCTGTTTCTGGTCTTAAGCTTACAAGATGACCATCTAATGGCGTCCCCTCAAATCTCTCTTGAAGATCCGCGTAAACTTTGTTTACATTGACTGGTTTTTTTAGCGTCTCAATCCTATCAGAAAGATGGGATGCCAGCATCGGTCTTCCTAGTGGAGTGGACAATCCTATTAGCATATCCCTTGAGTGGACTGGCAAGATAACACTGCAATCTGCAACAATGACATGACCAACAAAAATATCTACGGGAACTGAGGATCCTTCTTTATAAATATCAAACCCGTGAACAAAACCCGTTTCAGCATTAACTAGCATGCATAAATTCTATCAAACTTCAGTTAACCAGTTATGTGTTGACTGGTTGTGTCGAGCCTGCTTGTGAAATTCTTGGACTTTTCTGGTCACTTTTCCAGGCTTACCGTCACCAACTTTTCTTGAGTCGATTTCGACAACTGGAGCGACATTGGCACTCGTACCACAAGCAAAAACCTCATCTGCTACGTACAGCTCGGTCAAATCAATAGGTCTTTCCACGACTGTTAAATCATGTTCTTTGGAAAGCTTAATTATTGTGTCTCTGTTTATGCCCTCTAGCAAATCTTGTGTGGAGTCAGGAGTAATTAGCTTGCCGTTCCTTACAATGAAAATATTTGCCGCCGACAGTTCACAAACGTGCCCATGTCCGTCAAGAAATACACAGTCATCGAAACCTGCATCTATAGCTTCTTGCTTGGCCAAGACAGAGTTTATATATGCACCATTTACTTTAGCGCGAGATGGGATTGAATAGTCTGGTATTCTACGCCAGGTACTGGTCTTAAGCCGACAGCCTTCTGAGCTCAATATGGGCACAGCGTCGTATATGAAAACACTTAAAATTGTAGGTAGGCCTCGCGATTTTGTACCAGCAATTTCAGCATTAACGTGTACTGTCGCTCGAACATATACGTCTTTTTTTACTTTATTTTTTTCTATCAACTTCTTTGTAATATCAACGAAACTTTCGTAACTCCAATTTTCTTCAAAGCCATCAAGTCCAATAATTTTAGAAGAGTTAATCAGCCTTTGATAGTGATCCTTAAGTCTAAAGGCTAGTTTTCTGTCACCCACCAAAGTAACAGAGAATACTGTATAGACACTTAAACCGTACAATACAGCTGAGCTACCTATACTTAAATTGGCTTTTTCTTTATCGATTATTTTGTCTTTGAAAAAGACCTTTTTGTGCATTTTTGCCACGATGACTAGCCCTGTTGTTTTAGGAAGTTTGTACTGAATGTAGTTGTCAGTTTTTGTTTTTCTTTCCAGCTGTCTTCCGCTAGATCAACGAGTCTGTTTACTAAATCTACATTGGAAATTCCGCTAGCTCGCCAGTTATGGTTATAGAGGCTACCAGGCAGTGGATTTATTTCGTTAAAGAAAACTTTTTTGGTCTTTGAATCTATAAGCAGGTCGATTCTGGCGATTCCTTTACAGCCAACAGAGCGATAAACTGCCCCTGCGACACGCAGCGACTCCTTGGTTAGGGCATCAGATATATCAGCTGGTATTTTACTATAGCCTTGAGCCCCTGATTTACTGCCCATTTTTTTTCCACCTTTACCTTGATTCATGTACTTGGTATCAAAATCAAATACCCCGTCTTCTTTGGACAAAGGTTGTTCTGCTGAAGCGTAAGTTAGCTCATCATTACCGATTATCGGCACTGTAACCTCGACCAAATTTTGGACAGCTTCTTCGATAATTGCCTTGCTGTCATAATGTAGCGCAACTTCTATAGCGTTTACCAACTCTCTGGAATTCTTTACGTGAGATATCCCGATACTCGAACCTAGTCGTGCTGGCTTGACAAACAGTGGATATTTTAGACTTTTTTCTAGATCTTTTACTACTTCTGCGCCCTTTTGATGGAACGTACTAGCCTGAAGGTACTCGTATTTAGGAACAGGAATTTCGTTGACATCTGCTATCTGTCTGGACAACACTTTGTCCATAGCTATCGCGCTCGACGGGACATCGCACCCCACATAAGGTACATTAGCCATCTCAAGCAACCCCATTAACTCGCCGTCTTCCCCGTGAGTACCGTGTGTTGCCGGAAATACTATATCGATTTTCTTGTAAGCTTTGCGACCTGCGAACTGACTAGACTTAACCAGCGTCAGGCCGTCGTCAAACTGCAATTGCACCTTTGGTGCTTTTCGCATAAATTCGTCTATCGCACTAGACTGATAGAGTTTGATGTCCTTTAGTTTATCGTCCCAAAACCACGAACCGTCTTTCGAGATGTAAACTGATTCTACTTTGTACTTTTTGGTCGCCTCTAGGGGCTTGATTATTGCCGAAAGTGCTGTGACTATTGATATGTCGTGCTCGGCAGAACGACTTCCAAATATTACTGCTACTGTCTTCATCAGAAACATGAACCTGTCTTTCCGTCAATCAAACAAGTAGTTTGCCTGAAAGACATTAATAACATCTTTTGCCAGTTTTCTCAGCGCTGCTCGCACACGTACCATGAATACATTTTGCTACGCTTGCTCGACAATAACTGACAAAATCTGTCATTATTCAAGCTTCTGACGCTTACAGTATTACAATTAACTATTACAATTACAAGGCTTTAATTGTAGTTATCGGTCCAATCATTTTGCATCAGCACTAAATCGCCTTTTGCAAGTAAGTGTTCAATATTCAGGTAAAACTCTAGAGGATTTTCTTCAATCCTAAGTTCACCCTTAAAGCCACCAGCTTCAATTGAGCTCCTGACTGTATCTGTGACCGAATTTTGCATTAGTACGACTATGTCGGGGTTTATTTCAGCTATTTTTTTGCCTAATTCTACGTGGACCCTTTCTGTCTCGTCACCCTGATCAACAAGCCCCGGGGTAACGTACCATTTTCTATCTGCTTTTATTTCCTTTAGTAAATCCAAGCCCGCTTTTAACCCTTCTAGATTTCCGTTGTACGTATCGTCAATAATCCAGGCGCCATTGATAGCTCTTGGTTGCATACGGTGCTGAAACGGAGATGCTGATGTTATGCCCTTTTCGATCTGATTTTTAGTTAGCCCAAGCACGTCAGCAATCACTGACACCACTGTCAGGTTAGCTATCTGATGCCTTCCGACTAAACTGGTTTTGACGTTGATTTTTTTATTTCCTTTACTGAGTACAAACTTCGTAGCATCAACACTAACTTTTACATTATTAACCTTCCAGCCATCTAGACCCTCTACGCTGTAGTGCACGAATCTTTCTTTAGTGTAATCTGTCAGCATTTCGGAGTCGCCATTTATGTATATGTTGTCGTTTGCTACAAATTTTTCTATTTCCAGCAAATCTTTTGCTACAGCCTGCAGCGACTCGTAGTGATCTAGGTGATTTGGTGCGAGACCTGTTATAACTGCGTAGTCAGGCTCAAACATTTCCGCCATCCTCCTGATGTCACCCGGCTCTCCCTCACCAAATTCCAGAACAATCACTTCTTCATCACCTGTAAGTTTTTTAGCGAACCTAGCATGCGAAACTGAAACGTTTTTGTTGCCAGGAGTTGAAGCAACAGTTTTACCTTCTGATAAAACTGTGTTTAACAATTCTTTAACCGTGGTTTTGCCATAACTACCTAAAACTGCGATTTTCACTGCTTTATGATTTTTGAAAATCTTATTTGCTTCAGCGACTAGTCTAATTTGCTTGGGTTTTATGATAAACATGTGAGCAACTAAAGTTAATGCCCATAAAAAATACGCAAGGTACAGGGGAGTAGCAAGTAAAATAACGCCCAGGCATATCGGCCAGAAGACCAGGTCTTTCAAAGCGAAAACATACAGAAACATGCTCATTGCGACAAATAAATAGCTTACCAAAACTAGTGCCTTCGCTTTAGAAGTCCACACTAATGTCTGTCTGTTCATGACGGTTTTTACGGCTTTATTTTGACGTAAGAGCCTAAACAACCATTTGATGAACTTGGAGGGCTCGTACTCAACCTGTTGCAACATATAAGTGTAGTAAATGGGAAGACGCAAATTAAAAAGCGATAATATTGATTTCATTTATTTCCTAAAAAGCTGGATATTTGTTTAACTACTTCTGCACTTTTAGTCTGATGCACAAAGTGATCTGCGCCTTCGATAACAACAAGTTTAGAATTTTCTATTTGCTTTGAGAATAGCTTGCCATACTCGATTGGAGTCGCAGTGTCTTCCCTGCCATAGATCAGTAGTGTATCTGAAGGTATCATCGCAGAATCAGTCACCAAATCCTCAGTAACGACATTTTTAAATGTTTCCTGCATATTTTCTGCAACTAGCATATCTGAACCAATTGCAGAATATACTTTGGCTCTGATTTTCTTTTGGGTTATTTTAGGTAACAGTTTGGTCGGAACTTTTGCGGTCTTGACGGCCAATCGTAGTGCTTTCTGTCTGCCCGTATAACTTGTCCTAACCCCTGAACTGGCAATCAAAACTAGTTTTTCAGACACTAAAACACCTGACGATAGACCCTTCATGGCTATCGCCCCACCGTTTGAGTGACCAATGTAGGTGTATACCTTCTTGATACCTAGTTTACTCAAAAATCCAGAAACTATACCTACAAATTTATCCAAATTATAGGCTGATTGAGGCGTTTGACTTCCACCAAATCCTGGCAGATCAAGCGCATATACCTTGTACTTTTTTTGTAACTCCTCTGCTATAGGTCTAAAGGTATTCAGACTGTCTCCCCAGCCATGAATTAATATCACGACAGGACCTGAACCGTTAACAGTGTAGTTTATTAGTAGATCCTCGACTACAACATTCATAACTTTTAAGCACAATCTTGATTAGCCATGCTTATATTCTAACAGGCTGGACACTGGCTTTGATAAGATTGCTGCATGATCAATGTCTTTACTGAATAATTGATTGTACTTCGTTTTGAAGCTCATTAATCGTCATATCAGCTTCCGGTCGCTCAATGATCTTGATTACGCCGTAATTGCTATATACTTCATTTCTGTTGCCAAAGTTAATCCCGACTATAGAATTGTTACCCGCGACCTTAAATACCGACTTTAGGGTTGAACCTTCGCGGTAGTTTTCTGGGTTTAATGGCGGGAAGTCTCCGTAGCCAGCCATTACAAATGCTTCGTTAAGCAACTCTGCAAATGGCCGAAGATTAACTGTAACCTGATAGATTTTCACATCTTCGCCATCGAGTTCATCTTCCAGTACATTGTTGAAATCTACATCATAAACATTGTTTTGTCGAAGATTGTTAATTAATTCTGCTCTTTGCTGAGCGTTAAAATTTCCAAAAACTGCTAAAGTTACATATTCGCTTAAATAGTTCAGCCTTGCTTCTTCCGCTTCCCCAGCCCCAGAGCCTTGATTTGCCCATTCACCAAGAACTGAGTCTAGATTAGCTCCTTCTTCGCCATTAGTATCATTTCTGAACTTTGTATAGCGTAAGAATTGTTCCTGAGGAAATATAATCCCTTCGGTCACTACTTCTGTGTCAGTCGTGGCGCTTTTTTGCTTAAAATCTACTCTGTTTTCGATTACCTGCTGGGGAGAAAAATGGAACCTGTAATCTTGAACTACTTGGTTTCCGCTGCCTCCTTCTGACAGTGTGCGAACTACACTTCTTGTTGACATACTGTTCTCGACTGCCGACCAGAATCTTCTTTCACTGTTCATGTATACCCTTGAGTACCAGAGACAAGAAAATACAAGAGCGATAATTAAACCGATAACCAAAAAGTATTTCGTTAACTTTACTAAATTCCAGCTCGCAGTAACATTGTTGAATTTCCGGCCTATATCAAAGGACGGTTTTGCTTTAAATCTCATGACATTCATTGTAGCACTTTTATATCACTATTCTATGCTATATGATTATTGTCATCCGGGGCTATAGCTCAGTTGATTAGAGCGCTTGTATGGCATACAAGAGGTCCGGGGTTTGAGTCCCCGTAGCTCCACCAGAAAAATGCTTATCGTTGCGTTGTTCCGGGCTTTGCTCCAAAAAGCAAGACACTGGTACCGATTGGCATTTTGGCAAAGGTATAAGAGTCGCCAATCTCTAGACGGACACATCCAGCACTACCAGAATCAGGACTATCTACTGCCCAAGCATTAAAACTATAGGACCCGTGAAACTTTTGTCCACCATTTCCAAAGCCCCTGGGATTTACTAGTATTGCTTCTGGATAATCAACGCTGGGCCGTTCAGGATTACCACCTTCACCATACTCGACATGACCTAAAGTGCTTCGGATGTTTCGGGTTTCATAACCTCGCTTACCACTCTGAACTGGTCTATCCCAAATGATATTTCCAGAGCCGTCTGTGATATGCAGTCTTTGGGTATTTAGATTTACTTCGATGTCACAGCTACTTGCAGCTGGGCAGTCAATTTCTGGCTCAAATTCTTTCTGACTAGCTATGCTACCAGAAACTAGTGACTCATAATTTATGCCTAGAGCTCTTGCTGTAGCGGGACCTACAATACCGTCTACAGTAAGATTATTAGCACGCTGAAAAGCAACGACTTCATCACAAGTTAGGTCTAAGAACTTACCATCTACTCCACCTCTACCGTAACCGTGGGAGTCAAGAGCTGTCTGAATCTGCAGAATTGCGCCATTTGTATATCCTGACTCTGCAGGCACGCCATCCATGTTCCTACACTCGATATCTTCAGTTGTTGGCACAGAAACCTGAGTACCTTCTACCGCGTCAGCATCTGAAGCCAAGTCACTGTTCGGAAATATATTGTTCAGATCAATTCCCAGTGCTCCTGCCGACTCAGGACCGAATTTGTAATCAACTGTAACTCCAAGAGCTTCTTGAGCGAGACCAAAAGCAATACAGCTAGCCTGACCAAAATCACCATCTGCACCTCCGATGATTTCTATACCGGCTTTATCCATAATTGCTTGCTGAATGCTAGAAACACTCGGATCGGCAAATGCGTCCTCTAGTGGAATGCCTGACATATCTACACAGTTATTACCACTAATTTCAGGATGATCCTGCATCATCTCGTGACCTACATAAGCAGAACCTGCACCTAAAACACTTGTTGCCGATAAAATTGCTACTGCTGTCGCTGACATAAAATAAATACCACCTTATCTTTTCATTGTATCATGCTTTTGCTTTCTTGTCAATATACTTATCTGTATATTAAAAATACCCCTGCTGCCAGAGGTATTGTTGTCGGGTGTGCCCACCCGGCTCGGGTATTTTTGTTTTTGGATGTTTGTTTTACTCGAGCCTAGACACCCGTCTAAGTGCTATTTCATCACGAACGCTTATGCTTTGTCAATAGATCTCAGGTATGATGCAAGCTGATCAAAGGGTTTCACTTTTTTGTAATACTTTATAAACTCTTTCTCCTCTAATTCGCCGAAAGTCTTGTCCGACCCTTCAGGGATAAAAATTACGTTCCATCCGAATCCACTATCCCCACGTGGCCCATTAGAAATTTCTCCTCCTAGACTACTTTCAAAAATCTGAAGACTACGGCCATCATAATATGCAATTGCTGCACCTGCTGTTGCATGTCTATCTTCAAATGGGTCCAAAATCTTGCATAATTTGTCTGCACCTAATTCTTCCAGAAACCATTTTATTAGAGGACCCGGCAACTTACCCATTGCATGAAACATTAACTGGGTATCCTCGACGATTACTGGTCTTTTAAGCAATTCATATGCGCTTTTAGCCTTATGTTCGACTATTTCTAGTAAATCGAGGCTTTGCAGCTCGTCTATGTTGGCTTTTTCATGATCTAATTCCATATTAACCATCTGGTTAAAAAGCCTGGCTTTGTGTGGATTACCTGTTACATACACTGGTTTCATGATATTAACTCTAATAGTTTTTCTTCATCTATGACCTCTGTATCGAGCTTACGGGCTTTGTCGGCTTTGCTTTGACCAGCCTTAGAACCCATGACGAGGTAAGTTGTGCCCTTGGCAACACTGGTTTGAAAAATGCCACCATGCTGACGGATTTTTTCAGCCGCTTCATCACGACTCATATTCTGTAGGGTACCAGTAACTACAAAGCTTTTTCCGGCTAATTTGCCACCAACATGCGTCACGTTCTGGGGCCAAACTCCACGTCGACGAAACTTAGCTAGAAGCTCCTGATTATCGTCATCCACAAACCAACCCAAGATTGATTCGGCAACTATTTCACCGACGCCGTCTACGTTTTTCAGCTCTTCGTATGTTGCAACACCCAGGTTGTCTAATTTCTTAAAATTATTAGCTAGATCAACGGCTGTTTGAGAGCCGACATGTCGAATCCCCAAGGCGTAAATAAAGCGCGCTAGAGGTGGATTTTTCTTATCGGCGATTGCCTTAACCAGGTTCGAAGCCGACAACTCTGCGAAACGCTCCAAGCCCTCTATCTGCTCCTGGGTAAGCTTGTAGATATCGGCAAAATCCTCGACTAAACCAGCGTCAACTAGTGCATCGACATTTTTTTCGCCCATTCCATCAATATCCAGTGCGCCTTTGCTAGCAAAGTGCTGTAATCCTCGTTTTAGCAGTATTGGGCCTGTTGCACCCTTCACTCTATAAACAGCTTCGCCTTCAGGCCTAATAAACTCAAGTTCTGGAAATTGACGGTTTAACTCAAATTCGTATCTGAATTTTTTAGAATTATTTGGCCTCAATTCTTTAAGCACTTGCTGGACTTGCGGGATAATATCTCCGGCTTTATAAATAACCACTGTGTCGCCAATTCTAATGTCCTTTCGCTCTATTTCGTCAGCATTATGCAGGCTGGCATGCTGGACTGTCGTACCTGCCACTACTACAGGATCGAAAACTGCTACAGGCGTGGCTGCACCGGTGCGACCAATACTGATCACGATATCTTTAACGACAGTAGTCGCTTCCTCGGCCGGATACTTATAGGCAATGGCTCCCCTTGGGACTTTGCCGACAGTTCCAAGCGATTTTATTAACTCTCTTTCGTTGAGCTTAATAACTAGCCCGTCTGTGTTGTATCTCAACCCGTTACGGCTAGATTCAAAAGTACGAGCAAATTTTAGCACGCTATCAAAATCCTGCTCAAGGTGTGCGGCGTCGCTAACAAGAAAGCCCAGTTCCTTGGCAGTCTTATAAGCATCCTCAGTTGTAGCAATATCTGATTCACTATTTCGCAAAACATCATAGGCTATGAACTGCAGAGGACGAGCGGCAACTAATCTAGGGTCTAGTTGACGAATAGTGCCTGCTGCCAGATTACGAGGGTTTGCGAATAAAGCTTCGCCAGCTGTTTCTCGTGCTTTATTTAGTTTTGCGAAGTCGTCTTTGGTCATAATTATCTCGCCCCGGACTTCAGTGAAACCCCTAGTAAAACTATGTTCTGAACTCAAACGAATGGGTATGCTGGCTATTGTTCTGATGTTTTGCGTAACGACCTCGCCAACTTGACCATCACCCCTAGTTACTGCCCTGACCAGCAAGCCATTTTCATAGTGAAGCGCACAGGCAAGCCCGTCTTTTTTGGAGTCTACAAAAAATTTGCTACCAGCCACCCGATTGTCGAGTTTTGCTATTCGCTCCAGCCACGCCTTAGCTTCTTCATCTGAAAAGCAATCTAGCAAACTAATCATTTGTTGACTGTGTTCGTATTTCTCAAAGCCACCTTTCAGGGCCGGAGCGATTCGTTGACTTGGAGATTCAGGCAAAACCCAGTCAGGATGCTTGGCTTCAAGCTCCTTCAACTCCTGATTAAGCCCATCGTAAACCGAGTCACTGACACTTGGAGAATCCTCAATATAGTATTCTCTGCCGTACTTATTTAGCAGATCAACCAACTCATGATAACGATCCTGGCTCACAAAAGCTCCCTATACAGGCAAAACAGATATGCGACTATGAAGGGAATTGCTAAAACCGTTAATGTAAAGAAAATCCACTCTGCGACTATAGGGCTGAAATAAATCAACGGCAACACCAGAACCAATACTATCAAGGCACACAGAATGATCAAGGCTAGAACTTTTATGAGTACCGAAAATCTGCGATGCGCAACTAATTCTTTTGCTTCTCTCAACGCAGTCATCGGCGTCATTTCAGGAAGGGTAACAATGAAAAGCGCCACTAACGAGCTGCTTATCCAGTAAAAGGAAAGTAGCAACATCCCCACGAAAAACAGAACCCAAGCAGACTGCTCTAAAAAGCCTACCACTAACCCATTAGAGGAAACTGTCGAAAATATAAAGTTTCCAATTGATGCTGGCAGCAACTGTAAACCGATTACTAAAACGATTAAAATAAAAGGTATTATCGGGTACATACCCCTGTAAAATGCCATTTTGATGGTTACTTTGCTCCCTGCCTGTTGCTGACGATATAGCCAAATTAAAGCAAGCGAGGCCACCACAATAAGCAACATTTGATATATCTGGGCAGTTGCATCTACTGCTTGAGTCCCGGCCCGGAGCAAGCTACCAAAAGCAGTAAAACCAATTGATAACCCGTCGTTTCCAAGCCCTAATTCATCGTATGATTCTTTTATACTTTCCACATCAATTAACGGAGCAATCCCACGAATAAGAATAATGTTTAGGATTCCGTAAATTATAAAGAAGATAAAAATTGGTCTTTTATTTGCCTTCATTAGCGATAGCGCTTTTTTGAACAGCGTCCACCAACTAGGCAGCTTTGGTCCCATATGCTTTATGCGTTTATGCAACCTAAAGCTTTTGTATTTAGGCTTTTTACGAGACTTACTGCTTGCAGGCGTAATCTTAGGTTGCTTTACAATGGAGCTCTTATTCTTGGTTTTAGATTTAGTTTTTGCCACGTTCGTTAAACCTTTCTGCCCATTTCGCGTAATCTCTTTATCCGTTCATCAATCGGTGGATGAGTACTAAATGCTCCACTTAATCTTTTGCCCTTCATGGGGTTAGCAAAGAATAGGTGCGCTGATGCCGTATGTTGACGCCTGGTTGTCGAAGAACCATCTTTAATCTTTTCCAATGCATTTGCAAGACCTTCAGGATATCTAGTAGTTAACGCGCCCGTAGCATCTGCTAAATATTCTCGCTTTCTCGACACTGCAGCCTGAACCATCGCTGCTACCATAGGAGCCAAAATCATAGCAATTATTCCAAATGCCATCATAAACGGAGGCGTATCATCGTCTTCATTGCTGAAAAAACTCATCCTAAGAAAAACGTCAGCAAGTAGTGATATCGCCACGACTAACCCAAAAACCACCATACTAACCCTGATATCATAATTCTTTATGTGACCCAATTCGTGTGCCATAACTCCTTCCAGCTCTGAATCTTCTAGGCTATCGAGGAGCCCAGTTGTGATAGCCACTGATGCATGTTTAGGATCCCGACCAGTAGCAAATGCATTCAAGCCATTGTCTTCAACTATGTAAATTTTTGGCATAGGCAGGCCTTCTGTAATGGCTAAATTCTCAACGGTCCTCCACAGCCTCGGGTTGTCCTGTTTTTTAATCTGCCTTGCTCCGTTAAAGCTTAGTGCTGTTTTGGCCGCACCATAGTAGCTAAACAGAGCATATAGTAATGATCCGATTAACGCACCTACAGTGATCGTAAAATCTCCGAAATAAATACCAATGAAGTAAGACAAACATCCTAGTATTAGTAAAAACACGGCAAGAAGTCCGACTGTTTTTCTTTTATTTGATTCTATTTCGGAATACACGAAGCTGGCCCTAGGTTAGTCAAGCTACCTAAAACTTAACATCAACTGGTTTTTCAGCTGCAGCCTGCTCTGACTCTTCTAGCTCAAAAAAGTCTCTAGGTGAAAAGCCTAGCATTCTTCCAAAAAGTACAGTTGGAAATACCTGTAATTTAGTATTTAACTCACGAACTGCAGCGTTATAAAAACGTCGTGCTGCTTGGATTTTGTCCTCGGTGTCGACTAGTTCTGCTTGTAAATCCTGGAAGTTCGTATTTGCTTTTAGATCTGGATACGCTTCTGCAACGGCGAATAAACTCTTTAGAGCACCAGTAAGCATGTTATCTGCTTTCGCAGTTTCATCAACACTACCTGCCCCAGCTACAGCAGCCCGTGCTTTTGTGACTTCTTCGAAAACACCTTTTTCATGCTTCGCATAACCTTTGACCGTTTCAACTAAATTTGGAATCAAGTCTACTCGTCGCTTCAGCTGAACAGTAATGTCACTCCAAGCTTCGTCAACCCGAACCTTACTCTTAACCAGTCCGTTATATATTCCAACAATTGCAACCAAAAATAGACCCGCCACAATCAGTAATATCCAAATCATACCATCTCCTTTACTTATGCTTTTAGTATAGCAATAAATCATACATTTTACTTAAAAATAACAGCCTACAACACTTGAGAAATTGCGATAAAGATAGTAAAATCAATTGGATAGTTTAATGGGTTGTTAGCTCAGCTGGCTAGAGCACCTCGTTTACACCGAGGGGGTCGGGGGTTCAAGTCCCTCACAACCCACCATTAACAATCGCCCTGCAAAACGAAGCAGGGTTTTTAGTTTGAAGAGCGCAAGTGCTGGAATTGGTAGACAGGCTACGTTGAGGTCGTAGTGGGATCACTCCCGTGGAGGTTCAAGTCCTCTCTTGCGCACCACGGAATAATTCATTCCAACCAAACTGTAAAAGACGCAAACAAGTGGCGTCTTTTTTGTTTGGTCTTGCATGATTATTCCTCTTCCCCACAAAACAGGTTTTGCGGGGACCCCCGATTTACAGTAAATGGATTTGAACCGATAGGCGAAAACTGCCTGTGGCAGTTTGCGGAATCCTTGCTTGGCCGAGCAAATGCTTCTAGCTTTTTGCGAGCATTTCAAGCTTAGTCCTTAGCTCCACCAGCCTAATTTCTAGGTAAATGAGAATACTGATGGTCTAGGCTGTATGAATTTCTAAGTTGTGATTTTATAATCTCCATTTCAACGCCAACTTTCACGCCTGGATTTAAAATGCCAAATGGATCAAATATGGATTTGATACTGTTCATGAGGTTAATTTGCTCTGGCGAGAATAACTTCTCTGCCTGCGAGCCTCTAAGTCTTCCTTCTGCGAACTCACCTGCAACAGATCCATTAAAGTCCACTACTAACGAATAGTAAGAGTCCAGCAACTTGAACATCTTTTGCTTTTCGCCAATCTGACTAATGTCGAACAACGGAGCTGCGTGTACTACGCCATTTCCTGCCTGACCCCAAAAACCATATGCTTTTTGCCCAGTCGCAGCGAGAATTTCTTCAGATTTTTCAATAAACTCTGCGCATCGCTCAACCGGAATATAAGCATCGTCTGTAATAGGAATTGCGGCCTTTTTACCACTGTCTCCGGATAGAAAAATCGAAGGGCTATCCTTAAGTGCTAGCCAAGACTGCCTACTATCTTCATCAACCTGGATCGTTTCAGCTCCTGCCTCTTCAAAAATCTTTTGTACTTTCTTTTGTACTTTCTTAGAAGCTCGGTTGGTATTCTTCTCTATTTCAGCGTACAAAATTGTCGCAGGGGAAGTCTTATCTATAGTTTTTTTGACTAGATTTGGGTTATTCTTAACTACGAACTCAATTAAACTTCTGTCTATGAATTCGAGCGATATAGGACCATTCTTTATATTATTTATTTTTTTAACTGCATTCCATGCACTTTGTCTATCCGAAAACTGACCCACAATAATATCTGTTTGCGCGCTATGTGGTTCTGTCTCTAGAGTTACCTCGCTAATCAAACCAAGTGTTCCTTGACTCCCTACGAATAGTGGAGTCAAGTCAAACGAACCATCTTTGAGCTTCACATCATTTATCGCATAGCCCGCATTATTTCGATCTCCGAATTCGCTTAACGATTCAATTAGGTCGTGATTTTCCTCAATTAATTTATCCAGAGACCGATATATCTCGCCCTCAAATGATGCAAGCCCAAGCTTCTTGTTCAGCTCTCTTTTACTGAGTCTTTCTGTCCTGATTAATTCTCCATTGGACAGAACAACCCTCAACCCCCTCACATATTCACGGACGGGGCCATACTTGTAGGCAGTTGGGCCTGAGTCATTATTGGCAACCGAACCACCAATTGTCATAGTCTCTACGGAACTGGCAACCGATGGTAGAAACCTGCCATGCGTATGAAGTGTTTGTTGGATTTTTGCTACAACTGTACCGGACTCTGCGCTTACGACCCCAGATTTAGGATCTAGCTCAATAATCTTGTTTAAATGAGCAGGAGTTGTCAGAACAATTCCATTACCTAAACTCGCTCCTGACTGATCAGTACCCTTGCCCTTAATGGTTATTGGCACCTTCCTGCCTCGCTCTGCAAGCTGCCAACTAAACCTCACGGCTTTTCTTAAATCGTTCTCCGATCTAGGATGCACAACCAACATAGGCTGTATCTGAAAAATACTTTCATCCGTAGAAAAGTAACTTAATACATCCGGACTTGTTAATACCTCACCAACTAGATGTTGCTGTAAGTAATGCGCAACCTTGTTCACTGTTTCTTGTTCCTCGAAATTAGCATTGAATAATCATATGATAGCATAAGGAATTTGGCTAGTCACAATTGCTTATTATTACTCATCGCCTTTATTTAAATTGGTTTCCTTGACTACTTCGGCATTTCTAATCTTCCAGTTACCAATCGAGTAGTACCTGTCCGTCGCCGTACTTAACTGCCCACCTTGAAACCCTTCAAATGTACCCCTGACAATCATTGAAAATCTAGGTTGATATAAGGCAAGCGCAGGGGCTTCGTCCCTCCAGGCTTGTAAGAATGGTTGATATTTCACGTTTCTTAGCTCCTCATCAATTCTTGTTCGTCCTGCTTCAAGTGCCTCGTCAGCTTTCTTATCGCTGAATTCTGAGAAATTCAATCTAGTTGCAGCATTTGGATCAAACTGCGAGCTATGCCAGTAAGCAAAAACGTCCGGGTCATAACCAATTGAAATTCCATACAACAGCACGTCGTAATCATGCCGGGCAATCGCTCCAGACTGTATGTCTTCTTCTGGTTGGAGTATTGCTTCTACCTTAACTCCTAGGGCGCCCCAGTTCTGCTGTAGTTTTTGAGCAATAACTGAGTACTCCGACAAACTCTGCGAGACTAATCTTATTTTAAGCTCTTTACCATCTTTTTCGCGAACACCACTATCATTCAGTTCCCATCCAGCTTCATCAAGTAACGCAAAGGCTTTGGCATAATCATACGGTCGTTGGACTATATCAGGATTGTATGCGAAGTGGCTTTTTAGAAAAGGGCTATCGACAGCAATCGAGCTAAAACTTAATCCTTTGCGCAACTCATTACTATCGACGCTTTGGACTAGTGCTCTCCTCACTTTTTTGTCATTTAGTCCTTCTGAAGAATTATTGATAAACGCCATTACAGCACTAGTTAGTGGTGCAGATACTTGTTTTATTTCATCATCCTCCAGCAAATTATCTGGCAAGAAACTTAAGCCTACCATCGACTGTATGACTTGTTCTTCAAAATCTTTAAGCATTGCCTCATCTGTTCTGTATGAGCGTATAACGATACCATCTGGACCCTCATTAGAAACATAAAAGTCTTCATACTTAACTAATGCAATTCTTTCCTGTCTTGTGTCTAAATCCTGACCGACAACTTCAAGCGTCTTTATTGAATATGGTCCTGTACCTACTGGTTGCACGGTGTTGAAATTACTACTTCTTAAGTCTGTGGGAGCTACACTGCCAAGTAAATGTTCTGGAACAATTCCGTTAGTCAATGCATACCGGAATGAACTTAGAGCGTTTGGTATCTCAAATGAAATTTTATAGTCGTCTATTTTTTCTACTTTCACACCATCCCAACTTGGTCGCAACGGTGATCTTGTTTCTCTGTCTTGGATTACCTCGTATGTAAATAAGACATCCTCAGAATTAAACTCCTCACCGTCGTGCCACTTTATACCTTTCTTCAAGGTAACGGTGTAGAGCTTGCCTTCTTCGTCAACCTCTAAATTGGATGCCAAATCTCCTGATACCTTGCCGTCCGGACCAACCTTAAATAGCCCCGAGAATAGCAATCTGGACACTGCGGTATCGACGGAACTTGTCGCAAAAAGTGGGCTGGCATTAGTGAATGTGCCTATTATTCCTTCCCGGTACGTCCCACCAGACGCAGGTCGAGTTTCTAAATAAAATTTGTCCATTCCACGAACTTGCCACAACGCGCCTAGCCCTAACAAAGCGACCAAAGCAACCCAAAAAATAACGAAACGCCTTACAGCCATCAATCTGCTAAAGCGTCTCATCACGTGCTTGTCGATATTATCATCAGCTTGAGCAGTGACTGCTTCCATTTGTCGTTTTTGCTTACGCAGTGCACGTCTGGCTCTAAGTCTTGTTCTTCTGTCTATAATCGGCATAATTTATATTTTAGCTCCCACCTAAAAAAGATTAGGCCAAAATAATTGCAAGCAAAATAGAAAGTGCGAAAGTTATTGCTGCAATTATTGTGAGCTGGAATATAGTCCTGTCAGAACCTCTACGTACGGTATTCATTTCACTACTTCCACTACCACCAAGTCCTGCGCCTAAACCGGCTCCACGTACTTGTACTAAAATCAATATACTCATAATTATCGCCGACACGACTGTAATTATATTCCAAACATTCATTTTTTATCCTCCAATAATGCTGTTACTAACCAGTTTACCAGACCTATTACTAATCCGGTTATTAATGCTATCCCGAAACCGTCTACATCAAGGGGGCTAATCCAGGCAGCAAACATTACCATTAAGGCGTTAATTACAACCATAAATATACCTAAAGTAAGCAAAACAGCAGGTAGGGTTAAGAAAACTACGATCGGCCTAATGATAGTGTTTACGATGGCTAACACTAATCCAGATATAATTACAGCTCCTAATTTGCCACCCAGATCTACACTTTCGCTACCTAGTAATTCTGAGGCAATCCATAGACCAAGCGATGACACACCCCATCGAATTACAAACTTTTTGAATCTCATCTTAAGTGTAATTATAGCATTTTAGCCTAAGGATCCGCTAAAGATTCTGGTCTATTTTACTAGACAGAATTTGTGCACCATTTTTTGTTATCAATACAATGTCCTCAATCCTTACACCGATTCCCTCATCAGGCAGGTATATTCCTGGCTCCACAGTAAGTACGGATCCGATTTCTAGTGGAGATCTATAATCCCCGGCATCGTGAGTGTCGACTCCTAAGAAATGCGAGATTCCGTTCGGCAACTGTCTATCAGAAATTTTTAGCTTTTTGTACTCTTTAGACAAATCTTTATTTACATTATCTTGTTCTTCTTTGAGAGTCATCCCTGGCTTATACCTTGAAAGTGAATTCTTGTGTACCTTCAAAACAGCATCAAAAACATCTTTCTGCCTCTTCGTAGGGTCTCCAACCGACCAAGTCCTGCTGATATCTGCTCCGTACATTCCGGTTTTAGCGCCAACATCCATAAGTATTAGTTCGTTCTTCTTTATTGTTGCGTTGTTTTGCTTGTAGTGGATAGTGGCTGAGTTTTTGCCGCTAGCGACAATCGGGTCGAACATATGTCCGTCACTACCTTTCTCTAGAAATTTAATCAGCAAATCTCGTTGTAACTCGGCTTCATTTTTATAATTCTGAATATTTTGCTTAAGCTCGTCCAGTGACTCTCCTGTAATATCAATCGCTTTTTGGATTAGCTCTATTTCTTCCGACTGTTTAATTTGTCGCGTTTTTGCCATTTCCAGTCTGACGTCTTTAGGTTTTGATTCAATTTTGTTTATTTCTTGCTCTAAAAGTTTACGTGCTGGATTGCTCATAAACCCATAGGGCTCTACTCTATCCGGCATCGGAGAAAGCTGGCATATTTGTAAGCCCGCATTTTTTGCTCGCTTTAAAATAACCTCGAGATTAGTTCTGGTTTCAAATTTATCAATCCCACTTATCTTTTTAAGGTGTATTTTATCAATCTCGCCATCCCATTCTTTCTGATACTGATTTTGTTCCGGAAGGAGTAGGGTAGACTCACCTTCTTTTGTATCAATAACCAGCACCACGTCAGGTTCATTTATTCCGGTCAGATACCAAAAACTACTATCTTGTCTAAATTGATATGGTTCGTCAGCAGATTTTTGCATCATGCAATTAGCTGTAACTACAATTAAACAATCCGGTAGTTTTCCTGCCAGACGTTCTCTATTTTTCGTAAAAAATTTACTGTTAAAACTATTTATCACTTTTTTTCTCAGCTCTTATGTATGTTTTTAGAATAGCAGTTTTACTTTCACCAATTAAATTTTCGAGTTCGGATTTACGTGCTTGCAGCACAGCTTTGGAACTTCCGAATTCCTTAATTAGCTTCTTTTTTGTAGCAGGACCAATCCCGGGCACCTCATCTAGCCAACTTGTTGTCTGTCGATTTCGCTTAAGTGTTGAATGGTATGTCACGGCAAATCTGTGAGATTCGTCACGAACGCGCTGAAGAAGCTTTACAATATCACTACTCAAAGGCATTCTTACC
Organism: bacterium; assembly: GCA_030428125.1. Taxonomy (GTDB): domain Bacteria; phylum Patescibacteriota; class Saccharimonadia; order Saccharimonadales; family SZUA-47; genus JAUIBF01. The sequence goes on along the minus strand of JAUIBF010000001.1, from coordinate 258,113 downwards.
AAATAAAAGTCTTTGGTTTCTGTAATTACAAATTGCATCTGAGTTGCATTTTTAACATTAAGAGAAGTGTTCGGGTCTTTTTTACTAATAACTATTTCTTCCTCTCTTTTAGCAATTCCAATCATTGGTTTATCACATTCTGCATTATTTCGAGCCTTAATGGCCGCTCCGAGCTGTCCTTTGCCTCCATCGATCAAAAATAAACTCGGCAATCCCCAAGACGAAACATTTTGTTTGCCGAGCCTTCTAGTGATTACTTCATTCATATGCGCAAAGTCATCGTTGCCGAGCTTTCGCATCTTGAATTTCCTATATGATGATTTAGCTGGAATACCGTTTTCAAATACCACCATACTTGCAACATTATCAGTTCCGCTCATATGACTAATGTCGTAGCCCTCTATCCTTTTGGGCGGCAATTCTATATTCAACAGTTCAGCTAGGCCTTGAAGGCCCTTGTCTTTAGAGATGTCCATAAACTCTCTATCAGAAAAAATAACCTGTTTCTTAAGACTTTTTAACTCAGATAATTTATTCCTAAGTGCTGCAGCTTTTTCAAATTCATGGTTTTCTGCAGCTAACCTCATCTCCTTTTCTACTTCGCGCATCAGCGCCGATCGATTTCCTCGAAGATATGACATGAGGTTTTTTAAATTCTTACGATACTCGTCTATAGATGTTTTGCCGCTATTCAGCCCCGGATCAAGGCCAATTTGTTCGTATAATTTACTGCCCATTGTTGCCTGTTCCCTGGTAACTGCGTACGGAAAAATACGGCGCAGTAATCTGAGGGCTTTACGAACTGCGTACCCCTGAATGTACGGACCAAAATACTCAGCCTTATCATCGAGTGGCCTTCTAGTAAAAGTTACTGTTGGGTGCTCGCTTTTTATGTCTATTCGAACATACAATAGGCTTTTGTCGTCCCTAAGCAGGATATTGTAACGAGGCATGTAACGACGGACCATCTCGGCTTCCAAAAATAATGCATCGATTTCTGTTTCGACTTCAATCCATTCAATATCTTCGATTTCTGCTACTAATGCCTCGGTTTTCGGATCTCGATTACGAGATTTTTGAAAATACTGCCTGACTCTATTCTTAAGCACAGCGGCTTTACCGACATAAATAACTTCACCCGACTTATCTTTATGAAAGTAAACTCCAGGCGTATTCGGAAGTTCTTTAAGCTTAGTTTGAAGGCGAGTGTTCAACTGCACACTCCTGACATACTACATGTAATTTACGACGCACATTTGTAGAGTTCACTTGATGTGAAGTCTTTTTTCCACAATACTCACAACTGGCTATATCCTTGGCATTATCAGAAAAACCCATTTGCATTCTGTCATCAAAAACAAATAACTTACCTTCCCACAGCCCATCATCAGCAAATTTTTCACCATACTTCACTATCCCACCGTCCATCTGATAGACCTCTTGATAGCCACGGTTCATCATCATAGCGCTAAGAATCTCACAGCGAATTCCACCAGTACAGTAGGTAACGATTGGCTTATCTTTATGCTTGGAAATATCGCCTTCTTCGATATCTTTTTTAAAGTCGCGGCTAGTTGTTGTCTTGGGTATGATGGTGTTTTTGAACTTGCCGATTTGCGCTTCATACATATTACGGCCATCATAGAAAATTACGTCTTCGCCTTTTTCTTCGACTAACTTATGCAGGGCTTCAGGTTTTAAATGTTTGCCGCCATTTTCAATTCCATTTTCTGATACTACGATTTCGTCAGCAGCATCAAAAGCAACAATCTCAGGCTTTACTTTAACTTTAAGTTTAGGAAAATGCTCTTCTCCGCCCTTACTCCACTTGTACTTTATATTCTTAAATTCTTTGGTGTCGCTCATTGCTCTACGATAAAGACGAAGATTCTCTAACTCACCACCAAGTGTCCCGTTAATGCCGTGCGGGCTAACTAGTATCCGTCCTTTCAGACCCAATCGAGTACATAGCTCGCGTTGCCAGCGAACGGTCATTTCCGGGTCCTTAATCGGCACAAATTTGTAATAAAGAATTATCTTCTGCATAAATCTTCTCTGTTGTCTTTAATATATTATAACAGGTTGGATATTTTTTAGTTTAGCGAGATAAGCAAGTATCCAACTGCCAATATGGCTATCACAACTACCACAGCAATCCACGGCATCAACGATTTCGGCTTTTTAGCGTTGTCGGTTTCTTTTGGCACAACTTGTTGGTCCGATTCTGCATTACGCTGATAAAATCTCTGCTTATCCACATCACTTGGCGTAGATACAGTGTCTCTGTTTATGGCTAGAGTGCTGTTTCGTGGGCTTGGTGATTGAGCACTTTCATGCAAAGTTTCCAGAGTCTGGCGATGTTTATCCACTACGCTTGGATCGTTCTTCAGCTCTTTCCAATAAACTTGCTCGTGACTACCGGTTCCTTTGCGATAGTATTTTTTAACCACTTCTAGTAGTCCGTCCCTGGTGATACGTTTTTCGTGATACATTTTCACTACAGACGCTCCCTCGATAGTTATATTTTCTGCTTGTTCCAACAATTCTGATTCGGTCATGGCTTCAAAGCGTTTTCGTTTAGGGCTGTTCTCGCTACCATCCATCAATCTACGTTCCTTAAATACTTCTAGCGCAGGCAGGGTGAACTTTGTCAATTTCTCTACCGATTCTTTAGATGCGAGCTCTTCACGTCGCTTCAAAGTTTGCTTTATCTCGACGCGTTTTTGACGATTTTCCACCAAAGAAACTGCCCTGTTTTTGGTTGATTTTTCTTGATTGGATTTTTGTTTAACTTGATCTGTACTAGCAGACCCTAGTTCGCTTATTTCCTCTTCTGCAGTGCGTAATTTATATTCAGTCTCAGCACTTTTTCTTGCAATTTTCCTAATTTTTTCTTCACGCTCGGTAATTACGTCATGCAAAGTTTCGACTTCTCGTTCCAACTTTTCAATTTTCGGAATTAATTTTTTCTCAGTACGTTTTCTTCCTCCACGCCGACCAATAATGTAGCCAATAATTCCACCCACCAACAAGTCTCTACCTCTCCTGCGACGCTCAACGTAATGGATTACGGTATTTGAATTATTATTTTGATTCGGATTTGGCGCGTTTTGATTGTGTTGATTTGGATTGTATGGATAGTGTGATGGTGGTGGCACAGGTGGAATTGGAGGGGTCGGAGGTGAAGGTGGGCTCGGAGGTGTTGGAGGTACGGGTGGGCTCGTAGGTGTTGGGGGTACGGGTGGAGTGGGTGGAACTGGTGGAGTAGGTGGGGTTGGTGGCGCTGCAGTATCGTCCTTATCCTCATCGAGTTCTTCAGCAACCTCCTCAATATCTGTACTCTCGAACTCTGATTCTTCTTCCTGTTCTGATTCGGGTTCCTGCACTTCTTCTGAATCTACTTCTTCAGCAACGATTTCGACACTTTCACCCACCGAATTTTCGACTGGATCTACACCTAAATCTTCGGCAGTCTCTGCAAACGCCTCGTCAATAGATTCTTCAGTCAAATCTTCACCACTCTCCATCTTTTCTCTCAAAGATTCTAAAAATGCTATATCTGCTAAAATTTCTAGTTCTTCAGGGCTATCCTCATCAGCACCGGACAGTTCTCCGGTTAACTCTTCATTTCTAGACTCGATTAAAGCCACTGCGACCTCTTGCGCCTCTAGTTCACTTAATCCAGGTTCATCGTCAGCTTTTTGCTCTCCTACTTCAGATTCTAAATTTGAATATTCATCACTTTCTTCGGCCAAAGTTTCAGATGCGCTCTCATTTTCTGAACTACTCTCTTCTTCGGCATTATCTTTTCCTGTGTCAAATAGACTTACTGGTTTGCCTTCTTTGTCTTTTGCCGTAAAGAAACTTGCGGGCTTCTCTTTTTTTGATTCATTTTTTGGTTGATATTCGGCCTTAGATTCCGATTCTTTATTTTCTGACCCCTCATTTTCGGCATCATCATCAGAATTTGACTCATCTTTAGATGATTCTGCTGCTCTTAATTTTTCGGGTGATTTATCTTCGTTATCCACAAAATAATTCTAACAGATAAAATAAAGGTGTTTGCATTAGAATTTAAACTAGAGTATAGTTAACCTTCTAAATTTAAATTCTTGCAAGAACGGCTAGAATAAAAATTAAAAGCCGGTCCAATACAAAAAAGTTTGAGGAAAAATGTCAGTAACGAAGTATATATTTAGGCTATATTTTGAACATGCATGGAAGTATAAAAAATACGTCCTAGTATTGCTGATTTGGCATCCGATACTTTTAATCTTAAACCAGATAATCCCCCCACTAATTGCTGCTGACGTGTTAAACAAACTAACTGCCGGGGAGTTTACATCAGGTGAAGTTTGGGCTTCGTTCGGTCCTGAGCTTCTTCTGTATACAGGTCTTATCCTTTTTACGAACACGATTGGTTGGAGAATTGTTATCTACATTGTCTGGACGGTAGAAGCCAAAGTTGTTAGAGACTTAATGCGCAGGATTTTTAATCACTTTACTGAGATAGATATGGAGTTCCATAACAACTCATTTGGAGGCTCGCTTGTTTCTAGAAGCAACAAGCTCGTAGGCAGCTATATACGCATAGCCGATACCTTTGTGTTCGAGGTTTATGGGCTACTTACTATTTTTATTGCAACAGGGATAGTACTTTGGTCTAGAGTGCCTACTTACGTGATAATGTTCTACACTCTTTCGGTAGTTTACATGGTTATTGCAGTAAAAATTACCAAAAGAATACGTCAGCTTTCTTCGGTAGAAGCCTCAAAGCAGAACATTGTGACAGGCTATCTGGCAGACATGATTACCAATGTGTTGGCAGTAAAAAGTTTTGCAAGAAAATCTTATGAGAACTCCAGATTCGCACGAGCTACAAAAACTTTGGAGAACTCTACGCATAAACTTAAATGGGCGCAGCTTCATCGTGAAAACATCTTTGCTCTATCGACGGGCACTATTTCTTCACTAGCTCTAATAATGGCCGTTGTTAGCGTCATGATTTATGATGCTGAAATCGGGACGGTATTTCTGGTATACACATATACAACCAATCTAACCATAAGGTTGTGGGACTTTTCTCAGCGCACCTTGCGTAACCTAAACAAATCACTTGGCGATGCAGAAGAAGGTGCACAAAACCTAATGCGCAAGCCAGAAATTGTTGACCCTGCAAATCCTGTAAATATGCCTAATGATGATGGACGGATTAATTTTGAGAATGTCACGTTTTCACACGACAACAATAAATTATTCGAAGACTTTGATTTGAATATTAAAAATGGAGAAAAGATAGGCCTGGTTGGTCATTCAGGCTCGGGTAAAACTACCTTGACCAAACTTCTTCTTAGATTTAAAGACATTCAATCTGGATCAATTAAGGTTAATGGTGTCGATATCCGTGATGTTACACAAGACAATTTACGCAGTATTGTCAGTTACGTTCCACAAGAACCGTTGCTTTTCCATCGTTCACTACGTGAAAATATCGCATACGGAGACGAGAATGCAGGCGACGAAGATATAACCAAAGCAGCTGATAACGCGCATGCTAGCGAATTCATAAATTCTCTTGAAAAAGGTTACGAAACACTAGTCGGCGAGCGTGGAGTTAAACTATCCGGAGGCCAAAAACAACGAGTTGCAATCGCAAGAGCGATGGTTAAAGATGCACCAATTCTATTGCTTGATGAGGCTACCTCTGCACTTGACTCTGAGAGTGAACAGTTAATACAGGATGCTCTGTGGAAATTGATGGAAGGCAAGACAGCAATTGTGATTGCTCATCGCCTAAGTACAATTCAAAAAATGGACAGAATAATAGTCCTGGACGAAGGAAAAATTGTAGAGGAAGGCTCACACTCTGCACTAGTTAAAAAGAAAAATGGACGCTACGCGAGGCTTTGGAAACATCAATCTGGTGGCTTCTTACAAGACGACTAAGCTTGAATCTGAGAATACTCCGTAAACCACGTACTAGCATCTAGCGCACGACGGATTCTTTCGTTGTGATGCTGGAGGATCGCAACATGCGTTGCGTTTGCTATCCCTAAAAGGCTAGGCTCTACCATTTGTTGAATTTGATGAGGGTCAACATCGAGTTCTAGCCTGGTTAACATCGTAACCGTATCTACTGGGCTTAGTAGATTACCATCTTCACACCTAAAATACTTAGAGGAATTAGGTGCAACATCTAGGACTGTGCTTGCTGATTCGGGTTGTCCTATATCAAAGATGGGGGTTTCGGAGGCATACTCTGTCATAGTATAATATTATACCAAATATGACTAAATATGTCAATAACGGTTACGCCTATTCGTCTTCTTTTGGCTCTTCGGAGGAATCACCCTCATCGCCACCGTGAGCGCTTGGCACATCGGCTGCGTCAACTTCAGCTTCTTCTGGTTCTTCTTCGACTTTTCGTGGCTCTTCAACTGTAGCTAACACGGTTTCTGGCTCTGCAAGAATCTCTACTTTTGGAACTGCAGCAATATCAGCAACAGTGATGTGATCGCCGGGCTCTACTAGTTTTTCGGCACTTACGTTCAATACTTCAGGCAGGTCTGCAGGCAATGCTTTCACTAGTACGTGGTCGTTTGGTCGGACAATAAAGTTTCCAGCCTTTTCAGCAGGAACATCACCTTCAATATGCACAGGAATTTCAGCTTCCACCGGATCATTAGCGTTCACTGCATGAAAAGCAACGTGCATAATAGTATTTTTAGCAGGGTCAATATGAACATCCTTGATCATAGTTAGGATTTTTTTCTTATCAACAGTTAGCTCTACTGGTTGTCCCTGCCCTGCTGTTGCATAAGCTTTTGTTAGTGGAATATACGGAACTCTAACATTGATTGAGTCTTTTCCTTTTTCATAAACCGTTGCTGGGATGTAACCCTCAGCTCGCAAAGCTCGTACCTTTTTACCGGTAATTTCACGTTTCTCTGCTACTAATTCAATACTGTCTGACATTATTTTCCTCGTTTCTTTAATACTATTATAACAGATTGAACTCAACTATCGAGCGCCGCAACAATTGGATTATTGTTGGGATTTAAATCCATGTTCGACAGTAGCAAGCATGTAGCTTCAAGATATACGTTTAGCCTTTTATTGCGCTCAATAAATGACTTTGGGTCTTCAAAAAGCTCTAGGTCATCTTCTAACCATAGGTCATCCAGGGCGTAATATGACTGCGCCATTATCGAGGTGTCGTTTCCTTCGAAGTAAATTCTCTTTGGTTGTTGCTCTTGCACAGTAGCAAAAAGTATTGCTAAAAGCGCGGCTGCTCTTTGTGGTTCATCGTAGGGGTCGGTGTCTAGGCAGTCGGTCGCGGCTCTATCAATTACTTGAATCGCATGGAAATTATTGGCGATGTCCGGATTGGACAAGTTACTAAAAGTACAAACCGGCGATGTTTTCATTATTTAGCTATGATGTTTTTTAAAAATTGACCGGTAAATGAATCTTTTACTTTAGAGACTTGCTCAGGTGTGCCCTCGGCAATTACCTGTCCACCACCTGCTCCACCTTCTGGACCCATATCTATAATGTGATCTGCGTTTTTGATCACGTCCAAATTGTGTTCGATTATCACCATGCTGTTGCCTGTATCGACCAGGGCATGCAAAACTTCGAGCAACCTATTTACATCATCCATATGCAGCCCCGTTGTTGGCTCGTCCAATACATAAAGCGTTCTGCCTGTTGAGCGTTTAGACAGCTCGGTAGCAAGCTTCACTCTCTGAGCTTCTCCGCCTGACAGTGTTGTTGCGGACTGGCCCAGATGCATGTAGCCCAAGCCTACCTGAACTAGTGTTTCTAACTTACGTGCTATTGCTGGTATGTTCTGGAAAAATTCGAACGCCTGCTCGACTGTCATTTCTAAAATGTCGGCAATGGTTTTACCTTTGTAGTGAATTTCTAGTGCTTCACGGTTGTAGCGCTTGCCCTTACAAACTTCACACGGGACATAAACATCAGGCAAAAAGTGCATTTCAATTTTTATCATTCCGTCGCCCTGACAGTTTTCGCAACGTCCACCCTTAACGTTAAAGCTGAATCTGCCTGGCTTGTAGCCCCTAATTTTCGCTTCAGGGGTTGCAGCAAATAAGTCTCTAATTGGAGTGAAAAGTCCAACATATGTTGCAGGATTAGACCGAGGGGTTCTACCAATTGGCGACTGATCAATGATAATAACTTTGTCCAGGTTATCGATTCCCTCAATATCATCATGCCTACCAACTGCCTCGTGAGCACGATTAAGCCTTACGTGCAGTTCTTTTGCAACAATGTCGTTAATTAATGTACTTTTGCCGGAACCACTTACTCCACTGACAACCACCATCTTGCCTAACGGGATTTCTACATCAATGTTTTTTAAGTTGTGCTCACGCGCACCACGAACATTTAATGTTTTACCGCTACCTTTACGCCTGGTTCTTGGCATGTCAATTTTTAGTTCACCGCGTAAATACTGACCCGTAATGCTGGCTTTAGTTTTTGCTACATCTTCAGGCTTCCCGTGTGCTACTACTTCACCTCCATGAACTCCAGCTTTCGGACCAATATCTACTAAATAATCTGCGGTTTTGATTGTATCTTCATCGTGTTCGACAACAATTACTGTATTACCTAGTTCTTTCAGTCGCTTCAGTGTCGCTATCAACCGTTCGTTATCACGCTGATGAAGGCCTATTGATGGCTCGTCCAAAACATACAAAACACCCTGCAATCCTGAACCTATTTGCGTTGCCAGTCTAATTCTCTGAGCTTCTCCACCAGACAAGGTACTAGCACTTCTGGCTAGTGTTAGATAGCCTAGCCCGACTTCATGCAGGAATCTGAGCCTGTCGTTAATTTCTTTAATAATTTGCTTAGCGATCCTAAGCTCTCTCTCGCTTAATTTTAGTTTGGCAAAGAACTCAACTGCGTCTGCAACAGGCAACTCACAAATGTCCATGATTGATTGATTGTGAACCGTAACCGCCAAAACTTCGGGTTTCAGACGCTTGCCATGACAGGCGTGGCATGGACGCTCAACCATGAATCGCTCAATTTCACGACGCATAAAGTCACTGTCGGTCTCTTTGTGGCGTCGTTCGAGATTTGGTATAACGCCTTCATAAGTTGTGTCGAAATATCTACCAGACCCGAGAGCAATTGAGTAAGTTTCTCTGGCCGTCCCGTACAAGATTTTTTCTAATTGTGATTCAGTAAGTTCTGACGTCGGAACATGGATTGAAAACTTGTACCTCTCAGCAACGGCTGCCATCTTCTTCATATTCCATGCATCAGGAGCCATCCGATTGTACGGACGAATCGCCCCTTCTGCAATTGTCAACTTACCGTTTGGCATTACTAGTTCCGGATCGACTTCTAGTCTGTTACCAAGACCTGTACATACTGGACAGGCCCCGTGTGGGTTATTAAAACTAAATGTCCGTGGCTCCATGTCCGGCGCAATGAAATCCGGGTAATCTGGATTGTAGTATCTCTGTGAAAACCGGTGTAGTTTATCTTCATCATCGACATCAAGAACAGCCAGCTGTCCATCGGCCAACTGCAAAGCGTTTTCTACAGCTTGGAATATTCGGCTTTTTTGATCTTCATTATTGACTACCCTATCAACGACCACTTCAATATTGTGTTTGTATTTTTTATCTAAACTCGGAAATTCTTCTAAGCTGTACACGACTCCATCAACGCGAACTCTTGCATAACCTTGACGAGTATATAGTTCTGGAATATGGGCGTGCTCACCTTTTTTATCGATAACTACGGGCGCTAAAACCATCAACCTATGGCCTCCGGGTAGACGTTCTACACCTTCGGCAATGTCCTGAGTGGTCATTGTCTGAATTGGCTTGCCATCAGGTCCGTGTGCAGTCCCAATCCGTGCGTAAAGTAGTCGCAAATAATCATAAATTTCTGTGACAGTCGCGACAGTTGAGCGAGGATTTCTAGAAGTAGATTTTTGGTCAATTGATATCGCTGGGCTTAAGCCTTCGATGTAATCTACATCGGGTTTTTCCATAAGTCCCAAAAATTGGCGTGCATAGGCACTCAAAGATTCGACGTAGCGTCGTTGACCTTCGGCATAAATAGTGTCGAACGCTAACGAAGATTTACCAGATCCACTCAATCCAGTAATAACCACCAGCTTGTTGCGGGGTATATCTATATCGATATTTTTCAGATTGTGCTCTCGAGCACCCTGAACCTTTATCACCTCAGACATGACATTCTATTATAAATACTTATTTTGTATCGGTCAAAATGTAAGATTTAACTCTTGAGTACTGTCACCAGACCATCCTGCGGTATCTCTACAAAGGTTTCTAGTGGATCCTCGACCAATTCACCTATGTTCTTGACCAGCAGTTCGGTATCAATACCCGTAGTTGCAACATTGCCTAGAGAGGCAATCGGCATACAGCCATTAAGGGTATTAAAACTAGCGCCTTCCATTGACTGCCTTCTCCTCACTAAGTTATTAGTCGCATCCACAACTACATCTGTGTACTCTGCAAGTGAGTTATCAACTACTTTGATGTCTGGATCTAGTTGTCTGGAATTACCGGCAACAATCAATGTGTTTCTGCCTGCTGCTGTTCCAATTTCAACCGTTGAAATTTTATCAATTGTCAGCTCCATAAGAGCACCGGCAAACTTAGTGTATGCACCATCTGGTTCAAGAAGCTGATCGCGAATTTGGTCCAATTTTCTACTGTTGTGCGTAACATTGGGAACTAATAGTCTGCCGAAGTAGTACCTGCCCTCGTTGAAAACTTGTGCTCGGTTGCTTACGCCAGCAATCAATCTATCGCTTGTTCGCGTGACAACACCACCAGATGACCTATTATCATCTAGGTGGTCTCTCACTAGTGCAGTGACTCTACCGAAAAAATCTTCTTCGCCGTCAAAGTGCACCGGAGCATATGTTTCAAATATTGCTACTCTTGCCATCCCTTAAAAATGATTATACCACAATACTTAGTGGTAATTTTGTCAAAATCGATGAATTTCTAGTGGTCCGAGCTGTACTTGAGGAGGAACTGGCAAAACTGGCTCTCCTCCCACCATTCCTGACAATTCTCTGTGCAGAGACAATGCTGGCACTACCGGTCGTTTTCCTTTTTGCATTTGCTCAGGTAGTGGTAAGCCTTCGCTTTTGATTAACTCTGCAAGATCATCTCGTAAAATCTGGTCTTGTAAGCCTTGCGCTATCGGAAATCCGTATTCGTGTGCAGTGGTGCTCCCACTTGTAGCCATAACCTTGGGCTGCTTTAAAAGACTAAATAACGATGTACCCCATCTTGATGACTCCGGTTCATGCAGCCAGGAAAATTCTTGAATCTCATCAACATGATCGCCATTTGCTATAGCCGTTGCGACTGCTTCTTTTCTTGATGCATTAAGTTTATCTACTCTCTCACTGTCGCTAGCTGTGATACCTCTTATATTGGTGCGTAAACTTTCAACGGTTCTGCGAACTTCGCCTGCATACGTTCGAGGTCTTGCTCTATCAACCAGCATTTCACCTAAGCCTGTTGTTATGTCTGCGTACTCTACAAAAATAGGTGACATGGCTATTGAGAACCATCCTTTTGAGAGTCCTCTAGCGTTGCCTTCATCTAGTTCTAGTCGCCTAAGGTAGTTGGCGAACAGCACCCCATCACCACTAAAATCAACATAACGACCTATCTTTACACTTGGAACTTTCACTGACTCAATATCTGGTCTAGTATCAACTTCTCTTCTCCCGGGGTACAATCCGCCCCTAGGATTTCTGTTTATGTGTCTCGTGTGCATTCTAACCTCTTTGTTTTACACTTGAACTTACCCTTAGAGTAGCAGAGATTTATTCTTTCACAAGTGTAAAAGTTATAAAGTATACTGTTAGAGTACATGTCAAAAGATGAAGAACGACGAAATAGTGTGATAAAAATCATACTCACCGACATAGCAGGAGTTATTTGTTTGATTCTTGTACCACTACTGGGGCCCCTGCCTGGGCCGGGTGGAATTCCTCTGTTAATCGCGGGCCTGGGCTTGCTTGCCGCAAATCATGACTGGGCTGATAGATGGTTGCATTATGCAAAAGTTCGCAGCGAATCTCTACGCCACGTTTTCTTCCCCGACATCTCTTGGGTTAAATGGGCTTGGGATATTTTTGTTGTAGTTTGTTTGGTAGGCGGAACTTGGTTCAATGTTGTTGCCGAAGGCTGGTTCTGGAAAGGATTCAGTTACTTGATTTTAGCAGGCTCTACTACTATTTTTATGCTCAATAGAGACCGTATAATTTGGCTGGATAAAAAAGTACGACCGGCATCAAGACGCAATAAACCAAACTAAATACTTGATTTTTAGTCCATTTTATGTTACCTTAAGCTTAATAGAAGAGAGGTGGCATTGTAGTAATGATGCAGTTTATAGTTCTGGGTTATATACCTGGGACAGAAGTTCAAATTGGTTTCGATAATATAGCAACAATGTTTTGTATTGTTAGTTTCGCCTATCTTATTAGTCTTTTGTACAAAGAAAAAAGTCGAATTTTAACAGAAGCTATAAACAAGATTCAGTACTTGACCATCTAGGATGGTTCCGGCAATACTGACTCGGCATAAAGCTGCAACTCTGTAAGAAGATACTCTTGCTCCGAATTAAGCTTTGACTTACCTAACTCTTGCATACGTTTGGAGAACTTAGAAAATCTACTTTTTTCTCCTCCTCCATAGAACACTTTTTGCCTGTGCTCTTCCCACTTCTCACGCTGCTCACTATCTAGTACGTTAGGGAAATTTCGCGCTATGTACAAAGGAATCATATCTCTGATTCTTTGGTTTTTAACTGTAGTTATTAGACCACTAATTTCATTTGGTTCTGCTGCCCTAATTAGCTGCAGTTCTCGTTGATCGGAGTCAACCCAAAATTCATCGTAAATTTTATTATCTACTGAATCGTCTAGAGAGAGTTTTGTTTGTTGAGCGTTTTCGATAATATCCAGCGCTTTTTCTAGCTCAGAAATAAAGTTTTGATTGCTTTTTATAATGCTCAAATTTTTAGAAATCTCTTCTAAATCAACGCTCAGCCTATCCTGAGATTCCTCGTCCAAAACACCCATCGGTGCAACAGCCGGACATTTATTAAATTGCAGAGTTTTTACCGGCAGACGCTCAATGTCATCACCGTACCTTACTTGCCAATGCTTAACTAGCTCCTCCGCAGGTTTATTGAACCATTTTTCTGGATTTTCGCGTAGATTATATACAATAGCTGCTTCTCGTCTAGGGTGTGCAAACAACGGATAAACGACTGTAGTTTTGTCATATTCACTACTGTATTTTCCGGAAGTGTAGACGAACGGTTCACCAGAGCTTACCAGCGAAGAAACAGCTTTTTTACTTCTAGCATTTAGTAAATAGCCAAAGAGTTTTGGTTGTGAACTTTTGAACTTTTGTGCTAACTGTATTAATGCCTGAACATCACTGAGAGCGTCATGAGCATTCTCATGCAATAAATCGTTTTCTTTGGCCATTAACTCGAGCTTTACCGTTGGTTTGCCATCAAGCATCGGCCACTTTAAGCCTTCAGGTCGCAAAGCTCGCATCATTCGCATCGCATCAAGTAAATCCCACCTGCTTTTTCCGTCTTTCCAGTGCCATTGATACGGATCGTAAAAAGTTCTATAACAAACCCTGCGCATAAACTCATCATCAAACCTAATGTTGTTATAACCCACAAAAACCGTATCGGCAGTAGCAATTTTTTCCTGAAAGAACTTAGCAAACTCTGCTTCAGTGATGCCTTCTGTTTGCGCCCTTTGTGGCGTTATTTTATGTACTAACACAGCATCTGGTTCAGGAATTACGTCATCTGCTAAACGCACCAGGATATTATCTGGCTCACCAATTATCTCAAGATTTTCGTCTGTTCTCTGGCCCGCAAATTGCATAATCCGTCCATCGCGTGGACTGCCACTTGAGGTCTCCAAGTCATAAAAATAGAAGGTCTGGGCCATATGTTAGCTAGTGTAGCAAACAACTACTGGGCTATTAAAGCTAGTACTCCAGGTAGTCTTCTCTGTTATCACCAAAATAAACTTTAGAATTTGGTTCAATATTTTTCTTCTCAAATTCTTTCATGATTCCAAATTTTCGCATAATGTCACGTAGTCTCCTGACAGCGTCTTCACTTTCGAAGTCAGTGCGCTTCGCAAAACGCTCAATTCTATTGCCGCGAATAATAACTTTTTCTTTTTCTAACTCGACACTCCACTCGTCTTCCTCTTCTACTACTCGAATTACCGGAATGCTTTCTTCTTCTGTGGCTTGTTTCTCTCTTTGCTTTTGAACAATATCATAGAGGCCATAAAGCATCTCTTTCATACCCTCCCCACTAAGCGCTGATATGCGATAAACCTGTTTATCTTTTGACACTTTTTTAAGGCTTTTTAGCTGATCGCTCACAATATCCGTATCTAAGCCTTCGATTTTTGTAAGAGCGACAATCTGAGGCTTTTTACTAAGATCAATTTTATAATCTTTTAACTCTTTAATAATAGTTTTGTAATCTTGCGCCACATCATTTGAGTAACTGTCAATCAGATGCAATAGTACCTGAGTTCTCTCAACATGTCGTAAAAACTCGTCACCTAAACCTTTACCCTGTGAAGCTCCGTCAATCAGTCCAGGGATATCGGCCATTAATATTTCTTGGCCTTTACCGACTTTCACTACGCCTAGATGAGGATTTAGGGTTGTAAAGGGATAGTTTGCAATCTTAGGTTTAGCACTGGAGCTTTTAGCAAGCAGGGTACTTTTACCGGCATTAGGAAGTCCGACCAAACCAACATCAGCTATGATTTTTAACTCAAGCTCTAGCTCAAACTCTTCACCATCTTCGCCCTTTTCTGCAATCTTTGGCGCTTGCCTGGTGCTGCTAGTAAAGTGAGCGTTGCCAAAGCCGCCCTTACCACCAATAGCTATTACTTCTGTCTGGCCGTCTTCCATAAAATCAGCAATTAACTCGTTATTTAAGGTTATCTGGGTGCCAACAGGTACTTTAACTTCTAGGTCACGACCCTTCTTGCCGTGTCTTTTAGCATTGGCCCCATTTGCACCGTCTGCTGCTTTCAGTTCCTTTTGGTATCTAAAATTAGCTAATGTGTTTTCATTATCGCTAGCAACAAAGACAACATCACCACCATCACCACCATCACCACCATCTGGACCACCCTTGGCTATATAGCGTTCTCTTCTAAAACTAATAATCCCGTTACCACCTTTACCGGCTGTAACGATTACTGTCGCATTATCAACAAACATATACCCCTATTATAAATCACTTCCCTGTTAATGAATAATATCCTTTGTACGGTCTTGTTTCCTTAAAAGGTATTGGCTTGAGCTTAGCTTGGATTTTTTCGTTGACGAACGGAACGAGACGTACGCTGCTGTACGTTGAAGCGAGTACGTAGACGAGAAAATTAAAGATAAGCCAAGATGAAATAAACAAAGTTTCTAGCTTTGCTAGAAAGCAGGTTTATTTCAGGCCAATATCATTTAATAAATGTATGAGTAGCCTGCTGCTTGAGCAGGCGTAAGGACCTTCTCGGATCTTACGCCCCAACCTCGAACATTCATTTCGGAAACGCGTACACTGCCGTCCGGATAAACTTCTTCTACAAATCCTACGTGACCATAATAATCTCGGGGTGGAGTCCAAATAACAGCGTGTTTCTTTGGTTTGCTGCCTACCGGGATTCCTGCCCTTTGCGATAACACCTTCCACGTACTTGCATTTCCAAGATTAGCAGGAATAGCTTTGCCTACTTCTGCGCGTCTATTCGCAGTGTACCAAGTACAGTACCCGTAATCGTAGCCGTTGTAGCCGTAGACTGCTGAGCCACCAAACCTAAACCCACCATATGTTGGTACGCTATTTCTCACCGGAGCAGGAACTTCTCCACCAGGGATTACGATTTGCTGTCCTGATTTTAAGCCCACGATTTCTGCATCATTGAAAGCTATAATCTTATCTTTGTCGGCACTATATTTTTCTGCAATTTTTTCGACAGTATCCCCGTCTTTGACTTCGTAAACTAGTCCGTTTATTGGAGGTATTTTCAATTTTGTGCCTACTGCAACGGTATTACCAGTTAGATCATTTGACCATCGGACAGTTTCTGCAGATAGATCAAATTTATCTGCGATTGAGGATACTGTATCGCCCTCAACTGTCACATAAGTTTTTAAGTCCTGGATGGTCTTAATGTCGGTCGTTACGATTTGTGGTTTCGCTACTACCTGTGTATCAGCTGGTACAATTTCTAGTTGTGAATTAACTGTGTCTGCATTGTTTGCGACTGCCGTTACTTCATCTAATCGGGCAAGCTGTGCGATGTTAACTGCTATGTCAGCACTAGACAGCGTGTCCAATGGATCGGCTATTTGTTCATCTGGGGCATTATTCAATGGTGTTGCGATATTTGTTGTAGTTGTAGGCCTTCTGGATACTAGAACAAACCCCATTACCATGACTACTACGGCAACATTGATAATTACGAGACTGTTACGCAAAATACGACGTTTACTCCTAAAGTAACGTCGCTTAACTACGTGGTTAACCGACTTTGCAGTCGACTCTACTTGTTTTACTAACGATTGTGCTGGTTTAGTAGCACTTTCAGTTGAAGTACGAATAAAATTCTCCTTTTAGCCACATATTGCTATGCTCGCATGGCCAAAGTCTGTTGATTCTTGCGTTTAGCTTATGTTTCAGAGGTGGTTTTTCATCAACTCTGTTATTTATTAACTTCTATGCTTTTTAAATCAACAATAGCAACAGATATAATCAACTTTCTAAAAATAGTTTATATCTTTGTCACTACGCAGGAAATATTAACAAAAACTATAGCGTTTTGTCAAGTGCTGTAACACTAGTAGCTGTTGCATTTCACCTGACAATATTTAGCAATATTCTCCTCATGTTCAGCAAAAGTTCTGGAGAAATGTGTAACATTATCATCATCGTCATCAGCTACAAAGAATAGATAGTCTGTATTTGACGGGTAAGCGACAGCTTCAAGAGAAGATGCACTGACGTTTGAGATCGGACCAGGAGGTAATCCAGTATACAGATAGGTATTGTACGGCGTATCGTAATTTGCCCAGTCATCTGCAGTACCCGTAGCTAGAAGTGTACCGTATTGGGCTGTAGGATCGGCCTGCAGTGGCATTCCCTCAGCAAGCCTCTTTAAATAAACCTGTGCAACCGTAGCCCTATCGCCAGAAGCAGCAGGCACCTCGCTCTCAACTATCGAAGCAAGGGTGATTGCCTGAAAAACCGTTAAGCCCTGTTCGGCGAACTTTTGAGTCAACTCGGGAGTGATTACTTCGTCCAGCTCATCCATCGCGATAGTTAAAATCTCTATTGCTTCGGTTTGGGTAGTTTTCTGATAGCTGTCTGGGTATATAAAACCTTCTAGGGTTGCGCCGTTGGGAATGTATTTGTAGACAGGGTGGTCTACGAAATTTTTAGGGTTAAACGCAGCGTTCACCTCGTCTCGTTCATATCCAGAATTAATAAAATCTGATTTAACCTGATCTATTCTTCTTGCTGGTAGTATTATGACTAAATCTGTCGCCACATCACCGTTCACCAGTCGTGTTACTATCTCTTGGACACTGCTATTCGGCGAAATTTTATAGCCTCCGGCCTGCAAATCATTGCGATGACCATTTAATCTTGTGTATAAATCAAATGCAAAACTAGATTTTATAACACCAGTTTCTTCTAGTAACTCTGCTATTTCGCCTGCTGATGCCCCTTCAGGTATGTTCACGATTACCTCTGACGTGTGCTCCGACAATGGTTGTAGATTGGACTGGTACCAGTAGGCAAAACTGAACGACACTACCAGTAGGGTAAGCAGTGGTAAAAGCAGGAGTACTATCCAGAAATTTACCCTTCCTCTTCGACGATGCTGACGATCTACGTGAAATCTTGACATGATCTAATACCTCATTAGGGATTGTTTGTCGGATGACACAAAATCCTCCAAAAATATGGTAGCTGCAAGACTATCAATACTTGCACTCGGATTTGATGTTAATCTTTTTTCTGCTTCCTTTGTCGTACCTGCTTCATCAATTAAATATAACGGTTTGTCAGTTTTTTTAGAAAATTCAGATACAAACTGTCTAATTTTTGCCGTCTGAGCTGTTTCCTGCCCATCTAAGCCCCTTGGCAGCCCAATTACTACTGCTACAGCATCATGTTCTTTAACAGCTGTCAAAATGGCTGTAAATGCATCCAAGTTTGCGTTAATAGTTTCCAGGGGCTCAGCTATTCTTGCGAAAGTACTAATTCTAGCAACTCCAATATTTTTCTCGCCAATATCAAGGCCGATCAACTCACCCTCTAGTGGCTGTTCTTGGTTATTCTTCATCTGGTTCGTTAAAAACTATTGTTATCTTATCGGCACTTTTAGGAGTTGTAGTAACCCAGGCAGGAGAATACTCTACGCTCACGGATCTAACTCCATCAATTTCTTCGATTTGCTTTTCGATATCACCACGTTTTTTTCCAGCAATCTCCTCTCTTAAGGCAGCTTCATCTATGTCTGGCCCCAGCGTTGCAACTGTTTGAAGCGTGACGTTAGTGTCTGCCTCATTAGAGTTATCGCTTACCTGGAATCTAACTGCCTCTATGCCATTATCTTTGATGTTCTTTTTATCTTCACCCATCTTTTCATTAATTTCATGATCTAGAACTGCAGACAAATCGTCTTCGTTAACACCTTGTAAGTTATAGGTGATAGTTATGGTAACTTCAACTTCGTCCGCCTCTTTTCCTACTGCCGGAACTACGGTTGTTTTCGGAGTTCCTTCTGCCAGAGTTTCTTCGACCGGTGTCTTCCCTGATTCTTCTAATTGTGACTTCATTTCGTTAAGTGCAGCTGTTTTGCTGGTGCCTTTTAGCTGCTGTTCGGCTTTTTGCACATCTTCATCGGAAATTACTTTGACAATCTCAGAGCTTCCACCACTCATATCCGACCCATATGCTTGTATGCCACTTATGCTGGAGTTATAGCTACCTTCGGATATGTTGTACTGAGGTCCTGCTTCTTCGGCAACAGCATCTACGTCCCGGCTTCTTCCGAAATCTGCGCTGATACAGTCACCGGCTGCAACGATAGCGAACGGCAATATTACCTGCTCAGCAGTTACAAATGTTAGTCCGTCTTTTGTAAATCTTGTTCCAGCAGGAACGACTTTCTGTTCACCGTCGTCGATACAGTTGGTTAGTGTCAATGTGCCCGTAGCTTTCTCGCCTATGTCTTTTTGGCCGGTAGCTGGTACTTTTATGCTATCAATTTTTTCTGCTTGTACTCGCTCAGCCGGTATTATGTTCTCTTCAACATCGACTTCTTCTGCACCTACTCGGAATATAGCTTGAGTATTTACACTAGTGGTTGAAGTATCGGTATTTACTGTCACGGTAGCCTTAGGCATAACAACAAAAGCCACAAACCACAGAACTACGAGAAGCACTACTCCAGCAATTCCTAGGCCAACCTTTAACCTAAAGCTTGAGAAATCAGGTATTTTCATCAGTTTTTTCTTGCCACTTTTTGGCTTTTCGTCAGATGTGATAGCTCTTTCGTCAGTATTATCTAGCTCGATAGCCTCATCTTTATCATCTGTACTTGCGGCAACAGCTGCTGCTCCGGCTGCGCCAGCAATAGCTGCTCCGGTTAAGTCTACACTCTCTTCGATGTTTTCCTCTGGTTGTTCAATCTTGGGAATTTCAGGTTTGGTGGTTAGAGATTTAGCAACATGAACACCACTTACAGCTGCGATCGCTAGAATCCCTTTATCGGAAGTAATCAAAACCAAACTTTTCTTGGCAGATTTTGCTGCTTTTTGGAGCAACTTCATGTTAACCGGACTTTGGAACACTGTAGCTCGTTTAGGTAAAACTAACGCTACAATTTTGTGCTTGGCATTTACGACTTTATCAATTACAGCAGTTATTTCATCTTCGACATCTATATAAACTGTATCTTTTGTGCTGTTTGCCATAATTTATATTCTTAAAATTCTGTTTATTCTGTCGCCGATGCTTACTGAGTCATCATCGGCATCTGTCTGTCCTATTGTATCAATTCCTACTCTTAAAAGTCCCATGGCAGTTATGAATGTGTGATCATCGAGATTTTCAGTTGTATCAATTATCCCAGAGACTGTTTCTGGTGAAATATATTTAACCGTTGGTTTTTTTGCAAACGGCAAACTTCTATACCAGCTAGACTGTTCTAGCTCATCGATCAGCAGTTGCAGGGAAGCACCACCACCACAAAGTAGAATGTTATGAGGCAGGTGATCTAGATTCTGAAACTCTTCTAGAGCAAGTTCGACACCTGAACGCCAAACTTTTACTGTTTTACCCAGGGCTTTTTCGGTAGTCTTTCGCTTAGACTCAGATAATGCACCCTTTCCTAACGCTAATTTCATTGTCTCTGCTTCGTCGAATGAAATGTCCAGCTCACGCTCAACCGACCTAGTAAATGCACGTCCACCAATGCCAAACATCTTTGTCCCTTGGACTCCACCCTCATTTAAGACTGCGATATCCGTAGTCCCACCACCTACATCCATTAAAACAGCGCTAAAGGTCGATTCCGTGTCATCACCGACAACTGATCTGGCAACCGCGAAAGGCTCTGCAGCAACTGCCAGCAAATCCATGTCTAGTTGTGTGGCAACTTGCTCCAGTGCACCGATGTGAATCAACGGTGCAAAAGCTGTGTAAAGCTGTACTGTGACTTCTTTTCCTTGAAACCCTACAGGGTTAGTGACGGCATAGCCATCAATCTCCATTCGCACTAGCGCACTATTAACCAACTGGACGTCGACTTCTTTGCCACCCAATTCGGTAGCAATTTGCTTGCGTGCTTTCTCGAAAGCTCTTTTTTGGACAAGCGAAATAATCTTTTCAACTTCTTCTACCTCTAGAGGTTTTTTGCCGTCTTTCCGGGAAACCCTAACAGATATGGTTGTGCCTTTGACTAGTTCGCCAGCAATTCCAATTACTACTGCACGTGCACTAACCCCAGCCTGTTCTTCAGCTTGAGCCAATGCCTCGTTGCAGTTAGCAGTAACAGCGGCAATATCAGCAACAGCACCTGCTTGCATATCTGATAAACCCTGATGGGCTTTGCCAACTCCTATGATATCTACGTTATTTCCGTTGATTTTGCCAATCAGAGCTTTCACGTTTTCCGTTCCTACATCTAAAGCCACAATGTAGCGTTCAGCAACCTTGTCAGTTCGCGCTCTAGTTTTTTCTAGAACACTATCCTTAACCCTCTGAATTTTGTCTAGCATATGCGCTTTATTGTATCACGCAAAGAGCGCACAAAACAGATATAAAACATCAATAGTTAACTACGCAGCAACAGCAAATAGTACACGAGCGCAATCGGGTAACGCGTCCACATTAACTGGTTGGGGTATTGTCACATATCCTATAGATTCGGTTATCTTCATGCTTCTGATATCTACTTCTGGACTACTTCCTATTTCTCTTATTACACTAAATTCGGATGGATCTTTTGTCACGATAGCAACCCCGGGAGTTATTCCTCTTTCAACACGGTAGCCACCCCCACCAGTTCCTTGGGGCGCTTCGATTCCTACATTTTGTAAATACATAGTTAATTGCCTACTGCTACTGCCTGTACTACGTCTGATCCGTCCACATAAGCTACTGGTAGCTTTCGCACCTCTGCTAGCTCGGGTGATCTATGAGCAGCGAGCCACTCGATGGCTCCGATTTGAGGAACAGATGTTAGGGATTCTGGGAGACTACGAATCGAAATATCCTCGGCCATGCAGAATGACCCTAAATCAGCGAACCTAGGGTCTCCTTCTTCCGCTCCGTACTCTTCTCTCAATATCTCTAGACCAAGCCTAGCAACCGAGTCCAATGTAGGCGCATCACTTCCATCTGACGAAATACTCACCAAGTCTGTGGTGCAAGTAATTTTTTTCGTGGGTGGTGAGAATGATATATGCGTACTTGCTATCTCGTCGCCCCTGTGTGAAACGTAGGTCCCCACTAGATACACCAGAAGCCCCTTAACCCCCACCTCGTCGCCTATATACAATTCGTCATCATCTGCGTGCATGAATGACTCATAAAGTATTCTTGCTCTGTCGGCTCTATCCATTTCTCTGTACTGTTCAGCCCTGTCTGCGCCGTCTAGGTTTGGTGTTGGCTCGAGGGACTGAAATACCATTTTAAGCTACTCCCACCCTTTGTCTCGACGGAAGCTCCGTAGGCATTTGTCCGTATACCTGACGTTCAGCTGTGTGTTTTTCTTGTAGCCAATTCGGCGTCTGAGGTTCAAATTCTGCTGTTACTAATTGAAGCACAGCGGAACTCGTAGCCTGAATTGATTCCCTGCCAGCATGTAAAACTCTATGATGAGTAATTTCTTCGTCTGACGTCCAATAGTGGATAAACCGGGAATGAACATCTGAGTCTCTCGGATATACGCCAGTTAATCCTGGGAATTCTCCGGGATTATACATTAAATGGCCTAGTTGCAGAGCACCTAGACCTTCGAGACATTGGTTCCAGCCTTCATTGTAGTGAGCGCTGAATCGAGCAACGGTTTCAAATTGACCGTTTATTTTTACTCGATTAACCATTTTTGTAGTACCTATTTGTTTAATATAACTTAAGGTTATCTAGACACTACGCCCGCAATCACCACAAAGCTGTGATTTATATCACAGAATAATTACTTTTTTTGAAAAGCACTACATGTAGTGTTTGTAGATTTAATTACTACACCACAACTTGTTTACATGTTTAGATTAAAACGGCTTTGATTCTGCGTATACCAGCGGAACTGGACTGTTCTTTTGTGATGAGAAATCCTATGAGACACCCTTTCAGGGTTTCTCATCGCGCAGGAGAGGCGAATAAATCACCTCTGCTGGCTGCTCTTCCCGAGCTCAATCTAGCACTGCTTTTATTCTACGTATACCAGCGGAACTGGACTGTTCTTTTGTGATTTTGAATTTTTTATCTTCTTCAAAAAGTTGCAAAGTGTGATCTACGTGTGGACCACCACATATTTCAAAACTGAACGGTTTCTCAGCATCATCAGCAATCATTTTATATACCTTTACAGAATTACCGTACCTGTCCCCGAATTGGCCTAGTGCACCTAGTGGGCCGGTCGCTTCTTCTGTAGGATATTCAGCGTAAGACACCTTCAAATCTTTACCTATTTGCTCATTCACAATGTCTTCCACTCGTTTAATCTGCTCGGGTGTCATCTTTTCAGGATGCGAGAAATCAAAACGCAGACGTTCCTCTGTGATATTAGAACCGTGCTGAATCACGTGATCACCTAATACGTCACGCAACGCCTGATACATCAAATGCGTAGCCGTGTGGTATTTCTTGTGCTGCATGCTCTGACCACCTAATCCACCTTTAAAAGTGCCCTTTGCGGCCGTCTGAGAACGCTCCCGCTGTTCTGTCATCTTTGTGTTGAATACCTTGCCCCAATCGTTAGCAATAGCAATATCCCTCTTCTCGGCCTCTTCAACGCTCAGCTCAACAGGGAATCCATATGTGTCATAAAGAGTAAACACCTCTTCGCCAGTTAGTCCGTCATCAGCTAGTTTTTCAAACTGTCTCAATCCTTTTCTGATGGTTTGCTTGAAGGCTTTCTCCTCCTTAATAAGAGTTGCGATGACCTCTTCTTCGTTTTGCTCAAGTTCAGGGAAATCTTCCCGGTACATATCAGCAATAACCGGCGCTATTTCCTGTACAAAGTTCTGTTCTACGCCCAAATTAAAAGCTTTCAGGATTGCGCGTCGCATCAGCCGACGCATTACGTAACCTTGTTCTTTGTTGCTTGGTTTAACACCGTCTACAGCGAGGAACATTGCTCCACGCAAATGGTCAGCAATGACGCGCATGTCTTCGGTCTTGTCTTCGTATTTCTGCTTGGACAGCTTTTCTAACTTCTCAACAATTGGCCATAAGACACTGATTTTAAATACATCCGGGCTATCAATTGCAGCCGCTGCTATTCGCTCTAATCCGCCGCCAAAATCTACGTTCTGGTTTGGAAGCTCTACGAATCCTTTTTCTGTCCGCTGGTACTGCATAAAGACTTGGTTGCCGATTTCCATAAATCTACCAGAATCGTTAGCCGGGTGTGGTTTTCCCCACTCAACTTCATCGTGCAATTCTTCACCGAAATCATAGAAGACTTCACTATCAGGCCCACACGGGTCTCCCATAGGCGTTTGTTCGATTCCACCACCTCGACTCCACCAGTTTTCTTGATCGTCATAGTAGAAAATTCTTCCACCTTGCATACCGAGCTTGTCGCCGTTTTCTGCTGTGCCTAGTTCTACGACTTCAGCATCTATTCCTTTTTCTTTGAATAGTTCTTGCCAGATTTCGGCTGATTCGGTATCTTTCGGTATTCCGTTTTTTTCGTCACCAATAAAACAGCTTACATAGATTTTGTTTGGATCTAAGCCGACTTCTTCAGTCAGGAATTCAAAGAACCATCGAATCTGCTGTTTTTTAAAATAATCACCAAGGCTCCAGTTACCCAACATCTCAAAGAATGTGGTGTGTCGATTATCGCCGATATCATCGATGTCTTGAGCTCGTAGACAAGTTTGACTATCAACGAGCCTTACTCCTTGCGGGTGATCTTGACCAAGTAGGTAGGGCATTAGCTGCTGCATACCTGAGCCAGTGAAAAGGGTCGTCGCGTCCTCTTTTGGTACTAGTAGTGCTCTAGGAATTATTGTGTGTTCACGTTGTTCAAAGAATTTTAAGTATTTGTTTCGAATATCTTGTGCGTTCATATCTTTTAGTCTCTGGGTTAATTTAGTTTATACAAATTGGAATATATTAATTTAAGCCCCTAGGGCGACCGCGCGAGCACTTCCAAAATTTACAAACTTTTTCATGAACTAAATTATAACAGAGGTGATATAGTTGCGAAAATTAAACGATAATTCCACCACCGATGCAGACGTCATCATCATAAAGAACAGCGGACTGGCCAGGAGTTAATGCGCGGATCTGCTCATCCAGTTCAATCTCAACACCATCTTCGGAAATCGCCACAATGCTACATTTCATCAGTTTAGCCCTATGCCTAGTTCTTATGTACAAGGAACGTCCTTGTACAGGAGCGTTGTTTATCCAGTGTGGTTGAGTAAGTTTGATAGTTGTTGACCAGAGATTTTCATCAGAGATGTCATTGGTAACATATACTTCATTTTTATCCATACTTTTGCCCGTAACGTAGTACGGTAGTCCCCCACCAATATCTAATCCATGCCGCTGCCCTATGGTGTAGAAGATTGCCCCATCGTGACTTCCAATTTCTTTGCCTTCGTTGTCTATAACCTTACCAGGAACTGTCTCGATATACTGACTAAGGAACTCTTTGATTCCGACTTTTCCCACAAAGCAAATTCCCATCGACTCTTTTTTGTTTGCCGTAACTAAACCACGTTTTTTAGCTTCAGCTCTTACCTCCGGCTTGGTTAGGTCACCGAGAGGGAATAGGGTATGCTCCAACGCATCAGCCGTTACTCTGTATAAGAAGTAGGTCTGATCCTTGTTCTCGTCCCCCGCCTTACTTAATGCGTACAAGGAACGTCCTTGTACAGTAGAGTTTCCTACTCGGGCATAGTGGCCTGTGGCTATGTAGTCTGCCCCTTTTTCACGAGCAGTTTCGTAGAACAGTTTAAACTTAATTTCCTGATTACACATGATGTCGGGGTTGGGGGTAATTCCACTCTTAAACCCGTCCAGCATGTACTGGACTACTTTCTCAAAATACTCAGTTTCGAAATCCCACATTTCAAAAGGTATGCCCAACTTAACTGCTACTCTTTTTGCGTCTTGGTAATCCTCTTTCCAAGGGCACGGAAAACCTGGCAAATCTTTAGACCAGTTCTTCATATAGACACCAACTACGTCATACCCCTGCTCCACTAAAAGCGCAGCGGTGACCGAAGAGTCGACTCCACCACTCATCCCAACATAGACTATGGATTGTTGCTTTTTTGGCATAATTATTCTATAATTATATCATATGAATTTGGTATTGCCCACGCCCGAGCAAATTGATTTTGTGCATAAAAGCAGTAATGACGCGATTAGAAATGGAGCTGCGGCAAGACATACATATAGCATCATTAATAGGGCAGAACACCTGGAGGCACTTGCTGAAGCCGGCAAGGATACAGACGCGCCTGACTTTTTAGCAAATGGGCTTTTAGCAGCATCTCGACACTTAAGATCTCTAGCCATAGACGAAACACCAGTTTATGGTTTTCGGGCTGTAACTACAGAAGTAGCCGGAAGTGGCAGAAAGGAAACGGAAGTTTCTATGGCTAAGCTAGACCCGATTACTATAAGCGTCGTACCTCACACTGAGATTACTGTCGGAACTGTTATACGAGACACGCTTGGCAGAATGATGAACTTTACTCCGAAACAAGATGGCATTATGACTATTCATGACGTAAGATTTTCTGCTATTAGGTTTCTCGGTCAACAAATGGTTGGTGTTCGACTTTAAATGTCAGCAAATGGGTGTTCGCCACGTTCAATTCTCTTCTTAAGAACCTGAATCATATACCTCTTGCCCAGCCAAAAAGTAGAGATTGCAAAAGGTACCACGAGTGCTGCAGGCCACCAAATTACCCTAGTTTTAGTAGTGACCAATCCGCCTTCAGATTCTGGATCTACGCCAGCATCTGTATCTTGCGATAGCGGACCATTAGCGACACCTACGAGTTGCAAGAATGCTGCAGTCCCATTGTTGTCGACTACTTTCACTACTACGTTAAAAATACCGGGTTCGTCGTACTCGTGCTTGAGGTCTATGGTGCCAGGAAACGGTTCGGTAAATAAATCTGCTTCTTTCCCATCACCCCAATCCACACTAAAAGCATAAGGTCCTGCGCCACCACTTAAAATGACCGGCCAGGTTAATATTTCTCCGGGATTTGCACCTCTCTTAGCGAAGTTCGTCGTCAAAGACACTCTCGGTGCTGCACCGATCTGGTTACTTGAAAAATCAACGGTAACAACGTTAGAGTCTGGTCCTGGTTGGTCCAAATCGTCAAAAACTCTTGCTACTAACTCGTTTGTGCCCACAAACAAGTCTGTTTGTAAGCTAAAATTTCCATCATCACACTGTACAGAACCGGCAAAAACGTTGTTCTTGAATACCTTAACTAACAAGCCATCAGGACAAATACCACGAACTATAACCGGAAGCTCATCAAAACTTTGACCATTGGTAGGAAAACTAATAACGGCTCCTTCCGTAGGAGGTGGGGCAGAAATAGTACCAGTCAGACCTACTGAGCCTGACTGGGTACTTTGTGCACTTGCTCCTTCAGCACCCAACACAAGGAAGAATGCAGCTAGGACGAAGGCTACCGTTAACACGGCTTTCCTCATATCCTGCAATGAGCGAGGAAGAAATTTTTTCATTTGTTTTTAGCTTTTTGTTAGTTATATAACGCTAATAAGTATAAACGCTTGTGCCTAGGAGCACAAGCGTTTTTTTAGCTAATTCTAGAAAGTTTACTTCCTGCGTCGTGTAGATTTTGTCACGTAACGTCGATACATCCATATCGCGCCACCTACAAGTACAACCAGCAGTACCAAAAGTACAATTATTAACCAGGCTGGAATGTACCAAAACGTTGTTGACACGGTAAAGATTTCACCAGATGTACCATGAGAAATATTACCTACAATCTCGTAACGTCCAGGCCACGTAATTGGGCTAGTCTTGGTGATTTCTTCTTCGTCATTAACTGTTTTTACCTCTACATCGAAAAACTCTTCCAAAAACAGCCTTGTAGATTCAGGCAAAACGTTACCCCTAGGAGTAGAATCGTTTAGTTCGTAGATGAATACTTCATTACCTCGCCAATCCTTCACGGCCACCTTACCGAATGGTTGAGAAAAACTATTTCCTAGGTTTTCTATCTCTACCCCTATTTCATTAGGCTTTTTGGTGAATAGGCTACCAGAACCTCCGTCTAGATATGCGCTGATATCATTTATCTGAATCTTTTCTGTAATTTCGCCAGGCACCTCAAGCAGAACTAGTGACCCTACGCTAGCAATCAACGCCACTTGTCCCCCATCACCGGAGCCTTGTGGAGCAGCTCTATACAAAACACTACCGAAATAAGCACCAGGGGATGCACTTTCAGGGACTGCAACTTCGATAGTAAGTTCTTGCTCTTCGTCTGGTTCCAAGTCAAAATCTTCTGGCAAAGATATGAATTCTCGTAAAGAGTAGGCGCTCACTTCGTTGGGGTCACCTATCAATCTAGGCTCACCTGTCACACCGTCAGACTCAAAATCGTTAAGGGTAGGTTGTACTGTGACTGGATTCTGAGTAACGTTCTTGACTGTTTGTGTAATTGTCCTGCTATCACCCGGCACTATCGATAACTCGGATCTAGTTGGTGAAATTCTTAGTCCACTACCCGTATTGTCTTGTGCTTTCACGGTTTGCGTTATTAATACACTCGCTACTAGTAGCAACATCGCAATCAAAATAGATGATACGCGTTTGTACGTGTTTATCATTGTTTTATTTTACTCCCTCAATTTTTTAGTAGTTATGATTAAGCTTAAAATAAAAAGTTGTTTTTGGCAACTAAAAAGCGTCGTGAAAATTGCATTGTTTTTAGAAACTTGCGATTGACGTATAAGTTAGCGTCGCAGCATACACGCCCGGCTTTTGTTCATCCGAAATATTGACCAAATAGCTAACTGTATACCTATTAAATCCTGATGAATTTGGCGCACCAGCTAAGCGATCTCCGTTTACAAATCTAAATTGGTTAGGTGTATTATAGTTACTCGCAACTACTCCGTTACCAACCGGGCCTGCTTGTGGGTTAGAACCCACCGAAGGGTTTGAGTTTGAACGCAGATTTATACCAAATTGAGAGTTTCCGGGTTGGCTGGCTGATTGCACGAGCATATTCGGAATAATATTTGCACCGGACGTCATGGTCTGCCCATTAATATAGGTGTTATACCCTGTCGGATCATTTGTTGCGACTGAGAATTGTGAAGTCGCTGTCGATGGTGTGAATGTACTGAACTCCCCAAAATCTGCCAAAAATCCTACCGTTGAACTACAGTCAATGGCAACAGTCACTCCTATGCAAAAAGTCATATACGGTGGAACATAGGCTGTAACATCAAAAGGGTCTTCTGTAATAAATACCACTGCACCAGTGTCTACCACTGCACCAGTTCCATTCACATTATCGTATGTGGTTATTCGAACATAGTTAACTGAATTAGAGGTTGATGGGTTGGTAATGTCATCAAATGTATAGGACACATTCACGCTGGCCTCAAAAGCAGGTGCCTTAGTGATAACCAGGCTGCTCGTTGTAGTTGCACCACCTACACCAAACCCGACTATGCCCGATTGTGATGATATACTCGCACCACTTACATCTAAGCCAGCAGGAGGGGTGCATGGATCTGTAAAAAGTGGACTGTTGGAACAATACTGAAACTGTATCGAGCCAATGTTACTTGGGGTTGCAGTCAGAAACTGGAATGTGTGTGTTGTGACTTCCGATGCATAACTAGAGCCTAGCAATATTGTTCTAGGCACTAAGTCAGCAGCGTTGGCGCTATTGAATAATGATGTAATTCCTCCAAAAAAAAGCAACACTAAAGCGGCAGATAAACTACGTAGTTTTTTACTAGTGTTTTTCATACCGCTCATAGTGTTTTCTCTAGTTGCAATTAACTAAAACAAGATAGTTGGGGTTTAATTTGTTATTTAAGTTCTTATTATCTTGTTAGTTCTTAGTCGTTTAGTTCTTTAGTAGGTTGCAGTAGTAACGAAGTTAGCTGTTACTGTGTACAAGCCTGTTGGTGTGGTTGGTGAAGCTGTTGCAGCAAATTCTAGTGCTACTAGTTCGTCGTCAACCGGTCCAGATGAGCTAGCTAGTGTATCGAATGCACCACTGTCATCCCATGCGTAGTTGTTACCAGCTACGGCACCTGTACAGCCTGCTGTACCATCTCCACGGTAGTCAGCGTCACAAACGATGCTGTCTGTTGCACCACCGGTGGTAGTTACTCTTTCCTTAAGTGCTAGACCGAAATCTTCTGTACCAGCAGCAATCACTGCACGTGTTGTTCCAACACTGTTGAAACATGGATCGTCTAGGTCTGTGCCTGAGCAAGCCGAACCTGCGATTTTTAGCTGTCCTGAAGCTGTATCTTGTTCTGCCTTGTAGTACATTACTGCACCTGATGATGCATTTGTACGGATCATTGCTATACCGTCGTTAGGTGTGTCAATCGTTGAGGTTGTTGCAATACTGTTTGAGTCAACAACTTCTAGGTCTAGATCTGTTCCGGACACATCTCCACAGTCTTCACCAGTAGCGTATGCTAATGAGCTATCTACTTCAGTACCGATACAGAACTCTAGGACTTCCTGTACACGCGCTGTGACGGTTAGTTCGTTAGCTACAGCTAGCGCGATACCACCATCGTCTATGTTTGAACCAGGGTTACCTGCAGTATAGCCTGTAGCATTTGTGTTTACGTCGTACGTTAGTATACGTGCATAGAATGCGCCAGTTGATGTTGGGTTAGTTATGCCATCTATGTCGAAGGCTACTGTGTTACCAACACTTCCTGAAATACCTGTTGCATCATCTAGGATGATTAGGTCGTCATCACCATTTGTAACCGTCCAACCACTAGGGTCTATGTCTGCAGTCGCTCCCAAAGTGTTTTGAGAAACAGTTGCACTTGATAAATCTAATCCGATACCTGTAGCTTGGGCACAGCCGTCCCCAATGATCGGGCTGTCAGAACAGAACTGAATCACAATTCCTTCTAAGTTCGAGTGAGCAGTTGCTAAATCAAAAGCTACTGTATATGTTACGTTTTGACCTGCTGCGTCGCCACCGTCTCTACCGGAACCTGCGCTTGTTTGTGTAGCACTCATATCGATATATCGATTAGTAAGCTGATCACCACTCGCAGAGTTGCTTAAAAGCAAAGCCGGCAACATGGCTGCAATTACCAGTGCCCCTGCTTGCAGTAAAGCTGTTGTACGCTTAAGCGTCAACGAAGCTAAATGCTTTTTCATTTATTTTCTCCTTTAGTTTTTTGTTTTTGATTATTTTTAATTTTGGAACAATCCGCAGGCATTACACCATACTTCACAAATTAAATGCAAAACTTTTGTGCTTAGTTTTCCACAGCTTGTTAAAAAGTGGCTGTGATGACTAGGTCCTGTTCCATTACATACTGCCCAGCGGGAGTAGTTGAAATAATATTCGCGATATAAGATATCGTATAGACTGTCTCTCCGTAACCTCTGGTTACTGAACGAGCAATGATATCACCGGCGTTGTACTGATAGTTATCTGCTGTATTGTAGCCAGGAGCTGCTTCACCAAACGCAAATGTACCATCATCGACTGGCTGCCTGCTTGGGTCGGCGCCTTGTACGACCGGTGAGGTGTTAGCGACTAGGTTCATACCGAACTGCTCGACACTCGAGTTATATATCGCGGCAGTTGTTATCGGGTCAAAAGAATCACCACTTTCATTTGTTGGAGGGTCTCTCGGTGAAACAATTATGTACTGGTTATTCAAGTAAGTTCTTGCTGTGATTACAGCAGTGCCCGATCCTGGAACTCCAGGATCTAGTGGAGATCCTCCACCTAGATCAACCGTTGTTACCGGTATATTGAGTTCTACATATTCTTCATCAGGCGTTATAAAGCCTGCAAAACCCAAGTAAGAACCAGATTCTGACAGTCCAACGCCTAGGTCTCCAATAGAGGTCCTGGCGTTATAGCTTGCGGAGTTTGCATCTATTTCACTCCCTGTGCTAAAACCCGACTCAGGAACGCTATAGTTCGTTGAGCTAGGGATTTGTGCCGAAGCAACGCCTCCACCTAGCAGCAAAGTTACTACGACTAAACCTAGAAAATGCCTCAGTTTTTCTTTCATGCTTATGGATAAACTATACCATAACGATTGATAAATTATAATGTTCTAAAGCTTGAGACTATATTATAAATGTCACCTGCTGATGGATAAGCCGTCAGATCACTAAATACGACAAACAGATTAAATTCGCTTCCGTCTTCCCTGACAACATTAATAGTATCGGAGCCCCCATTGACCCCAACTACAACATTATATTGCTGAGAACTTGGTGCACACACAAAACTTACGTTATCGTGATCTATGCGTGAAGGGTTTCTCTTTAGTCCTTCTGGCCAGCTATCGTTACAGTGTTCTGAAACGGAATTCGCTGGATTAAAATTCCCTAAATCATCGATATCGATTGGCAAAACTCTTGTTAGCTTAAAGTCTGCTTCTCTATTAGTTTCGGGCCTATCTACAATTACGGTTAGTTTTTGAGTTATTAGATTCCCATTATTTTTAACATATTCGAACCTGTTTGGGGTTTCGTTTGCTATTTCTATCCACGGTTCCGGCGCCTGAAATTGAAAAAACTCGGTCCTGTGCACCGACACATTGGCCGATTGTACGACTTTACTATTTTCACTAGAAACTACAGTTTCTGAATTACTAATCTGATTTCTGATCCAATCAAACGAAACAACAGCAACACCCACTAAAAATAACAGTGAAAAAACTACTGCAACTATTCGCAACCTACTAGCTCGCTTTTGATGCTTGTGAAGTGCGTCATTGTGTCTGTAAGCCATTTTTGTCTCGTTTTTGTTTATTTAGACTATACGGGTTCAGTATCTCAGCTTTTTTAAAAACATGCAAATTACTTAAGCTTTTCTTTGGTAATTAAGCACTAGTGATATAAACTATAATCAAAAGCAAAATTATCAAGCATTTTTATATATGGAAGAAAACAAGCAATCGGGTGAGGAATCTAACTCTCTGGAGAATCTGGAAGAGGAATCTACTAGCGTAGAAAAAAAAGAGGAGATTAAAACCTCACCAGCATCTAAAAAAGCTAAGGGACCGATAGGCAAGCTAAGGGGTCTCGCTTCTGGATTAAACATTTACCTACTATTATTCATGCTCTTGTTACTAGTTGGTGGAATCATTTTCTTTGTAGTTTTCCAGGCAAGCCAAGGTGGCGAAGAAGCTTCGTTCGAATCCCAGGAATTAACTCAAGAAGCTGTCGATGAGCTGATCGGAAGCGATGCTCGTGTAGGAGACCCTAATCAAATCCTGACCGTCGAGGCTGACTCTGTATTCACCGGAAAAGTTTTGATTCGAGACGGACTAGATGTTGCTGGACCAATAAAAGTTGGAGGATCTTTGAGCTTGCCTGGAATTACTGTTTCAGGTGCTAGTGCATTCGACGAAGTCACAATAAATACCCTGAATATAGCCGGTGATGCTAGCATCCAGGGACAACTTAGCGTTCAAGAAGGCTTAACGGTTAGTGGGCCGGTGACTTTTTCTGGCACATTTTCAGCGGCAACATTTGCAATTCAAAGTTTGCAGGTTGACGAGGAATTAGTTGTCAACCAACACATCGATGCAGGGGGGCCAACTCCAGGAATTAGTGGAGGTGGGGCAACTGGTTCAGGTGGTACTGTGACAATCAGCGGAACTGACACGGCAGGCACTGTAACAGTTAACGTAGGTGGCAGCGCCAGTTCAGGAGTATTAGCTACTGTTAGCTTTGCTAATTCATTCAACTCAACTCCACACGTCGTTATTACTCCTGTAGCCTCTCAAGGCTCTCCTACTATAACTGGAACTCAGAAATTCTATCTAAGCAACAGAACATCTACTTCGTTTAGTATCGCTACAAGTAGTGGTTTGCCATCTGGCTCTATATCGTTCGATTACATCGTAATTGATTAACACTGTCGCTCTTGAGGACAACCTACGGTACCTATACCCCATAAAATCTTTGATTTTTGGGGACCCCGGTTTTCCTCAACGCGCAGGGCACGGAATGAATCCGATGCTCTGGTTGCTCTTTTCCCTTTTTTAGCTTCAGTAGATGGCTGGTCGAAGAGTGGTCTATCATTAAATGTATCTGTTAATTTGGCTTAAATCGGAGTTAACTCGGATTTAAATCCGATTTCTTACACATCCAAAAATACAGTTACGCGATCTTTCTTTACAAACATAACTCCGCGATCAATCTTAATCTTTTCAGAGTTATCGTCCGTTCTAATGTCTAGCTCACAAGAGTTTAGTAGCGTCAAAAACTTATGATGTCCCGGCAAAATATCAAATGGCCCAGTATCGTTTTCAGCAGTAATGCTGTTAGCAGGCCCTTCAAAGTAATCTTTAAACGGAGCATAGACTTTAACAATCATCTTGCCCTTAGGGACTTTCATCTGTTCTTTTTCTGGTTTTTTAGTATCGCTTGAGTCCATGAAGTTTAGGCCTTACTTCTTCTCGGCTTTTTTCGGTTTTTCTTCTACTTTATCTTTGTCTTTTTTATGAGGGAGGTGGAACTTCTTATCTTTTTTATAAGCCTCTTCCTTTTCTTCCGGCTTAGCGGCTGATTTGTCTTCTCCAGGCGCAGCCTTTGGAGCTTCAGCAGTCGGGGCCTTGGAAGCAGCTTCTTCGTTGGCCTTGGTTTCTGCAATCTCCTCGCCTTTCAATATTGACTCAATACTGTCTAGAGTTTGTTCACGAGTGTACGTTTCACCAGGAATACCAATGTGTTTTTCCATGACATTCATGTTTTGAGTGAAGTTCTTGATTAACTTCTTAGCTTTCGCGTAATCTGCTCTGTCAACGGGAGATAATTCGTTCTCACCGATAATCGCAATGATACCCTTAAGCGACTCATACTTACGAAGTAGGGCCATAACGTCAACGCTTAGGTTATAGTGTCGATCACCCACAATGTCTGGTGTCAGAAGACTGGATGAGGTCAGGTTCAAATCAACGGCAGGACGTATTCCTTGCTCGGCAACTTTACGAGAAAGCACTAGAATTCCATCGAGCTCGTGCTGAATCATCTGCACAGCTGGATCAGAAAGGTCGTCTGCCGGTACATATATCGTTTGCACGCTAGTAATGGAGCCGTTTTCGTTTGAACTCAAGCGATCTTGCAGGGTCTTAACATCAGAAAAAATTGTAGGCTCATAACCACCTTCGTTAGGGACCTGGTCAAGAATCGTCGATAGCTCGTTGCTTGCCTGAATAAATCGATACATGTTATCTGCAAAGAACAGGATGTCTTTACCCTCTTTGTCGCGGAAGTATTCTGCACCAGCAACTGAGCTAATACCCACTAGAGCACGCTGTACGGGATTTTCATTCATCTGACCAAAGAACATACAGGTATTCTTTAATAGGTCGTTCTCGCGCAATGTGTCCCACAGCTCGTGACCTTCACGAATACGCTCACCAATTCCCGTAAAGAACGAGAGTCCTGTTCCCGACTGAGCAACGTTATTAATAAGCTCCATGGTTAGGACCGTCTTTCCAACACCGGCACCACCGATAATTCCTATTTTTCGACCTTTCACGAATGGCGTAAAGAAGTCGATAACTTTGATACCGGTTTCTAAAATCTCAGGCGCTTGAATCTCGAAATTAGTGCTGCGTGGTGGCAACTTCATAATATCTTTTCTTGGAGCTTCATCTTTTACCGAATCATAGCCATCTAGTGGCTCGCCTAGTGCGTCTAGGATCCTACCTATAGTCAGAACACCGGTCGGAATCTCAATACCTTTTCCGGTAGTTTTAACGGCCATCCCTTTTTCAATTCTCCTATCGCTACGCACATTTAAGCAAAAAGCGATTCCACCTGGCTCCAAATGGTCTACCAACAGCTTGGTATCAAAACCATTGTCGACAGAGATTAATTCATTAATTCTCGGTCCACCTTCATCAAATTGAACGCGCACAACTAGATCCTTGATTGATACGACATGTCCCTGGTTCATGAGATACCACCTTCGACTTTTGAGGACAACCTACGGTACCTATACCCCATAAAATCTTCGATTTTTCGGGGACCCCGGTTTTCCTCAACGCGCAGGGCACGGAATGAATCCGATGCTCTGGTTGCTCTTTTCCCTTTTTTAGCTTCAGAGTACATCATGCGCTTGCTCCTGCTTTTCTAAGTCCGTTAATAATCTCCTTCAGACGTTGGTCTTTAATCGCTCGTCTAGCTCGGTTGTATTCAAGGTGAAGGTCGTCTTTGGTCTCTTGAGCTCTTGTGTGTGATGCCGACATTGCCCGGAACCTAGATGCATATTGTGCAAGCTTCGAGTCAAGAATTAACTGACTCATTGCAATCTGAAGCATCGTTGTCTCAAGGTGGTCTACCACTGCATACATACTTGGTTCGAAGATGGTATTTTCGCCTGTGATTATTTCGTCTGCTTCTGATGATTCATTTCCTTTAGATTGCACAGCGGCAGAAAGTTCAATTTTCTTAACATCTTGCACCATTAACGAGACATATTCTTGATAGTAAACGGTTGTTTTCTGATACTTTTTAACATACCTAATAATTGGTGTTACATTGATATTCGCGTCTTTCTTCGGCAGCTTGAAGTATTTGATAAAACTAACCCCGCGTTGAGCTAGTTGCATTGCACCGTGGTGTCCAATAACTAAAACATCGTGTTTGTTTTTGTCGTATGCCTGAAGCATGTATCTGATGAGTTTTTGGTCAATGTCACCACTAAAACCACCTTCTGCCGTAATAACAATAAAGAGGTCCTTATTTAAGACTTCATCGTCAGATTGACTCCGTCCAAAGCGAAAAAGATTATCAACACGCAACTGAGAGTAAATATGCCACAAGTCATTAAAGTAAATAGTGGCTTGCTGTACCTGATTCTTAATCTGTGAGATACGCATACTAGCAATACCTTCGAATACGTTAGTGAGCTCCACAAGGGTTCCGATATTTTTCTCTTCAAACGCTATGTCTTTGGGATTACGCATCGGCAAGCCTCCTTGAGAGGGGGGCTCCCCCTCTCAGCGTGCGGGGCGCGAAATAAATTCGACGCTCCGACTGCTCTCCCTCAAATTTAAAAGTTTTATTTATACGCACAGATTTTGAATCAGAATTAGTTTTCTCTATGAGTATCGAAACAAGGCGTACATTACGTACGAGGAAGTGAGAAACGGAATAGAAAAACTGATTCTGGTCAAAAATCAACCAGTTAACATTCAGTTTACCTGAATGTGTGTTGGTTGAGGTCTGTGTCGTATAAATCATTTCTTCAACTCCACAACTGCAATTTTTTTAAGCTCATCACGTGCTTTATCATATGCCGCATCTGTATCATCTGTAATTTTTGTAGCAACTTCTGATGCATTTGCTTGCAGTTTATCGACATCAATCTGCGCTCCATCATCGCGATTCAAGACTATGTCCAGCATAAGCTGTTGTGCATTCAATGAAAAAACTTGATCAGGCGACTGTGTAAGAACCTTAAAAATCAACTTACCTGTCTCTAGGGCCTTTTTTGCTTCTAGCGCAAGCTCTGACCCGAAGTGAGAGAATTCTTCAGCTTCACGATAAGCAGCTAGTGTTTTGAGCGTCTTTGAAGCCAGGTCTTTTTGGCGCTTGTTATGACCAACACCACCTACACGGGTAACACTCAATCCCATACTGACAGCTGGTCGTATACCGTCACGAAAGGTGTTCATGTCTAAAATCCACTGACCGTCTGTAATTGACATAACGTTTGTAGGCAAATATGCAGTTATGTCGCCCCCTGCGGCGTTAATGATCGGAATAGAGGTTAGGTGTGCGCCGTTACTCTCTAGTCTTCCGGCACGCTCCAGCAAGCTAGAGTGAGCATAGAACATGTCACCTGGATAGCTATCGCGACCTGGGCTAACGCCTGACAGCAAGGCGACTTCTCGATAGGCATGCGCGTGAGAAGTTAAATCGTCGTAAATAATAATTGTGTCTTGAGCCAGTTCCTGCCAGAAAAACTCTGCCATAGCTACTCCAACATATGGCGCAATATAGCTCATGATGAGCGACTCAAACATTGTACTCACAATAACTACAGCCTTTTCTAAGCCTCCAGTTTTTTCTAATCTAGACAAGAGTGTATCAACATCACTCCGACGCTTAGCAATAAGCACATAGACAACGACTTGGTCTGTGTTCTTTTGATTTAATGCTAACTGAGTTACAACTGTACTTTTACCTGACTTACTATCTCCTAGCAGTGCCATACGCTGACCACGTACCACAGGGAACAGAGCATCAATTGCGGTTACGCCACTTTCCAGTTGAGTATCCAGTAATTTTCGTTGATAAATTGGTGGCGCTGTCTTAAACACTGGCCAAGCTGCATCGGCAGCAATTGGTCCTTTGCCGTCAAGTGGCTCACCCGTAACTGTTACTACCCGTCCGATAAAATCTTTTCCGACTTTAGACACTAGCTCCTCATGTTGAATAACTGCCACCATTCCAAGTGCGACCTCTATCTCGCCTAGATGTAAAACCACGACGTGATCTTTGGTTACTTGGTGAACGAATCCTTTGGAGCCATCCTCAAACATCACCAAGGCATGTATCCTACAAGGCTGAATCCCTTTCACGCGAACTAGAAACTTCTCGACACCAATAACTTCACCGACCGGCTTACCCGACTCGACTAGTTTATCGAAGTGTTGATTGCCAGTGTTCACACCTCAACCTCCACTTCTTCAGATTGAACTACAGGCTCAGCTGATTCACTACTTGTCCTGTCATTTGGGACAGTCTCTTGACTCTCATGTTCTGAAGCTTCTGCTTCTGCTTGCTCTGAAGCATCTTCGGCCTGTGGTGGTTCTTGCGAGATTGCTGGTGACTCTGGCTGTAATTGGTCAATTTGTTGGTTGGTTTCTTCAGCCTTAACTTCTCTAACACCTACTGCTTCAGCGCTTGTTATTTCTTCCGGTGCAACGACCTTATGCAGTCTACTGATAAACGAGTCGTGCTTTGAGTCAAAATACTTACGCAAGGAAAA
Source organism: bacterium (assembly GCA_030428125.1). GTDB lineage: Bacteria > Patescibacteriota > Saccharimonadia > Saccharimonadales > SZUA-47 > JAUIBF01. Next base: position 219,045 of record JAUIBF010000001.1, on the reverse strand, counting down.
ATCGAATGATTTATTTGTGGTTCTTACCACGCAACCAGCGCCTATGTTAGGCATTAGCCCTATACGAACCAATACTAATCCGTCAATATTTTGGCGCAACCATCCTACAATTTTCTGCACATACGAACCGGGTGGGTCTACACTAAAACTAATGTGCATCACAGGTGCGTCAGTTTGTAACTGCTGAAAGCCACCCAATAGCAGTGTCCGGTTGGACTTTTCTAGCAAATTCAAGTCGTTAGCGACAACAACTTCATCTAGCAACCGGCTATACCGAGGAACAGACTGCGGAGTACCACCTTGCCTAATCTCTGATTGTCTAAAAAATTCATCTAGGCTCTCGACCTCTCTCGTCAAGCGCGCAACATCAGTTGGTGATATGACTGAAACTGGTAGTATTAGTTGTTTGTTTTCCATATTGCACCCTGGTTATTTTTAAGCCCCGTCTTTAATATCGCGCATAATTGCTTCTTTATTTGCTTCCATTTGATTTAAAATAAAGTCTAATTGCTCACTTAAATCAATCTGATCCCCCACTGCTTCTAATACATAGTGATTGACGACATCCGCCATCCTTGCTTCAAACCGTTCTAGGGTGCGACTTTTCTCGGCTTTAATCTGTTCATTCATTTGTGCAGATAGAAGCTCTCTCTGTTGCTCTATGGTGTCCTGAGTTTTTTGAATTGAATCAATAGCCAGCTGTTTTGCATCATTAATTGATTCTTCGTACTTAGCAAACTCTTCCTTCAGGACATGTGTAACCTCGGACTTCATAAAATCATTAAGCTGTGAAGTAGTTAGGCGCAAATCTTGCTGCAAGAACATAGCGTTCTCACCAATAATTTTTTCAAAATGCAAACGACCACGATTCCTGAGCTCTTCACGAAATTCATCATTAAAGATATGTTCGACGTCTTCTTTGGCCTCTCTGGTAAGATCTTCAATGGCGTTCCCTTTGTCCTTGCCCTTACCTGGACCACGCAAAATAGCCCACAGAACTGCTCCTGTAACACAAAAAATAACTACCAGTACCAGTATTAGTGTTTCTAAGCTCATATGTATTTAGTAAAAACTAGTCTCCACCCCTTCTCGCTTACGCTTAAAGTCTTAGTAATAAATATACCCCAAATAGGCCAATCAGGAAAATAATTATACTTGTTAAAATAATCTGCATCAGGCTTTTAGTGATAGATTTTTTGGAAAGTGGATTTCGCCCGATAGAAATCACACTACTTCGGATGCCAGAATATAGCAAGCTACCTGATATCCCTCCAGCAGCAACGATAATGAACAAACTAATGTAAACCTTTACAGCGCTTACTTGTTTACCGGCTATCGCTTCCGTGGCTTTAGCTAAGAAATCAGGCAGAGATGAATCTTTTGGTTTTAAAAGTGGATTAAAACCTACAGCTATATCTACGGACACTCTCCCTATGGTGACATTACTTGTATCCCCCAGACTGTCTTTTAAGTCCTGGTCTGTGATAGCATTTGCCTCCCCGTTAAAACCTTCGACTGCTTTTCCGACTGCGTAGGCGTCTTGTTCACCTGCTTTCTTTGCAACACCACTAATATTAGATACCGTTAGGAAATCTCCGGGTTGAATAGGCCCAGCCTCCGTACTGACTAGCGCATCAAACCTGCCTACTGTTGCCACGAAAGTTTTTTCTTGCTCTTGAGACAGTGTAAAAGTTGAATCATTAGGCGCGACAACAACCCCATGTAATAACTCTTGATTTTCCGGCGTTACTGGCACTACTTTAGATGTGTCTTCTGCATCAAATGCAACAACTGTACCTCTGTACAAAACTCCATCTGACTTATAGCCTTGAGTAACCGTTTGTGCAGACAAAGGAGCGCTCAGCGAAATAATTATTAGCCCAACTAGGGCAATTAGCGCCGAAACCTTCTTGATTGATAGTTTTCTTTTTATTTGTTCAAACACAGGGCTATAGCTACCTCTGGTAAGACAGTATAACGCTTTTGCTTATTTGACGCTAGGCCCTCAAGGCAGTTTCTAACTGTTTTAAGGTAAAATCTATGTCTTCCTTGGTTGTGTCTACGCCTATACTGAATCGTAAGCTGCTCCTTGCTTCGATATCCGACTTGCCTATAGACGATAAAACTCTTGAGGAAACATCTTTGCTGGCACTGCAAGCAGATCCTGCGGCCGCATCAACTCCCAGTTCATCCAGCGAGAACAGTGCACGTTCGTTGTCTAATCCTTCAAAAGATACGTTTACATTGTTCGCTATTCTCATTTTTTTGCTACCGTTGAGTTCGGCGCCAAGGTTTTTAACTAGGCTGTCGATAAAATACTCTCTGACTTCCGTTACTTTTTTGACTCGATCATTCCGACCTTTGCTTGCCAACTCCAGAGCTTTTGAAAATCCGACGGCAAAAGCTATATTTTCTGTTCCGCTTCGATAACCAAATTCCTGACCTCCACCGAGTACTTCTGGTAGTAATTTTGTCCCGGCTTTCACGTACAGAATTCCGCTTTGCTTAGGCCCGTGGATCTTTCCTCCGTTTAGTGTCATCAGGTCCACGCCCAGTCTACCAACATTTACATCTAGATAGAGAGGTGCCTGACATGCATCTGAGTGAACATAAATTGGGTTTTTATTCCCGTTTAGCTGTCTCTGTTTTCTTTCAGCTTCTACGATTTTTACCACTTCCATAAGCGGCTGAATAGTACCTATCTCGTTATTTACTAACATAACGCTAACAAGAACTGTTTTGTCGGTTATCAATGATTTAAGGCTGGTTAAATCCAAGACTCCTTTTTGATCAACAACGATTTGCTTGGAATTAAATCTTTTAGACGGCTCAAAGACTGCATCGTGCTCAACTGCACTAATAAGCAATTCGGCGTCTTCAACGACTTTCATGACACCAGAAATAGCCAGATTATCGGACTCGGTACCACCAGCAGTGAATATAATTTCTGAAGGTTTTGCGCCTATGCTTTTTGCAACCGAGTTGCGTGCATCGTCTAGAGCTAGTTTTGCATCTCGTGCTCCCTTGTATAAAGCAGAAGGATTGTGGAACTTATCAGTAAAAAACGGTAGCATTGAATCTAAGACCCTCTTGTCTACCGGGGTAGCTGCGGCATTATCCAGATAAACTCTAGTCATGTATCTATCTTACGCAAAAGAGAGTTTATCGTACAATTCGCGTTTTACACGTTCGTTATAAGTTTTTGTCGCCGCTGCAAATCTCTGTGCTTCTTCCAAGCTAACCCTTTCGTACTGACTACCATCGACAGACTTAATGATCTCTGCCTTTTTGACCTTGTACTTAGTAGTTCTCATCCTGCCATTTGCTGTTTCTTGCCAAATCCACGTATCTCTATCTAGACAAAAAAACTCTCTTTTAGTGCCCTTAGGAACTGGACCGAAAACACCTCGGCCAATCTCAGCTTCGCGACGTATAAGTTCACGCTCGATGTCTTCGGCTTTGTTAGGTTTTGCAAAATATTTGGTGAAGAATCTTGTAAATAAATTCATGTCTTTAAGCGGCCTCTTTGCCGTAATACAACTCTATGCGCTGTCGGGCATCTCTTTGTCTAGCTACTTCGTCAGTTATAGTTGCTTCTTTTTCAGCTCTTAAATCACCAGATACGGCATTCAGGTAGGCAATGTGGGCTTTTTCTGTTTCAACTACCTCCGGTGACTCTCGTCTTATAGGAGTAACATTCGCAAGTAGGGGGTCATGGTCGGACTCGACCACTGACCCAAATATATCTGTATTTCGTGCAACAGACGACATGAATAGTTTTCGGTTTTGATACTCACGCTCAGGATGAATTTCTCTCATAGCACCTAATGCTTGTGCGGCTTCGACTGAGCTTCGATCAATTAAAGTTCTGCGCCACTCAACAACTGCTCCGAAAAGTCTTTCGGGGCTCAACAAAAATTCAGGACTAAAAAGTGGATCCATATACTATCGAAATTTGTGATTAGTTTAGTTTAAAGAGTTTTTTTGCGTTTTTGGTTGTTTGTTCTGCCAATAACGCCTGTGATTCACCACGCAACTCACTGAGAAATTGTGTGATTAATATCACATGTTTAGGCTCGTTGATTGTACCACGAAACGGGGATGGCGTCAAGAAGGGAGCATCTGTTTCCAGTACTAATTTTTCAAGTGGAATTTGTTTAGCACCATCAAGCTGTTTTTGGTTTTTTGTAAACGTAATGATTCCGTTTAAACCGGCGTATAGTCCACGAGCTACGACACCCTTTGCCTCTTCTTCTCCAGCAGAGAAGCTGTGAACTACCCCTGTTATTTCAGGATACTCGTCAATGATGCTGAAAAAATCATCGAATGCATCACGAATATGAAAAATCACCGGTAAACTCAAAGACATCGCGAGCTCTAGATGCCAACGAAAGACTTCCCTCTGTTTTTCTCGTGTGTCTTCACTCGAATGATAAAAATAATCTAGACCACATTCCCCGATTGCAACAATTTCGTTATTTCGAGCAAGGTTCTCAACTACCTCAAATTCCTTTTTTAGAGTCCCTAGAGTTTTATCTGCTGCCTCGTGAGGATGAAGAGCGACAGAAGCGTGACAGTTCTTATGATTACTGCAAAAATCAACTGCTTCTTCACTACTTTTCTGATCAGTCCCTACACACACAAATTCAGTAACATCAACTTCAACAGCATCATTAATCATCTGATCGGCAGTTTTTTCAAACTTTTTAGCAAACTCGCTATCGTGGATGTGACAATGTGTATCAGTTAACTGCATACTTATCGTTTTTTGGGAATAACGATGCATCATCAAGTGGCCGGATAATTCCTTCGCTGAAAACGTACTGAATCTTCTCTGCCGTATTTGGCAAGAAAGGCACAAGCAGGTCAGCAATCTCCATTAACGATCCTGCTGCTTGAGCTAGAACTTCTTGCAAGTGGTCCCCGTCGTCTTCTTTGGCAATCGACCAAGGTTTTTCTTCTTCAATAAACTGATTAAGTCCCCTTACCTGGTCCCACACAATATCTAAAGCTTTATCTAACCGGCATTCTTCAATATATTGCTGGTACAATCCCACGTCATGGGTAGGCTCTGGTATGTCGCCTACGACTCCATTTTGGTACTTCTTAATCATTGCAGCAACTCTTTGAACGCCGTTTCCGAGCTCGTTTGCAAGCTCATTATTGTATGCGTCCTCGAACTTTTCCCAAGTGAAATCTACATCCTCTGATGCTGGGCCATGTCGTAAGAAGTAATACCTGAAGGCGTCTAGTCCATATTTACTAATTACTTCCAGTGGATCTACGACATTACCTAAGCTTTTACTCATTTTTTGACCATCGTGTGTCACAAAGCCATGCACATAAAGCACTTTTGGAAGTTCAATTCCTAGTCCCAGCAACATCGCAGGCCAAATAGCTGCATGAAATCGTAAAATATCTTTGCCTAGCACTTGTACATTAGCAGGCCAAAAGGTCTTGAAATCCTCGCCTTCTGGGTAGCCTAATACTGTGATGTAGTTCATCAAAGCCTCGAACCATACATACATAACTTGAGTTTTATCACCAGGAACTTCAATACCCCAAGTAACTTTACTTGCTGAGCGAGATATACTAATGTCTTCTAATCCTTCATTGATTACACCGAGTATTTCATTCCTTCGCGATTTCGGATGAATTGTCATTTGACCGGATTCGATTGCCTGCTTTATCTGGTCTGTATAATTAGATAGTCTGAAGAAATAGTTTTCTTCCTCGACCTTTTCATATTCACGATTGTGGTTCGGACAAACTCCGTTTGTTTCCTTAACATATGCTTCGGTCTTAAATTCTTCGCATCCCGTACAGTACATCCCCATATAAGTGTTTTTGTAGATATCTTTTGATAAATTTTTCCAGATAGCCGCTGCTCTTGTTTCGTGGTCCTTATCTGTTGTACGAATAAATCGGTCATTCGACACTCCTAGCTGCTGTAAACCATCCTTAAAACTAGCGCTAATTTCATCTACAAGTTTCTGAGGCGTTTTGCCGGCGTTTTTTGCCGATTCTTCAATTTTGCCACCGTGCTCATCAGTACCAGCAGTAAACAGCACGTTATCACCGAGTTGTCTGTGATAGCGCGCAAAGGTGTCAGCGTATAAGTATAAAATTGCATGACCTAAGTGTGGTCTAGCATTAACGTACGGAATAGCAGTTGCCACGTAGAAATTATTTTTACTCATTAGTACAGTATAGCTAAACAACAGATACATATCTAGTTCGAGCCTCCGTCAACTCCATCCCAGGGGTTCAGGTCTATCAAAGCATAGTAAAAACAACCCACCTTTGATGAATCACGAGGCTAGTGGGCGAGGAGAGGCTTGAACCCTCAAGGTCTAAGTCCAATGTGCCCTCTTATCAGTAAGTCCCTCCTCGCCCACAAAGGGGTCCCCGCAAAACCTGTTTTGTGGGGAAGAGGAAATATCAAAAAGAACTTGCGGTATTTTCTGATATTTATTCTTAGAAAATCATGCAAGTTCTTTGTGCGTTATTGACGTGGTGGGCGAGGAGGGACTTGAACCCTCAAGGTTTATTCAACCAACGGATTTTAAGTCCGTCGCGTATACCAATTCCGCCACTCGCCCCAGTAAATAACAGTATAATTCTACACATTTTACCCTTAATAAGCAATTCGTTGCTTACCCGATTTTAGAGAGGATTCTGAAATCGGAAGAGGAAGAACAAAACATGCTTGGTTTTTTCACCACTTGTTCGGGGGAAAATAACCAAGCATGCTGCAGCTACTGACGTGGAGGCACCTACGGGTAACGCTCCCGTCTACACGGTTTTGCAGACCGTTGCCTAACTTCTCGGCCAAGGCGCCATTCCTGTCTATTTTAACAGATGTGACTCTATTTTAGATGCTATCATCAGTATATGAGAAAAAGTGAAGTTATAAAGCTGGAAGATTCAGCTGGTAAATATGAGCAAGAAATATTCCATTCAGACGATCCAAAGATAGTTATTGTCGGTATTCACGGCAATGGGGTTCGGAGATGGGATGGCGAAAAGTTCTTCTACCAAGTTGCCGAAGAATTCTCAGACTGTGCCGTTTTCCTGGTTGATCAAAATCAAACAGAGGAAAATGGAGTACGCCTTAATTCTTTAGATACAATGGTTACTCGCAATCAAGAACTTATAAAAACTGCTAAATCACGATATCCTGAGTCCGAAATTTGGATAATAAGCCATTCGATGGGTTGCGGGATTAACGCTAGATTAGACTTATCAGATATTTCCGGAAGTATATTTGTTGCACCAACTGCTGGAGATTTTGCAACAAAATACACCGCAAGATACGGAGATGATGTATGGTTCGGCAAAATAGTAAAATCTAGATCAAAAGCCGGTACTTCGAAGAATATTACAAAGGAATTTATGGATTCAGTTAAAAGCATTGACTGGGATAAAGAATATAAAGAACTTTTATCAAAGTACCCCAACATACACGTTTTTGAGTCCGGTGCGGAAGAAATAGTCGGCGAAGAAAGGTTTGAGCTAAGAGATATGCCCTTTGCTTCTTACGACATTATAGAAGGCGCCAAACATAATTTCGAAGGTAGCCATTCTAAAGCACTATTTTCTAAAATTAGAAAAATTATTTAACTTATTTCTTCCAGTCTTCTACTACGAGTTTATTGCCGCGTAAACTCACAACTACTTTTTGGCCCTGTTGCCATTTAAGCTCACGTACGTATTCAATTGGTAATGTTACTGAATAAGTTCCTGTTTTATTTTGTGTGATATTTCGCACAGACTGTTCGCCGGCTTTACGTACACCCATCTTACACCCCTTCTCAAAAACCTTATGTTAACAGATATAATTATCTTAACACGAAATCGGATTTAAATCCGATTTAACACTGATTTAACTCCGATTTAAAAAGGCCGCTGATTTTTTTCAGCGACCTTTTTGTTAAAGCTAGAGACTGTTTATCTCATTAGTTTGCTATAACTTACTACAACGTCTCCGTCTTTGGTGTCCAAAGTTACAGATGTTGCTCCAACAGACTTAACTGTTCCATGTACATCTCCGACAGAAAGTTTTTGTCCTTTCTTGACGTCGTTTTTTGCGTACATACCAGCAACTAAACTACCAGCAACTGATTTGGAACCCAAGCCAAATGCAATAGCCGCAGCTAGTGCAAATCCACCGAATATTACAGTTACGTTTGTGGTAATAATCGTGGTATCAAACCCTAGTTGACTCAGTGCGATTGTTGCACCAAATACCAGCACTGCTACGTAGGTGATCCCACCTAGTAGGTTTTGATACTTGCTGTCAATTCTTGACTGATCAACAGTGGTAACGACCAAGTCTTGCAGAACACGTCCACCCCAAATAGACACACCTACAATTAATGCTGCAGACAGCGCCAGTGGCACAAATCCTAGCAGGTCATCAAAAGTCTCTGTTAGAACTTCTAGTCCCAGGACATGCACTGATGCAGAAATGAAGATTACCAAAACTACCCAGTACGTAATCTTCTCTAGCACTTTTGCGAATTTTACTTTGAGCTTCGCTTGATTCATCAATTTTTGATATATTTTGGTATTTTCAATCCAGTCGACCAATCGACCAACAATTTTTGCTAAGATTTTCGCGACTATCAGACCGACAACGAGTACGGCTAGCGCACCTAAAAATTTCGGCAGGTAGTCAGCAGTTCGTCCAGCTAGGTCTTCGAATGAATCTCCTATGCTGTCAACGACTTCGTCAAATGACATAAGCTTCTCCCTCTTTACTTGTAACTACTAGTATGCCCCAAAAGTGATTTCAGCGCAAAAAATTACTGGATAATTAGTACTTTATTTATCATCTTGGATATATTAGAGCGAGCTCCCTCACCTTGGTAGGTCTTTATCATCACCCACATACCAAACCCGACTAACAACATAGACTCACCAACCAAAGAGATGTCCATATCAAAATCAAATCGCTCTGCTGAAAGTAGTGTTATCGTAAGGCCGATAATTATAAACCCTAGGGAGATTAGTCTCAAGACTTGCCATTTACGGTAGTGTTTACCCTTTCTGGTTTTTCGTAAAATCAAATCTACTAATACCGTCAGAGCCATGCCTGCACCTGCAATTGCAAAACCTAAATAATGCATTCTATCAATGGTGTCGTTTATGCCAACCGGCATGAAAACGATCATATACAACCCGATGATAATGAGAGTGATCAGTAACGTAATTATTCCTGGATTTTTAAAGGTTCTCGAAACGTAATTCCGCCACCTCCACATCCCATATGCAGCAGCAAAAACTCCTCCGATAAAGAACGGTGCTGTTTGAATATCTGTTCCAAAATCACTAAATGCCGTAGACAAGCTTCTTAGCTCCGGTCTGATTAGAAAACAGACTAGTAAGCCAAGCTCGAGCATAATTAATCCAAATATACCCCAAAACCGACCATGCAGTCGGCGCATCATTCTAAGCAACAATACCTTGTCGGCGACAACTTGTATCTTTTTAGATTTTAGTTTGAATTTATAGTTCTTGGCTTTCGGCATAGTAATCTCTAACTATACTATAAGCTTAAGCGCTGGTGGATTTAAATTAAATTTTCCGACTATCGTATGCCCAGTGAAGAAGTGCCTGGCGCTGCTTTTGTCTACAAGTTAAATCTCCGGGGTAACAACCTTTTTTAATTTGAGCAATGTGCCTTTTCATAGCTTTCCAGCGTTTTATCTGCCTAATGTCTTCTTCTCCTAACCTTCTGCCCTGATAATAACGGCAATACCACTGGAACCATCCTAGAGGATCGACTGGATTTATCCAGCCTTTTTCTTGCCAAACTCTCAGTGGTTGCGAGGCTGAGACTTCAAAATAGTTTAGTTTCTTATCAGGCCTACCATCAGCTGAAGTACGTGCGCCTACAAACCAGTCTTTTGGGAACTCTTCTCTTTCATTTGCGTTAAAGTAGCTGCCATTGAACACCCCTAGTTTAAGCATTTCTTTGGGTGATAATTCTGGCTCGAACTCGCTTTCGTAATCTAGTCTCATATATACATTTTAAACCACATATTCATAAGAGTATTGCTGATCGTGGATGGTATTATAATTGCAGTGGAATACAGAGTTGGTGATCAGCAAGTAGCAGGAAGTAAGAAACTAAAATCCTTAAACATAGTTTTGGGCTTACTGTTAGTGGGCGTCCTGGGGTTTATTGGGTATTTACAGTTTTTCCAAACTGAAACCATTGAAGAGAAGATTGAAAACCAGCTTGCTTTTGATGCAACCCTAAGTCCTGAGGATGTTTCATTTATAGAACAATCTATTGCTGAAAATTTTATCGAGATTAACTCACCGGTAACTGCTCGAGGAGAGTTGAGAAGTCGCGTGGATGAAACTGACGATATCCTGACTGTCTTGGTTCCTGTAACAAACTTCAACTCTGTAATGCAGGCAACTTCCGATGAAGAGTTAGGTACTTCAAACTTCTCGGCATTAGACTCTCTCCCTTCACAAGACGTGGAACTACTAGCAGAACATTTTCAGACAGATGTCTCACGCCTCGAGTCGGACACTGAATTACCGATTGAGGAGGTGAGTTTTATTCCCGCCTCTGCCCTTACCTACGACAGTAAACTTTTAGCTTACAATGACTCATACTACCTTGACGACTTTATTTCTGGAGCGCTCTTTAAGGTTGTTGTTTTCGAAGGCGAAGGAGCTGGCGATTTAGACTCGCTGGACCTAAATGACGACCTAAACGCAAATGGTGTTCTGAAGGTAAATATGACCGGTGTTACTGCCTTAACACGTGAGATGCAGAAAAAGTTAGCCGTCGTTAAGGACCCACTATATTTCAGTGAAAAAATAGGAGATTTTCTGAGTGACGCCGACTTGACACACGTATCAAACGAGGTCTCGTTCTTGGAGCCTTGTTCATATAGTCGCACACTGTTCTGTTCTCACCCAGAATTCATCGAAACCCTAAAAGCTAGTGGTGTCGATATTGTTGAACTAACCGGGAATCACAATAATGATTTAGGCGCTCAGGCCAATACAGATACTATAAACCAATACCATGAACTTGGCTGGGCAACTATCGGTGGAGGCTTAAACTCAGAAGAAGCTGCAAAACCTTATATCGCAGATCAAGAAGGCTCCAAAATCGCGTTTCTAGCATACAACTACCCTGACTCACCAAATGGGGGGGCGATTGCAGGTCCCAAAAAAGCAGGCGCGAATCCATTCGACTTTGCTTACGAATCACTAAAAACCGACATAGAGTCAGCAAAGCAAAGTTCTGACTTTGTAATCGTCAACGTTCAGTATTGGGAATGTTACGCATATCCAAATGGCTACATCGAATACCCTGAGTGTGACTTACCTGTCGGCGAGCAGGAAGCTGTGTTTAAAGCAATTGTGGATGCCGGAGCTGATATGGTGATCGGTAGCTCTGCCCATCAGCCACAGACTTACGAACTATATCAAGGTAAACCGATTTACTACGGACTAGGCAACCTATACTTCGAGCAAACACAATGGCCTGGAACTGAACGTGGATTGGTACTTACTAACTACTTTAAAAACGGAACTTTGCTTCAGACTAAGATTACGCCTACTATTTATGACAAAGATTTACAGACAAGAGTTATGACAGCCGAGGAAACTGAATACATTCTTACTCGTTTACATGACGCTAGGGAGTAAAATGTAAACATGACAAAGCAAAATGATAAAGATTTGCTTCAATACTTCATAGATGCTATTACAAATTACTCTGCATTACTGAATGCCCAAGCGGCTGTTGATTACTCCGAAAAACAATTAATCGAGAATATTAAACGCTACGGGGAAGGTAATCACTATACATCCGCAGAAAACATTCCACCCGAAGCCTTAAACCAAATTGCTAAGGAGAGCATTAATGTTCACCTAAGTAAAGCTCAGTCACAACAGATTGATAAATCTATAAAACCCAAATTATACGCACTACAAGAAGAGGCAGAAAGAAGATTCGTGAACAGAAAAATTAGCCTAACCAGGCTTAATGATAGTAGCTTTGAGGCGTGTTATTACGACTCCAATACTGGAAAAGTTAGGTTCAGTAAATACAAGCCTGGTGTTTTGAAGGGCAAGTTAAAGTCGATATCTCTAATCGACAACGTACTTTTTGTTGAGCCCAACTTTTTAGCGAAGAAGCTCAATCCGAACCGAATTATGTTCAAAGTACAAGTTCTACAACCTCAAACACTTACTCCGGGTATTTCTGTAAAGATGAAGTAGTAAGTAATACTAGTTCAGCCTTGCGAGAGTTATCCCAAAAAAGTAGAAGAGGCGGCTAGCTGGTCAGCTAGCACGTACTACCTTGATTCTACTGGACTATTCGTAATTGAATATTGATAGAAGGAACCCCGAACAACTTCGCTTCCGTTTTGGTAATCGACTAAGTCCATTAGCCCTACACTAAAGTGTTGGGGAGTATTATCCATGTAGGTTGCAGTTCCGGCGCCGCGTCCAAATCCAAAAACAGTCATTTGATTGTTCATTGGCCGGTATCCATCAATCTCGTTATCGTCTTCGTGATGTACTAGGAATATAGATCGGTTGACGGCTGCATCGCTAACGTACGCCCATTCTTCGCCATCGAAATCAAAGTGGAAGGTTTGATCGGCTCCGTAAACTTGGCCATTTGATAGTGTTACGGAATCGTTAGTGTAATCTAGCTGGCCGCCAGGTGTACCTTCGTACAAGAACCAATAGCTGTGATTTGTTTTTACAACCTGGAGCTGTGCATGTGTTGGGTAAATGTGCCAGTAAGCTTCCCAAGCATCGTCATTTGTGGTGGTATGGATGGTTGTCTTAAGCGGGCCATCTGTAACCAGGGTTGAAGTTGAACCGGTTGCACCTGGATGGAACTGACCTTCTGGGTAAACCAGGTTAGGGATACCCCTGAATTCTCCGGCAGACCCAGTTGCCGTGCTGTAGCCTATCCAGTCGTTACCGTCAGAATCAATGATGCTAGAGAATCCACCGGCATCTTTTTGGTACAACCAAGTTGCATTTGGTGTAACTACCTCGAAACTTGCTTGACCTTCGTCCTGAACATCGTCGGTTACTGAAACCAAATCTGTGAAGTTTATAGCTGGGAAAGCTCCACTGTGATCGAAGTAAACATCAAAGTATCTGGATTCATCGGCACTGGTTACACCAGGCAGCAGAAGCGCTAATGTTCCAGCTGCGTTAGTTGAAGCATCATAATCGCTGCTTGGGATGAACTGATGCGCCACTGAGCTGTTAATTACAAAGCCGTTTTCGTCTGTTTCTACAACCCTTATAGAATCTTCTATTAATGCGCCAGGAGAGTTCGCCTGATTAAATTGGTCGGTAAAGTTAAGGTTCGTCTCGACAACGTAATCTTGTCGCTGTTGGTCATCTGGTGAAAATGTTAGTGGCAAACGGAAGCTGTGGGCGTCACTCCACCAAGCTCCTGCTACGGGGGTAGTGTTTTCGTAAACCGTAACACGCCTTGCACCCCAACCAATCGATACAATGTCGTAATCGCCATCATTATCTAGGTCGGCTATTTGTGCGCCGTCGTGGTGTTCGTCACCAGTATATACAACATGCTGAGTCCACTCAGTAGAGTCACCGTTGATATTTTCGTAAACGAACAGCCTTGCGGCAGAAGTGTTGGCTAGGTTATGTTCGCCAGCGACCACTTCGATATCGCCGTCGTAGTCCATATCTAATACATCCAGACTCATTGGGCCGATGATTGTTTCGTCAATTATGTGCTCTGTCCATGTTCCGGTTGGGTCGGCGGGTTGTTCGTACCATGCCAAGCGGCCAGGGATACTTATGGCTTCGAAGCCCACAACGGCATCTAGCCTGCCGTCGCCGTTCATGTCTGCTAGGCGACTTCTGTCTGGTGTGTTATCTATGCCACTTGGTTCGTACATTACGTGTGGTGTCCAGACACCGGAATTGTTTTCCAGCCAGATTGTTCCCAGCAACAAGTCGCGGTCGCCATCTTGATCGATGTCGCCAGCTGTTAACTGCTCGCCCTGAGTAGTCGATGAAATTTGCTGCCAGGTCCATTGCTCAGTACTTGGATTAGACGGTACGGTAAGCATTTGAACTCCACCGCCACCGTTGTGCCAGGACATGGCAACTTGCAGAGGACCGGCATCGGTAAATCTATCGACAGCCACACCTTGCAAGAAGTCTCCACTTCCGCCAGTGTTAATGTTTGTCCTGACTGTAAAGTTACCGCTGCCATCGTTTTCGGCCCAAACAAGGTTACGGTTAGATGTCGAACCTTGGCCCTCTGTTCCTAGGATATCCATGTCGCCATCGCCATCAAAGTCGTAAATTGCGCCTAAGTTATTTAGTGGTGAACCGATGGTGTGTTCGATCCACTGACCTGATAATTCACCTGGGTTTTCGTACCACCAGCCAGCAGATGCAACATCTTCGTCGCCGTCTCCGTCTAGGTCAGCGTGCTCTACGAAAACTCCGCGCCATGCCATTTGGTCAACTTCGTGTCGCTCCCACATGTCTAGAGCTGGGTCGGTTGGCCTAAAAACAGGGTCCGATGTGTTTCGAAGTACATACACAGGATGGGTTTCCCAGTTTCTGGAACTTGTAAAGTCCATGTCGCCGTCATTATCGATGTCGCCGATAACTCCTTTATATCCTGCAGTGTTCCACATTACATGTTCTGTCCAGTTTTCACCAGTGCCGTCGTTTAGGAACACCGAGATTTTATTGCTACTTCCGGCCCAAGTGGTTGTACCGATCAAGATATCAACGTCACCATCTAAGTCAAAGTCGGCTGATGCATTGTTGTGGCCATAATCTACGGTAGCGATTGGGTGCTTGATGAACCCTGATTCGCCAGCTTTAGGGTCTACAGCTTCGTACCAAGCTGCTGTATATCCTGGATGTTCGGCATGGCTAACAGCAAAATCTTCGTCGCCATCGCCATCGTAGTCACCGGTAGAAATCATTACGGCGTTGTCCCTGAAACTACCACCAGATTGCCCGTTCCAGGTAGAATCAAAGTCGTGGATTTCTAGCTGATCCGTTGCTCTAACACCTGGGTTTTCTAACCACCAACCGTTGATGATTATGTCTTCGTCCCCGTCGTGGTCAACATCACCAAGCATCATACCTTCGCGTTCTTGGGTAATAGTTTCCCGCACATCCCAAGACTGAGGATTGTCTTGGTACATGATTGTTGTTCTATGCTTAGACCGACCAACTATGTCCAGTTTGCCGTCATGATCCATGTCGTGGACTTCGATATCTTTTACTTCTGAGCCCGTTTCCATTTTTAACACAAAAGATTCGTTCCAATTACCGCTGCCATCGCCGGGGTTTTCGTACCAGTAAATACTAGGGTCGGAATCGCTACCCTTACAGGTAATTATGTCCATATCACCATCGGCATCTAGATCGGCTGCAATTATTCCATCACCGAAGAAATTTGTATTGTCCAGAACAGTTGTAGGAGTCCAGTCTGGGTATTTATACCAAATAAGGGTTCCATTATCGTCGTTTCCACGGTTAGTTGCCCAGGTGTGCACTACGACATCGTTGTAACCATCGCCATCGATGTCCGATATAGCTGTTCGGCCACCAGTACCACTAACGTCGCTAATTGTTTCGTATTCGAATCCGAATTCTCCGCCGATTACGATATTACCAGAAGTCGTAAACGTGTAATCTTCTGAGGTGTATGTGCCCGATGAGTTAGTAGAAACAATCCTGAAGTGATAGACAGTGTCCGCTGCTAGGTCAGTCAGTTCCTGGGTGTGCGAAGCCTGCAAGTTAGCAGATTCGGAAGTTTCTGATCCGTAGCTTGTAGTAATGCCGTACTCGATCTTTCCTGACGCCGTATCGTTAGTTTGCCAAGAAATTGTAGCTTTGTCAGTAGAAACACTATCTACCTGAACGCCACTGAAAGTAATTGGCATTACTTCACTAGTTGCAGCGTTGGTGGCACTGGAAGCATCCGACTGATTATCGGCACCGTCGTAAGCTACTATTTGGTAACTGTACGAGGTCTGCGGGCTGACCGAAATATCGGTGAATGAGTTCGTGTCTACATTGCCAACTTCTACTCCGTCCCTCAGAACAATATAGCCCGCTACGATACGATCATCGAAGCTTTCGTCCCAGGTTAGGTCAATTTGGGTTGAATACGCGTTTGCTACCACGACGTTTTGTGGTGTGGTTGGAGATTGAACGTCTGGTGTTTCTATTCCGTAAGTTGGGTCGGCACTATCACTGTTAGTCGAAGAACCGAGTACACCATCGAGTCCATTTGAACCACTATCTACTGCTGTTTGGCCACCACCTTCGTTGAGTTTATAGTAAGCAAACAGATTGTCTTCTAAACCGGTAAGTTCCTGGTTCATAGCCTGACTGATTTCAGCTTGTGATCTTGCGACCGTCCATATACGAACATCATCAATCGCACCTTGCCATGGTCGGTTTCCAACAGGTGAATCACCTAACCAGGCTGGTACGGTTGAAGCAGTAGTAATTGAACCAGATTTTGAGGTTGTTCCCACTAAGTTTCCGTCTTGATATAGACGCATAGCTGAGCCATCGTAAGTCGCAGCTATGTGAACCCAAGAATTTTCGGGGACATTGCTTGAACTTACTAGTGTAGAGGTGTTGCCATTGGTTTTTAATCTAAATCTTAAGGCTGTATTACCACCATCCTGGATCGTACTAACCATCCAATAATGATCCTGATCGTTTACGCCAGTTGCCTTTGCGATGATTCGGCAATCCCTGGCTGCGCAGTTAGATAAATCTGAACTATTCACCCAAGCCTCTAGAGTCATCTGATTGCCTGGAATATCTATATTGCCTAGATCAACTCGGTCGTTAGAGCCGTCAAACACGAGATGCTGTGAACCAGGAAGCGCGTTCACCGGAGGCGTCGTATTTTGAACATCCACAACTATTGTGCTGGTCGATGTTTCATTGCCAGAGCTATCTACTGCTCGAGCTGAAAGATCATGAAGCCCATTGCTAACCGTTGCTGTATTCCAAGAATATATAAATGGTCCGCTAGTTAGTGTTTCTAACACCGAGCCATCTAAAATTACTTCCACGTAATCTAGTGATTGATCGTCGCTTGCAGTGAGTGTGACATCAACAATCCCCGTTAATTCTGCACTGTCTAGTGGCGAATCAATCGAGACTACAGGTGCAGTTGTGTCTGGAGTTGTTGTCGTAACTATCACTTGATTGGAGTCGCTAGACAGGTTACCAGCAGCATCGTAAGCTCGTACGAGAGCTATATATTCCGTGGATGGTTGCAAGCTATCAACTAGGTAGCTTGTTTGGGTACCGATAACTTCCCGAACAACGCCGTCTATGACAACTTCGTAAGCAGTTACCGCAACGTTATCTGTACTGGCTTGCCAATCTAATGTGAACGAGTTGTCGGTTACTGATCCGGACTGCAGGTTGCCTGGTGACGAAGGTGCTTCGGTATCTGGAGCTTCTAATCCCCAAGCTGGGTCGTTGTCATCAACTTGATCGGTAGAACCAATAATTCCGTTTGATTGGTTGCCTGTAGCATCGTAGGCTAGCTGGCCACCACCTTCGTTAAGTTTATAGTAAGCAAACAATCCGTCTTCTACGCCTGTCAGTTCGTAGTTCATGTTATCTGCGATTTCCTGCTGGCTCCGCGCTACATTCCAAATTCGCACGTCGTCTACCTCGCCTAGCCAAGGTCTTAGCCCACTGTTTGGCGAGGAACCAATCCAAGCCTGCTTGCTTGGTTCTGAAGTAATTGAACCAGTTTCATTTTGTTGGCCGACTAGTTGGCCATTCTGGTAAATTCGCATTTGGCTGCCGTCATAAGTAGCCGCCACATGAACCCATTCTGACTCAGGGACATTTTGGTTAGAAATCAACGTTTCTGTAGAACCATTTGTTTTTAATCTGAACCTCATATTTGTTGAGGAGCCACTCTTTATCGTGCTAAGCATCCAGGTGTGATCGTTGGTATTTACTCCACTAGCCTTTGTTAGAATTCGGCAATCATTTGAACTACAATTTCCTAAATCGTCGCTTCTAAACCAAGCTTCTAGAGTCAGGCTGTTTGAACCAACTTCAAGCGCACCTAAGTTAATTCGATCATTATTTCCATCAAATACAACGTGTTGACCACCAGGTAGTGGCACTGCACTAAAGTCATTTATAACTGTGTGTGTACTACTGGCTAGATTGCTATTTCCACTGGTATCAAATGCTTCAAAGCTGATTGTATGTTCGCCATCAGGCACAGTTGTCGAGTCCCAATCAAAAGTAAATGGAGCATCAAAAGCCGTATGAACTTCTACATCGTCTATAGAAATCCTGACGTAGTCTACAGCTACGTTATCAGTTGCGTCTGCGTGCAAAGCGATTGTTCCTGTTAGGTACTGTCCTGACGTAGGGTTAACTATCTCAAGTTCAGGATTTGTAGTGTCTAAGACGGTTACTGAAACTTGATTTGACACAGCAGAAATGTTGCTGGATGCGTCCTCGGCGTAGACTTCGTAAGTGTGTTCGACACCAATAGTAAATTCGGTGTCCGTGAAGCTTGAATTAGGCGCTTCTGCTATCTGAACACCGTCGCGTACGACCAAATACCTAAGAACCACAACGTTGTCGGTGCTATCGTCCCAGTCCAGGTTAACCTCTTCGTCGGTGGATGATACGATTTGAAGATTTTGTGGCGTCGTTGGTGGATCGTTATCGGGAGGAGTTGGGATCAAAGTCTGAACTGTATTACTATCGGCCGATGTATTACC
Source organism: bacterium (assembly GCA_030428125.1). Lineage (GTDB taxonomy): Bacteria > Patescibacteriota > Saccharimonadia > Saccharimonadales > SZUA-47 > JAUIBF01. The sequence goes on along the minus strand of JAUIBF010000001.1, from coordinate 200,248 downwards.
TGCTGCATCTACTGCATTTACAGCATACGTGTAGGTTACACCTGGTGTAACGGTTAAGTCAGTATAAGTGTTTGCAGCAACAATTGTTTCTAGTAATGCACCATCTCTTAGAACGTTGTAGTGGGTTACACTTACGTTATCGGTGCTCTCTTCCCAAGCTAGGTCAACTTGACTTTCGTTTACCTCGACAGCTTGTAGATTCTGTGGAACTGTGGGCGCCTCTGTGTCAGGGGCTACAGGAGTTTGAACACTGATCGCTTCTGAACCAACTGAGCGATTTCCAGCTTCGTCTTCAGCATAAATAACATATTCGTAAGTTGTTAATTCGCTAAGGCCAGTATCTACAAAATCATTGCTCGAAACAGCTGCGATTTCTACTTGATTACGCTCTACAACATATTGAGTAACTGCTCTATCGTCACTGCTAACATCCCAGTCTAGGTTAACCTGGTTAGAGGATATGACATCCGCTGTTACGTTGGTGACTTGTGTAGGTGGTTCTACGTCAGCTGCAAGATTTAACCAAACTGGGTCAGCACTATCAACAGATACGGCATCCCCAAGGATTCCATCGTTTAAATTACCAGATGAGTCGTGAGCAAACTGTCCTTCGCCTTCGTTAAATCGCCAGTAACCCACCAAACCAGATTCAGAACCAGTAAGTTCTGCTTCTCTGCTATCACTAATTTCGGATTGTGTCCTAGCGATGTTCCAGATTCTGACATCATCAATTAACCCTTCGAACGGCTTAGAAGTAACCGGGTTGTTACCGATGTAGGCATTTACGCTAGAGTTCGTAGCTAAGTTACCGGATTTCGGCGCAGATCCAACCTCGTTACCGTTCAAATATAATCTCATCATAGAACCATCATAGGTAGCAGCTACATGATTCCATTCGTTCTCGTTAACTACGGCCGAACTTGCAATAAGAGTTGATGTGCTACTGCCAGTTTTTAGACGAAATCTAAGTACGGCTTGGTTGCTACTATTTTTTATTGTTGAAAGCATCCAATAATGATCTTGGTCCGCTGTACCGACGGACTTAGAGATTATTCTACAATCTAAATAGCTACCACAGTTATCTAAGTCACTGGAGTTAAAATTAACTTCCAATGTCAATGCACTACCACTTATATCTAGATTCTGCAGGTCTACTTTATCGTTAGAGCCATCAAACGATAGATGTGGTGTGTTCAAAAACGAACCCTGCCCGAATATTAACGCCGGGACGGATAAAGTTACCAATAAAATAGCAACGAACGCTATTTTTTTAACCCCACCATTTGTAAATACATTGAGCAATCTAAGCACGTCACCTCCTGATAGTTTGTTGCTTCTTACTATGGCAGTACAGCTATGTATTTCCAAACATTTTGGTAAATTTTACAATATAGCTAATGTGGTATAGATTGAATGGCCTTTTTGAAGAAACCTGGCGGCAATACAAATTGACCTACTTTGCAGACTTGTAGCGTCGCATCAATATAATCGTAAAAGCAACTGACAAATTAGCAAGAAACATCATAAACGGATAGAAGAACGTTAGATAAGAAATGGTTGATAAAGCAAACAAGGATATTAGATTGCGATTTGCATTAATAAAGAATGTTGGCCAAGAATCCTCATGTGGGCTTTTGAATACCTTCTTTTGTGTAAAAACAAACCCAACTAATGCTGTCAATGTTGCCAGAGTTACAGCCAACGTGTGATTACTCCAGAATACTTGTACCCCCACAGCAATGAAAGCTAAAAATAACAGAATCCGATCTACATTGCTTAAATATCTATCCCCTCTTTTAGTTGCAATTATGAAAATGGTGAAGCAACCTATCGCAGTTATGCCAGTATTCCATGCACCTGGACCTGCACCATCACTAACCTGTCCGAAAAATCCTATCGCTGCAAGAATACTCCATAGCAACCAGGAATACATATGAGGCTTGGTCCCTTGTCTGGCAACTGCATACATGTAAATACCATAGGAAATTATTGCCAGAATCAGGGTCAGCAGGCCTGCAAAGATCTTCATATCCATAGTTCAATACTAGCAAAAACACAGTTAAAGTTTTACGGCTCTTGGCGAACCATCTAGGTCTAGTGTTCTTGAAAACAAAGCTGACCGCAGCACTTAAGGACTAGTCCACAGAAATTAGCCTTCTTCTAACCGGCAAGTAAACCAGAGTTCCTAAAAAGAGCGCTGCTGAAGTTGCAGCAATTGCACTGGCAGTGCTATCAAATATAATAATCGACAGTGCTCCTGCCCCGAAAAAGACTCTGCTTAACAATCCAACTAGGGACAGCGTTGTAGCCCTTAGCTCAGATTTCGTTTGGTGTTGGAGGCTTTCATCCAAAACTATAGAACTAGCCTGTGAGCCAAAGAAGCTCAATATTAAGAACCCGATTATCGCAAATTGATTCGAAACAAAAATTAGCACTAAACTACTGACTAACATGGCTGAAAAAGCTGTGGCTAAGACTTTATTTGGGCTTTTTACTTTATGGGCGAATTCTGAACCAAGAATATTACCAGCATGAATAAGAGCCAACATTATGCCAAATAAAACAGCCGCAACTTCACGCTCTAACGCAAATAGCTGGTAGTACTCATACCAGATAAACCTTGCGGCTGTTACGAAAGCTAATCCCAGAAAAATTAACCGCAACCATCTTTTGGCTGCTACATTCCTAATAGAGCTCCTGACGTGATTAAGTGCGCTACCTAGTGAATCTTCGGTCCTTTCGATTGGGGGGTCTTTCATTTTAATTAAAATCAGTATAGCCACGGCAGTTGGCAAAAGTGTTACCCAATAAGGCATCAGAAAGCCACCGAACTTGATTAACAAACTTGCACCAAGCGAAGACACCAATAAGCCCGTTAGTTGAAACGTGGCATACCTAGACACAGCTTTTCTGTATTGAGATTCTTCTCCACCTTCTTTTAGTAAGTCGTATACGTAGGCGTTCACCGTGCCTGATTGAAACGCATAGTAGAAAGCCCACATCAAGGACATTATTAAAAAGGACATAAACGACTGCTCGACCAAAACTATAACTATTGCGAACAGCATAAAAGACGACGAGGCAATTAATGTTTTTCTGCGGCTCCACCTGTCAGCAATAATACTGGAAGGTACTTCGATAAGCACCTGACTACTCTGTGCGATAATCCCGAGGATTACTATCTGATCTGCTGTCAGTCCAGAATTGTCCCATAAAAGCTTCTCTATTGCGTACCAGAAAATCAACGCCTCAATAAATGCAAAGTAATACAAGGGTCGCAATATCTTTTTTGCTTTTTCTGTCATTTCAGTAGTTATTATATCAATAAAACTATCGGGCATTATGCTGTAAAACAACAGATAATTTTTACTTGGGACTTAGGTTTTTCTACTTTTTTACTAAAACTACCCAGTCAGAAGACGAGGAATTGGGCGGATTACCAATGGAACGGTTAGCACCACCGTTTATAGAGGTTACCGATCCATCGGATAGGTCACCACCATTTCTAGGATCATACCACTTCACGCTAAAAGAACCTGACTGTCCACTAAGATTAATACTGGTTGTGCCACCATTTTCTAGATAAATTGCGTAAACTTCACCAGGTTTTTCATAGACGTAATCGTTGCTGGTACTGGTGCGACCGTCGTTTGACACCATTTCCCAGAATGACAGGTACTGATTAAAGAAATTCTTCGCAATTTTGGCATCTACCCATTTGCTGGCACGAGTGCGATGATCCTGGCACGTCAGGTCAGTACAACCGGTACCGTAACCGTAGTAGTATTCAAAACCAGCTCCACCAGCCATTAAAGTACCCCATATTACTTCGCGACGAACTAGTTCACGATCGTTAGGGTCTTTGTCTACTCCAGTATTAGCTCCGCCCTGTTCATCATTGGCTACTATCCATTTCTTGCCAGCATTTGCTGAATTAGCAACCCAAGTTCGGATGCCGCTGTGTACCCCTGTGATGTTTATCTGCATAGACGCGCCAGTTAGCTCTGACTGATTGCCTGTCAGCCCACCATATTTGTTAGTATCGCCTGGGTAGGTGTGAACGACAATGTTATGGTAGTAGGGATCAATATCTTTTATGTAGGCTGCCGTGGATTTGACTACGGCTTCTGGCAAAGTTACTTCTTCGCTAATGTTCCAGTTTAGCGCTAAATGGTAACCGAATCTGGCAATTAGCTCACGGTAGTACAGCTTTCGCTCACGACCAAAAGAGTTATTGTCCATTAAGTTATCATTTTCGGTTTCAAGAGTCTTAAAATGCAAATACATGCCTTTTTTGTCGGCATATTCAAAAATTTTGTCCCACTGTGCCATTTTAGACACATCAAACCTGTCATGATGAACATTATTCCAGTCTGTTGCACCACTAGTTTTAGCAACGTACGGGTAGACGTTATCGTCATCACCACTAATCGACAGCGTCAGGAATGAAAATGCATTCATATCCTGGTTGTGCAGGTAGTTGATTGCTCCGAGTAACTCGCTACCCTTGCCTGATTGCCAAGTGTAGGGACTAGCATCTGAATCAACATAATCTTGTTGGTGGGGGCTCCAGGATTTTCGCCTACCACCAGCATCCGGTGTGGCATCAAAATCTTCATATGCCAGTGTGTTTTCGGGAGCATCTGGGCCGGCTTTGATAAAATAATCACCTGATTCTGCGTAACGTAGATAGTGTTGACCCACATACTCCAGTCTTCCGGTAGCTCGGTGGTCACGGCCTGATTTGTCGCTATCTGCTACGTCAAAATTTCCTGTTATACCATCCATAAAACCAGCCGAATTTCCACCAGTACCTATGGCCACATCTGAACCTTGTTTGAACGACACGCTGTAGTTCCAGGTGCCAGTTTCATCCGGTGTAAAGTGAGCCAGCCAGATATTGCCTGCATCTTCGGAAGTGTTAGCCGCATTGCCATCGGCCGCGTAATAGCCAGGCACGACATAGGTTGAGTCACCGTTTGTGAACGTAACGTCTAAACGATAATCTGTAAATGGATTAGGGGTGGCAGTTTCGTTAGTGTTTGGCCCCTCAAACAGTAGCGTTACTTTATGCCACTTTTTGAGTTCACCTAGAACCGAATCATCACATCCAGAACCAGAAAATTCTACATATTGCCCATCAGATGCGTTTGAATCACTATTGTATTTGACGCAACCACTTACTGTACTTGATTCAGCTTCGAATACTTTACTGTCGCTGTTGTTAAAAGCGAACACTCCGCTCAAAGCAATTGCCCCCACTATACCTACTGCTAAGCTAAAAAGTACTCGCTGCTTGTCCTCGTATAGTTTCTTTAGCATTTATTAGTAATATACTCAGCATTGAAACAAAGCACAACCTCTTCAAAATTACTATTCATAAATACCTTGCGTACTGCTAGGTTGATGGAATAGTGCGGGTGAAGAGACTCTGGCTTTCTTGACCGTGCCGGGCAAGAAAGGGCTACAACTCTCGACGGATAAATTATTTTTATGAGGTTGAGAATCTGAGAGTCACCACCAAATCAAGAAAAAAGAGCCCGTTCTGGGCTCTCTTTTCTTGGTGCGGAGCTACAGAACGTTCTCAAACTTTTCGGCGCAATAGTGGACGGCAGTCTTTCAAGTGCTCCCAGTATTCAATCATCACAAATAGGTAAGGAGAAAATTATCTACTGAAAATTTTAGATAATGTTCGTGACTCTTGTTAATCATACCAAGGACAGCTTTGTTATAATTCTCGCATGATACCAAGTGTAAATAACAGCCAAGCGAACGCCATTGATAACAAAGCATCAAACTGGATTAACTACCTAAAAACAATCTCAGATGACATTCACAGCAACGGCATAGATAGTTTCTACTCACTTAAAGCATCTTCATTATGGTCTAGCACATTTTCATATATTGAATGGCTTGTAACTTTTTATAGCGGCAAGACTTTTCCAAATGTTCAAACTATTGCGAATGTATTACATGATGCTTGGGGCTGGGATAAGGAATTGTGCAAACTTTTTTGGAAATCAGGCAGACATCCCTTTGCGCATGTAGGGCAATCAAATAGTTTCTATTCATACTATAAGTACAAAGGTCTGGAAACCAACGTTAGTTTTGATGTTAACAAATGGTCAAACCAGGTGGTAGAGGAATGGGACGAACACCACAAGCACAGGGCGGTTGCGATTGCTCCACCTCTTAGTATTGAGGGAGAAGATCTGCAAATAATATACTTCCACCACCAAATGCTTCGCGATGAGCTACTGTTAAAACTTGCGTCTTTTGTAAGTGACCATATACGCAACTTAACGGATGAAGAAAAGCTAAAAGAAATTATCCTTTTGAACAAACAGATACCTTATTGAAAAAGTATTATTCTACTTTTTCAATAAATTAAGATTGTATTCGCCGCAGCGACAACGCAAACTCTCTTGCGCACCGGAGTTGTAAGTTACCCCTATCCACGACTCGCAAGCATCGTTGCCGCATCTATAAAGGTCTAAGAATGTGTGCCACGCTTCCACAACAGGCTTAAAATCATTAACAGACATGTCTGCCCAATCGTTGAAATGAACCTGTAAATTTACTGCCCAGTTCTCGCGTTGCTGAGAAAGCGCTGCTTCAATTCGTGTCTTATCAATTTGTTTTATTTTTTCAAGGTCATCCTTTTTGTTCCACGAACTAGCTGACTCTTTAGCCAACTTTAATAAGCCAGCGTGCCTAGACTTTATGGCGTCCGTAAGCTCGCCAAGCTCGTATTTTGCATCTCCACGATACTTTACCTTTGCGGCCATTGCCTCAGCAATGTCGGGTAACTCTGCCTCAAGACCTCTACGAAGTTTATGAGAGGCGCTTGGAACATCACCCTTCTTTAGGTCTTCATCTATTCTGTCCCAGAATTCTTCCCCTTGTTCATATATAGGCCCATGATCTACGCTCCAGCCCCTAAAGCGAATATCAGATTTACTAGCTATTAGCCCAGTGGTTTTCATTTGCTTTGCCCATATTTCATCGTGGGTAGTAATAATAAATTGGGTATCTGGAAATTCTTTTTGTAGTAGCTCGCAAAACTGTCTCCGGTGATTTACATCCACAGACATTACTACATCGTCTAGTACAGACAAGCTAAAATTTTTGCCCAGTATTTTTTCTACTAGGGCTAAGTATAGGCAAATGCCCATACCATCCTGATGACCTTCACTGTGGTATGCACCGGGCGGAAACATTCCTATGCCGTAAAAATCAACAAAAAGGTCTAATTTTCCTGCCGTAGGTTTGAATTCGGCCTTGAAACCCTCTTCGTCATCACTATTAATTTGACCGTAGAATTTACTAAATCTTGCTTCAACACTTTCATAAAGCTCCTCTAGTTCTGCATCAGCTACCTTGCAGTATGATTTGTAAACCAACTCAGCTCTTTCTGATGAGTTCAGTGCACGCTGTTCGCTTACTTTAGCATTAGCAAATGCGGTCCATCTCTCAGCTGCCAGTATGAGATGACTACGAGATTTTGATTTTTCGGAAGTGTCAGCCTGCTTATCAATCTTATCTTTAAGTCTACCTATTGCTTCAAGCAGCTCACTCTTGGCATCTAAGTCACCGGCTTCCAGCCGGTCTTGTGTGTCAACACATCCTTTAGCATCTTTTAGCAATGTACCAAACTCAAGTAGCAAGTCCATTCTTGACTGAAATAAGTTTTGATCGTCAACATCAGACCAGTTCACAGAGAGTTTCTGAACCTGAGACAATAGTGCACGCTCATCTCCTATAGCATCCTTTACGTCATTTGCCTTTAGAACGATATTCTCACTGATTTTCGCTATTTCCTTTGAGCTTTCTATTTTATGCTTCAGGTGCTCTCTGAGTTCGTCTGGCGTTTGCCAAGTTTTATCGCAAAGTGGACATACCCCCTCTTCTGCAACCAGTTCAAGTCCAGACTCCAAAAAACTCCTGTTCTTAAGCTGTTCTAGGTTTGCGTCATCGTCCAGCTCTTTCAGGGCTTTGATTAATTCAACTACTGTCTCCGTAAGAATTGTCGGCGAAGAGCTTATAGCGTCTTCGTATGCCTTGACCTCTCTTTTGGCAGTCTCTTTGTCAAATGGTTTCTCTTCGTCTTTTTCATCCAAACCTTCACGCAAGTTAGTAGAAAGATCAACTTTCTTAAATTCAGTTAAACCGAGGGTTTTCCTATGCGGGTTTATTTTGTCCTTAACTTTTTCTGCATCCAAATCGCTGATACCAAGATGTAATTCCATTGCTTGTTTCGCCTGTGTGGCTTGTTGAGCGGCATTACGTTTGTCTGAGTCAACTTTATTTTGTGTTGATTTCAGAACCTTACGATTTGCATCAATTTTATCTAGCTGCAGGAGCACTTGCACTTCCTCTGATCTTTTACCTGCTTCTGCAAGTATGAACTTTATGATCTCTCTCCTAGATAGAGTAATTTCTGGGTGCTTAAGTGCACTTTCAAGCGCAGCTCTAAGCTCAGGTGTGTCTGGTGAAAGTGTAAAGTCTTGTGGGTCTTGAACCGTCCGAGTGATAGTTCCAATCTGTCCACTAACTAAATCTTTAAACGTAAGTGAAACCCGGGACGAGCTAGGATCGTCCTTGCTCATTACGTGTGGAGCGTGAGCCTTCACCGAAACTGACCGTGTACCAGCACCAGTTAGCCTCGCTATAGTTCCACTAAGTGCAAAGCCAATTGCATCAACCACTCCGCTTTTACCAGAACCATTTGGTCCATGAACAGCAAAAGATTGATACTTAAAATCAATATCTAATTGGCGGATACCTCTAAATTCTTCAATGTGTAATTCACCCAGCTTTATCATCGGAAATAAACCCCTTTTTCAGCTGAATTATGCTCATCAACGTCTCTACGCTGGGTGAGTCTTTTTCAAGTTCTACGCAAAGCGCATCAGACAATTGCTGGGAAATCTTATCAATCCCCGAAAGTTCGGTTTTAAATTTATGCAATACTTCTTTTTCAATGTCTGACATACTTCAATTTTACGCCTAGCAGCACTAAACCCATAGCATAAGGAGTTTTAATTTCCCCTAGTATTGGATTTTCCAATACTAGGGGGGAAGTTGCCCTCCACCCCTGTTGCCGGGACTCCGCTGTATAAATGCCGAATTTTCGGGGCCGATTTTGACAAGCGTTTTTCTGAGCAAAAATAGCAATGGCGAATTTTTGGGGGTCTATTGACCAAATAGCAAAAACTACTGAAAACTAAGATGATTGGTATAATGAAATAGTCTAAAACCAGTATCAAATATCGCATTTTGCGTGTTTATGCCAAAAAATGGGCAACTCGCGTAAAAGTATTCGGCGTAAGCTGGTACTGGTTTTAGACAACCTGCGGGTTGTCCTTTTTTTTATTGACCCGCTTCATCAACCAATGAAGGGGAAATGTATGTTATCTAAACTAAAAAAATTAATCGGTAAGGATGATGCACCCGCCGAAGAAACCGTAGAAGTTCCAAAAGGTCCGATAAGGGTTCATGTTCAGGGGGAGGTATGGAGAAAAAATCAATCAGCTTCCTTGGAATTAAATACTCCAATTCGTTTTTCGCTTAGTCCCAAAAATAACTTCCAAATCAGTAAGGGTTGGCCTAATGGCGAGTTTTATAACGTAAACAACTATCCAAGCACGGAAACAACTAGCAAGAATTGGCTGGGCTATGTAGCCTACGAGGGAAAGCCGACTGCCACACAGATTGCGGCTTTAGTTAATTCAGGTAAAACAGTAAGTTGTTGGGGTGAGTATGAAATTGAAGATGGTGAAGTAAACATAGTATTAACTATACCCAAGCGACTATAGTGCTGGCTTGACTATACCGGACTGACAAAAGATACTAGAAAGTACCTTAATAATAAACTCCGTGTTTTATGTAGCAGCCATCGTGGAGACGACCCACTAAAAAGACTGGGGCAAGGCGCATAGAACCAAATCAATAAGTATTACGAGGACGACTCGGCAAAAAACGGGCTTATGAGCGGCTAACTGAAGTGAAAACTTCAAGGAGTTGTTGGGATGCCCGTTTCTCTACAGAATAACCTTGATTTTGGTGTGGTGGCGCTTCTCAGTATCCTATCTGTGTATGCTGAGTCCGAGGCGCAATCAAAACCTTACCTTGTTAAAAATGGCACAAAAATCATCTTATAAGATAATAGCCTGATCTAGCTCTAACTATGGGCTTTAAAACTTATATACTGTTTATATGGCAGATAGTAAAAGCACCCAACAACTGCTGGAGATGTTGCAGGCAGGACAAGATAAAGACCCTAGGGAGATTAATCCTGAGCTGATACGCTACGCTCTGTATGCACGTAAGTCTACGACTAGCGAGGATAGACAGGCTTCATCTATAGAAGATCAGGTGAAGGAGTGCATGGAAAAGGTTGTCACGCCAAACAGCCTCAATGTCGTAAAGATTTACCAAGAAAGTTATTCGGCAAAAGTAGCCGATCTTAGAGATGAGTTTAATGCACTAATAAAAGAAATTGAAAGTGGTCGTATAGAGGGAGTTATAGCATGGCATCCAGACCGACTCTCTCGCAACATGAAAGAGGCTGGCGCAATTATAGACCTAGTAGACAGAGGCCTTATAAAGGATTTGCGATTTGCAACTTTCACTTTTGAAAACACTCCTGCTGGCAAGATGCTACTTGGCATTACTTTTGTCATGGCAAAACAATACTCAGAACACCTATCGGAGTCGGTAGATAGAGGCAACAGACGGGCTGTTGAAGATGCTGAATTTATAGGTAAGTTTAAGCACGGCTATGTAGTTGACGAGAAACGCTATTTTAGACCTGATCCGCTTAACTTTGCCAAGATACAACACATGTTTGAGATGGCTCTTGGCGGCAAGTCGCAGAAAGATATCCGCATTTGGATAAATAAGCAGGAATATACGGTCCAAAAGCTCCCTGGCGGCAAATATGTGAGCCATGTATGGGACAAAGACGATGTGTCTAAGATGCTACGCGACCCACATTATGCCGGAGTTCATAAGTGGGGTAAAAATCTGACTAACCTAGTTGATGCATACAACTTTGAACCAGTGGTGTCTGTTGATGAATTTTTACAGATTAATAAGATAGATGACCTAAGAGACGCAAAAATTCTTGCTATCAATAGACCTAAGGGCGGCAATATACAAGCTGACCTGCTGAGAGGCATGGTCTACTGCGGTAAATGCAAAAAGTCTCTTACATCAATGCTAGTACCCAAGAGAGACAAAGAAACTGGCGAGGTTTTACATGCGCGATATTACTACAAATGCGAAACGGAAAACTGTGTCATGCGGAATAAATCTGCTCGCGCTGGTCTTGTTATTGACGAGGCTCAACACTTCTTCAGACAGCATCTTTTCATAACAAAGAGCAACTACCAGTATTACCTTAAATCCGCAAAGAAAGAGGCAAAAAGAAAGACTGCTGAGTTTGACAGTGACATTGCAAGACTTAAGCGAGTTCTCGCGAATAAAGAGACTTCGTATCAGAAGATAAAAGACCTAATACTTGAAAGCCCTGAGATGAAAGACCACTACGATTTGGGCAAGAACAAAAAAGAAATCACTAACCTTAAGAGGGATTACAAAAAAGCTCAGCTGCTAAGAAAGCAGGTTGATGACGCAATCCCAACTTTTGAAGATTATCTCAAACTTCTAAAACTCACCCCTGTTATCCTTAGCAAAATTCGCGACATGAAGGCAATGGACGAATTGCTAAGAATTTTCTTCTCTAATTTCACAATTACGCCGGTCCAAGACGGTACTTATAAGGGGTCAAAGGTTACTTATAAACTAAACGAACCCTGGGATGGGTTCGTTAATGACGATGATTTCGTTGATGGTGCGGGTGAAGAGACTCTAACTCTCGACCTCATCCTTGGCAAGGATGCGCTCTAAACAACTGAGCTACACCCGCATATCAGTAGGTAATTATATCTTAAACCAGCGTTACTCTGCAACAGATGTTATCAGGCTTTGATTATTTGCTTTCTCTTTTTTAGATATCTCAAAGCTACCAATGTAAGTTGCGCAACTACGACTGCAATAATTACTGGCGGTATTTGATTTGTCCCTACGCCTACCCCTAAGATGGCTACAAGGATAATACTCAAAGGAGTTGACAGTGTCGCTCCAGGAACTGCAGCCATCATTGCACTAACGCTTAGCGCTGGAGGTATGCTGGGAAACAGACTATGAATAAACATTCCACTTATTCCACCAATGAATAGTGTCGGGAAGACATTCCCCCCTAAAAATCCACTGCTTTGACTTATGGAAATACTAAACATTTTGATTACAAAAACCAGTAGCAGAAACCCTGTACTAAAGCTTGCAAATTCTGTTGTAGCAAAGTTTAGCTGACTGTTCCCTGAGCCAAACGTCAGCGGCACAACGAAGGATAATAGCCCCACCAAGCCACCACCTACTATTCCTTTTATATATCCGTTGCCAAGTAAAGCCATCAATTTCTTCGCAACAATCCCAATTAACGCAAAGAGCATCAGAACTAAAACTGATGTTACTCCTAACACTGCACCCAATAGCAGGTGCACCTGATTAAAATCATACTCGGGCAATAGGTACAGCTTCTGAATCGTTGTGCCCGTCACCCCATAGAACAACAAAAACCCTAAACTCGCGGCGATTAGTTGAGGTAACGAGGAAGCAAGTTGATTCTTTTTTGACGGAGACAATTCGACCGTAAATAAAGTACCTAAAAGTGGATCTGTGAAGACTGAACCCAAGCTACTTGACATGCCTGTCCTTGTAAATTCTTTTTCTACATCTTTGTTTCTGGATTGAAGTTTTAGTCGATGATAAACATACGACCCGAAACCTCCACCTAGGGTGACTATTCCGTACGAAGGCCCTAACGAAGCCCCAAACACCAAAGAAATCACAGATATGAATACAAGTTTCGGCACGTCCTTTATGTCAATGATTGCTCTTTGGCCGATTTCTATTGCACCTGGCAAATCGTCGGGTATCTTCCATCGCTTTCGGAAGTACACCACCAATGCCCCTCCGATTGCTGTAATCAAAATCCACCACCAGGAACCAGCCAACAACCCATTCAGCGGTGGACCAAAAATCCAATCTATCGGTGTGGCAGTAACGGCCGTATAAAACAGAGCACATGCACCACCAACAAAACCAATTAAAATTGAAAACGATATTAGTTTTCTGAACCAAACTTCTTCTATTGGCAAACTTACCATTTCTTGTCTGACCTTCCACCAAAAGTGTACTACCAATGAGCCTGCTTATCCACATTTTACTTTCATGCAGTATTGTTTTAAAATTAGTTAAATATGGGCGAGTACGACAGATGGGCAGAAGGACATTATTCGGTACGTGAATTATTGCAAGATTCCTATCACGAAGGCCTTATCCCTAGATAATTAGAGGACGTAGCTTTTGATATTCTGAGCATCTCGTCAGCTTCAGATGTAATTATTAACGGTTTTATAAGATTTTCAGAAAGATACACCGAATGGTTATTGGATACAGGCGGTGGATCGGTTGAAAGTTTTATTAGAAATAGCTACGACCTAGATGACTTAGCATCCTTGAAATAAAATTGCCTTACAGATAACTGACAATGCCTTGCGCCATATCGCAAAACTATCTATAAGCAGCCCACATGGCATTTGCAAACTCTGACCCATAACCCCCTTCGTCTGCCTTCTCGCCATGCTGATCAGTCCACCTACCAGAACCGGGTACACAGTTTCCGTTGTAACTACTAGGTGGAGTTAGCGCACAATTATCTGGTGCCGCCCACACACCATGATTTACCCATCGATCTACATAATCTAGGAAAGGTGAATGGTCCCAAACCTCTTTAATTTCTGGCATTAGATGTTGCGCTAAAGCATGCGACTTGAACATTTTGGAAGTACAGCAATACTGATAAGCGCCACCAATTTCTGCGCCACCACCGTCTACTAGTCCATAAGGGTCGGCACATGTTCGTGGACCACTACCAGAGGTAATCCTCTGCCAATACACAGACTCAGCACACTGTATCCCCCAAAGAGACATCCCCTCACCATTATTTGCTACTTGGCTGAAGTATATTTGCTGATCTTCACTAAAAGTTTTGTCCGGCGCATTCATGATATCGCTTTTCATTTGGTCGTTTTCCAACATTACAGCTGCAAAAACAACGGATATCTTACGGCCGTTCATATGGCCACCGTTTTCTTCCCAATACGTGCCGTTTTTCATCATGTGATACCTGTCGATACCGCCTTGAACATATTTAATGATGGCATCCATTTTATCTTCTTCGCTATCACTGAGCATGAGCCTCAGCACAGACTCACCGGTTACCCTACCAACATCACCACCGTAGGCTGGCATGTTGTCCTCGGGATGTAACGCCCTAGACTGCCAGCCAATTTGATGGTCGAGCTGAACTCTAGCAAACCGATTAGCTGTTTCTGCAAGTGTTGGTGGCGTGCCGACCGGAGAGAGAGAAGGCAAGAGGTCCATATTCAGATCATAAATACTGTAATAGGGTTTCTCCGTGCCGAAATAAGGAGGTCTAAATACCGTCGAACCTCCGTCTGGAGGAATCGATTCCACTACGGTTAAAACAGCGGCTGTTTCTAGGCAGGGTCGACAACCATCGCTATAAACCGGTATATCATTCGGTCTGCTTATTGACTTTACAACCGAGCTACCTGGCGAGACTTCTGACGGCACATTAAACACCAGAGAATCATCGTAGTGAGCTATGCGACTATCATAGGGTTGGTTCACATAATTACTCGGATTAAGCTCCACTCCACTACGACCACTGCTAGAGTATGGTGTTATGCTTACGATAGTTACCGGTCCCACAACCCACCAGTCACCGTTTGCAAACTGGCCTACTGGATAAGCTCTGTCAAAATTCCAAGTTATACCCCACTGATTAACCGATGTGGCAGTACCCACTGGATTTGACGACCCAAATTCTACATATACGCCATTAGACGCATTAGAATCAGCTTTTGTTGCCACTGCTCCACTGTGTTGTGATGATTCGGACTCAAATAAAAAATGAGCCGCATCCATTGCTGCTCTGGTGGTTAAAAGCAAAGCCGTGCCTAGCAACGCAAAAGCCACTGAAAAGATAACCCCACGCTGAACCGGAGTGGCTTTTTTTATTGACTTGCGAATGCTTTTTAATACTCTCTTCATACCCACATACACTCGATAGTATTGTAGCTCACAAAAATTCTCAGACAAAACGCATATTGCCACTGTTCAAAAAACTAATTTTCTGCTAATATAACACCTTAGCGTGGCTCTTTAGCTCAGTTGGTAGAGCAGAGGCCTGAAGAGCCTTGTGTCCCCAGTTCGAGTCTGGGAGGAGCCACCACGAAAGAAGTCCAAGTTTACTTGGGCTTTTTTCGTGGACTGATTACTTATCAGTGGCTCGGACTGCAAGTTCGCATCCAAGTCTCATGCCCGATTGTACTCGGCACATAGATTTGGATTTAGTGGTCCTGGTAGGAGCCACCAAATAAATTTGACGTGTCGGATTTTTTACTTATAACTGCTAGCTAGATGCCATAGCTTACACCCTTTACACTTATATGCTTTTAATTTTATTCCTCGCTGATACTCAACAACAGCCAAGGAATCTTCTGCTTCTTTTTTAGTGTCAAACACCATTTTTTCTGAGCATTTTATTTCGTTCATTGATGTCGATTATAAATTAATTACCTACTAACAATAAATTGAGATAAGCGACCGTCGTTGTATATTCTTGACCAGTCGGTAAAAATACTAAAGACTACATCAGAAGCTTTAACACCAATGTCAAGTCTAGCACCTTTAATATTGCCATCTATTTCACTAGTTGGAGTTCTTTGTAACCCAACCAATCTATGTGTTTGTGAATCTCTACTAAACGGTGATGGGACTACTAGATCCCTGTTAAGCCCGTTAACACATCCCAGTATTTTTGCCACGTGAGGCAATTGTGGTTCATAGCCCCAGCCTGCAGGATATATAGGTCTATGATCAAACGGAATACTTAGACAGGGAGAGGTTTCAAACTCACTAAATACGCTGGTCATTGCACGATTAAAATCATTATCGTGACCACCTCTTCTTTCCAGATAACGCATGTTCCACTCCAGTCTTTCAACCGGGTTCGAAGTATCAATCATTTCAGATGAATTTTACTTGATTATTCAACCTAATAAAATTGCTAACGCTTGCAAATATTAGATTTGGGCGTATATTTCGTAGCTATGGCTTTACCGGCAGAACTAGAAATACCACCGTATGGGTCTAGAGATCAACTAGATATGCTCGCTGAGTTCTCTCATGATATGGAGATGTTTGTCGATCCAGACATACAAGCTGAAGGATTAAGGGATTTATTGAGGCCCACTGGGCATAGAGTTGTATCAATGTTTAATGATAATCGTGCTGAAGCGATTAGATTACTTGGCGAAGTTGATGAAGTATTCAGAATTCCAGATATGGGATCAACATTTACCAAGCTAATGTTACTAGGTATTCATGATGACCCATACGATCCAGAAACAGAAGTATATAACGGATTCTACGACGCTGATACAGAAGGCGACATAGAATCACACAGAACTACGGCTGCTGTACATTCAGGAATGATTGGTGTTTCTGGGTTATTCCGAGCAACAGGTAATGCAAGCAAACTGGGTGGTTTTTCCGAAAGAAGAGCCTTGGATTACATATTTAGAAATTTCTCGGTCGAAACGGAAGCACAGTTAGACAGTCTAAGATATTTAGGCACCTATTTATTCAATAAGCCAATAGAAAATATCAACAATACATTTTCATTAACAGATCTGAAGAAGCTACAGAGAGGAATACCATTAATAACCAGGGTCCTGGCAACGGAGGCCCCTGAGAGGATAGGTGTTATTAATCTTGCTGACGCATTTGCTAATGTTGTTAGGGGAGTACATGATTTAGAAAAAGGAAATGTTCCAAAAGAATTATTGCTACCAAGCGATGAGCCTGAACAGACACCTGCACCTAGAGGTATTATTAGAATTGTCGTACCGGATGCACCACAAGACGAAGTTGTATACGAGCCTCGAGACACTACACCTATTACAGACGTACTTTCTGGGATTCCGTTCTCTGGTGTAGCCAGAAAAGTATTAAAAGGAAACACCTTAGGAAAAGTTCTTCAAAATGGGGGACGATTTCCAGTTACTCCGGGTGTCGTATATGAGTTTAGTGGCTTGGGAGACAACGCGTCGGACGGTCTCGGGTTAGTTACTAAAATGATAGAAACATTTAGAGAATCCGGTGAGGACGGACTAAATGAAATGTTGCTGCAACTACAATCCTGGGTTGAACAAGCAGCACAGGTAGCTGATGGATTCAGAACCGTAGGCTGTGATGAGTTACTAGAACTTCAACGTAAGCTAAGGTTAATAGATGCTCTTTTTTCTAGATCGGCCATACAAGTTATACGAAATACTGTGGGTGTAGTAGATAACGAAACCAGGGTAGTACTTAACAAAATTGCAGAAGTATCAAGTAAGTAATTGGTGATTGATTGTATTTGGTAGTTTAAAAGTAAAATAACTTGTTTACTGTTATTCTATAAAGTTTATAATCATATGTATGAAGCGTAAGCAAAATGTTGCACAGGGTTTCACAATCATAGAAGTCCTAATAGTCCTTGCTATCGTTGGGTTAATATTGGCTATCTTTCTGTTAGCTATCCCTCAACTTCAAAGAAATTCTAGAAACCACCAAAGGAAGTCAGACGCTCAAAGATTATTGGTCGCACTATTAGAGTACAAGACCAATAACAATAACCGATTGCCTGGCAGTCAGTACGGGGATAGCTATGGCCCGAGGTCAAGGTTTATTAGAAATATAATTCCTAATGGAACCGGCGCCGATTTAAATGAAGTTATCCTGCCGTTATACGATCACGATAATGATCCATTAACTCCAGAAGCGGGTTTTGACGACCCAAGCGTAGGTCCATATACAGTAACCTATGGTCCATCTGTAACGGGGCTAGGACACATGGACTGGTTGCCTAGAGTTAAGTGCCTTGACGAAGCTGGCTGGAAAGGCAGTTACGACAACATATACAATGAACCTGCCGTGTTTGTACACCCAGACGCAATAACTGGTAGAGAATCTGATATTGCAGTAATGCTTACTCTGGAACCGTACAACGATCCTAGTAGACCAATACTTGTATATTGTATAGATAACGTCGAATTTTGATTTTGCTTGTGTTTTGTGCTATAATAGTGTTACTTTGGGGTATTTATAGCTTCAAAGCCGTAGCTCTTGTAGCTACAACCAATAATTTAAACGAAGAAACCAGTTTCTGTTTGAATTATTGAGAGGAGGCAGCTTGGTGAATGTACCAGAAGTGTCCGAGGAACTTGTTTCGTCGGCAGTTCTGGTGCAAGCACCATTACATGCCGACGAGGGGCTGATATAGCTCGACATTGGACCTTGACAAGTTGGCATGGCAAGCCGGTTGCTCACCGTTATAGGGCAAAACAATAGATGCAAAAACATCTTTGAGCGAAATGGCAGACCGCGTTTTAGCGCAACGTCAATTCGCACTAGCAGCCTAATTATTTAGACTGCGATCCTCTCTTTGACTCAGATAAAAGTCAGAGGGTCTTATATTATCTGATGCTTACTTCCCCGCCACCTTAAGGGTTGTATTAAGATTTTAAGGTTGCCGTCATTTAGTATTTTGTTTGTTTAGAGCTATTTGACCTAAGACACACTAAACAAAATAAGCTTGTAGTCATCCAATGAGTTAGCCGATGGACGTGGGTGCAATTCCCACCAGCTCCACCACGTCAACAACGTACAAAGAGCTTGCATGATTTTCTGAGAATCAATATCAGAAAATGTCGCGAGTTCTTTTTGATGCTTCATTTTCCGACAAAAGAATCCTCTCTTTTGTCGAATTAAACGAAGGCTAGCATTTATTGATTTAATCTTTATATTATTGTATTATTAATTTATGATTGATGTCGTTTCTCCAGAAGAAGCCATAGAAGCTGGAGCGAAACTACGCGAATATGTTGATGGAAGTGCATATAGAAGTTGGGAGCATGATGGTAATACATACCGGGTCTTCACACTTGAACTTGATTCACCTAGAACAATAGGCAGGGAGTCTGCAAGATTCTTGCGTGTCGTAAAAGGTCTATCTGGTCCCTTGCAGGCTGGAGCGCAATATACACGAGAAGGTCTAGAGCCCCACCCTGATACAGGAATCGCCAGAGAGATGCCGCTACGTGTAATAAATTTCTTCATTGAAGGTCCGCCGTTATACCATTTTAATGGCAGTATGGATGCTAGAGACTACTCTCTTCCTAGAGAAATGATGACTGATTTGCTAGCTGATATATCTTAATTTTGTTAATAATCTCACAGATTTTTTCTAAAATACTTGATAATATGCCATGCAATTAACTTGGAGGTGTATGACGTGAGAAGCGATTCAAAATTCAAAAACACTAACAAACCAAGTGCTGATTCTGAAAATTACATTGAAGACGAATTCGAAGATGATATTTACACCGAAAGCCTCCCTGACCAAATAAAAAACATAGACCCGGAGGAACCTCCTGAGTCTATGTTAGAGACAGATAGTTACTAAGACTTACTGTCTTTTACGTCGGCCTGAAAGCTTGGCGAGAAGGGTTGATTCAAGCAAGCTCCAAATTACAGCATTTACTAAGAATATTGCACCTGCAGCTACTGTGATGAGTAGCATATCTTGGCCTGATTGGTTATCAACTAGGCTTACGATTCCAGCAACTATCACTGAAAGTACTGTTAGCACGATATAGGTGTGTTGTAGTTTTTGGCGATCGTCTGAACTTCGATTCCATTCTAGTAGCGCGTTATAGAGTGAGTTAAACATTTATGTCTCCTTTAGTTAGTCACATTATCGTACTTTTTACATATTTTGTCAATAATATTATGATGGTTATGTTTTGTGTGGAATATCACATACTTTTTAGCTTATAGGGTTTAGAGTCATAAGCAATAAAGGGATTAAACAAAATCTAACAAAAGGGGAAATAAGATGGGCGCAGATAGAAGTCCGAACCACTACTTCCATGAGTGGCAAGTTTGGGGAGTACCGGGTATGGTTGCAGGCCGAACTTGGGACACTGGGAGAGCAATTGCGAGCACTATTGGCGAAGCCATAAGAACTCACAGAGAAACCGACGCAGCACAGATCGGACATGAAGCACTTAGAGCAGTTTCGATAACCGAAGCAGCTGAAGTAGCTACTATAAATGCTAGCTCAGCAGTACCACCAAGTATTGTTGAAGTGGCTTGAAAGAGTAATAAACCTATACAATATTACCTCTTATGGTTACACTATAAGTAGTGATTGATAAAAAAGACCAGGTAAAGCTTTCTAGGGCGGATGTTGAGGATGCGCAAGCGTATATTTCTGAGTTATGGAAAAAATTAACTCGAAAAAGTACCAAATCTACGTCTACTTTAATCAGTCTTCCAAACCCCTATATTGTACCGAGTCCAGGAAATGATCATTTCGCATTCGAAGAACAGTATTACTGGGACAGCTATTTCACGGCGCTCGGAATAGACGACGAAAAGCTGGTTACCGGAATGCTCGAAAACTTGATTCATCTATTCGAAGATTTCGGTTTAATCCCAAATGCGAACAGATACTATTTCACAAGCAGATCACAACCACCCATTCTAACGACTTTTATATTTCATGTTTACGATAAGTACAAGAAGTCAGATTCATGGCTACTCAAACATATGTCAGTCGCTAAGCGCGAATATCATGAGGTATGGATGAGTCACGAACATCCACACGACAGATGTGTCTATCATGGGCTTAGCAGATACTACGACATCAACTACCTTCATGACCTCGCAGAAGCAGAAAGTGGCTGGGACATGACCCCCAGGTTTAGGCGACAATGTCTAGATTATCTACCCATCGATTTAAACTGTTTACTATACAAGTATGAAACAGATTTTGCTCGAGCAGCAGAGATTGCAGATAACGACGCTGAAGCAAGAGTTTGGCAGTACGCGGCAGAAGAGAGACAACATACAGTTAATAAGCTTATGTGGCACAAACGCAATAACTTCTATTTTGATTTCAATTACCACACCAAAGACCGGTCAACAGTTTGGTCTCTAGCTGCCTACTATGCTATGTGGTCTGGACTTGCTAGTGAGTCACAAGCCAAAAAGCTAGTAAAAAATCTAGATAAGTTTGATAAAAAAGGAGGTCTAACTACTACCCAAGGTTCTTTTATGTACACAAACTTGTTTGGTTCCACGAAAACCCAATGGGCATACCCAAATGGTTGGGCGCCTCTGCATTACATAGTTACAGAAGGACTAGAAAATTATGGGTATGCTGAAGAAGCGGAAATGATTGCTAAAAAGTGGCTTTACACCTGCAATAGCTGGTACCAGTACCATGGAGAATTTTTAGAAAAATACAATGTAGTTAACCTGAAGCTCAAACCAACAGAGGGACTATACCCTTCACAGACTGGATTCGGATGGACTAACGGGGTTTTTAGTTACTATGTGGAGAAGTATCTCTAGTTTTCTTTTGCACTATTAAGCATATTTTCGAACATTATCAGCAATCTCTGTTGATCATTCCGGCTAACATTAGTGAAAAATTTAGCTTGTGCTACCTCAATAGTCTCGCCTGCATTACGAACCATTTCGTCTCCAACGGTTGTGAGACTCAACTCTTTTGCTCTACGATTACCCATAACATCCGTAATGTTTATTAGGCCTTTTTTCTCAAGAATTCTTACTTGTCTGCTGATACTAGCTTCTGTTTGGTCAAGCATCTCAGCCACTGTATTTTGGCGGGCCAGTGTGTTGTGATTGACTGCTTCCAGC
Organism: bacterium; assembly: GCA_030428125.1. Classification (GTDB taxonomy): domain Bacteria; phylum Patescibacteriota; class Saccharimonadia; order Saccharimonadales; family SZUA-47; genus JAUIBF01. The sequence goes on along the minus strand of JAUIBF010000001.1, from coordinate 178,318 downwards.
ACCTTATATTGCGCGAATCCGATACCTAGCTGCCTTTTCAGAGCTTCATCAGCTGTCTTTTCGAGCAAAAAAGATATTTTATGAAACTGCCAAGATAATTGTTGTTGCATAGTCGTTTACCTGTTAAGAATTATAACATTTATAAATTTTTTTACGTCTAACGCTTGTGTAATATACTAAACCACAATCACTAAACTCGTTCAGTGAGTTATAGCACTATAATTGCTATCGCCATTAATGCCATGCCAAAATCTTCTACGAAACTAATCGTAGAAAGAGGCAGCTTAATTACATTGCCCAAACAAACACAATGAACTTTAGCTCCAGAACCTAACGCCTGCAGTACTCCTAAACCACTTATTAGTGAAACAATGAGCACGGTATAACTTACCCACATTATCGAACCTGCGCCATAAAGGTATAAGAATGCGAACGCAAGTTGAATAAATGGGTATGAGTAGCTATACAGTAGGCTATTTTTCGCAATTAAGTCATAGCTTTGAAACCCGTAAGCAAACTCTTTGAGGTTTATTATCTTGAAAAATCCAAAAACTGCAAAAAATACACCCATAAAAACTTCCATGTAGGTAACCGCTGAATTTTTTTCAATAATCGCCGACAGAACAACAACTAAAACAATTACCCCTGCAAATTTTATGTATTCTAGAGTATTTTTGTTTTCCTTGTGACTGTGGTGTTCGCTATGGTCGTGTTGGTTCATATGTCAAGTATAGCTTATGCCAATCATCCAAATTTAGCTCTTGAGCACGCTTTTTTGGATCCAGGCCGGCAGATTTTAGCAATTTCTCAGCATCTTCCTTGTCTATTGCTAGACCACCACTAAGGCTATTCCTGAGTGTTTTTCTTTTTTCTGAGAAACCAGCTTTTATTAACTTAAATAGAGTGCTTTCATCAACGTCAAACAGCTTCTGTTCTCGATATTTCAAAACAACTACTTGCGAGCCTACCTTTGGTGGAGGAGTAAAGTATTCCGCAGGAACTTCAATATCCAGTCTGCACTCGAAATAATATTGTGCTGTTGCGGACAATATACTCATTTGTCCCGGCTTAGCACATAATCTTTCTGCGACTTCCTTCTGTATAAGCAATACCGCAATTGATGGTGGGTTATCGGACTCGCTTATAGACCTTATCAAGTTACTTGTTAAGTAGTAAGGTATGTTTGCGATTATCTTATAGCCTGTTTTAAAAGTATTAAAATCAAAAGTCCTTACATCCCCTTCTATAATTGCCACGTTGTTGCAATTTTTAAACTTTCTGTTTAATCCAGAGAGTAGTTCCTCATCGTACTCTAAAGCCGCAATACTAGCACTGGTGTCAGCTAATTTCTGGGTTAGGGTTCCTAGTCCTGGTCCAATTTCTAAGACATTGTCATTAGCTGTAACTTTTCCAGCTTCAACTATTGCATTAAGGATACCTTCATCCTGCAACCAATGCTGACCTAGCTCTTTTTTAGGCTGGGACATCAACCTATTCCGGCCTAACTAGACTCATCATATCTCTGGCGTATCTTCGATAATCTCTTAGTCCTATTGTTCCACGCAACGTAGAATCTACTCTAGAATCTGAAAGGTCCCTCATGTCATCTGCGAACGTTATGTCAACCTCTTCTTCCGTCCCGGAACCAGGCAATACAAACTCTCCACTTACAGTAATGCTGACCGAAGTCTCATCGTCTGTTCTGGTAATTGCTGCCCCACCGAGAGATTCACAAGTAGTGACTCTCACTCCATCTGGATGCTCTCTTGCTACTCCAGTTCTGTCTAATTCTTCTACGCAAGCTAAATACAGAGGCCTTAATGCCTCGTGAACACCTTGCCTCAAATGTCTCGTACTCATTTAATTTCCTCTTTATGAAGTTAACTATAGCAAAACTTAACTGATACAGAAACTACCACCAGCCCTGAGCAAGCCAGGCGTTGTACGCGCCCTGCCAGCCACCATACCTAGATGAATATCCCGAACACCACCGTAACTGGGTAACTGGATTAGTCAAGTAGTCGGCACCCGCACTGGCCATTTTACTAGCTGGCAGGCTCTGGCATAAGCCGTAAGCACCCGAACCGGAATTGTAAGCTCCCGGTCGCCAGTTCGATTCGTGGCTAATAATAAAGTCCACATATGGATAATCACTGGCAGCTATTCCAGCAGCAGCCATCAGAGCCGCTTTATCCTCTGAAACGCTAACCGTAGGACTAAGAGTTGCAGGCTTGGTTCCTCGAGCATATACTTCATTGACTGGCTTTTTGGTGACTATTGTTTGTATTTCTCTACGGGAAACCTCCTCGCCGTTTTCTTCTGTAATCTCGTAAATAACTGCCTTCTCCCCATTCTCACCTTCTGTACGTAATTCACGTTGTCCAGTCTCTAGGTTGTCGTCTAGGATAGTTTCAGACTCATATGGTATGACTTCGGTTACTGATTCTGTTTTTACGCCTGGTGCATTTACTGAAATTAGCATGTTCGATGTGATGGATGTGGTTAAATCTTCAGGTTGCACAGTCTCCCTTTCCTGAAGCTCTATATTATTTTCGATTAATACATCCGCTACTGTTTTGGCCGTCGTTCTGTACTGCCTGATTACTCCAAATATATTGATCTGAATAGGAACTGAACGATTTATAACCACCTGTTCAGGTGAGGTGTTTTCTAGCAAGTCAGCTTCTGCAGACTGTAGAATTGCATCATCTTCTGGGTGTAATTTTAACCCTGCTTCAAATGCCAAGAGTCTAGGTGCCCGTTGAGCACTTAGGATTGTAATGGTCCTTTCTCCGTCAATAACCGACACGGGTCTAGCCCGGTATACGTTTACTTGTGTATCATCGTCAATTATTGGAGTTTCCCTGGAGGGTTCTACAATATCTTCATCGATTAGTTTTATTTCTAGTCTGTCGAATAATTCTTCAACTGTTTTTGCGCGTGTACTAACAGTTTGTTTTTCTCCGTCAACATAAATGTTAACAATATGCTTGTCTTTGGCACCTCCGGTAGTCGCTCCAACAGTAACGAACATTCCCATTCCGAAAAATACAACTACAAAAAATATGGTCACCGGCAGTAAAAATGGGTGCCTTAGCAAAAACTTGGCTTTCTTCTTGGCCTTAGTCTTTGTCTTCTTTAGAAATTTCTTAGACTTCTTAACCATAGCAAAAAATGGCTTACTCTATAAAGCCAGGTACTAGTATAGCATTTGGCCTTATTCTATATCTTTTCTGACACCTGTTTTGGAAATTTGAAACTGCTTAAATCTATCCACTTGTGGTCCGTAATTTCGCTGGACATTTTGACTGCTGGTTTTGACTCAATCTTGGCTAGTACGAAGTAATTTCTCTTTATTAATCCGTGTTGTCCGTAAACTACTGCTTCATTTGAAATTAATTCTAAGTTTTTTAGTTTTATACTCAACTCTTCTTTGACCTCCCTATTTGCCGCTTGTAATGGTTTTTCTCCCGCTTTGATTCCTCCACCAGGAAGCTGCCAATACCCAGAACCAAACCAGTTTTTAACTACTAATACCTCATCATTATGTTTGATTATTACTCTTACTCTTACTGTTAGTGGTGAGTAAAACCAAAGCAGAGGCCATGACAGATAGTACAGAATTACACCTATGCTCATAATTTCTTGATCGGTGCGAAAGACGCGTTAAGTTTTTTAGTACCTTTTCCCTTGAAGTGGATTGCTAGATTATCGCCATCCATATCAACAACTGTTCCACGACCAAACAACTGATGTTCCACGGCATCACCTATTTCAAAATCTACAATATACTTCGGTTCGTCTTCCGATTTGCTACTTAAATTTTCTGCCCATCCCGTAAGGTTACCAAATTTCGATTGCATATTCTGTGAACTGCCAAATGAGCTATTCCCGAATCCGTTACCCTCCTGAATTGACTCGCCAGATATTTCTGATAAAAATCTAGCAGGTGGGTTGTGCTGAGTTCCACCGTAGAGCATTCTACTTGATGCATGCATCATATATAGCTCTTCTTTTGCCCGTGTCATACCCACATAGCAAAGGCGCCTTTCTTCTTCCATTTCAGTAGCTTCGTAGAGGGCACGACTATGCGGGAAAACTGTCTCTTCCATTCCAACCATGAACACAACAGGGAACTCCAGACCTTTAGCGGCATGCAGTGTCATTAACGTCACAGCATTAGTATTAAAGTTCGCTTGGTCTATATCGCTAACTAGTGAAATTTCTTCCAGAAATCCACTTAAACCTAACTCATTGTATTCTTTTGCTACACTAAGCAGTTCTCGAACGTTTTCCTGACGAGCTTCACCACTCGGTGTCCCGTCAGACAGATAGTCCATATAATCAATTCTTCTGATGAGTGAATCTATAATTCCTACAACTGCAGCGTCTTCCATCACCGACTGGGCACTTAACACAATATCTGCGAGTTCTGTTAGTCCACTAGCCGCTTTAGCAGGCAACTTGGGTATGTCCCGAGCCTTTTCTAGGCCTTGCAATAAACTAAGATCGTTAGCTTCGATATATTCATAAAATCGCTGCAGTGAAACATTACCAATACCTCTCGCTGGAACATTTACTACCCTCTCGAAACTAACTCTATCGGCTGGCTGAAAAATAAATCTAAGATATGCAACTATATCTTTGATTTCTTTTCTATCATAAAACCTTTGCCCGCCAACAATCCGGTATGGAACCCCGTAGTGCAGGAAAGCTTCTTCCACTGCCCTACTTTGTGCGTTTGTTCTGTACAGAACAGCAAATTCTTGAAGTTTTCGCATATCTCCGTCGACTGCATTTTTAATGCGACGAACAAGAGTTTCTGCTTCGGCACGCTCAGTACTAACAGAAACAATTTGAATAGGCTTTCCTTTGCTAATCGATGTCCACAGTTTTTTGTCACTTCGTTGTTTATTTTTGGTGATTACCACATGAGCCCCATCTAGTATTGGTTTTGTGCTCCGATAATTTTGTTCAAGCTTGATAACAGCTACATCTTTGTAGTCTCTTTCAAAATTCAATATATTTCTAAAATCCGCCCCGCGCCAACTATAAATACTTTGCCAATCGTCACCTACAACAGCGATATTATTATTTTCATTTACTAGCAGCTTGACTAGCTTGTATTGTGCTCCATTCGTGTCTTGGTACTCATCAATCATGATGTAACGAAAGTTAGTTTGCCACTTGTTCCTAACTTCAGGTATTGATAGCAGTTGTAATGTTTTTAATATTAAATCGTCAAAATCCAATGCACCAGCATCTTTTAACACTGTTTGATAAAGTGGGTAAACTTGAGCTGCAGTTTTTTGACTAGGACTGTTTGCTATGCCAGCATAGTCTTGTGAGCTTATTGCTTCATTTTTTGCACTGCTGATAAGATTTGCAATTGTACGTGGAGGATAGGTTTTCTCGTCGATCATTAGTTTTTTACTCACCTGCTTTATAGCGGCAAGTTTGTCGGCCTCATCATAAATTACAAAAGTTTTAGGCACGCCAATATGATCACCGTCTTGCCTCAAAAAACGCACACATACACCATGAAAAGTCCCCATAAATGGCAGGAACGACCTGTTGTCTGGATTTTCTCCGAGCAGACTAGCTACTCTCTCACGCATTTCTTTAGCAGCTTTATTGGTAAACGTAACTGCCAAAATCTGAGAGCCTTGAGCTAAATTTTGTTGCAGAATATTTGCGATCCGGTGAGTTAAGGTTTTGGTTTTGCCTGACCCAGCCCCAGCCTGAATAAGAAGCGGCCCTTCAGTTGTTAGGACCGCCCTTTTCTGTTCTTCGTTTAAGCCTTCAATTACATCTAGCACTAGCACTTATTGTAACAAAACTGAACCCCAAAAATTGTTGTCTTTTATAAAAAGTCAAAAGGTAAATCTATGCCAAAATCTAATACTTCTGCATCGATTAAAATAGCCAGCGCCAGTAAACCTACTACACAAACCAGAATAAAGGTCACGAGAAAAGTCTTAACTGCAGATGCGCCCTGGTGTTTTATGGGTACATAATATTCTTTGCTCTTAATAATATCTTGTAGCCTGTTCTCTTTCTCTAGATTGGCTTTGTCTTCATCTTTTTGAGTTTCTTCTGATGCATCATTATCACTTTGCTGATCATCTGACTTTTCTGCTTCAGAAACTTCTTTAGGTTCTTCTTTTTTCTCTTCTTGTTTAGGCTCGTCTTCTTTGGAGCTTACTTCTGATTCGTTAGGGCTATCCTGTTTATCATCTTTTTCTTCAGGCATTTTAGTTTCGTCGGGTTCTTCTTCGTCGGTTTTAATATTATCGGACAACGGCTTCAACACAATTTTCTTTTTTGGAGTGATAGTTTCTTTTTCTTCAGATTTGTTACTGTCGTCTTCCTTAGTCTCTTCAGCGTCCTTAGTCTTAACATCTGGGTCTGACGATAGGAACTTATGTCCCACAACCATCGGCTTAGAACCAGTGTCTGGCTTGGATTCGCCAGGACTGGAAACATCCATTACTTTTTTTTCATCTTCCTTTTTAGCAGGCATTCTCAGTCCATTCTTTTTTGTTGAACCTTAAATGCAACATCAACAATTTTCGCGAATTTCTCATGATTTAGGCTCGCACCACCAACAAGAGCTCCGTCGCAATCCTCAAGCTCGATGAAAGCACTTGCATTGTGGTCATCAACACTTCCACCGTAAAGAATTCTTATGTGTCGTGCAGTCCTCTCTCCAAATAATTGAGACACTTGGTTTCTGATATACTTTATGGCCTCTTCTACTTGATCTGGTTTCGCAAACTCTCCCGTGCCGATAGCCCAGACAGGCTCGTATGCAATCACCATTGCCGCAGCTTCCCTAGCAGTTAAATGCATAAGGCCTGCAGTAAGTTGATTGTGTAATATTTGCTTGGTTTCTCCCGATAATCTTTCTTGAAGTGTTTCACCAATACATAAAACCGGGATAATCCCGTTACGAACTGCTGATTGAACTTTCTTCGAGGCTACATCATCGTTTTCGTTAAATACATGACGCCTTTCAGAATGTCCTACTAAAACATAGTGAACTAGATCATTCAACATAGCCATGGAAACTTCACCTGTATATGCTCCCGCGTCTTTATAGAAACCGTCCTGAGCACCTAGTCTAAATTTCCTCCTATCGAGCTGTACGCTTAGAGGTTGCAACACTAGAACATTTGGGAACAGTACTACTTCAATACTTTGTCTATTAGCAACAGATTCTTGAAGTCTGTGTAAAAAATGGGAGGCAGTAGAAACATCCATATGTTCCTTCCAATTACCTGCTATCATTATCTTTCTATTATTACGCATATGCTTTATATTATCATGCTTTCAATCTGTTTACTTGTCCCACAGTACATCCACTCCGGGCAAAGTATTGCCACTCATTAACTCCAAACTTGCTCCTCCACCAGTAGACACATGGCTAAACATGTCCGTTAAACCTCTGTGCTCAATATACGCTGTGGTATCACCACCTCCTAGTAAACTAAAAGGTTTGCTGCCAAATTTTCCTACTAGACCTTCAATTATCAGTTCCGTACCATGTGCAAAAGGTCCGATTGGTCCATGCACGGCTGTAATTTCTGAAACTCCCATAGTTCCGTTCCAAACTACGGTTTCCGATAACTGCATTGCACCACTTATAAAAGCACCGGAGAATGGACCTATGTCTAAAATCTTCTCATCTCTCGCCACCTTGCTAGCACTTAGCTTAGGGTTAGCCGGATAGTTTTCTATGTCTGCTATGACTTGTGCATCCCAGTCCACTATTCTGGTTGTTGTTTTACTTTCAACTTTTTTGGATACGACTCCGTCTTGAGGTAAATAAAAAATGAACTTGCGTTTTTTTGCTTCTGCACGAGCTTTATCCATGATGTCATGCGCTGTATCAAGTTCCGTTTCGTCCACTAGACTTTGGCCAACCTCAACATCTTGTGCTTTGAGAAATGTGTTTGCCATTGCCCCACCAATTGCAACAATGTCAGCTTTTTCTATAAACGCGTTAATGATATCTATTTTGTCAGCTATTTTAGCACCACCAATAATTGCCATGAGTGGCCTTTTGGGATTATGCATGACGTTTGTAATGTTATCTACTTCACTTTCTAGAAGAAGACCGGCAACTGCAGGAATCTTCCGTGCTATTGCGTCGGTACTCGCATGTGCACGGTGTACAACACCAAATCCGTCTTGAACTAAAACCTCCGCATTTGTTGAATCAATTATTTCCTGAGCAAACTGCTCATCATTCTTCTTTTCTTCTTCATGGAAACGTAAGTTCTCTAGAAGCAGAATCTCCTTAGGCTTTAGCTTAGAAGCTGCCTCTTTAACTTCTTCACCTACGCAGTCAGATGCAAAATATACTGGCTGATCCAGTAGTTTGCTCAGTTCTTTGGCTACGGGCTTTAACGAAAATTGTTTGTCGTCTTGCCCTTTTGGGCGCCCCAAGTGTGAACAAATTACTATTTTACAACCCTGTTTCTGCAGAGCTTTTATTGTAGGTATGCTCTGAGTAATTCTATAGTCGCCCTTAATAACCCCGTCTTTGATGGGAACATTATAGTCAGCACGTAGAAGCACGTATTTTTCGACTAAATCTATATCTCTGAGTGTTTTTTTTGTAAACAAGTTATCCCACCTTTTATAGCTAAATTTTACAGGAGTAACCGACTTGTTACAATACTCTGACCTTAATAGTGTCTGTAGTACCAACAACCCCTGGGTACTGACCTGATGCAGTTACGATGACGTCACCCTTTTTTAAGGTTTTGCTCTTCTCAAGCCAGTTAGTAAGTTTGGTAGCCGCTGATTTGCTATCTGGCCTTACAAAACTTTTTACACCATAAACAAGTGCTAGCTGATTCGAAACCCGTTCTAGTGATGTTACTGCGATGATAGGATGATCTGGGCGACGCGCTGAAATCTGAACTGCTGTAGCACCTGACTTGGTTTCTGCAACAATTGCAGTAGCATCAACTTCTTCTGTTAGAGTAACGGCTGCGCTTACAATCGCGGATTGTCGCGTATTTTCTTCGTCAACAATTCTAAAAACAGCGTCTACTGGACTATACTTTTCTGTGTAAGTAACCACTCGTTTCATAATCTTAATGGCCTCGACAGGATATTTACCCACCGCTGTTTCTTCACTAAGCATCACACAGTCTGTGCCGATAATTGCAGCAGTTGCAACATCTGAGACTTCAGCCCTGGTTGGCTCACTTGACTCAGTCATCGTTGCTAGCATCTGAGTTGCAACTATTACTGGCTTGCTGTACTTACGACATAGTCCGACTATTCGTCTTTGCTCTACAGGCACAACTTCTGGCGCAGTCTCAACAGCCAAATCACCTCTGGCTATCATAATTGCATCTGATACATCTATTATCGATTCTATGTTTTCTAGAGCTGCTACAGTCTCGATCTTGGCAACAATTTTCGCATTTGAACCTAGGTTCTTTAAAATTTTATGCAACTGTTTGATATCGTCTGCTGTTTGCACGAAACTTTGTGCTACATAATCAATATCTTGACCTGAACCCCACGTAGCGTCTTCTACATCTTTTTTAGTAATTACATCACCCGCAAAGTCAGTATCAGGTAAATTTATGCCTTTTCGTTTTAGTAGCACACCATCGTTTTCTACGTTTACGTGTACGATGCCGTCTTTGACGCTAGTTATTATCGTTTTAACCTTACCGTCAAAAATATATAATCGCTCACCACGCTTTACCTTCTTACTTAAATCATACTGGATTGGAATCTGACCACTTCGTTCATAGTCTGCTTTATATTTAAGTTGCAGACTTTGCCCAGCCTGAACGGGAATAACTCCTTCGAAATCACCCAGACGAATCTTTGGACCCTGTAAATCTTGTAGAATTGCAACTGGTTTTCCCTGTTCGTTTGAAGCTTTTCTAACCCATTCAATCTGCTCAACACGTTCTTCGTTAACTCCATGACTACAATTAAGCCGAATACCGTTGGCGCCGGCCTCTATCATTTTATAAACCATGTCGTAGTTCGAAGTACCAGGTCCGATAGTTGCTAATATTTTAGTACGCTTAAAATCTGTAACCGGCACATTAGGTGCCTTTTGAGTAGTTTTCATCTTACCTACATTATATCGCTTATGTTTATCCGTAGCAAAGAAAAGTTTCTGCTAAACTCAAGAAGCGAATCTTATCATGATAACTACAATTAGTGAAGTTGACCATCCTATGTTAGCAATGTACATGAATTACACATATTCTCATTACAGAGAAAAACTACACTAATTGAAACCATACTTTTGCAGAAGTAATTCGTTGATTTTGTTATAATTCTGTAATGGAAGAGAAAATTGCTATTGTAAAATCTTGGCTTGGTAGTGGAAGCGTAAATATATTCGGTCCACAATTCTCCGGGAAAGACACGCAGAGTTTAATCCTTTCAGAAATTTTTGATGGATATAAACTAAGTAGTGGAGAAATCCTGCGTTCTCACAGAGATAAAAACGAAAATCTAAAAAATGAAATTGACGATGGACATCTAGCGCCAACAGATGACTTCAGAGATATTGTTGTGCCCTATTTTTACGAAGAAAAACTCAAAGACAGACCGCTATTTCTAAGTTCTATTGGTCGGATGAAAGGTGAAGAAAAAGTTGTTTTTGAGGCCACTGAAGAGAGCAATCACCCGACTAAGGCCGTTATTGTCCTAGACTTTCCTCTAGAAGAAATCCGGCATAGATTCGAAGCCGCTAAAGAGAATGATGACCGAGGCATGAGACACGACGATACTGAAGAATCACTCCTACGCAGGCTAAACTACTATAAAGAACATACGATTCCGGTGATCGATTTTTATAGACAGAAAGACTTAGTGGTAACAGTCGATGCAACAAAATCTCGACAGAATGTGACAGACGAAATAATTAATAAGCTACACCAGCTCGCTACAAAATGAGAACCATTGCTGTAGCTGCTATTAGCGTGGATGGCTACCTGACAAAAGGCACTAACCCAAACCCAAGTAGCTGGACGTCGGAAGAAGACAAGAATCACTATCATAACATGCTGCATAGATACGATGTGTATCTAATGGGTAGCAAAACGTATCAGGTTGCTAAAAACGCCTTGCCAGCTAATGCTCATAAAATCGTTATGTCGCATAATGTATCAGAGCAGCCTAAGGCTGCAGGGGTTACTTTCACAGACAAATCTTTCAGAGATATCCTAAGCAGTTTTGAGGGCAAAACTTCAGAGATACTAGTTCTGGGTGGTGCAAGCGTATTTCATCAGCTGCTAGAACAAAAATTAATAGACGAGGCGTACATTACAATAGAACCGGTTCGCAATGGCAGTGGGGTGCAACTAAGTACCCATGGCCACTATTTTGAAGATAAGGGGTTTACTTTATCCGAAGAAAAACAACTAAATAACAAGGGAACTCTGCTAAAACATTACATATTGAAAAAATAGCTCACCTCTGTTAAAATATGTTTCGAACTATAAATAAAGGTCTCATCGTCTAACGGTTAGGACACCAGGTTTTCATCCTGGCAATAGGGGTTCGATTCCCCTTGAGATCACCACGAAACAAGATCAGCATCAGCTGGTCTTTTTTCGTGAAAATATTCATTTGAATCGAACCCCGTGAGGGCGAAGAATGCCTGTGGCATTCTGAGTTTTCCTTGCTTGGCCGAGCGAAATGCTTTAGCTCTTGAGCGAGCAAACATTAATAAGAATAAATCCCCCTTCCCGATCACCAACTAAAAATCACCACTTCTCAGTGGTGTTTTTAGTTTTAGAGTGTAACAGATTTAGTGTGAGTGAGAATTTTCACCCGTGTCATCATGTGAATCTTGTGACGATTCTTCTGCGTGTGGCATCGTTTCGTGGTCATGAGTAACTTCTACTTCAGCCGCAATTACTTCACCGTCAACTGCATAATCACTATGGTCGTTTGTATTCAGGGTTACACGAAACGTCTCGGTTCCTTCAAACTCTCCATCATAGTAAAAATAGTTTCCATAAAGTCTAGTGATCTTTTCGCCATCTACGTAAAGATGTGCGTGACCTTCGCCATCTACATTTTCGCCATTGACGTTTTCTGGCGTGAATGTAAAGTTGGTTGTCATGATGTGTACGTTCCAGCCACTTTTCGCGTCTTCCTCAACCATCAACTCGACAGTTGGTGCATTTGTTGCATCGACCTCATACATAGGATGCGAATGTTCGTGAGGCATTTCAGTTGACTCGCTGGCTGACGTATCTGAATCATCGTCCGTCATTAATTGAGCAATTCCATAACCTCCACCCAATCCTAGCACTAGGGCAATTATTGCAGCCATTAAAGCATCTTTGTTCATTTTTCCCTCTCTTGTTTATTAGTACCTGTTAACAATTATATCATTTTTCTACTAGTTTTAGCCAGACTTCACGTAAAATCCTAGCGTCATCTAGGGCGTGATGGTGTCGATATTTTTTGGTGTCGATACCTAGTTTTTTATAAAAACTTTTTGCTCCCTCATTATCTTGTTGGAACTTAACCGGGTTTACGCCAATAGCGAACAGTACTGAGGCGAAATCAATTGTCGTCCACCTGAAGGGTAACTTACCGGCACCAAAAATTTTAGTTAAATAAATTACGTCGTAGTTATCAACAAACCCTACTGCATAGGGCATTGACGCACCCAAAAACTCACGAATCTGTCTGTTTGCTTGTTCCCTGGTAAGTTTTGGCCCATCTAGAGTCTTGATGATGTTCTTCTTCACCCACTTACTAGACTCCGTTGTCTGCTCAAGCTCTACGTACAACTCCTCGCCTGACAGTTTTACGATTCCCACAGATAGTATTTCTCCTTTGTAAGGATCCAGGTCGGTGAATTCAGTATCTATGAATATTATATTTTCGGTCTCGTAAGGCTTAAGCATCTTGCTTTAATTGTACCTTAAAAAAGATAAAAGCCCCCTTAGCCCTCTGAGATAATGTTGGCCATATCCGGCTAACCTTATTCGGTGGTAAGGGGGCTTGCTTAACAAACCCGGACCTAATTTTCATCCCTAAAAACTGGGTGAACGGTTTGTTTTTATTTCTGATTGTTTGTATGTGTTTAGAGCGGTCAGTCTTTGTTTGCTCTAGTGGTTTTGCTGTTCGCGAAACCGATTTTATTGTAACACAAGTTTTTTATTTTTTACTGGCGTCGCAATGTAAGTTTTCGATGAGCGATAGCACCTGCAGCTGTTACTGCTGTCAGGATTCCTGCTACACTTCCTGCACCTGTGTCAGGGATTACTGCTGGAGGTACCTCTTTACAGTTTGGGTCATCAGCATCTAGATCTTCTTTGCCAGGTAGTGGACACTTCTCGATGTGTGTTCCTAGTACAGCTTTACCCTTACAAATAGCTTCTCTTGTGTACTGGTCTTTACCTTCACCGATATTGAATCGTAATTTAGCTACAACTTCTACGTTCTTTGCATTTTCGTCGTAAGTGAAGCTTGAGGTTATTATACCCACGTTATTAACTTTGTCAGTTATAACTTCATTCTTCAATTCGCTGTCGGCGTAGTAGCTAATCTGTGCGTTCTTGAATACTGCACCATTCTTTGAAACTACTTTAAAGCTCACGTTTGCTGTTCGATCATTCATCTTTAGGACAAACATTTCACAAGCATATTCTGGTTGTTTCTCTTTATTAACAGTGACTTTCGCTTTACAGTCAGGACTGGTTACATCCTTGGATTGACCCTTGAATGTAGTCTTGAGAGTTGCAGTAATAATATATTCACCTTCTTTGTCGTAAGTATGAGTGTTAGGTATCTGGCTACTAACTGTACCGTCACCATAGTTAATGCTCACACTATTAACAGTTGCGTCGTTAGCTGTGTACTCAACTTCGTCAACACGTACCTGATTGTTTGAAAGGATTGTGTAAAGTAGGTTGTCACAAACAGCTGGGTGTAGTTCTGCTGGCTTTTCCTTTACGACTACTTCGTAAACAACGATTACTCGATCGTCCCAGCAAGCGTATACGTCACCACTGCCTAGTGTTCGGCTGCCAATCGGAAATGGTCCACCGTTAACTGAGCTATCAGGAAGTCCGCTCCAGCCAAGTGGCTTAGAATAGATTTCTACAGATGAAGGAACTAGTTCAAGTATTACATCTTTGCCGCATTTTAGTTCAGCAGTATCGGTCATGCTTGCTGCGTTACTCGCATCAATTGTGCTCTCGAACACGAAGTTCTTTTGCACTTGACCGAAAGTTTTAGCATTCATTTCTAGGGTTGTGTTGTGTGCAATAGCAGTCGCAGTTCCTTCGTTAAACGTTGGATCTGCACCGTTGTGAACGTAGGTTCGTACTGTATAAACAGAGTTTGCATTACAAGCACTGTCTAGTACGTTTACGTAGTCTGCGTTTGAACCAGCTTGGTTTTTGACTCTTACGAAGTCAGCTTCGTCACCAACCCCGTTAGGTACATCGTAAAACTCATTGAATACTGGAGTAGCTGATGTAGCTGTTCCGTTTGGATCATATTTTGTTCGAGCGCTAACAGAGTTTGATATTAGTGCACCTAACCCAGCAAGCATCGCTAGACCGAGGATTACAATCAAAGTTCTGTTAAAAGTGTCTTTTAGAATTCTTTGTAGGTAGTTCATGATATTTCCTTTCATACTTCCTTATTTAGCACACATCTATTTCTGGATCACAGTTGATTGGAGGTTTAGTAGTCGGAGGTGTTGTAGTAGTTGAAGTTGTAGTTGTTGGTTTAACTGTTGTAGTAGTTGTTGTGGTTGAAGTTGTAGTAGTCGGAGGTACTGTTGTAGTCGTAGTAGAAGTTGTAGTTGTAGAAGGTCTAGTTGTAGTTGGAGCACCTGTTGTAGTTGGAGCACCTGTTGTGGTTGGGGCACCGGTTGTTGGTGTTGGGTTTGTTCCGTTTCCTGGAGTTGTTCCCGGAGTTTCTGGACCATCACCTGGGTTAGGAGCCTCACACTCACCATCAGACTCGCCACAAGCTTCTTCATCTTCGTTGCCGTCATTTGGATCAGTATCATCGTCGCTGCCACCACCATCTTCTGGATCTTCTGTGGTTTCGTCAGGAGTTTCAGTTGTGTCTTCTGGATCTTCTGTGGTTTCGTCAGGAGTTTCAGTTGTGTCTTCTGGATCTTCTGTGGTTTCGTCAGGAGTTTCAGTTGTGTCTTCTGGATCTTCTGTGGTTTCGTCAGGAGTTTCAGTTGTGTCTTCTGGATCTTCTGTGGTTTCGTCAGGAGTTTCAGTTGTGTCGTCAGCTACTTCTAATTCTTCGCCTTCGGCCACAGAAGCATCTGCTTCCTGATTTATCTCATCGATAACAAACGAGCCCTCTCGTTTTACTACGAACATTCCGTTCCTGTCATCATCAGAGATAACAACTCCACCTTCAACATTATCAGACACGTTATTCCGAATACCCAAAACTGGAATTTCAGTTTTTGGAGGAACTTCTACTTCGATGACGTTTGCAATCGAACCGTCTTCGTTATATTCAAGTCTGAAAACAACGTATTTATCACTGTTAAGAGAAGTTATCTTACCACTTTCAACGTTTAGTAGCTCAGCACCGACTTCTTCACAAAGTCCACTAAACTCCTCGATGCCGTTGTTTATGTCGTTGTAAATCCCTACGGTTTCGTTAATCAAGTCTTCTGTGTTAAATACAGAATCTTGCTGGTTAATGTGAGCTTTGAACATACCTACGCCAAAGGCGTTACCTTCGCCTAGCTCTTTTACAGTTTCCATTCTGACATCTTCTTCAACGAGCACATCAGCTCTTGCAGCTTCATTGTCTTCAAACGGACCAGGAGTTCCTATTTCTTCTCGATAGTCTGTAACTGCAAATGCTGGACCTACACATGCAGCCTCAAGCTCTGTTCTAGCTGGGTCTTCAACACCAGTAGGGTCAGTACTAGCATCATCACCTGAACATGCAGAAACCAATATGGTACCAGCAGCTACTAAAGCTGAAAGCTTATATCCAAAGCCTCTACGATTAGGATTAGCAACTACTGCAGGTGCAGCGTCATTCATTGCTAATGCTTCTGGATTAATTGACATAAATATATCTCCCTTTTCTCTTAATCCCACCTCTTTTATGAGATTTTCCTCTCAATATTACCACAAGTTGTTTAAAAAGTCAATACTTTTCACGAGGTTTTTGACTTTATTTACAACTTTATTGTACTTATGGTTAAGTCTAACCTTCTGTACTGCCTCTTAACAAGTTCATTATACCCTCAGTCGGCCTATGGCTGTCAGTGCCAATTGTCACTGATTTTGCAAGCAAACCGTCAATAACTGCCCTAATCCTTCGTTCTTTTACGATAGCTGTAGCTAAGTAGTTCTCATTCATATTTCTAAGCGTCAGACTATCAGCACTCTCTATGACCCCATGTGGGATTCTTCTGTGTGACGGGGAGGTTATTCTTGCGATTCGCATTAAATCTTCTTGTGTGAATGCTGCTTCTGTCAGCTTAGCTTCCCAGTCAAATTCTCCTGTTCCCAAGTCGTATCCGTCCATAAAGTCTGAAACTAGAACGGTTGCGTCATTTTCCGGATCAACTTCCCCCACTAAAGTGGCTAGTAGTGATGCTAAGCCATGCTGATTACTGCCTGCTTTTTCTAGTTCTTCGATTCTGCTGTAAGCCAGGTCAATATTGTCTGCATCGCCATCAAATACTAATCCGGAACTATCTGGTTCTTTTGCATGATAGATGCGCAGTTCTGCATCGTCTACTGCTTCAGCGACTACTGCACTAAGTGCTAGGGCGTAATTCCCAATACCCGAAAAGCTATGTAGGCCTTCTAGGTAAGCTGTTCTCTCGGGTGCATCTAGTACAACGTGAATACGGTGCGGTGAACCGACCGTGAGCACTTTCTTTGCGTAGTCTCTACCACTTGCTAGTGTAGCGTTTAAATCTAGATTTCTAGGAGCATCTATTCCGGGCTGATACGGACCTATTGCATCTATTTGTTCTCCTTGGCGACCATAAACCAATGATGGTGCTAAACCATCAGGTGCTGCATCATCTCCAAGCAATTTTTCAGTACGAAAATAACTACTTAAATCATCGACCATCTCTGGTCCAGTGATTGCTAGATTATCTATCCCGGCGTCGACCGAAGCGTCTCTTCGAAACATTTTGGCCCTCTTCTGCTGGTTTGCCAGCTACTATGTTAGCTACCATCAGCTCGTCTGTACGCGTGTTGTCTACAAGTGATGCGTATGACCCAGCTTGCATAAATTCACCTACTGCTCCGTCCATTTCACCTTTTTTAAGCTTACGCACGATGTCCATATCGATATATTCACGCATTGCGATACCAGCGACCATACGCCGTGCTAATACTGCTGCTTCAAGTTTACTCATTGGCTCGTTTGAAGTTCTTAATTCTCGTGTACCTACAGAGCTTAGTGCCGCAACTGAACCTAGAGCAAGTCCGGTTACCCGTAAGAGCTCTTCTGGTGAAATAGCGCCTATTAGTCGTTCTCCTCCGACTAGACGGCTAGCCCTTACAGCTTGCGCCCAACCTAGACTAGTACGACGGTCATTTAGGTCTACACCCTGCAATAAAGGGTTTTTGTTAATAGCATCAAGTACGTTCGCAACAAATTGTCCACTCTTTGCATCCATTGGACCTTTAGTTTGCATTTCAGCACGGATTGCACCTCTTACTTTTGCACTAGGCAGTAATCCATCCCGATATTGTTCATCCATTGGAGTATGATCGGTCATACCGTGCAAAATGGCTGCCGTATCTTTTCCATTATCACCAGCGAGTACTGAGATTGCCATACGACTTCTCAGCGCACCGTCGATTTTCTTTGATCGGTGTCCATCTGGGAAGTTAGCTGTTGCGTAAATACTTGCATCAACCAGAGGGAAAGTTTCATTTCCAATTAGTAATTCTTCACCGTCCCAATATTTATGAATCGGTCCTGTATCACGCAAGTGAGAAAGTTCATTCAAGAAAAGCCTGACATCTGCCGAGTCTAAAATTAGTTTTGGCTTTAGTCTTTGGTGAGTTACTTGGCTCTCAAATCCTTCAAGTTCCTGTACTGTATCTGTAGCTGCTATGTCTACACGGTTGCCTTCACCCATTACAATATTCCCAAAAGCTGTTTTACCTGCACCTGGTTGACCCTCTGCGAAAACTGCTCCATCCTGACCACCCATAACTAGTGATCCGTAAGCGATATCCCAACGGCCGTCTCCTGGCAATAGTAGTCTGTCATTGATAACTTCTAGGCCACCCTGCATATATTCAATGTGCCCTGACATCGGTGCGCTTGTTGGCCAATTTTCTCTAAACGTACTCATGATATTCTCCCTTTATTTATTCCTTCTGTTGTTAATCCAACGTTTAATGCTTCTAACTGGTCGTGGTCCAGACTCTCTAACAAACTGATATACGCCAAGCGCTCCCAGTCCACCTAGACTGTATTTCCATAGCTTTTCGTATCCATCGTAGTCATTGGTTTCGGTATCTATAATTTGCTCATCAATAATTTCGCCTACCACATCCTTGAGTTCATTCATCGAGGTAGCCGTATAGCTATCTTCTTCGCCTACTACTAAATCGTTATATTCCACCTCTACTGGAGCGGGAGCAGTTTTCCCACTAGAAACTTCTACTTCTGCACCGGACTGACCGAGAGTAATCGTTATAACGTCGCTATTTTCTTCGGTCGCCTCATCATTTGCAGCTACAAATTGCTCATGTCCACGCATAGTACCAGTAACCACTATTGTCCTATCGGCATCGATTACCTGGGCCATTCTGATTGCGCCATCAATATCGCCACCACCTGAAGCTTCTGTACCTCTGTTACCGAAGTCTGCCATTTGCTCTGCATAACCTGCAAGGATTGCTGCTTTTGCCTCTGTACGCTCTTCTCCCTCAACATCGCCTTCGATTCTACCGACAACTGTCGGGTTAGCCCCTGCTGATATAAACGTAACATCAATACCCTGTAGCTCAGACAAAGCATTTCCATCAAGTGCAAGACCGTTCACAGACGCCCGGTATCTTGAGATTTCACCTTCGTCTGAATCAACATCGGTCGCTAGTGCTTCATAACCAGTATCGATAACTACAGCTACACTACCTATTTCGTTTACTTTTTTCTCAGTATGTGGCTGTGCTCTGTCCATTAATGCGCCTGCTACTAAGCCTGTGGCAAATACTCCACCGGCAAATCCTCGAGCTGCACCACCCAAAATGGTTCGACGATTTTTCTTCGCCATATCAGACCCCGCTGGATAAATCTCAGAATTTACGTCCTGTCCTGCTCTACGAACTCTGTTCGCAATCAACGTCGCACCGACGACTGCAGCACCTATGCCTGCTGCTGCTAAACCATGACTTTCAAACTTTACATCTGAAAATGGAACTTCTGGCATACCAATCTCTGTTCCGGTAATTGGCATCTCGAAGCCCACTACATGACCAGTGCCCTGTAATTGACCAAGATTTGACTGCATAGAGTTATAAAGACTCATGGTGCATATATTAGCATAGTTTTGCTAAAAATGCAAGTATAAGCTTTATTAGCTCGATGCTATGTCTGCTCTAGGTATGCAAGGGGGACTTAACACCTTACACATTACCAACTCGTCAACGAACTCTCTTGATGGCATATCGGGTAATTCGACTGTACCCCAGCCCAGACTTACACATGACAGTACATCTGCTATAACATGACCCTCTACTTTCCTTCTCCCTGAGTCATATCTTTCGTCTTGAGGAGTGCTTGGATCGTTTTCGGCAAGCTCTACATCACCAATAAGCAAATTAATTGCCATATCGGCACACATATCAAGTAATTCATCGTACTTTTGCCTTATTTCAACCTGCAACTCCGAAACAGAGCCAAGTTGCTGCTCATATAAATCGATTTGAGAATCTGATCTATCACCTGACCCAGCACACCCTGACAATGTCAGCGCAGTACAAACAAAAGCATTTCTAGAAAATCTTCTCATTATAATCCTGAGTCATATTTTACTGTACTGATAAAGACTATGCCTTATCTTTGGTATTTTCTTCGACTAGAATCTTTTCTTTAGGGAAACTAAATCCAAAAGTACTACCTTTGCCCTCTTTCGAATCGAAAATAATAGAGCCACCTTGAGCAACTATGACCTTTTTGGCCATGAACAAACCCAATCCTGTACCATCAGGACGAACCTTGCGTGCATTTTCTGCCCTGTAAAACTTGGTAAAAAGTTTGTGTTTTTCAGTTTTTGGCACTCCGATTCCACTATCTACCACTTTGAATTCGATTGACTTCTGTGTTTCTTTTAGTTCAACGTTTATTTTGCCATTCTGGGGAGTGTAATATATAGCGTTATCCGTAAAGTTCATTACGACTTGTCTAATCTTCATCTCATCTAAAGAAAGTTTAGAAAAATCTTTTGGTTTGTGGAAAGAGAGCTTTATATTTTTTACCTTAGCACCTTCTTGCAACTGCTCAATTTCGCTTTCAACTACATCTGGCATGTATATGGGTTTTGTTTCTATAACGAACTTGCCTGTTTTCAACCTAGATACGTTAAGCAAATCTGATATTAGATAAACCATCCGCTGAGAACTAAAAAATGCCTGCCCGAGCATCTCTTTCTGCGTGTCGTTTATCTTGCCTGCGTCTTCTTCTAGTACCATGGAAATATAGCCTTTGATGCTTGTCAACGGTGTTCGTAGCTGATGCGATGCCATAGAAACGAATTCGTCCTTTGCCTCATCCAGAGCCAAGAGTTTTTGGTTAGACTGTTTTAATTCTTTAGTTGCATCATCAATCTTCTTTTGAAGAGTAACGTTGAACTGCTCTATTTCCTCATATCGCAGGACGTTTTCTACTGCTATGACCAGTTCGTTGGTTATTATTTCAATAATTCTTAGATCTTTTTCGGAGTAGGGTGTCCCACTTTTCTTTTGTCCTATGAACAAATAGCCCATTCCGTTGACCTTGTACTCGAGTGTACTAACAAGTCTCGACATAACTTCTATGTCGTTTTTTCTTAAAATTCTCTTAAGTTTCGCCTCGTCTTCATCTCCTGATGCGTCGTCTGAAACGATTATTTTTTTATAAGATAGAGCAGCGAATTGCTGAAGATCTTCCATGCCATGATATTCTGGCTGTTTTCTGTGGGCACCGATAATCCTAGCTGGGAAGTAAGATGTGTCCCTTATATAAAACGATACAAATGTTGATTTCAAATTTTCCTGAACTAATAGTGAGGTTTTGGTAAGCAGTGATTCTATTCCTGTATTTTCAACCAGTGCTTGGTTGAGCTCATCAATTAGCTGTTGTGAATCGTAAGCATCTCTGTAGAAAATTTTGTTTGTCAGTTTATCGAAGAAATTTTTAAAAGGCTGAAATAGTAAACCCGACACTACCGCGATAAATACGAATGTTAGCCTTTGAACATTTGACAGGTTGTCTGAAAGTAAATTTGTTGTACTGCTAAGCACAAAGACAGATCCTATGTATATAAGGATGAGAGTTGAAATAGCACCAATATAAGCCAAGGCCCTGGCAACAGTAGCCCTTATGTCAAATAATCTGTGTTTGAGTATCGCGTAAGAAATCAAGCCCACGAACAGCGCTGTAAACAGAGGTCCGGACCATACATAATGGTAATTACCAAGCCACGGCAAAATTACATTAAAAACCGACGCAAACAAACCGGCAAGGATAAGACCTGCTAGGATATATCGAATCTGGTGTCGTTTTTGTGCATCGCCTTTTTTTCTATTCCTAATCAATGCGCTAATTGTTATTAAATAGTAGCCTAGGACCAAAACCGTGTAATAAGCATAGGATAGGGGCTTAAGTTCGACATTTTCACCAACATTCGTAGACGTTACTTCAAATAGAAAGTTATCGAAAAATACAATAAAGACTGTTGTGACAATCCAAGAAATCACAGGAAAATAAAAATATACGATACGATTTTTAAGGTTCAGAAAACAACCAGTGAACACCAGCAAGGACGCATTCATCAGTAATGCACAGATATAGAACCATGATACTGACAGAGATATTAGCTCAGGATTTGAAAAAGAGTAGTAACCTATCATACCCACACTCCAACCTGCTACTGCAACACTTAGGCTTGCAAATGATTTGCTTAGCAGAAGTTTGTGGTTTCGCGCCAACACAAAACCACCCAGTATAAGATTGATAATTATGGTGAAAACCAGTAGAGGAACGGAAAAGTGCATGTCTTTAATAATCCACCTCCGTAGCTACTGATTTACTTAGGTTTTGTGATTGCCGCAACCGTATAAACATTATCCCCCGCCTGATATAGTTTTACGTTTTCAGGTTGAATACCCGCTTGAGTAATTATATCCATAACTCGCTCTAAACTCCTAGGACGAATGTAAGGCCACCTGACTATTTGTGTAGTAAAAACAAGCTGAGGGTGAGTGTCTCGCATATTACCTAAAACTAATAAGCCACCGGGTTTTAGGAGAGAATATGCAGTCTCCAGAAACTCTATTGCACCGGGCATCATCATTTTTACCTTGTACTTTCTGTATCTCCACCTGTTTGCTGGAATATATTCAAAGAAACCCAGAATATCAATTGCGTCTTGTGAATTTTCACCAATTCGCCTGCGAAGTCTTTTGAGTCTTAGAATATTAGATTTTTTCAATGTTATGTGTTGATGAATATCGTAATCTTCTACAGCTAGTTTTTTCGCAAAAACTAGCGCTTTGGGATCGATATCGGCCAACAATAACGATATGTGTTTTCCGTCGTTAATCAATTGAGAAGCGGCGTCAAAAACAGGTATTGCAGCACCACAGGCAAGAGATGCCCATTTTAGGGGATGGGTTTTTGTGGTCTTGTGTTTTTTAAAGTGTTCATACATAACATGGGACATTATTGCTGCCCTTGAGCGTATTCCAACACCATCTAGAGCGTGTGGAAAATACCTCTCTGCTACTTCATCAAAAACGGTACCGTCTGCAAGTTTTTTACGATGTGGTTGTTGTAGAGGATATAGAGCCTCTGCGGTTGGCATCGACTGGCGCCATGTCTCTAAAACCTCTGACTTGGCGAATAGTGCCTGAGTTACATGGTTGTCTTCGGCATGCTTGTAAAGGTCTCCTCTGGCTTTTTTATGCGCTTCTAGAGCAGGTATCATTTCTTCGTGAATTTCTTTTGTTACTGAGTGACGAGTGTCGGGGTCTGAATGCTCATGGACATCATGAAACTTTACTGGATAGAGTACAGCTCCGTCTTTTAGCCGTTTTGATTTGCCAATGTTAATATTTTCGGAAATCATTTTTTTGTTTTTTTACCATATTTCAACTATAACAATACCATGGCTCCTCTTTAAATCACAGAAAATAAGTTATGATTGTCTTATGACAAAAAAATACAAAAGTTTCGATTGGTATTTTACTCGTTGGGGAGGAAATATAGCTGTATGTACGGTCAGACTATGGCTGTATTTTACACGCGACACCAAATACAAGATTGAACTTACTAAACCTATTGACTCTCGGGAAATTACTATTATGGCCTCGAATCATCAGACGTTGCTTGATCCACCAGCAGTTTTTGCTGCATTAAAGTTCGGTGACTTGCTTAAAATATCACCTGTAAAATTTATGACTTGGCATAAATACTATAATTCTATTTATAAGTTCCCTTTGTATGCTACTGGCTGCTACCCGTCGCACGGCAATGGATTTACGGGAGTTAAGGGCGCAGTTCACTTTGCAAAAAATGGCTATAGATCGTTCATTTTTCCTGAAGGTAAGCGAACGAGACCTAATAACAGGGGCGACGCCTATCCTGGCGTCTCAGAAATATTATCCCAAGTGCCTGGCGCAAGACTAATACTGGTCCATCTTGATTGGGAAAAACGCAAGAGCCTGATGTCTAGACCTAAATTACTTATACATTTTTTTGATGCCTCAGACAACTTGGACCGAGCTAACCCAAATGAAATAATGAACGCAATCTACAATTCCAATTAATGCTAAACTTAAATTATGAGTAAAATAGCAATAGTAGAAGATGATGTAGCTATAAGCCAGATGTACCGTATTAAGTTTGAGGCAGAAGGTTACGAGGTTGATACTGCCGAAAACGGTAAAATTGGCCTAGAACTTATTAAGGACATGAAGCCAGGGGTTGTGCTGTTAGATTTGATGATGCCAGAAATGGATGGCGAGGAGATGCTTAAGCGACTCCGTAAAGAACCTTGGGGTAAAAACATAAAAGTAATTATTCTGACTAATATGGGCGAGAGTGAAGCTCCAGCGAGCATAAAAGAATTGGGTGTCGAGGCGTTTATACTGAAAGCTAATATGACACCAAGACAAGTAGCCGAATTAGTTAAAGAACACGTGTAAGTAGCAGGTAGGAAAGTGCTCAGATCTAGTTTTAAAATCACGGAGGCAGGCTGGAGGAATAATTCCACTGTTGCGTACTTTTGCTACGAGATTGACCGAGACGGAAAAAAATACAATCTAGAGGAAACAATTAACTTTTCGCTAGCAATTCCGAGGTGTAGTGAACGCGAATCGCTCTTGCGAGCTCTTCACATAGCATTGTCTATGAGTTACTACAAAACTTTTGTGCCTCCGGTCATTGAACATCCGTATGAAATGACGGAAATTGAAGCTAGTTTTTGGAATATAGTCTATAAACATGGACTAGGCGAGTTCCTGTATAAGAACCAGCTAAAGCCCGACACATTGGCTGAATTTAAATTACAAGGTGGAAAAAAACTACCTACAATTGAAAATATTGAATTAGATGAATCGGCAGTTTTAGGTATTGGAGGTGGCAAAGATTCGATCGTTGCTGGCGAATTACTGTCCGATCTTAACATTCCGTTTAATGGTTTTGTTATGGCAACTGGTGAGCAACTTGGCCAAACCAAGGCTGTCGCGTCAACTATGAATGTTGACCTGTTAGTCGTAAATCGACAGATAGACCTACAGATACTAGAAATGAATAGTGAGGATGGAGCATACAATGGCCATATACCTATTTCTTTGATCTTTGGACTTGTAGGCTCGATGCTAGCTATTGGCAAATACAGTAGGTATGTGGTGGTCGGCAATGAAGCGAGCGCCTCGATTCCACACGTTGTATACGAAGGCTCTGAAGTTAATCACCAGTGGAGTAAATCCATCGAATTCGAAAGGCTTTTCCAAGACTACTTAAATAGTTACGTCAGTCCAAAACTAAAGTACTTTAGCGCGATTAGGCCACTGTCTTCTGTTGCTGTGGCTAGAAGATTCGCTAACTACCCTGATTATTTTGAAGTTTTTACAAGTGATAACTCCCTGTTTAAGATCAACCAAGATGAACGTGAACATCCACGCTGGAGCCCGGAAAGCTCGAAATCTCTCAGTAGCTTTATACTACTTGCCCCGTGGCTTTCGGAAGAAGATTTGCTTCGTGTTTTCGGACGCAACTTCTTAGATCAAAGTAGTTTGAGTGATTCATTTAAAGCTCTTTTGGGCTTTACTGACAGCCCTATTCTTGACTGTGTAGGCACGCCTGACGAACTAAGAAGCTGCTTAAAAACAATTGTCGACCAACAAAAATTCAGTGAAAGCTATCTGGTTAATTTGGCCGTGAGTGAAAATATGTTGAATGACACAGATGCAATAGGTAATTTGTTAATACTGGGCGAAGACGCCTTCCCTGAATCCTTGGCGAATGAATTAAAACTAAAACTAGGAGAAAAATAAAAAAGTATGAGTTTCGAGTTACCTGAGTTTAGCGAAAAAGACATAGTTTTTATAGGTAAGGGTCGAGAGGCAAAAAGTTTTGAAAAGTTCGCATTGGACAACCTATCCGTGTCATCACTAAGATTTATCGATGAGCACGATGGTGATGATTATTTAAACAATCTTAAAAAATTAGACCTAAACAAAACCGTAATTGTAAAAACTGCCGGATGCCCTGGAAGAATCGTCCCTGTACCCTACACGACACCGACCAAGGTATTTTTTGATTGCGTCAAGCAAATCGGTTCACGAACTATAGGAGTAACTGGCACAAAAGGCAAGACTACTACCGCTAGCTTACTCGCTTATATCTTAAAAAATGCCGGGTATAAAGTTGTTTTGGCTGGAAACATTGGTAAGCCAATGCTTGATTATCTAGCTGAGGCAGATAACCAGACGATTTTTGTGCTGGAACTATCAAGCTATCAGCTCGCCGAGCTCGAAGTCAGTCCTGATTTGGCGTTAATAACTAACCTGTACAGAGACCATGTTGATTATCACGGGACACTGGAAAATTACTGGGAATCAAAACGCAATATTATGCGCTATATGAACAAGCAAAACAACGTTGTATTTAACCCCCAAACTGAGGTAATACTCCACTGGATGGCTGAGAGCGAAGCGAACGCGTTGCCTATTAATCCAGATGAAACTGTTGATATGTCGCGATCAGAGTTAATCGGTGATCATAATCGCCTAAATTACTTAATTGCACGTACAGCTGCGCAATCTTTGGGGGTTGACCGGATGACATGCCAATCATCACTACATACTTTCAAGCCCATAAAACATCGCTTGCAGAAGGTTCGCACAGTAAGAGAAGTTACTTTCATAGACGACGCGATAGCTTCTCAACCTGAGGCAGCAATCGCGGGCATAACTGCATGTGTCAGACAAGTTGGACCTGTAGGTTGTGTAATGCTCGGGGGTCAAGACAGAGATTATGATTTCACTGAGTTAGTAAAGCTTCTTAGTACTTTACTTATACCGAAACTAGTTCTTTTTCCTGATACTGGAGCTAAAATCAAAGACTTGCTACCTGAAGAGTACAAACCAGAGATTTTTGAAACTGATAGTATGGAAAAAGCAGTTAACTGGGCAGCATCTCACACACCAACCAGTAGTATTTGTCTGCTATCGACAGCCAGTCCAAGCTATTCACTCTGGAAAGATTTTGAAGAAAAGGGTGATCAGTTCCAGGATGCAGTAAATTCTCTATCTATTTAAAGAAACTTCGGGCTGCAGTAATTACGTTCTCAAACAACGCAGCTACTGTTAGGGGACCAACGCCACCTTTTTCAGGGGTAATGACTATGTTAGGTAGATCTCTGACCGACTGGCTAACATCACCAATTAAGCCATTGCTATCGGTCGAGACTCCGGCATCCACAATTACAACATCATCTTTTACCATATCAGCCGTGACGATTCCCGGTACACCCGTGGCAGAAACTATGACATCTGCTTTTTGCAATAAAGTTGCAATTTCTTTGGTGTCCTTGTCTATCACCTCAACAACTAAATCAGAACCCTGCCACATGTCTACTAACGGCTTCCCTACGAGCCTGCCGTGGCCAATAACGGCAATGTTTTTTCCACGCAAATCTATATCGTAACCTGCAAGTAACCAATTAATTGCGATTGGTGTTGGTGCATCAAAATCTGTTTGAGCCGCAAGACCATCTACGTCTTTTGAGTGAGAAACAGAATTCAGTATATCGTTAGTTTGCGCAGCATCAGGTAGAGGTATTTGTACTATAATTCCATGCACAGACGGGTCGTTGTTAAGTTTGTCTATAGTTTTCAGTGCCTCGCTCTGATCTATAGTGTGAACGTCAACGTCAACCAAAATATCCTCGCCGTAACCTTGTTTTATCTTCATATAACTGTCTACTACTGGATCTGGATTAGTACGAATAATAGCGAGCTTTGGGTGCACATTATGAGCTTGCCTTAACCCACGAACAGCTTTTGCCTGTCTCTCTTTTACGTATTGTGCGAGCTCTCTGCCATTTAATTCTTTTTTCATCTGTTATATTCTAGCATCTTCCCTGTTATTATGGTAGAATATAAGCTATTCTGTAGCTTTCCCGATCAAAGAGACGATTCTTTGATTGGAATGAATTGTTGGCTTGGTTTGATGGTAGATTTTGCTCAGCAAATTTATTTTGTGAGCAGAATGGTTATCAAACCATCACACAACAATTCGCACCCGTAGCTCAGCGGATTAGAGCACTGGTCTTCGGAACCAGGTGTCGTAGGTTCGAATCCTACCGGGTGTACCAATGTAATAGCATTGGGCCATTAGCTCAGTTGGTTAGAGCATCGGCCTCTTAAGCCGAGTGTCCTGGGTTCGAGCCCCAGATGGCCCTCCAGTTCGGTTGTGCTTAAAACAGAGGTAAGTTGCCTCTGTTTTTTTGATATAATTGAGTCATGAATCAACCTGAAGAAAAATTTATGAAACTAGCCATTCAAGCTGCCGAAGAATCCGCAGCTAATGGTGATTACGGTCACGGGGCTGTAATTATTAAGGATGGAGAGGTTATTGCGACCGGTTACGAAACATTAAAATCTGCAAACGACCCCGTGAATGGGCACGCTGAGATAGACGCTATTAGAAAAGCATGTCAAGAACTTGGCCAACCCTACTTGCAAGATTGTATCATGTATTGCACGGCAGAGCCTTGCCCTATGTGCATGTCTGCAATAATTTGGGCAAAAATGGAAAGTGTTGCATACGCCATAACTCGCGACGATATGATTGCTGAAATGGAGAGGTTGAAAAAAGAAAGTGGTGGAAATTTTTCTTGGAGACAAATTGCTATTCCAGCAGAATATATTGTTAAACACGGCGAACCTAAAGTTACATTGTTTCCAGGATTTATGCACGAAGAGAGTCAGAAGCTGTTTGATTTGACTGGAAAATAGCTGCGGCGAGAAATACTATCCCCCGACTGACCTAAGCACGCAATAAGCCTCTGCTCATTTTCTTGCTATTATTAGTTCACGTTAAACCTCGCGTTTATAAGAACAAGCGAATGTGATCCGAATAAAGATCTGAAGTAGCTCCTTACCTTTGCAGGGTTCATCGGTGGCTGTATAGTTATTTTTATGTGATCAGCAAAGTTAGCGCTAGCAACAAAAAACGAGCAATCAAACTTGCAATAAATGCGCTAATCCTAATATTGGCGATGGTGGATTCGATTCTACTTTTCCACGTTACTTGGATAGACTTGGCCTGCAGAAGATAAAGGTTTAAAAAAGTAGGCTTCAGTACCCAGAAACAGTCAGTCAATCCATAACGCTAAAGCTTGCAAGCGTGCTCTGTTCTTGGCAATATTTTAATATGCCAGAAACACTTATTAGGACCCAAGACCCCTACCTGCCTGCATTTGAAGCTATCGAAACTGAGGCTTATTCAACCGCCGATGCTTACGCGTCATATGCTGAATTTGTTGGCGAGCAGGAGTTCGACCCGTGTATTTATTTGAGCATGGCTTTGACATCCGGTGGCTATGCGCGCGATCAAAGCCTTTCTTTTGCCGACGCGTACGCCAAAAATGCTGGGCACGGAGAATTAATCGCAGACGTAGTCGTGCAACAACATGCTGACTTTGGTATTAGCAGATCTGATATTGTTGTGCCTTCTGCTCTCGGGAAAGTCCCTGGCTGGGGTCAGTCAGACTATCTACTTTTCTGGGGACACGTTATTACCGGCCTAGAACCGATCCTGGCAAGAGAAATAGACCACGAAGTAAGAGCAAGTGGCGCTATGGAGCGACCTGGGTTTAACGACAAAGGCCTGTCCACGGAAAATAGATGGATAGACTATAAAAGACTTATTGACGCATACGTAGATAGCCTTGACGGCTTGCCGACGCCATTTTATCCGCGCAATATGCAAGCCATTATGTTGATCCTAGATGCCGAGCTATCGCTAGGAGTTAATGCCGAACGCTATTTGGGCTATAGATTAGGAATAGGCGAATATGCTTTTAACGTAGACTCTGAACTGGGCCTAGAACCTGATCTAGCGGCAGTTAGAAGCATTGGCGCTACGACCTTATCAGAAGGTGATCCCAGCTTGATTTTTGGTCGTCACGATATTGAGACAAGCTTGCAACGTCGAGCAGCTGGACAGATCTGGCAAAAAAGCGGCATCTTATCCGGAATTTTAGACCGGCGAGAGGGAGAGGTTTTGGCGGCTCAAGCGAAATCTTTAGAAGGTCCTGACAGAACTTCTGAAGAACTGTGGAGAGATTATTACGAAAGTAAATAATTTCGCCAAAAAGCTAAGGTTTGTATAGTTAGATATATGCACAATGTTTTGATAACCGGTTTTGGTAAATTTGGTTGCAACAAGAAACATAGTTGGATTTTTTCTGGTGCATTTTTCAAACAGCGCTATCTTACCAGTTTTGGTATAGTAAAATTATGAAAACTGTTCTGTTTGTGCCTGGGAATAAACAGGACATGAACACACACGATTATGAATCTGTGCTGGAGGCTATCAGGAGTAAAGGATTCCGAGCAACCTTTGTCCCAATTTCTTGGGATTCGACAAGTATGGAGGATTGGCTACCGCAGTTCCAAACAGAATACGATAAGCTTGACCCGAGCAAGACGGTCCTTGCTGGCTTTTCTTATGGAGCGATGATCGTCCTGGTTGCTGCTACCAAACGCCAGCCATCTGAGCTTTGGCTCATGTCTTTAGCACCTTTCTTTTCAGAAGATTTGAACTTTGCTCGTTTACTCTGGCTTTTCATTAGGGGAAGGCAACGAATTAAGCCGTTTCAAAAATTATCATTTGACAAATTAGCTTCACGAATTAACTGCAAAACACTGGTATTTATCGGTGATGCAGAAGCAAAGAAATACCGCAGCCTAGAAAAAAGAGCCGCGGCAGCCAAGAAACAAATTAAAGACAGCGAACTGGTTCGTATCCCAAACGGTAGGCACGACATTACATCTCCAATCTATATACAAACATTAATTAAAAATATATAGTTTGTTGAAATATTACTGCTGCAATAAATATTGCGACTTTTTATTTTTTGAGCCTAGTAAGAAGTGGTGAATTTACAAAAACGTTAATATTTTCTTATCTGTGAAATCAAATAAAACGAGCCCGTTATGATTTTTAACTTTGATTTGGTTTTTAGCAACTCGCTATAGCCAAAGTCATTATCATCTAATACTTCGTTCAATATACCGATTTGGGTAGCATAATCAGCTACGATATTTGGGTTTATAGATTTTGCTGGTAAGTCCTGGCTTGTATTAAAGGTTGTTATGATTAGTTTATTACATATACTTTGTAGTTCATCCAGAACATCTTTGTATTCTTTTCCTTCTTTAAGGGCAAGTAGAATATCAGCTTTTTGGTCGGGGAACTTTTTCACAAAACTACTCACAAAGGCATGCATCTTTTGCTGGTTATGAGCACCGTCAAAAATTAACTTGCAATCTTTTTGGTCAATTATCTCAAACCTTCCAGGAACTACTACGGCTTTTGGGTCAGGTAGAAGTAGTTGAAAATCGTCTTTTTTTGCAACAAACTTGCAAACACATTCTGCCAGAACCCAGTTTCTTTTTTGAAATTCAACAACTTTGTCCAGTTCTAGATCCGTTTTTCTTACCAGCTCTTCATACTCTAGAGTCGTTAGATTAGCATTTTTTTGTTCTGCTCGAATGATAATTGGGTCCATAACTTCTAGGGCTTGTTCAAATAAAAACACGCTGTTGTTTTCTTGGATTATCCCTGCTTTTTGTGCAGATATCTCTGATAATGAGTTACCTAGAATATTGGTGTGATCAAGTCCGATGTCAGTTATAATACAAATCTTGTTCGAAGAACGAACTATGTTGGTTGCGTCAAGCAAGCCCCCCATCCCTGTCTCCAAGACTAGATAATCT
Source organism: bacterium (assembly GCA_030428125.1). GTDB lineage: Bacteria > Patescibacteriota > Saccharimonadia > Saccharimonadales > SZUA-47 > JAUIBF01. The sequence goes on along the minus strand of JAUIBF010000001.1, from coordinate 146,612 downwards.
ACTTTTTCCTTTTCAGCAACCCAGATTACTAAAGCAATCAGTAACTCGAAATAACTGACTTGATTGTTTACATTTTCTGTCAGGCACAAAAAGTCTTCGAAATATTTACAAAATTTTAGTTCTTCTAATTCTTCTCCATTTACCTGCAGCCTCTCTGTTACCGCGCTAACGTGAGGCGAAACAGTTAGTCCTACTTTTTTGCCACTAGTTTGCAATATTTTCGATATGTAATAACAGGTCGACGTTTTACCACTTGTTCCCGCGACGTGAATAACTTTCAGCCTGTCCTGCGGGTTGCCTAATGCCTCCATCAGTGGCCACATACGATCAAGGGACATACCATCACCTAGAAGTCTGCTAACATTTGGCACAAACGCTTTTAGCGTGTTCTCGATCTCTTGTATGTTTCTAAACTTTTGAGCCATTACTGTAAAGATGAGGTCAGTCTTGCTAACCTTTCGATTAATCTTGTTGATAAAGGTCTTTCATGCCAGGCTTTAGCAGTAAGCTTTTTGGATTTACGCTTGTAGCTATCCTCAATAGCGTCTAGCTGCCTAACAATTTTGGAATCATATAGGAGAATGCTTAATTCTAGATCTAATTCAAAGGACCTTATGTCTAGGTTGCTAGAACCTACAACTGCAACATCATTGTCGATTAAAACTTGTTTGTTGTGCAAAAATACTGGATATTTGTACATATAAATACTCACACCTGCGTCCAGAAGTACGCTGTAATAAGAACGCTGTGCGTGCCCCGTAAGCAACTTGTCAATAATTTCTGAATTGATAATAGTAACCTCAACACCTCTTTTGACGGCAGCTTTTATGGCTCTGACAACAGATTCGTCTGGGACAAAATATGGAACCACGATACTAATGCGCTTTTTCGCGGCATAAAATAGTGCTGTGTAGAGCATTAAATTGTTGGAGGTCGGATGACTTGGGCCGCTTGGAAGGAGCTGTGCTAGCACATCTCCTGATTTTTCTGGCATGTCTGCGTCTTCTACAACTTCCAGGAGTGGTTCTTTTGTTTCAGCGTACCAGTCAGACCTGAATACATTGTTGCACTGCCACACTATCGGACCCTTCAACTCTAGCAACATTTCTTCGTAGATTAGCTCGTCTTTTCTATGATAATTCGATTGAATAATATTTGGGCTACCACTGTAAGCAACTCTACCATCAACAACTATCAGTTTTCTGTGGTTTCTAAGATCTGGTCTGGTAAAGTTCTTTCCTGGCATTAAATTGTAGGACAGCATATTGTGCCATTCGACACCTATTTCATTGAGGCGTTTTTTCATTTTTCTATAGCCTGGATAGCGAGTTGGCGCAAACCTATCAATAAGTAATCTCACTTTCACACCTCTGTTTACTGCTTCTCGCATCGCTTTAAATATTGGCTCTGTGGAATCATCCAATGCCATAATAAAAAACTCTATGTGTACATATTCTTTAGCCCTGCTAATTGCTTCGACCTGCACATCTAACATTTCCTGATAGTCAGTAAAGACTCTGATACTATTCCCTGCCATTGCAGGCAGACCAGCAAGCTCTGTCGTTAATTTTTCTATCTCTTTTAACTCGGGATTCTTTGGTTGCACAAAGATATTAGGAGTTTCTGTTTTTATTCTATCTAATTCTTGTTTAGTTAACCTGTCGACTTTCTGCTGAGCCTTTTGTCGAGGTTTCGGCAGTTGTGGATGGCCAAACATCGCAAATAAGATTGAGCCGATAACGGGCTCTATCATTATCAAAAGTAACCACGCAGTAGCAGATGCTGGCTGTTTATCTCGTGGAACGATAAATAGCATTATCACTCTTAAAAACCACCCCGCGACAATGTACGCAAATATTGTAATTTGCCAGGTGGTGTCTAACACGATTTTTTAATCTCTCCTAATCTTTGCTTGGTGCTTTCAGATGCTTTGGTTCAGGCGGGTTGTCGGATTGATCCAATGTCTTTTTGAGAACTTCTAAGACACTACGAGCATGCTCTTTGCTCATTCCCACTCTGGAGACTGCCAGAGGCTGATTAGCTGGACCAGCACCCTGTAAGAAATTGATAATGACGCCATAGTTGTTAACCATGACCTGAATCATATCTGTATAAACTATGCGAGCGTCCTGGGGAGTTACGCCGACTGTAACTTGTTGTGCATTACCAGATTCATCATTAATGAAAAACTGCTCTTCCTCAGGTTGACCACTATAGCCTGCTAACTTCCACAGCTCGTCAGCCTGATCGTCTTTTAAGTCAAAGTGCTGGATTAGTAGCATTAAAATATCTTCGCTAGGTCGTTGTTCGCCGTTTTCGTAAGACTTTAGTCTATTCTCATCTATCTCTACTGCACCTGATACTTCAGCATGCGTTTTACTTGCATTGGCGCGCAACTTTTTTAATACCTCACCAAATGACCTGTATGGCTGTTGATTTGCTTTTCCCATGTATAAGGTCTATTTTAACTTATAAGTTGATGCCTCTACAATAGTAAAGGGTATACTAGTTGCATATATGAAAATTCAAGAAGAAACCAGCTTAGCGTCCCTGACCTCTTTGGGTGTTGGTGGGAACGCTGAAAAACTAATTATTGTAGAGTCAGCAGAAGAGTTAATAAAATCGCTTCGAGAAAATAACCAATACACACTTCTGGGCTACGGATGTAATTCATTGATATCTGACAGCGGCATAACGGGAGTTACAATTAGTCCCCGTGGAGGAAATATTACGTTTGAAGACAATGTAGTAGTGGCTGATTCAGGTGTATGGTGGGATGACTTGGTCATGGAGTCGATAGATAATGGTTTATGGGGACTGGAATTAACTAGTGAGGTTCCTGGAAGCGTTGGGGCAGCTACTTATATAAATATAACAGCATACGGACAAGCTTTGAGCGACAGCGTGATTTGGGTTGAAGCGTGGGACAAAGTACTTAACAAAGTTATTAAACTAGCAGGAGATCAGTTAAATTGGTGTTATAAATCGTCCTTTTTCCAAGCCGAGGGAGAAAGATACGTAGTTATTCGTACTGCATTTCAGCTATCTTATACCCCTACTCATGAACTAACTTATCAAAAAGCTCTCGACGTAGCTCAAGAAATGAACTTGGATATCAGTTTGCTTAGTGACCGAAGAAGAATAATTGTCGAAGCACGCATACGGGCCGGCTCGATTTGGCGAAAAGACGACGAAAATGCTGAAAGGACTGCTGGGTCGTTTTTCAGAAATCCAATTGTTGGGCCTGAACTAGCAGAAAAAATTATTAGCTTTGATGAGTCTGGCAAAACTGCCGAGCAGATAAAAAACATGAACAAAGTTCACGGAGGGAGTGAGGTGCGAGTGTCGGCTGCCCATGTTATGCTGGCGTCTGGATTTACTAGAGGTAAAACTTGGAACAAAGTTAAGCTGAATGACAAAAATGTATTAAAAATTGAAACTCTGCCTGGAGCGACTGCCCAGGAAGTTTACGATGTAATGAAGGAAATTCAAAAAACATGCCAGGAAAAAGTTGGCGTGAACCTAGAACCAGAAGTTCAAATTATTGGTGATTTTAGCTAGGTAGCGGGAAATCTTTGGTGAAGGCTGTTATCTCAGCGTGTAGTTGGGCTAGTTTTTTTTCGTCTTTATTGTTTTCGACAGCCATGTTAATCCACTGAGCAACTTGCTTCATTTCTTTTTGTTTCATTCCGCGAGTAGTTAACGCTGGGGTGCCGAGACGTATTCCACTTGGATCGAATGGGGATCTAGGGTCGAATGGAATGGTATTTTTATTTACTGTTATACCAGCTAAACCGAGTGCTCTTTCACCTTCTTTGCCACTGATATTTTTGTTGTTTAGATCGACAACCATTAAGTGGTTATCCGTTCCTCCGGTTACAAGGTTAAATCCAAGCTTTGTTAATTCTTCTGACAGCACTTTGGCGTTTTTAGCAACTTGATTTCCATACTTCTTAAAATCAGGAGTCAGAGCTTCACCTAAAGCTACTGCAATTGCTGCAGTCTGGTGGTTATGCGGGCCACCCTGCAGGCCTGGGATAACTGCTCTATCGATTAGGGAAGGTATATTCTCAACGGTTCTTTCCGGTTTCTTAAGTGGGTTTGAAGGGTTTCCGTTCGCCAAAATCATTGCTCCACGAGGTCCTCGCAATGTTTTATGTGTAGTTGTCATAATAACGTCTACTATTCCGGCTGGAGAAGGATGGTCTCCTGAGACAACTAAGCCACTAATGTGCGATATATCAGCGGCCAAAAATGCCCCTACGCTGTCAGCTATTTCACGCATTTTTTTCCAGTCAATTATTCTTGGATACGCAGTTGTACCAGACATTATCAGCTTTGGTTTATGCTCTTGAGCCAACTCATAGATAGCCTCGTAATCCATAAAGCCTTCTTTGTCGGTGGTGTATTGAACCGAGTTGTAATATGTTCCAGAAAAATTAACTTTTAGCCCGTGTGTCATGTGACCACCAAAGTAAAGCGACATGCCCATGACGGTATCTCCTGGATCTACCAATGCATAGTAGATAGCCTGATTTGCCGGTGAGCCAGAGTGTGGCTGGACATTTGCATGCGTAACTCCGAATAGTTCTTTTGCTCGGTCTCGAGCTAAATTCTCTACTTTGTCAACAACTTCACAGCCTCCGTAATAGCGCATTCCCGGATAACCTTCAGAATACTTATCGCTTAGACGAGTGCCCATAGCGGCAAGTACTTGCTCTGATGTGTGATTCTCACTGGGAATCATTTCTAAACCGTCAGCTTGACGCTTCTGCTCTGCCTTAATTAACTTTTCAATCTCTTTATCTTTAAACATATCGAACTCCTAAATTCATTACTATTACCTCTCTTTAGCGATATGCACCCAACTAAATCATGCATACAATTGTACTCCAGCTGTGGTGTAGTGCGCCAGGTAAAATACACAATATACCATGTGTGATATAATTGTCTTCGCACATTCGAACTGCTTTTGTTTATGTAAGATATTGTGCTGAGCAGTAAAGTTAATCGGAGAATACTTTTTAGCAATGAACAAAACTAACGAACGCCTTGGATCACTAATTTCAGAAATCAGACAAATAAGAGGAATGACGCAGTCGGAGTTCGCTAAAAAACTTGGAACCAGTCAGTCTGCGGTAAATAGAATAGAAAAAGGTGGCCAGAACGTATCATTGGACATGCTAAGTCGTATCAGTGACGTCTTACAAAAACCCTTAATATCGGTTGGCAACCAAGGTGTTAACTTAAGCATCGAAGGCGGAAATGAGCTTTCAGGAAAAATAAGACTGAAGACCAGCAAAAATGCTGCTGTGGGTTTGCTTTGTGCAAGCTTACTAAACAAAGGAACTACTACTTTCAAGTCTTTCCCAAGAATTGAAGAAGTTTTTAGAATTATTGAAGTCTTAGAAAGCATTGGCGTAAAAGTACGGTGGCTTCCCGGTAACGACCTAGAAATAAAAAGACCAGCTAAACTGAACTTGGAAAAATTAGACGCCAAGGCTGCTAGAAGAACACGATCCGTACTGATGATGATAGGTCCGCTGATGCATGAATTCTCGGAATTTAAAATCCCTTATGCCGGAGGATGTAAGCTCGGCGAAAGAACCGTCAAACCACATCTCTACGGACTAGAAGAGTTCGGCGTATCGATCGAGGCAAAAAATAAGTACTATCGTGTGGACAGCACGCCAAAACGACCAGAAAATGTAATTCTTTATGAATCAGGCGACACTGTAACAGAAAATGTTGCTATGGCTGCGGCTAAAGCTCCAGGAAAAACTGTTATCCAGTTCGCAAGCGCTAACTACATGGTTCAGGATGTTTGTGGCTATCTAGAAAAGCTCGGAGTTAAAGTAGAAGGCAACGGCACAATGACTTTGACAATCACGGGCACAGATAAGGAAATCAGAAAAGATGTGGTTTATGCTCCTGCAGAAGACCCGATTGAGGCTATGTTTTTCACTGCAGTAGCTGTCACGACTAACTCTAAGATAACTATCGAACGTGTACCTATAGATTTTATGGCTCTGGAGCTACTAAAACTCAAAAAAATGGGCGTGCTTTACACTGCCACAAAAAGATATAAAGCCGAAAATGGCTTTACTGATTTGGTTGACCTGACAATTCACAAGCACGACGGAAAGTTGGTCTCATTGGATGACAAAATTCATGCCAATGTATACCCAGGCCTCAATCAAGACAATTTGCCTTATTTTGTGCCGATTTGCGCACTAGCAAAAGGCAGAACGTTGATACACGACTGGACCTACGAGAATCGCGCTATTTACTATACGGAGCTTTCTAAAATCGGCGCTAATGTAGAGCTTGCTGATCCACATAGGGTTTATGTAACTGGGCCAACTAAGTTTTCGAGGGCTGACCTTGTATGTCCACCCGCATTACGTCCTGCCAGTCTGCTCTTGATTGGAATGTTGGCGGCTCCTGGCAAATCCATGCTCAGAAATGTCTATACAATTAATCGTGGGTATGAGGACTTGGCCGAACGACTGAATAGCCTTGGTGCTCAAATTGAAGTTTTAAACGACCTATAGTCTAGTAATTGTTACCGTTTTAGGCTATAATCACCTCTGTTGTAGTAACAGTTTATACGTTTACTAAGATGAGCGGGTATAGTTCATCGGCTAGAATGCGAGTTTTCCAAACTCGAGAGGAGAGTTCGATTCTCTCTACCCGCACCACGGAATAGTAAATTTCCCACCTGTAGCTATTTCAAACTCGAGAGAGGAATCTCGAATTTGTAAGGAATCGGCTGGTATCGGTAAGCATAATTGTTGAGAAATTCATTTTCTCAACAATTTGTCTTACCAATACATTACACGTTGACGTGCACCCGTAGCTCAGTGGATTAGAGCAGCGGGCTTCTATCCCGCGTGTCGCAGGTTCGAGTCCTGCCGGGTGTACCAGTATGGTGGCTATAGCTCAGTTGGTTAGAGCGTCGGGTTGTGGTTCCGAAGGTCGTGGGTTCAATTCCCATTAGCCACCCCATGAAAAGAGACTGAAATTTATCGGTCTTTTTTTATTTTAACTTGCAAGGTATTGACTTTTTTACTAATTTGTAGTATGATAATAGATGAAATAAAGGAGCTTTTGTCATGAAAAGTTTGTTGCTTTTGGTGTCTTTGTTACTGGTTTTGATAGTACCCGCGAAGGTTTTTGCTGCTGAAATACCTCAAATTAGTGTTCCAATAAAAACTATTGTTCGGGGAGATAAAGGCTCTACTCATAAACTTGCATCCGAAGAAGTAAGTCCAGAATTAGTAGGCATGACTTGTGAAGTTAAAGCTACTGCTAAAAACCAAGGTTCTGTACACCCAGGCAACAACATTGTTGTAAGTTCAGGTGAAAGTAAGGTTATCCTAGAGGACGTTGAACGTAAGGCAAATGAGCTTACTGAAGCTGAAGGATCTCTAAAGTTAGAAGATGAAGTACTAGTAACATTAGTCCTAGGTAAAGATAAAGTATTTTCAGGCGGGATGAACGTTGAACTTCACTGCGAAGAACCTAAAAAAATTGAAGTTTGTAGAGACGGCAAAATAATTACAATTGAAGAATCTGAAAAATTATCTACTGACACAAGCGAATGTACTGAGAAAGAGGAGCCAAAAGTTTTAACAGCAACCACTTTACCAAAAACTGGAACTGGTGAGCTCGTTTCGATTGTACTGCTAACGGCTATCGTTGGCACCCTAGCAGGCAGTATCTTACAACGAAAAAAGTAATCAGTTTAAAATAAATACTTGATTGGCAAGTCACTGTCTGTAATACTTATGGTTAAAGATGAGCCAAGAAGAAATCGACATTTTACTGAAAGTAGTTGTAGCCGTATGTCTTGGTGGAGTTATCGGAATAGAACGAGAGTTAGCTAAAAAACCCGCTGGTATACGAACTCACATGTTCGTAGCAGGAGCTGCAACGCTCGTGATGTCCATAAGCACACTGATAATCCATGAATTTAACGAATCCTTTGGGAAAGTTCAGTCAGACCCTGTACGTGTTGTTGAAGCAATTATTGTAGGCATCTCATTTATTGGTGCCGGTACAGTATTGAAAAGCGAGAAAGATCATAATGTTTATTACTTAACTACAGCAGCCTCTATACTGTTCGCGGCAGCTATTGGTATTACCGTTGCACTTGAAAGATACTGGTTGGCACTTGCTCTAACTGGGTTAGTTATATTAGTAAACGCGGCGGTTGGAAACTTAGAGCAGAAATATTTAGGCAAAAGCAAGCGTCACACCGACGACGTTCACCCTGGTAATTAAGTTATAATTTTTTCTAGGACTGTTCCGAGAGTGTAAGAAATTACAGCTGCAGCAACGCCTAGTCCGAGAGTTTCTAGTGTAGATTTGAATTTGTTTATATGCGTAACAACAGCCCGCAAATATCCGATTGCTCCAAATGCGATTAGTGTCAGAATGATAGAGTAAATTAATGCACCATCGTCTAAATCTAATCCAAAGACGTAATCAACGATATACACAGCCAGTGGTACGAAACCAACAAGTATAAACGACATAAATGTTGCTACAGATGCAGCTAGAGGAGATTCAAGTTCTTCGACTTGTTTCTTGTTTTTCTTGGCTTCTAATTGTTGGTCTGCTTTTTCACTCAGATAAGCACCGACAGCCATTGAAAAGGCATCTGCAAATACATTTGCGAGGCCTAAAATAATAATTACATTTGTGCCAAAATTAGCACCGGCCGCACCAGTTACAATTGCAAATGTAGTTACAGCACCATCCATGCCTCCGTAAACGAATTCACGCAGGTTCTCTTCTATTTTTTTAATCATACCTACATTATACCAAGGAGTTAAAGATGATAGTAGCTGTTAGCGGTGTAATGATATTGTCAAACCCAAAAGGCATAGAATTCTCAAAAATTGTTGCGAGTAGCGGCAATGCGACGAAAGTTAATGTTAGGTTATCTCTCATCACATCCTCTCCACCCATAATCCAACCTGCCCCGATTGATATGTAAGCAAGAGCCAAAAACGCTAAGGTACCGATGATGCTTTTTGTTAGTGCTTTTTTACCAAACACAAAGTATTGATTTTTTACACCCCAAGTCTTTCCAAATAATGCAGCACCTCCATCTGCCAGCGATAAGAATAATATCGACACCGTAAATATCCAGTCCACCTTTGCCAAGTATGCACAAACTACGATAGCAACTGCGAATAGCAAGTCTCCGTACGTTCGCCTTTTTATAGCGTAGATGGCGTGAAATAGTTTAGTTATTCTGGAGTAGATAAGTAGAGTTAATGCAATACAGCCTAATACAAAAATTCCATCAAACGGAAGGTATAATGGCCAAAATGCCATCCAACATCCAGCCAGGATATGAATGAACTTCCGTGCTGCCTCACCTTTAATAACTTTTTTTCGCCAGAGAAGTTCTGACAAAATCAGCACAAAGCCAACGGGAGCAAGCGCTAATAAGAGTTTTGGAATCATCTACAAACCATTATAACAATCTTCAAACGCAATTTTTAGATGGAAAAATATATTAAAATAGCGTATAATCACCTCTGTATTTGTAGCTTTGCGGCTAAGGTAGCTAACTCGTTCAAAGAGAGGATTCTTTGAACGAAAGGACGCTAAAATTTTGTCGCAATCAAGCTAGAACAAAAAAGTTACGTCTTTTGTTCGAGCAACAGCGACAAAATTTTAGCGGGGTGTAGCTCAGTTGGCTAGAGTGCGCGGTTTGGGACCGTGAGGTCGGAGGTTCAAGTCCTCTCACCCCGACCAACTAAATAGTCCATCGCAAGATGGGCTTTTTAGTTGGTTAGTGTGGGTATTTGATCTACGACCTCACGGAGTGAGTCGGAGGCGAGAAACGCCAGTGGCGTTTCGGAAACAGACAAACTCTTGAAAACTTGTTTTCAAAGATGTTTTCTGGGGGTCACTGAAAGCGACCAAGTCCTGCACTTTTTGCGAGCACTTTATGTTTAGTCCTAAATTCACTAACCCTCGGCCTCTAGATCCGGCACATCTAGAGATATGGTAGCTCCTGGACGGAAATCAGGACTAAGTATTTTCTTAGCGATGATGTTCTCTACTGTACTTTGAACTTTTCTTCGCAGAGGTCGTGCACCAAGTCTTTGATCATATCCTTGATTTGCCAGCCACTGCTTTGCCGAATTTGTAAGCTCAACTTTAACTTTTTGCTTAGACAAATTACTATTTACTGCCGCCATTAAAATATCTACAACCTGAACTAGTTCCTCCATTTTCAAAGGCCTGAACACGACCATTTCATCGAAACGGTTTAAGAACTCCGGTTTGAAAATTCCTGAATCTATCAAGCAGTTAGTGAACTCTTCTTCAAATTGCTCTACTTCTTTACCGTCATCTATGTATTCTCTGATTTTGTCTGCACCAGCATTAGATGTCGCGATAACTATAGCGTCCTTGAAAGATATTTGACGGTTTTTCGAATCCCTCATTTCACCTTCATCAAGCATTTGAAGAATGGAGTTTATTACGTTGGGATGAGCTTTTTCTATTTCATCAAACAAAACTACACTGAACGGATTCCTTCCGACACTTGCGAGTAAACCGTTCTCTGCTGTTTCGTCAATAAGCCTTGCGACATCAGTGCTGTTTGTCAGTTCGTTCATGTCAACGCGCACTAAGTTTTTTTCGTCTCCAAAATACGTTGCTGATATTGCTTTAGACAATTCAGTTTTACCAACACCAGTTGGACCAAGAAATAGAAATGTTCCGATGGGCTTATCGGGATTATTCACACCACTTCTGGCGCGCCTCAGTGCATCAGCAACAACTTTAACAGCTCTATACTGGTTTATCATCCTTTTATGGATTTCGTCTTCGAGATTAAGTAACTCTTGTTTCTCGCTACCACTTGCTGTTTGAATTTTCACACCTTGAGCTGCTTCAATGCTTGATTGCACTGATTTAGTTGTGACTAATCCATTTTCAGCGTGATTAATAGAATTTTCTAGTAGTCTAATTGCATTTCCTGGAGCTGAAATTTCACGAATGTAACGATCTGACAAATCGACTGCGGACTTCAATGCCTGATAGGAAATTACTACTTTATTTCGTCCTTCAATATATAAGGATTGATCCTCAAGTATCCTTAAAGTGTGCTGATTTTCGGCCGCCTGAATCTTCACAACATTTAGAGCACCAGCTAGAGCTTCATTTGACGCAGAAACATTCTGCCACTCGACTGGAGTCATAGCAAAAATTACTGGTATAGAATTACTTTCTATTACCGACTGTAGCATTTTACCGATGTTCACCTGTCCCGTACCTGTAGAAAAGAATTTTGATGCATCGTCAAAGAACAATATGGCATTTTTAGATTTTTGAGCCTCTAAAATAAGTCGAGTAAATATAGCTTCTACTTTGTTAGGGTCGTCACTGCTAGTAATCAAACTGGTTGGATCTATGGCGAATACTTGATGGTATCTAATCGAGTCTGGTAAGCTTTTATCCAACATCAATCTAGACGCGAAGCCGTAAACTGTAATAGTTTTACCTACACCGACATCACCAACCAAAATTACATTTTGTTTTCCACCTTTCAGCGCTGACGTTATTTCATCTAGAGTAGCCCTGTGACCTTCTAGGCCCCTTGTCAAATGCCCTCTTTGCTCCAATTCAAGACTAATGTTATGAGCAATCTCATTTAGCGTCGGAGTAAAGCCGCTTGTCCAATCTCTTGCAATACCCCCGGCACCCTTATTTCTTGGTTTGTAATCGATTATCAACTCAGCATGATGAACCCAATCAATACTGCTCTCAAGTTCATTAATATCTAAATTTCTATCTGCCAAAATTTGCTCGTATCCTGGCAACATTTTCATCAAAGAAATAATTAATGAAGCAGTGGAAATACCAGTCTCTTGATGCTTTTGGCTTAAACCAAACGCGCTATCCCACATCGCTGTTAAGTCTGTTTTATCTTTGGTTAGGCTATCAAAAAGTTCTGGTTCGATACCATAATGCAGGCTGAAAAATCTTTGCTGCCAGCACCCTTTAATTGCCGACCAGATGGAAAAAGGGCTATCAATATCATTAACTCTTCCGGCCACATATGGTGATAAATTATCTTCAACAATTATCGTATCTCCTGTTATCGGCAGGTGGCTCAAAGTCGACAGGTAGAGCTTGTGCCAAACTAGCGGTAAATACATCAGAATACTTAGTGAGGTAATCAGAGAACCGAAAAGAGAGTTATAGAACCATAATGCAATTCCAAAAAATAGTAATAGCATTGCGACTATGAACAATACATTTCTTTTATTGTCGCTGAAAAACACCAGAAACTTAGTTTCTTGAGCTCTTTTCGAATGCTTGTTATAAACAGCGTTCATGTGACACCTACAATGACTAAAATTAGTGGCAAAACTGGTGCTACAGGCCAGATGATGAGTAGCACTAAGTTTGCTAGAATCGTTAATGTTACGAATACTACGGCTGCTATCAGAACGAAAAGCCTAACAAAAAATCCAACAAACCGTGAAATTATATTATCTAGAAACGCCTGAAATTTTGCGTCTACTCCCTGATCTGCTCGTGTAGTTGAAACTATTTGTCTCCAAGGAGAAAACATGGTTTTTAGAAGTGTGCCTACTGAATAAAAATTCGCAACTGAAGACATATGCTCTAGTAGCATCTTTACTCTGAGTAACCAGCCGGTGGTGTACCACCACTGAAAAAAGTAAACGATAAGCATATGCAGTATTGTATCAATATGACCCCTGAAATAACAGTTAAGATTTGAAATGTCTAGCTTTTATCAATTTTGTCTCGACCGACCAGGTAACTACCTGCAGCTATTGCAAATGACAATATCAACAAAATTAAGACTCTGTTTTGCTCTTCGCTTTTTTTTACATTTACTGAGAAATACTTAATTTCTACACAGTTATCATAGCTTAGTTCGATCGTTCCACTATACACACCATGTTTGGCATAGGTTTTCTCGAATTTTTTAGCGGAGTGAGTATCCTGACTGAAACTTTCAGTCGTTCCGTCGCCCCAATCAATCAGTAGCTTGCCTTTGTTTTCATTTTTTAGTGCAAGTGAAAATTCTTGACCTACTTCTATATCCCAAAATCTGTACGCTTCTAGTTCAAAATCCTGGAAACAAACGGAGTTGAGTGACTTAAAATTTAATGTTATGGATTTAGACTGAACACTACATTCACCACCTCTGCAGGCTTCGAAATTTAACGTAACGGGTGTTGACTTAGCTTTGTATAAAAACGACCAACTACCACTATCGTCGGTAATTACAGAGCCGATAATCACACCGTTCTCGTAGACATTTATCTGTGTACCTGGCTGGGCCTCACCATATATGGTAACTCTGTCACCATCTATAAGCGCCCCATCTTTGGGAGAATTTGTTATGGGGGGTGTAAGCAAACTAGGCGAAACAACTATGTCTGGGTTCGGAGTATTTTTATTTTTCACATTAAACTTCAGCTGTTCTGATGAAATACTCATATCACCACCATTTAAGACTCTGGTGTTTATGACATGATCGCCTGTAGTTACTAGGCTCGTGTCAAGCAAATATTCGTAATAGCCCAGGTTGTCACTTTTTGTTGAAAAAAGCAAGGCGCCAAAATCAACCGAGATGTTTACCTTTTTATTTGGCAGTGTGTAGCCTCTGATTGATATGGTGCTCCCAGCAGATACTTTGCTTTGCGATCCAAAAGTTATGGTAGGGGCCAGTAGCACATTCACTACTGTTTCGGTTTGAGATTGCAGGCTGGTTGATAAATTTATCTTACTGGAGCCTAAGTTATTACTGTCCAGGAAATAAACCCTCATATTTCTAATACCTGCTGGCTGTGAATTTAGAGTCTTTGTAAAAAATCCTGAACTATTCGAGGTAGTAGTTGCTATCACGCTTGATGACTCTTCAAACCTGATTATGGAATTTGGGGCTGCATATCCATTAATGGTTAGCCTAGTATCTGCTACGGTTAACTCGACTTGTTCGGAAATCGATATTGCCCCTGCAGTAGTCCCAGACAAGAATATTGCTAGAGAAACCGTCAGCACCCCCATTAAAAACTTCATGGCAACAGATTACTCTTCTTTATCTGAATTTTCTTTTCCACTCAATACTTTAGCAGCCAATAGTAGTCTCTTGTTGAATTTAATGAAAACAAACACCACCAAAGCCGTTACCAAAACAACTGGAATTATTATCTTCCAGGGCACAATGTAAAAACTAGTTTCTGCAGTTTTAATTTCATCATTATCTCCATAAACAACCGTAAGCGTGGCACTATACCTTCCGAACAACGTTCCTTCCGGATTCCATTCAGAAGTAAACTGCCTAATAGAGTCCGGCAATACATTTCTTCTATCTAGTTCGATAACTTCGACTTCATCGCCCCACATATTTTTAATAGTAATTTTACCTGTTGGTTTAAAATGTACATTACCAGTATTTTCTATTCTCGAAATAAAACTTACTGTCGGGTTAGAGCCGTAACTCGAGTTATCCGTCTTAAACTCTTCTATGTCTGCAGCTTCAAATGTTTCACCAGAAATCTTAACTAGTATAACTGGAGCTATTTCCTGACTAACAAGTGCGTCGGCTGTTTCATCTTCAGGAGGTACAGTTTGAAAGACTACAGATCCAAAATGACTTCCTGACTCAGCGTTTTCTGGAACATCAATGGTTACATCAAAATCTTGCGTTTGACCAGGTTCAATCACTACCCTCTCAGGCTGAACAGAAATCCAGTCTGCAAGAGAAAAGTTTGTACTGTCAATCGTTAGGTCAACTGCCCCTTCTTCTCCTCTTGGTGTGAAGTTTTTGGGTGTGGTAACTATATCTACTGTTGCTGCCGATGCGTTAGTCAACCGAAACGTATTTTGCAATGTTTCACCTCGATTGGCAGTTAGATCAAGTAGCTGAGGTGAGATACCCAGAGAAACTGTATCTGTTTGTTCTTGAGCTGAAATTATAGATGGGATAACTAATAAAACCCCAGATACTATACAAATTAGTGTCCACCCAAGACACTTTAGAATATTTGTCCTCATGCTCCCTTTATACTACCCTTTTTTTAAACATCTCTCAAGGAAATAAACTACCCATAAAGTATTTACGAGAAACGGGTGCTTACTTCTAATAGGTTGATGCTACTGTGTAGATAATTGTTGTTTGGTATGTTCCAAACGGTGTAGTCGATGCAATTCCGACCTGATGTCCAACTCTTACGGTTTCTCCACCTGGAACTGCGTTGGTGTTGTCAACCACTGGCTCATTACTTGTATCAAATGGGGCGTAGTAGTTTCCTGGATTAGTAAACCTATCTCCCGTACCACCTGCCAAATCATTATCTTCTGTTGTATACCCCCAACCCTCTGTGCCAGCTGCTGTGAACAGTGTAGGCACTGCGTTTGTAGCACCTCCAGTCAGATTGTCTATGTCGTCCGTGCCGTTTGAAAGTTGGCCGGTGTGTCTAATGTAAACAGTGTAGCCACCCGGGGCATTAGTAGTTACGTTGAGATCGTGCGCTGAAATGCCATTTGCTCCAAATGTCACTGCGTTACCATGGTTTATTCCTGTAGCAGTTGATCCGATTGTGGTATTAACGCCATTCACTGGCTGACCTGATGCTACATCAGAAAGCGTAAAGGTAAGGGTAGGATCGATAGTCAACTGAACCAGCTCTCCATCGGTGTAAGTAAACGCTACTGTCACTGAGTCAATTGAACCACCTGTTGAACAGTCTGTATTAGCAAATGTTTCAAACACACCATAATATGTAGCACCTTCTGTTGCACCATTAACTATGCCCGTCCAGGTGATAGAACCGCTTGAGTTTGGCGTAGCACCACCAGCTGATGTTGCTCGCAACTGATCAGTTGCACCATCAACGCTAGCATCAGCCCAAGAGCCACCAGAAGAAATGGTGTCTGTGCCCAAAGCTATTCCCGACAAGTCTAGTCCCACGTCGCCACTACCGTCTGATGCAGTACCGATATCTAGCTGTATACAGTTGATGGTTGTGGCAGTAGTAAATCCACTTGATGCGAAAGTATACTCGCTTGTTTGAGATGTTCGTGGATCACTTAGTGTTAGTGAACTAGTTGTAAGAGCTCCGACCTGAATGGCTGGCAATAGGATCGCTGCTACTAACAATAAGGCGGCAATAAAAGCATTCTGCCTGAAAATTAACTTTGTTTTTGACATATTTTTCCCTCAATTACTCAGTTGGTTAACATTGTAGCTAAGAGAGATAAAAAGCGCAAGCTTTATTTTAGGTGTTAGTAAACACTTTTTTAACGGCAGGCTTGATGTTTTTTCGGCGTGGTATTAAGTAAACTACTACTCCTGTCATGACAAAAACGTTAGCAAGACTCTTCAGATTTGGAGTTGAGACTACTACTTCAGAATTGGAACTGATTTTTTGATTCTTAGAGCCATAAACTAGTTCAACGTGTGCATTATATATGCCAAAGTCCGGAACACTCCATTCTGTTGAAAAAACTTTCTGGGTTCCAGGTAAAATTACTGATGGCCTAAATAAAAACTCATCAACTAACTGACCTTCTTTCTCTATCACTATTTTTGGTTGTACTAAATTATGAACGGTCCCAACATTTGATAATTTGGTCTCAAATAAATACTTTTTGTTTGGCTGCGTTGATATTGGGAATAGGTTGTTATTGGAAAATTCTATCTTTTCTACTACTTCACCAGGCAAAGAAACAAGCACGGGGACACCAATCTCTGGAAATACTAAACCCAGTTCATCAAAATTAGATTCTAAAGCAAGTCCTCTAATACTAATGTTTGCGTAATGCCCACCTGCAGTTGCGGTAAAAGGTGGCGTCACAGTAAACGGTATAGATCTAGTTTGACCAGCTTCGAATAGGTACGTGTCTTCGTCAAACCTGATCCAATCACTTACATCATATCTAGAATTTACACCATCATTTAACGGCTCTCCGTCGATTATTGCTGCTTGAGCTTCTATGCTAACCGGCAAAGGGTAGTCGTTATTATTGGTAATTTTAATTTCTCTTTTAGAGCTTTCTCCAACTTTTGCTGGCACATCGATAATTGCTGGAGATGCAGTTATAGACGTTTCATCAGCATAGACTGTTTTCGGCAATGCAAAAAGTACAAAAGCAAGCAAAAATACAGCAAAAAACCTCATAATTATTAGTATATTAGTATTTCGCAATTGCTTGAAAAATTAATGTCGTTTGATAGGTGCCAATTGGCTGGAATTCATCAGTAGTGACACGATGAGTAATTGTAAATTGTTCATTTACGACTGGACTACCGGATATAATCCCGTCATTGTCCGCAACTATGTCACCCGGTGCTGTTAAACTAAATGGCGCGAAGCACGGCCCTCCACTACCTCCACCCGGACACGTAGAAGCGTTGAACCTATTGACTCCATCTACTAAAACATCGCTGGATGTATAGCCGAAACCTGTATCGCCCGACTCCCACGTATCCGTTGCAGCGTATGTACCTCCATCAAACCCACCGATTGTGTCTAACAAAGCATTTTCTAGTGAACCACTCGTGTATGACCTGACTTCATACCCGTTATGTGCATTGGTACTGGTTGACACTATAGTTGTTTCTGTGTCAGTAAATGAATTAGATGAATTCAGATTTTCAAAAGTAATCCCACTACCTCCTGTAGAGGTGCTAAACGATAGTGATGGAGCCACTTGTTGCCCATCGCTACTTACAATCGTCTGATTACCTGCTGTGTCTGTGATTCGAACATTAAAGTAGTATTGAGTTCCAGTCGTTAAGCTGAGTCCACTTGCAGATGCACTAGTTGAAGCTCCAGATGCAGTCCAACCCAGAATGTCAATTCCACCCGGGGACGTACCTATAGAGTAATCGTATGTAACTGAACAATCTCTAATTTGCCACTTACATTCTAGGTGTTCCCACAAATCATTTCTATCCCCTGAGGTTACATCTTGGTTGAATACAATAATTTCATGGACGTACTCGCCTGCCTCAAGTCTATTTCCACCTGTTGTATCATCACCAATTACTATTCTTTGAGAATCTGCAAAATTTTGAGTTTCGCTAAACTGATACTCTTGAGTTCTGTCAAGCCATGCAGTAGAAGTCCCACCAGATCCATATTCTAACGTTAAAACTTTGGTATCAGTAATGTGGTTGGACCAGAAATTATTACCTGATAAGGCCGTCGCTCCACCCAGAATTCCGTTTTCAGCAGGAGCAACTCTAGGGGTCGTTGTTTCATACCATACATGGTTGGTTCCAGTCCCGGCATTGCCCCTAACAACGGAGTATATATTGTGAGCACTAGAGTTCCCTCCACTTCGGTCGAAATTATCATCAAACGGCAACGGATCATCAGTGAACGAAATTGCTTGAAGCGTAGCATCAAATGTTGCTGCACCGGTGCCCCCTATGTCATTGCCTAATCCAGACCTATCACTCCAAAGCGCTACAGAACTACCGTTGGCTGGATCAGTTCCGTCATTTTCAACATCATCGCCGTCAAGCCATAAAACTAAACCCGATACTTCATCTGGGGTTTTACCATCAACTTGTTCCCAGTTTGCTTCTAGCTCGTCTAATTCTCCGGCATTAAACTCTATGTCTACACCAGCAGCGTTACCATCATAAACAACACCTGATGGTGCCACGGTATCGATTTCGAAATCCGAATCAATTTCCGCATTTCCCCCAAAACTACTCCATCCGGAATACGCATCAGCTGCATCTTTAACTCTTGCTTGCCAATGATATGATTTAGCGTGTTCGAAACCACTAACCGTCACACTTGCTGGAACTGCTGCTCCGGTGTATGTTTCCGCACTACCGCAAGCATCTTCGTTATTCACGAAAGCTTGACCAATCTCTTTCACTTCGACGCAAAGTTGAACGATGTCGTTAGCGTTTTGATCAGAAATATCGCTCGTAAATACAACATCTGTTTCATTAATCGTCTCGCCTGTGCTTATCTGCGTTGTTGACAGCCGTTCTTGATCAAGATTCGCAGGTGAATTCGGTGATAAATTAACCACACCACTTGATGTTGTCAACTTAGGGTATCTGGCGTAGTTAAAAGCACTCCCATCTGATAATGTCATCCTGAAACAATACGATGTGAAGTTGCTTGCACCATTATTTTGCACAATCCATCCCCATTCACCTCTATCACCACTGGCAATCTGCGATGGGTTACCAACTGAGTTATTTGCTTCTTCATAAGTTTGTGCAGTGTTAGTTGTGCTATCTAGAAGAGACGAGGGTAGAGCAGACCCATCAGCAGGCGCTGCGTTATTAAAGCCGCGCCAAATTACTCCCGACCCTAATCCACCTACATCATTCCAGGAACCGGCTGCGCTACAATTCGAGGCTTGTGCATACTGAAGTTTGAAAGCTGCAGCGTCGGCAGCTAGTGGTGATGCCCCGACTTGATTAGCAATTCTTATATGTATCACGTCGCCGTTATCTACACCTGTTAACTCTGTGTTTTCGTCCTCAGCAGGAGTAGATGGAGTAGCCGAGTTCTCATTAACATAAAACCTAAATCCGTCCTGATCTATCTCTGTTGTGTTTAAAAATTGACCTGCCTCGATCGCAAACCAGGCTACATCATCAGCATTATGGTTATCGCAAGTATCCAGCGTATCAATTTCACACGGCCTAATTTCTGCGCCTGTTGTTGATACGTTTCGCCCTTCATCAATTTCGACATCTTGACCCCCTAAATCAGTCTGAGAAGCTGATAATAACACCGGTGTTGAAGAGAACGATGGAGAAAAAGATACAGGGGTCCATAAGCCATTTCCAATATTTTCGATTCCGCTATCAAACTGTTCCTGGAAGGGCTCATTACCTGGCTCAATCGCAACCCACCCCACAGATTCGTTTCCATGAGAGCCGTCACAGGCATCCACGCTGCCTTGCAGGTGATCACAAATACCTGCAGTAAAACTAGCTACTGAAGTCGCTGAAATTACAACTTCTATCGGAAATTCGCTGCTAGTAACCGTGTTAACATTTGCAAACACATATGGTGCAGCCGAAAAGCTCTCACTATAATTTGTGACTACACTGTTTGAGTCGGCTTGTCCGTTCGCCGTAAACGTTCCTGCTTCTATTCCATCCGTTACAGCCGCAATACTAGCATCGATTACCATATACCCACCCGTTTCAGTTGAATGAGTATCGCACCCATTAGAGGTAGAGCCTTCTGACTCGCACAGCCTCATATCGGCGCTTGTCGTCGTCACGTTTCTAGACTCAAACACCAGCGCACTTTCACCGTTGTGTGAGTTACTGAGACCGACAACAACTGGAGCTGAGTAACTCCCAGCGAAATTAACTGTTGTCCAGCCTCCATTAGCCGGTGCAGTAAACGTTCCTGCTTCACCCAAACCAGTAGTGTTTACTTCGGTCGATTGAATTGTAATTTCAGGATAAACACTATAAGCTTCTAGGTCCGTCGAATTTGCTGCATCATAGAGCCTTAAGCAATAGGTCTGTCCTGTTACTGCATTGTCAGTTGGTCTTAGGGCATATTCTAACTCTGTATAAGCGCTAGCAGCCAGTGGACCGATTGCGTTAGTTGTATCTGCTACCTCCCTCGCTTCTCCTGTAACGAAGCTGAAGCCGTCGGGATCGCTTAGCAAATTACCTGTTAGCAGTTCACCGTCGGGAGAGATTTGAGCCGAATTATATAGCTCAAACTCATCGATTGTACTATCAGAAACACCACTCCAGCCTGACACTAAATCACAACTAGTATCATTCTTGTGAGCAAATTCTAGCTCGTACTGTCTAGCGCCATCTTCGGGAGTTGTGCCGTGATTTGCAACGCGAAAACGCAATCTTAAATTTGTATTTTTTGCTTGTTCAGTCAAATTTGTGTCTTCCGCAGCTAACCACCCTCCGGATGAATTTACATCTGTTGAGTCATCTCGCCATCTGAATATTTGCTGCCTAGTATCAACATTAGAAAACTCAAACGCTGCAAAATCTATTGACTGTATCCACCCTGAAATTGGTTGTCCCGCATATGCACGGTAAAAAGTTAGGTCTGTACTCGAAATGTGTCGCAGGCTCCAGGCTCCTGTCCTAGAGTACGCTTGCCCTGTACCACCTGAGGTGCTGTAAAAAAGGGCAGTTCTGTACCCTTCAGTATATTGAACATCTGTAGATGAATTATCATAACCTTCTGTACCATTAGCTGTGTTTACCGTTTGTGTAAGTTCTTGGTATCCAGATGCTGCCCCCTGGTCCCCTCTTACCCTAAACCTGTAATCTACTGCTAGGTTTGGGTGCTCTATTACATAAACCTGGAAGTTCCTACCTGGAGAAATCTGCGCTCCTTCTGCTCCGACAGCGACAGAAGTCTCGGTGGCATTTAGATTAACCCCGTCGCCTAACGTTACTACTTGCCCAAGCGCACCATCACCCAGCCCATCGTCATACGCATAACCAGCACCCCATACAAAAGTATTATTTCTCGTAACAGAACTGACCGATGCTGTGTTGTATTCAGATGTTGAATCAACTCCCGACCCAGCATTGGTGCCGGTCACATTTACGTCCTGTACGTTCCACTCTGATCCCCATTCAGTTACGTATGTCGTAATTGTTGCTGCTGCTGGCGCCCTGCTTTCAGCACCATACCTCTCAAATTGCAACTGGTTTGAGCCTGTTTTAGTAATCTTTACACCTAAAGTTGTCGCGTATGAATTAGCATCACTTCCTGCAGAATCGATGCCTCCACCATAATGACCCCCCAGAGGCACAGTATTGGATGTATATGATGAGGCTAGATTATCATTTACAGTCTGCAGGGCATCTGCAGATCCTGCGGGCAAGGAAGTTTCTAAAACTTCAGACAACTCAAAACCCATGGTCGAACATTCGACCATACACTCGACAACAGTTATAATTCCAATCCAATCATTAGACGCTGATCCTCTGTTAAGCTCTAGCTCATTGGTTGCAGATGTTGATCCAAAATTCCCGAACGGATCTCCGACAACTCTAACTTGATCTTCGTTAACAGCCCTCGAGCCTGTAGCTTCTGAAGGACCAGAAATCATGACAAAGTAATTTGAAGATAGGTTGTTGTTCAAAGTAAGCGAATATCCGGTAGATGTGTACTCACCCGACTGAAGTTCATATGATGTTAGTCGAAACACATCTGTGGCAGCACTTGCTTTTTCAGATTTTAAATATAAAAGTGCTGAGGAACTTGCTAACAACGTCAAAAAATAGACTATCGTTACTATAATAACCCTGAACTGTTCCAGAAACTTTTTTATGTTGCGCCCTTGCAAAATTTGCCCCTGTTAAAGCTTAAGCTAAATTATAGCTAAAAACAGAGGTAGAAACAAGAACTACATTCTATCTGTAAAATATTGTGGAACTTCCATCGAAAACTTTACCTCTGGCAAATCCCCTACTGAATCGTCTTCTGTCATTCTTGGGTATTGAGCCATGTAAGCCGTATCAACGCTGCCAAATTTCGCATCTTTCCAATCGTAACCTAGCTTTTTAGCTACACTCTTGATTGCATCCTCCGAAGGACCTTCAATTTCAATGTAAGGGTTTAGCCAAGGCCAAGTATCAATCACTACTTCGGCATCATCTATTTTCCAAGATTCTCTTCTAGATTCTTGGTACGAATATTTTACAAATCCGATAGCTTCCAGTAGTGCTTCGGTATTTTCATAAGAATCAACATTAACTTCTATTTCATGAACATAATTTGTTTCATTTTTAGACTTAAAGTTGATTGCTATACGATCACCTTCATCTCGAATTCTTAATCGGCGTGAATGGTCGTTTTTTTGAAACCTACTATCGGGATAGTCAAACAATGCGCGCCGGAAATCACGCATTGTATAATTGAGCTTTGCTCCGGCAGACTTTAGTTTTTCTCGAACTTCGTCCGGATCCAGGTTTAGAAATTTAGCTTCAATTTCTAAATCATTCATTACTTGGCGAATTCAATGGCTCTGGTTTCGCGAATTACGTTCACCTTAATGGTTCCTGGATACTGCATGGTGCTTTCAATTTTATTAGCAAGATCACGTGCTAACTTAATCGCAGCTAGGTCGTCCATCTTAGTAGGTTGCACGAATACCCTAACTTCGCGACCAGCGCTTATTGCGTAGGCTTTTTCTACACCGTCAAAGCTTAATGCCGTGTTTTCTAGGTCTTTCATTCGCTCTGCAAAGTTTTCAGCGCTAATATTACGTGCACCAGGTCGAGCAGCAGAAATAGCATCAACAACACGTACAATTAATGCTTCAGTTGTGGTTGCTTCCATGTCGTCATGATGCGCTTCAGCAGCGTGAGCAACTTCTTCAGGTACTCCGTATTTACGAGCCATTTCACCACTGATATGATGATGTTTACCCTCCATTTTGTGAGTAAGTGCTTTACCCATGTCATGGATCAACGCTGCGTATTTGGCTGTCTTTACGTCAGCACCAAGCTGCTCTGCGAGAATTCCCGCAATATGAGCCATTTCTGTCGAGTGTTTAAGCACATTTTGGCCATAGCTTGTTCGATACTTTAGCTCACCAACAAGCTGCAATACTTCTTTCGGAATTCCAACAATTCCGACTTCTCGTGCAGCATCTTCACCGGCACGCATGACGTCTTTGTGGACTTCTTTTTGCGCTTTCTCCACGACCTCTTCAATACGACCGGGATGGATTCGACCATCTTTCATCAACATTTCCATTGTTCGCTTAGCAACTTCACGTCGGATTGGATCAAACGAGCTCAACACAACCATTCCTGGAGTGTCGTCAACCATGACGTCGACGCCAGTTGCTTTCTGGATTGCCTGGATGTTTCGTCCTTCTTTGCCGATGATTCGACCTTTCATCTCATCGTCAGTAAGTTTTAGCGCAGTAATTGTTCGTTCAGCTGTAACCTCACTAGCCATTCGCTCCATTGCTTGAACGATTATTGTGCCAGCTAATTCTTCAGCGTTGTCTTTGGCTTCGTTTTGCAATTTAGCAACTAAGCCTTCTAGGTCTCCTTTGATGTCCCTTTCGGTCATAGTCATCAATTTTTCAGCAGCATCTTTTTTAGAAAGCTTGGCAATCTTTTCTAGCTTTTCTTGTTGCTTGGTACGGATAGCCCTGATTTCATTCTTCAGCTCTTCAGACTCATCCTCACTCTTACGGAGTTTTTCTGCTCTCCTATCTAGCTCATCCAGTTTTTTATCAAGGTTAGTTTCGCGGTCGAGTAAGCGCTTTTCTACGTCTTTGATTTCGTTGCGTCGTTTTTGTTCATCTTTTCGAGCATCATCAGCAATTTTCATTGCTTCTTCTTTGGCTTTTTCTAGCTCTTTTTTAGCATCTTTTTTTGCTTTATCAAGCTCTTTTTCTGCTTTCTCCTCAGCTGAGCCAATCTTCTTTTTTGTTGTATATGTGCTGGCACCAAAACCAACACCAAGCGCGACTATAGCCGCAACTATGGTAATAGGATCCATTTCCTTGGTCCTCCCTTTCTATCGTAGCTGTTCTATCATTCAAGCAATCACTATCACTTCTTTAGCTTGAGAGTTTTTAGAACTATGCAATCGAAAATAAAATAATATAATCGTAAAATTTAGTTTGGTTCGCTATTTTTAGCCTCACACAATTTTCTGGCTAATTTATAAATCAAACTATAATTAACTATACGCGAAGTGATCCCTTGCACGCAATGACAATTTATCTAAATTTTTATAGCTTGAATAACTAGTCGTTCTTCGTAGGTGTCGGTTTCACGATTGTACTTACCTGAACAGGTCATTAAGTTAAGTTCTGCTTCATTCGGGTTATCTGGTGTTAATATTTCAGACATATCGATTTGATCAACCTTAACGCTTCTGGTTTGCTTTACCATATACTGAATCCGTTCCCCACTACCTTTTTCAATTTCGATGACAGATCCTGGTTTTAAACTATCCACCTTTTTAAAAATTCCTGGAGCCGTCCAGCCAGATACATGACCTAATACCAGGCTAGAACCGTATTCGCCTCCGGGTCTTGCGCTGCCGTTATACCAACCAGCATCGTTAATGTTTCCTGGAGCATCAACTGCTCCACTACTATCTATGCCCAGATTTTTTACTCTGGCCATCAAACCAAGGTCTGGAATTCTAATGTATCTGGGGTCTTCCGGATTAGTTACAAAATAATTCGCAATTGCGCTATTACTTACTGGCTCTTCACTTGGGTCACTTCCGGTACCTTCGCTTGCACCCTGTTCATCACTGTTAACGCCGAGAGCAGCTACCTGTTCCCTGGCTTGGTTATTGAACAGGAATGATTGAACAGAGGTAAAGATTGCGAAAACAAAAACAAATAAACCAAGCGCGTACATGGCCTTGCTTAATTTACTTGTTTTTGACTTAACAGGTGCATAATCTACGACTTGTTCATCACTGAACTGCTGTACAACGTAACCATGATTGTCAGTTCGTTCTTTAGAGTCTGCTACAGACTGAAGGGCAATGTCTTTTGAGGTGTTCCTAGCCTGTACCTGCTTATGAACAATGGGCTGGGATTGAGTAACTACACTTTTGGGTCTAGGCAGGAACTGTGTTTGTGACTTAACAGGCGCTTCGACAATTCTTGTTCTGGTTGCCGACTCTTTGCTCGCGCTTTGTCGCTTTGATCTTGCAGGATTATGAATGTACTGGTCGAACTTTCGTACTCGACCTGTCATCTCTGGGCTGCTTAAACTAATTCTGGAACTCATTTTTATTTTTGAAACCCTACCAGACTATTTGTAGCCTGGCAGGGTAAATTTCTAGTTTGTTAATTTTTATTTTCTTTTACTGTCTACGAACCTGATTCCGCCTAATACTGAAATCGCAGATAGTGCCGCGATGACTGTAACCAGAGGATTTGATACTAATGACTCAAGCCCCGTATCTGGAGCTTCTGGCTCTTCTGACACTGCTGTTACCAGCAACATCACATCATTACCGTCACCACCGTTGTAGTTAATCTGGAAAGTAACGCCATCCACTGTAAATGTCGCCCCATCTTCCAAACCATCAAACGTACCGGAAATCTCGTCAGATGCATCGTTATCGATAATCATAAATGCATCGTTCAACTCTGGAACAAAACTATTCAGGAAATTGACATCCAGCGTAGGGTCGTTACTCAGATCTACTGCACCTGTTACTTCAACTTGATCATAATCGCTACAAACTGTACTGCCTTGGATTTCTACTTCATAAGTTCCACCACTAAATGTTAGTCCTCCTGAAGAAATAGTTAAACAGCCGGGACTTTCACCTGGAGCCAACGTGCCCCCTGTTATAGATACGTTTCCGGTAATGGTACCCGTACCTTTTAGAGTCCCTCCATTATATACATATGCGCTTCCTCGTTCTCCATTTACTATTACTGTCTGGTTGTTGTAAACGGTTAAAGAAGCAGAGCTCTTGTCATCTTTTCCTATAGTTATAGTTTCTGTTTCGGATTCTTTAGCTTCTTCACCTGGCAACTTTAAGCTACCGGTAGAACCTGTTCCAAGAGCTATTTCGAAATCATTATCAGTAAATGGCTCATCGATATTCATGGTTCCACCGTCTAGCTGGAATGTCACGTCACTAGTAAGCTCAACTCCTCCTGTGAGATCCGGGCTTTGAAAGGTAGTTTCTAAAACACAGTTATCAGGGCCCCAACAAGGTCCTCCAGTACCACCTAGCACTAGTGGAACTCCAAACTCGGATCCACTAATAGACAACACACCACTTGAGTTCACTGTAATTGAAGATGCCGTTGCAAGTCCAGAAGAAGATGTAGTTAACTTTCCACCTGTGACTGTAACTGCTCCTGAATATGTTGAATCTGAAATAGATGAAATTGAAACATTTCCAGACTCGATAGAAACATCTCCTGAACCAATTAATCCAAAAATAGTGGCTTCTCCCTGGAATGTTAAATCGTAAACACCTATATCAAAAGTACTTGGTGGGTCCAAGTAGACTTGGCTCATGTTCGTAATAGTTACATTTGACCCTAACGTAATTCCAATCTCCATTCTCAATTGTCCCCATTCGTCATCTCCAGCACCAACAATGGGACCAGATAGAATGATAGGGTTACCTTCAACGGTGTATGAAAATTGGTCGGAAACCCCAGCATCTCCAGAACGTGTTACCCCAACTACACTCAAGTCGGTTAGGTCATTATTTAGAGTTTCATTTTGAGATAAAATTGAGACATCGAAAATTAAAGAGTCTCCATCAACAGGTACTGCATCACCACTCCAGTTTGCAGCTGTAGACCAGTTATTATCAGCTCCTTCTCCATCCCAAGTAACAGCTGCTGCTGAGACTTTCGGGACTAGAATTGCTAGTGGAGTCACGAGGCTCGCGAGCATGCTGACTAGAGCAACTTTATTAAATGTTTTGGCAATTTTCATACGCCCTTCTTTCTTTTTTTGCCTAAAAAAGAAGAACTTATTTTGCGCCCGTTTTTCTTTTTTAGATGTTTTTGTGTATTTAATTACTACAACTTGAACAATAGCTGTATCTTAAAACCAAGTCAAGCTTTTTATGCTTATCTGCTGACTATTCCACAACACTGTACAAGGACGTTCCTTGTACAGTAGGAGTTTATTTCTTAGGCTTGGTAGTAAACACTTCGCCTCCATAAACAGGAGATATTGGAGTAAAATCGCTAACTCTATCTATTTTTTTTAGCCCATCAGAAATCCAATTTTCACCTGTTACGCCCACAACTGGGACTTTATTAGAGTAACCAATACTGTTCGCGACACTAATAGAGATCCTGAGCCCCGTGTAAGAACCAGGTCCTTCATAAACGACGAGTCCTTTAACGCTAGCAATATTTGTGTTTTTTGAAGCCAAAATATCATCTATTCCTGCTAGTAGTTGTTCGGAAAGTTCTCTACCGGCATCCCACTTTTTACTTGCCAGCTCTGCTGCATTTTCATATACATGCAACTCAACATCTTTTGTTTCAGATTTTATTAACAGAATCATTTCACAGCCTCCATAAAACTACTGAGTGATTCGGGAATTTCAAATGTAAAAATTCTGTGACTTTCATTATCTTTATCTTTTGTAATTGATATCTTAATTCTTTCTGTGGGCAATGCATCTGTTACAGATTCTGCCCACTCGACTAAAATAACGTCTTTGGTATTGATTAGTTCAGAAAGTTCTTCTCTGACTAAACCGGGATCCTGAAGTCTGTAAAAATCAAAATGATGAATATCAAAATGTCTTGTATTGTACACCTGAGAAATTGTAAAGGTCGGACTGGATACTGAGTCTGAGCTACCTGCCCCTCGGGCCAATCCACGGACAAAAGTTGTCTTTCCGCCACCCAGGTCGCTAGCAAATTCTATACACTCTCCACCCTTGAGACTGCCCCCAAATTTACCTCCTAGTTCTTCTGTCTCATCAGGAGATTTTGTAATTTTTTCGATATGCACCTATATAGATTAACCCTTATATCTATCTATCGACAAGCAAATTACTTGATATACTGGTAGGCAAGATGCTTAGGCTTTCAAATTCTTTCTACGATAGATCGATAATGTCTCTCAGAACAGGGGGAAAAATTGGAATTGCTGATACACCTATAGTCAATCCAAATAATCTAAAAATTGTCGGCTGGCATGCTAGGGACGTATCTCAAAAAGGTAGTTTTGTGTTACCTTTTAGTGAAGTTAGAGATTTTATCACCAAAGGACTAGTAGTAGATGATCACGACGCCATCACTTCACCGGACGACCTAGTTAGGATGAAGCCAGTGATAGAAGCTAATTTTGAGATAACAGGCAAGTCGGTGGTGACCGAGAGTAAAAAAAAGCTAGGAAAAGTTGTAGACTTTGCAGTAGATGAAAGTTTTTATGTACAGAAGCTATATGTAAACCCTCCATTGCTAAAAGGTCTGTCAGGAAACCAATTACTAATCGGAAGAAATGAAATTGTTGAGATAAATGATAAATATATAACCGTTTCTGATGCCACTGTTAAGGTGGGTAACGGCGCTCCGGTGAGAGCAAGAGCTTAAGAATCTAGAGCTACTTTTATGTCCGAATAATTGAAGCCTTTTGATACTAAATACTTTTTCAACTTAGTTTCGTCAGAATACCTAGTACGTTTTCGTAACTTGTTAACTAGTTCCTGGAGCGCTTCTTTTTCCAGGGAATCTATTTTTAGATCAGTCACTGTATTTTGTATAGTGACTTGTGGGATGCCTTTTGATATTAATTCTGCCTCGATTTCTCGTTTACTTTTGTTTTTTCGCATCCGGTTCTCAGCAAACCAACGTGCAAAATTTTCGTCGTTTAGATAGTTTTTTTGTCTAAACTCTTCTAGCCATGCTTGCGTTAAGTCCTTATCGGCCTTTTTACGAAACATATAATCACGAAATTCTCTCTCCGAATGTGGCCTGCCCATTAACCATTCTAGTGCTCTGGCTTTCAGCTTACCTTCGTCGGATAACTTCTTTAGACGATTGATATCAGTTTGGTCCAGCTCAATATCTTTCTTGAGTTTTTGCTCAAGCATCTGATCAAACGTCAGCGAAAAAGAATATTTATTATCTACAAAAACACTCACTCTATCAGGGTTTTTAACCTGTGATTTTAATGAAGTAATCTTCATTGTTTAATCTTACTCTTCGACTTTGGCTTCTCGGACTTTCTTATCAATTTCTTTTAGAACTTTTGGATTATCTTTTAAGTATTGCTTGGCGGCTTCACGACCTTGTGCCACGTTTTCTCCGTTATATGCAAACCAGGCTCCAGCCTTTTCTACAATTCCTCTTTCAGTAGCAAGATCCAGAATGTCACCTTCGGCGCTAATTCCTTGGTTATACATTATGTCGAACTCTGCCTGACGGAAAGGTGGTGCAATTTTGTTTTTAACAACCTTCACTCTAACCCTGTTTCCGATAATTTCTTCGCCTGTTTTTATCTGTGAAGTACGACGAATGTCCATTCTTACGCTAGCGTAGAACTTTAGAGCGTTTCCACCGGTTGTTGTTTCTGGATTACCAAACATAACACCAATTTTCATGCGCAACTGGTTGATGAAAATTACCGTACATTTACTGCGACTGATTATGCTCGTCAACTTACGCAATGCTTGGCTCATTAGACGAGCTTGCAGTCCCATGTGAGAATCACCCATGTCTCCTTCGATTTCTGCCTGAGGAACTAACGCTGCAACAGAGTCAACTACCACCAAATCAACAGCATTTGATCTAACTAAAGTTTCTACAATTTCCAGTGCCTGCTCGCCACTGTCTGGTTGGCTGACCAATAGTTTCTCTACATCTACACCCAGCTTTTTAGCATATGCTGGGTCAAGTGCGTGCTCAGCGTCTACAAACGCAGCCATCCCGCCGGACTTTTGGATTTCTGCAACAGCGTGCAATGTAAGAGTAGTTTTACCAGAACTTTCTGGACCATAAATTTCAATAATTCGACCTTTCGGTATACCACCACCTAGAGCAAGATCAAGCGACACAGACCCAGTTCGAATAGTCTCAACATCTATTTTGTTGTCACCTTCTAGGTGCATGATGGAGCCTTTACCGAATTGCTTTTCAATCTGATCCACTGCTAGGTTTAGTGCCTTTTTCTTTCCCTCATCATCACTTGCTTTAGCGCCCATAGTTTTCGATTCGCCTTTTTTCTTAGCAGACATTTTTCAGCTCCTTATACCATTAATTTAGTTGTGTGCTTCGTTTTACCTTAACTAGTATAGAGCCCTATTTTGCATATGTCTACTTAACACGTTTAGCTTTTTTGATGCTATATGTTTTTTACTCTTATGCCGCTTGTGGATAAAACAAAATTTTCTTGCCTTGGTTCTGTTTTCCTACTGTTTTTTAAATTTTTGATGAATACACTTAGGTAATCAGATGTGATAATATTAAGCTTAAGGGGTAAGCCTGATTATTTTATTGGGCGAGGGTCACCATACGAAATGCCAATACCAAACAGCACTGTAATAGAACTACTCAAGAACGCTAAAAAAATTGATGCCGATCAATTAGCTAACCTTGAAACGGAAGCGACTAACGAAAAAGCCAACTTGGAAGAGTTGGTTGTGTCTCAAAACATAGTTAGCGACTCGGAGCTCGTTAAGCTCTACTCTGACGAAATTGGTGTCCCCTACATGGACATTAACGTCAAAGAACTAGATAAAGAGACCCTTAAACAAGTCCCGGAAAATATCGCCAAACTCTACAATATGGTTGTAGTCGGTGGCAGTATTGATGATGAAAAAGAACCACGTCAGATTGCAATGGTTGACCCTGACGACCTGCAGGCAATTGATGTACTACATAAACTCTTCGGACAAAACATAAAACTATTTATATCCACAAAAGTTAATATCATAAATGCACTTGACCTATATCGTGGAAATATAGGTAGTGAAATTTCTAAAATTGTTACTGACGGCGAAGAAGGAGAAGAAGGAGACGAAGACATATCCGAAGAAGATATTGCAGAAGACTCTCCCATTGCGCAAACTGTGAACTTAATCATCGAGTACGCAGTTAAGTCCGGTGCAAGCGACATCCACATTGAACCTCGGGAAAAAAACGTTATTATTCGCTACAGAATTGATGGAGTTCTTAAGGAAGCCAACCGGCTACCAAAACGCACAATGGCGGCGTTAACTTCAAGAATTAAGATTTTGTCTAATCTAAAAATCGACGAACGGCGTGCACCACAAGACGGTCGATTCAAAATTAATATGAATAGTCGAGTTTATGCATTTCGTGTCTCCACTCTACCGATTGCCGAAGGCGAAAAAGTGGTAATGCGTGTGTTGGACGAATCCAGCGAGCCACTGGCATTAGAAAAGCTGGGATTTTGGGGTAAGGCGCTAGAAGATATTACTGAGGCCTCACATCAACCCCACGGAATGATATTAGTAACAGGCCCAACTGGTTCAGGAAAATCTACAACCTTACACAGCGTGTTACACATCTTAAATAAGCCAGACGTGAACATCAGCACCATAGAAGATCCTGTTGAATATAAATTAGAAGGCGTTAATCAGACTCAGGTGAATCCTATTGCCGGAATGACATTTGTCGCTGGATTGCGCGCACTACTAAGACAAGATCCTAACATCATCATGGTTGGAGAGATTCGTGACGGTGAAACTGCTGGATTGGGTGTCCAAGCGGCACTTACAGGACACTTGGTCTTCTCTACTCTTCACACAAATAATGCAGCTACCTGTTTGCCTCGTTTGTTGGATATGAATATCGAACCTTTCCTTATCGCTAGTGTCGTTCGAGTAGTAATCGGGCAGAGACTCGTCAGAAGATTGGTACCTGAGGAATGTGAACAATACACTCCATCTGATGAAGAAAAGAAAGAAATTGAAAGAGTATTCGGAATAAAGACTAAAGCTGACTGGGATAACCTCCTGAAGATGGTCCAGGATGCGCAAGCTGAATTTGGTAAAGACAAGTCTACAAAACTAACCCTATGGCGACCTAAAAAAGATCTGGAAGGTGAAAAGACTGGATACAAAGGTCGAATGGGAATTTATGAAGTTTTGAAGAATACTCAAGAAGTGCAAGACCTTATTGTGGCTAACGGAACCAGTGAGGAAATTCAAAACAAAGCTATTAATGAAGGCATGCTAACTATGCAGCTTGACGGTTTAGTCAAGGCAATGCTGGGAATGACCAGCATCGAAGAAATCCTAAGGGTTACCAGAGAATAAATATGATTAATAGAAAAAGAGCAGCTAGGAGGATGAACTTACTTCATTCTGCTGCGCATCGAGAAAAAACCAAAGGTTTTGTCTTGAGTAACGGAGCGCAATAGCCATGGCAGAATTCGAGTACAGAGCAATCGCAAAAGACGGCAAGGCCAAAACGGGCAAGATTGATGCAACTTCTGAAACAGCAGCCAGGAGCTCACTCGTCAGATTAGGCATGAAACCCATAAGTGTCCACAAGGCCGGCAAGGGTGGCGACATAATGTCTCTGCTTACCAAAGGGACTCCGGGACGCGTTAAACCGAAAGATTTAGTCGTTTTCACTAGACAGCTAGCGACAATGATTAACGCCGGTGTCCCTCTTGTTAGATCCCTAGCTACAATGCAAAACCAAACCGAAAATGAAACTTTTAAAAAACAGCTGGTAAACATCAGTAAGGACGTCGAGAGTGGGACATCGTTCGCAGATGCTCTAGAGAAATACAAGGGAACTTTCAATCCAATATACATAAATATGGTCCGTGCAGGAGAAGCAGGTGGTATCTTAGACGAAATCCTCAAAAAACTAGCCATTCAACAAGAAAAAGACGCAGCGATTCGTGCTAAATTCAAAAGCGCTATGACTTATCCTATGGTTCTTATCGGAATTACAATTATAGTTTTTATTGCTTTGATGACCATTGTTGTCCCTAAAGTCGGGACCATCATAGCTGATTTAACAGGTGGAGACTTACCTACAATGACCAAGGTAATGCTTGGAATAAGTGATTTTATCTTAGGATTTTGGTATATCCACGTCGCTATAATTTTATTTGGTGGGATAGCACTATTTAAGTTTCTAAAAACTCCAAAAGGACGTGAAGCTCGCGATAGATTGCTTCTTAAAATCCCTGCCATAAGGATACTTATAGTCAAAATGGCTGTCGCCCGATTCTCTAGAATCTTTGCTAGTCTTATGAGTGCTGGTGTGAGTGTTATTGAATCTATCGAGATTACCTCTAAAGCTATCGGCAACACTGTTATCGAGAAAGAGTTAATGGACGCCGCCAAAGCTGTAGCAAATGGCGAACAATTCAGCACTCCTCTGTCCAATAGCAAGGTTTTCCCGCCTATTGTTAGTCAGATGCTTGCTATAGGCGAAGAGACCGGTCAGACAGATACCGTGCTGATTAAGGTCGCTGACTTTTACGAAGAAGAGGTAGACGCGGCTGTAGAAGGCTTGAGCTCCATCTTAGAACCAATACTAATTGTGGTAATGGGTGGTATGGTCGGCTTAATTGCTGCTAGCGTTATTGGCCCTATCAGTAGTCTGGCAAACGATATTTAGGATAAATTTTATACTTTAGGGTTGACATCAGTCGTTAAGCATAAGATACTTTTAAGCATAAGCCCGAAAAAGTAGGCTTACCTTGTAAAAATTAATAAACAGGAGGTGGGCTCCAATGCTCAATCAATTAAGAAAACAATCCGGTTTTACGATTATCGAGCTTTTGATCGTAATCGCAATTATCGGTATTTTGGCTACGTTAGTTTTGACTAACTTCCAAGGTGCACAGGCGAAAGGTCGTGATACAACACGTAAAAGCGACATTAACTCTGTATACCAAAAACTAGAAGAGTACTATAACGAAAACGGAAGTTATCCAAACGCGGATCTAACTGACGCGATTCTACCTGGTATCGACGAAGGAGCGCTTCAAGACGCTGATGAAGCTGATATCCAGAATTCATTTAGCACAGCTACTGTAGATCCAGGTGAACCTACGCTACCTGGCAACACAAACGAGTACCTATACGCTGCATGGGAATGTACGTCAGCTACATCTGATGCAACAGGTGCATGTGCACACTACTACCTTGCTAGCTATCTAGAGCAAGAGACGGACGGTTATCGAAAATCAGGCCTTAACTAAGGACTAAGAAAGTTAGCCAAAAAGACGCCCGGAACTTAAAAAAACCGGGCGTCTTAGTTTAATAAGAGATTTAACTCGGATTATAAGAGTAAGTGAGATATAATATTCATAAAGCTTAAGCTTAAATTATGGCGTTATTTTACACAGACAAACCGGTATTCGGTTTCGACATCGGACGTAGCTCAATAAAAGTTATGCAGATTGATCAAACCGGCAAAAAAGCAAAAGTAACTGGCTACGGTGCAGCTACTTTTGATAATTCTGCAATCGATAACCAGGGTGTAGTAGTTGACCCAGAGGTACTAATTAAAGTGGCTCATGAACTACTATCTCAAAAACTAGTAGGAGATATTACTACTAGAAGAGTAGCTGTCTCTCTACCAAACGCAAACAGCTTTAGCCGAGTATTAACTCTCCCGAAGATGGATGATAAAGATCTAAAAGCAGCCGTAGATTCAGAGGTAGACCAATCTATCCCACTAGCAACTAATGAACTTTATTACGATTACAGCGTTGCCCGAATATTAGATGATGGCAATCGAGAAGTTCAGGTTGTTGCAACACCCCGTACAATCGTAGATTCTTATATTGGCGTCTTCGATGCACTTGGTTTAGAGATAGCGCTCGTCGAATCTAACATATCTGCCATGACTAGGGTGGTCATCCATTCTGAAGCTCACGATGTCACCACGCTTATTGTTGATATAGGTTCGACAGCATGTGATATTTCGATTTACGACGGATCAGCGATAAGAGCTACAGGTACAGTTGACTGTTCTAGCGAGAGGCTTACCCAGAATATTGCAGATACGTTGGGAATAAGCGTGCAGCAAGCTCATAGCATTAAGGCTAGGTACGGGCTGGAGGTTAGTAAAAAACAAGACCAAATTGTAAAAGCTTCAGAAAAAGAGCTAAACAAACTAATCAGCGAAATTCGCAAAGTTATGCGTTACTTTACCGATAGAACAAGTGGGTCTAGCCCAATAGGTCAAATAATTATCCTTGGTGGTGGAGCAAATCTCCCTGGTCTTTCCAGCTATATAACTAATAAGATCAGAGTTCCTACTAGACTGTGTGCACCCTGGAATAATTTAAGTTTCGGCAAACTACAGCCTCCACATGAACTGGAGACAACTCTTTATACAACTGCGAGTGGTTTAGCTCTTGTTACGCAAAAGGAGCTCGCCGAATGATAAATTTACTGCCTAATAATATCCGTGAAGAATACTCCTTTGGTAGACGAAACAAGAAACTTTTAGCGTTAATCGTTTTGGTTGCAGGTACCGCAATGGCGGTGGCTGGAATTATGTTATTCAATTTAAAGTATATTGATGAAGAAGCTGCCTCTGTACAAAACTCTATAGATGAGAACAGTGTGATTGTAAAAAACCTAGAATCTCAAACTAGCGACCTAGGTGAAGTAGCAGGACGCTTAAGTTCTACTCAAAAACTATTTGAACAAAGCATACAATTCTCGGAAATTATTCCTGAAATAGGCAGTGTCTTGCCCGCCGGTTCGATAATAGACGGATTGCTACTAACGGGTGGCAGCACTGACCCTCTGCAGCTAAATGTCAGTCTGACGACGGCTAATTTATCGGCTGTGCTGCAAAAGAATTTAGTCGAGTCGGATT
The DNA here is from genome assembly GCA_030428125.1 of bacterium. Taxonomy (GTDB): domain Bacteria; phylum Patescibacteriota; class Saccharimonadia; order Saccharimonadales; family SZUA-47; genus JAUIBF01. The sequence goes on along the minus strand of JAUIBF010000001.1, from coordinate 110,297 downwards.
TGTTCGAGGCTGCTGATGTTATAAGCATTACTCCAGCCGGCAATGACGAGTCACGATATAGATATGCTGCTTCCGTTGCAGTTAGTTTTACAGGCTCTGCCGAAGCAAAACGTAAGGCTGCAGCCGCAGCTGCCGCTGCAGCAGAAGCTAAAAAACAAAGTGAGGAGGAGCAAGAATAATGACTGCAAAAAAATTCTTCCTCGTACTACTTCTACTACTTGTTTTGTCTTTTGTCGGAGTTGCTGGAGCATATACCTGGGGCAGTGGTAAATCCGAAGAGAAAGCAATGACAGTATCAGACCTTAAAGCAGAAAGAGATGTCTCTGAAGAAGCAATTCTAAAGCTCAAAAAAGCGCAGTCTGACGCAGAGAATGTAGACGAAGTGGTTGCTGTATTAGACCGACTGCTCCCTAAGGAAAAAGAGCAGGACAAACTTATAGCTGACATAATTTATACTGCGACTGCAGAAGCCGGCATACCGTTTTCACAAGTTGCTTCATTTTCCTTCAACGGTGGTGATGAACCTGGTGCTCTATCAGGCACAACACAAGTCAAAGGAATTACTGGTGTATACGAATATCCATTCAATGTAAATATTAATAACATTTCATACGAAACACTTCTTCAGTTGCTGAGAGAAATTGAAACTAACGGTAGAATAATTCAAGTGGACAATGTTGGTATATCACCTGAAGCAGCTACCTCCAATGTAAATGTGCAATTATCAATGAAAGCGTACTTAAAGCCATGAATGAACAATTAGATTCAGCAAAAAACAGCCTGGGCAAATACTTGGCAATAATTAACAAAAATCAGGTATTTATAGTGTTGGTAGTAGCCAGCTGCATATTGATATACACTCTGATTCAATCCAGAACTTATCTAAACCCAGAAAGAAATGAAGACAAATATAGCGAAGAGATTATAAAAGTCAACTACGCCACTATAGACCAGGAATTAGTAGATGAAATAAGCGCTACCCTTGAAGACGAAAACATCGATGTTGATTCTAATTTCGTCCCTGGTCGAACCGACCCATTCTCAGAATAATTCTATCTAGTGGTAGTTGGCCCTGGTGTCACCGAGTGGTCGCCATCGTGCTGACCTAGGATTTTCTCACGTGCATTTAGGATTACTTTGGCGTAATATCCTGCTCTCGGACAATACGTAAAGTGGAAGTTTGCTTGTTCTCCTGCTGTCTCAATCTTCAATATTCCATAGCCAAATATGTTCGCAAAAACACCGTTGTGTACAGATGTTACGTCTTCTACATTCACCAAGTTTAACTGTGACACTTTCCGATTAAACAAACCATACTGCAATATCTGTGTGATGTTTCTGTCGGTTACTATTAGTCTATTTTGACGATAGATGGTTGTAGCAACAAAAACCATTAAAGCAGCAAGCACTATGGTAACTAGAGAGACAATAATCGCAATCGTAAAAGCTTCCTCGGTGTCTTCAATAATAGACGGCAACAGAAAGAAGGTTAAACAAAGCGCAATAAATACACCTACGAATGCCTGTATGTAAAATACTATGATCCCAAATGGATGTTTGGCAATTTCACACAGCTTATTTTCGTCAGAATCAGTTGTGTCTATGGTATTGCCATATGGATTTGTGTCTCTTTGGTGCATCTACCCTAGATTATATCAGAGAAGTTTGAGGTGAGCTGTCAGATTCATCACCTTTCGAGCGTTTAATATCCATGTGCTTGTAGGCTTTTGATGTTGCTTTTCTGCCTCTAGGGGTACGCTCTAGAAAACCGATCTGCATTAGATACGGTTCATAGAAGTCTTCAACGGTACTTACCTCATCTCCTAAAACTGCCGCTAAGGTATTCAAGCCCACCGGCCCACCACCATGATTTTCAATTATTGCTCTCAGTAGCATCCTATCTGCTGGGTCTAGGCCCTCTGCATCTATATCCAAAAGCTCTAGGGCTTTTGTAGTACTGACGGTATCAATAATTCCGTCACCATTTACGTCTGCATAATCACGAACACGTTTTAGGAGTCTATTTGCAATTCGTGGCGTCAGCCGTGAACGAGAAGACAATAAATCGGCTGCTTCGTCATGCAGGTCTGAATCTAAAAGTTTAGCTGAGCGTTTTACAATCTGCGATATTTCCTCTGGCGTGTAGTATTCCAGCCTGTGGAGCATGCCAAACCTATCGCGCAACGGTGCTGCTAGCGCTCCTGTTCGTGTGGTTGCGCCGATTAGCGTAAACTTTGGTACATCTAGTCTTAAACTGCGTGCGCTAGGCCCTTTGCCTAACATTATGTCGATAGCGTAATCTTCCATGGCAGAATAAAGAACTTCCTCAACTGAACGATTCAATCTATGGATTTCATCAATGAATAAAACATCTCCTTCACCTAGATTTGTTAGGATACTTGCAAGGTCTGCAGCCCGGTCAATAGCGGGTCCAGACGTAACGCGTATCTGTGCGCCCATCTCATTAGCAATAATTTGCGCTAGAGTAGTCTTCCCAAGTCCAGGTGGACCGTAAAGCAAAACGTGGTCAATCGGTTCATCTCGTTTTTTTGCTGCTTCAATCGCCACTACCAAGTTTTTCTTGATTCTATCTTGCCCGACGTACTCATCAAAAGATTTTGGACGAAGTACGTTCTCAATTTTCTGCTCTTCTGGCAGATTCTCATCTTCGTCTTGACTTGGGTCAACAATTCTCTCAATCGCCATTATTTTACACCCTCCAGACTTCCATTAAGCACAATGGGGTCCATCGCAATTATCTCAGTACCATAATATGGCATATCTGGAATCGGGTTCAGCAAAAATAGTTTCTGGTTGAGTACGTGAGCAAAGCCCATTTCTAAAAAGACATTTCCGCCAATATAATTTTTTATTCCGTGTTTGTCGAGATTCACTACCACTAGAGCATCTGCATCCTGCATCGGCTCCCAAAACTCTCTTATTGCATCATTGTTGTATTTATCTTTCAGCTTCTGGACCTCTTTTTCTTCGTCTGACTTGCCTATATATGCATCTTTAAACTTGCTCATAAATGTGGTGTGGCCCATTTTTTCGAGTTCTTCACACACCTTCATCATTTCTTCTGTAAATTGCATGCTACCTGCGACGCCAATTCTCATTACATAATACTCTTTCTGTTCACGACTATTTCTGAAACTTCCATATTTTTAGGTAGGTCCAATATACTTTTTACGAATTTCGCTAGATCTTCGGGTTTCATCCAGTGACTAAAGTCTCCATTTTTCTCACCTGTAGCTTTTTCAAAAATTTTGGATTCGAATCCGCCAGGACAAAAACTGATTACTCTTGTGGGTGTATCCTTGAATTCAACTTGTAAGTTTGCGCTGAACCCTCTAACGGCCCACTTTGAAGCACCATATCCAGCCTGGTCAGCATATGCCTTCGTACCTACCGTAGATGATACATTCAATATATCTGCTTCGTCTTCCTTGATTTTTGTTGCGAGTTTTGATGTTAGCAAGATCATACCTTCTACATTCGTCACTAGTAACCTGTGCAGCTCATCATCGTCTATATCTTCTAGTTTCTGGACTGACAATATTCCAGCGCAGTTTATTAATGCCTCAATTTTATCGTTGGAATTATTTATCTGTTCCGCTGCTTTCTTAATATCCTCGTGTTTTGTGAGGTCGCAATTAATATTCGTATCTGCAAACTCACATTGGCGACGTGATATGTTTATAACTTTTTTACCAGATTCCTTATACAGCTTAGCTAACTGTAACCCTAGACCATCACTCGCACCAGTAATAACTATCATCTATCCAATCCTTTCGAAGTTTTCACGCAAGATTGCCATAATTTCAGTTATATCCCCCTCTGCCTTGAATAATGTGTATGAAGTCTCTTTAAAGGGATTAGAGTGAATATGAAATTGACCTTTTTCCATGCGTAGCTTATCACCGACTTTCAATACTTTCTCGGAAACTTTTTCTTCTGCAAAAACTTTCATGTTGCATTTACCGGATATTTGTACGAGGTTTTCATAAGCCATCGGTCTATTGTGTTTTGGCAACTCAGTTTCAGGAGGAATCTCCATAACACCAGTCGTTAAATTTTCATCACTGTGACTAAAATAAAAGATTACTCTAGTCTTTGGGTCTCTCCATATTTCGAACGGAGTCATTTTGTTCCTCTCAAAGCTTGTTTTACTCGTTCACCGGTAGGTAATTTAGGGTCTATGCCACGCAGTAATAATGCTGCATCTTGAGGGCTATGACCTAGTGCAGTCAATGCTTCAACAGCCTCGTCAGTTGTCGATGCATCACCTAAGAAATCTGTTGCGCTGTCACTAGCCTCGATACCGACCTTATTTTTCAAATCTACTACAGCACGTTCTGCTACCTTTTTGCCTACACCTTTTGCGGCCGATATAAACTTAGTGTCTCCACTAGCGATTGCACTTCTCACCTGACCTTCTGTTCCAATATTCAGAATGGCCATGGCTGCTTTCGGTCCAACTCCATTCACACTTATCAATAAATTAAATAGCATTTTTCGTGATTTTGTACTAAAACCGAATAGCTCATGCGCATCTTCTTTAATCTGCTCAGCAATAAATAGATCACACGATGTTCCAGTTGCAAGTTTTGATTGCTCATCAACACAGACATTCACTCCATATCCAACGCCATTGCAGTCAACAACAACTTGCGCGTTGTCGTGTTCGATTATTTCCCCTCTTAGTCTGGCAATCACTTCGACCTCATTTCTGTTTGCGAAACAGTATTTTTGGTAGTGAGGTTTGTCGTTTTTTGTGACGAGGCATATTCGTAAATACGTCGAGGAGCAAAAGCGATAAAGATCACATCAAAAAGCTGTTGCAGTAGGAAATTGAGGTTGAGGTGGTTGCTCACAATCATCTAGATATAGTTTACCTTATCAGCACTATACTTAACAGGTGTAGAACTGGTTGACGACTAGTCCATAGCTAATCATATCTGTTATTTTAGGTTAAATCGGAGTTAACTCCGATTTAAATCCGATTTTAAACGTGTAAAGTCGCCATGTGAGTTAAAGCAACAGCCAATGCATCCGCGGCATCATCCGGGCTAGGCTTTTTCTTTAACCCCAACTGAACTTTTACCATTTCCTGAATTTGAGCTTTTTTAGAATGCCCATAACCAGTCATGGCCATTTTTATTTCGTTTGGTGAATATTCATAGATTGGAATTTCAGCTTCTGCAATTGCAAGTAAAATCACACCTCGTGCCTGGCTGACTTTCATACCGGTAGTCACGTTTTGTACGAAGAATAATTTCTCGACTGCAGCTACGTCAGGCTTCAGTTCTTCAATCAATTCTTTCATAGATTCATACAGTTCTACAAGCCTGTCTGAGTCACTATCTCCAATAGTAGTTTTTATGACCCCAGCATCAAGCATTTTAGGCTTTATGCCCTTTTGAACTACCCCAAAACCGATTATCCCTGAACCCGGATCAATCCCTAAAATTTTCATGCCAGATTAGTGTAGGTGTTCACTACGTCATCAAGCTCGTCAAAAGCTTCGAGCATTGCTACGGCTTTTTCCTGCTTTTCTTCGTCAAGCTCAACTGTAGTGTTTGGCTCGAATGAAAGTTCAGCGTCTATAATTTCTAGCCCTGCATCTTTTATTGCATCGCGGACTTTGGCAAGCTCTTTAGCATCTGTAATCACGCGCATTTCGCCTTCGTCCTCAGTTGCATCCTCAGCACCTGCATCCAAAACTGTAAGTAGCGCATCTTCACCACTCGCCTTTACTGTAATCACGCCTTTTCTGTCGAATTGGTAAGCAACTGCGCCTTTTTCTGCGATGTTACCACCTCGTTTCGTAAATACTGTCCTGACTTCTGGATACGTACGGTTAATGTTATCTGTGGCGCACTCAACGATTATCGCTACGCCACCAGGACCATAGCCTTCGTAAACTACCTCCTGCAGCTGTGCTACGCTTTTATCGGCAACTCGAGCGATTGAGCGCTCAATATTGGCATTAGGCATATTAGCTGCTTTGGCTTTTTCGATTGCTAAAGCGAGAGACGGATTCATTGATGGGTCTGCACCAGAACGTGCAGCCAAGACAATTTGATTACCAATCTTAGTAAAAACTGCCCCTCGCTGTGCGTCGGCGACTGCTTTACCTCGTTTTATTTTTGACCATTTGTTATGTCCAGCCATGATTCCCTCTGTTACCTAACTCCCATTTTAACAGTTTTAACTTAAACTAAAAAAATCGCCTTCTCAAGGACGATTTATTGGAGGGACCACTGGGACTCGAACCCAGGACACCCTGCTTAAAAGGCAGGTGCTCTAACCGGCTGAGCTATGGTCCCGACTAGATTTTTTAATATAAAAAACAGAGGTAATTTTAACTGAAAAGTTACGAAAAGTCAATGCTTTTTGCTATGCTTGTGCTATGAGAATTTTAGTTTTTGGAGACAGTGTCACACAGGGGCACTGGGACACAAAAGGTGGATGGGTAAACAGACTGTGGAATCATTACAGCACGATTCAAACCGACGATTTACAGAATCGTAACGAACCTACAGTTTTTAACCTCGGAATTTCTGCAGATAACTCTAGAAATATCCTGAACAGAATCGCAGATGAAACTCAGGCCAGAACAAGAGGCGACAAACTACCAATTGTTATCCTGCAAATAGGTGTGAACGATTCTTCCACCGATAATGGAGGCGAAAGTAGGAGTGTCAGAGTTCCAATTGAAGAATATGAGGATAATCTAGAAGAAATAATAACTACTGTTCAACCGTTATGTTCCAAGCTAATTTTCGTAGGATCTTCTGCGTGCGACGAAACTAGAACTACACCGGTGTCTTGGGGAAATTTTCACTATACTAACGAATCAATTGAAACTTATGAAAATGTAATGAAAAAAGTTGCTGATAGGAATGATCTTTTATTTATCCCTATCTTTGATAAGTTTCTGCATGAACTAGAAGCAGGCAAAAATTTTGTGCCCGATGGTCTACATCCGAACAATGACGGTCATAAGTTTATTTCGGAGTTAGTGTTGGAAGCCCTGGATAAAAGCATTAAGGAGACAGCATGAAACTTGATCTTAAGAAATCATTGCCTGGTTTTAAAGCAAAAAAAGACAAGATAGAATTGGTCGATATCCCTGAGCATAATTATCTGATGATTGACGGCCAAGGCAACCCCAATGGCCCAGAATTTGTAAAAGCCGTGGAATCACTTTATCCAGTTGCGTTTAAGACGAAATTTTTTAGCAAAATCGAGCTTGGCAAAGATTACGCTGTTCCACCCTTGGAAGGCTTATGGTGGGCAGATGACATGAGTTCCTTTACCGAAAATCGAGATAAATCCAGGTGGAGCTGGGCGCTAATGTTGATGCTACCGGAATGGATTACTGAAAACCAGGTTTTGCATGTTATCGAAAAAATAAAAGCTTCAAAGAAAGTGCCTAAACGAATTGACAACGTTAGATTTGAATCTTTGCACGAAGGTAAATGCGTGCAAGTACTGCATGTAGGTTCATTTGATAATGAAGGACCAATTTTAGAGAAAATGCATAATGAATTCATACCAGTAAACGGATATAAAATGCACATGAAGCATCACGAAATTTACTTTTCGGACCCAAGACGCACGGCACCGGAAAAACTGCGAACAATATTAAGACAGCCCGTCACTAAATAGATTACTTGTGTTTCTTGTGTTTCGAACGTCCAGTTAGAACTGCTACCAGGCTTAGTGCAAACCCAGCCGTTATTATTAACGCTCTGTAGTTGTTTGTATCTTGCCACCAAGACTTCTCTAGGCTATCAGCGAGCCAACTTACGCCTGTGGCTTCGGGCAGTACTAACCAGAGTGTTGCTCCGATCAAGGCCACGATTAGGCCATGTAATAGCATCGACCTACCTCTGACTGTATCCCTGAAAACTAACCCTGCAAACGCAATAGTAAGCAAAACCACGGCGAGCCTAACATACGCTTCTCCTTCTCCAGGAACAACTGCTCCTGCGGTAGTTACTACAGCTTCATCAAGATTACTAAGTAAAACTAAACCAGCGCATGCAGCCAAAAACATAATCCCGGCATTAGCCTTAAACATCAGCAACATTACTAGAGGTAATCCAAAAAATAAAATAACCGGCAATGCAATATGCATGATTTCAGTTTAGCATAAGGGGTAACTTATCTGTTAGAAACGCAGAGTTTCGCCAGGTTCTATCTCTAGCACACCAGCACGACCACTTCCGATTTCTAACCCATATTTAGCTGGGCCTGTGGGACAAAAACTTTCAGGATATGTATCTGGACTAACTTCTCTCGATAGGTTTATTACTTCTTTATTTTCATCGAGCCAAATCATATCGATTGAAAAGTTCATATCCTTCATCCAGAAGCAATTAGACTCGCTTGGTTCGTCGAATACGAACATCATTCCTTCTTTATCACTTATAGCAGTCCTGCCCGATAAGCCTTTTTGACGAGCTTCCGGTGTTTCTACTGTCTCGATCGTGATAATCCCATTTGGAGCAATAAGTTTACCCTTGTTATCAGATAAGCTAATCACACCATTTATTACTGCAAATAAACCAAAAAAGATTAACCCCATACCAAGCCATAAACCTAGAGGGTTCTTCTTATTTTTTTCCTCTTTCATAGCAATCCTTTCTGGATTGAGCTAGTTTTGATGTGGGGGTGAGCAGCCGGAATGAGCGATTTATTCGACTCGTGCCGCGCGATGAGAGGAGGTGTCCCCCTCTCATAAGCGATAGCGTTAAGCGCCGACTCGGTCGCGTCGTCGTGTTTTCTTGGCGTTTTGCTCGACATACTCTACTATTTTAGACGCCACGTTGCGACCTGTCACCTTTTCAATAGCAAAACCTGGGGATGAGTTTACCTCTAACACTAGTGGACCATGATTTGATCGCATGATATCAACGCCACAAATTGGTAGACCCATGGCTTTGGCTGCTTTTTGAGCTGTCTTTTTCTCTTCCTCTGTCAGTTTTACTGAAGTGCCTTCACCACCTTGGTGAATGTTTGAGCGAAAATCATCATCTAAGCCTTTGCGCTTCATACTAGCAACAACTTTGCCGTTGACGATAAATACTCTGATGTCCTCGCCAGCTGATTCTTTTACAAATTCCTGAAGCAGTATGTTTGTACCATCATCATCCATGACATAAAAAGCTTGCATTACAGACTTTGCTGCCTTTTTGGTCTCTGCTAAAACCACACCGTTTCCGTGTGTACCCCGAGCAAGCTTGATGATAACAGGCAGTTCACCGACTTCATCTATGACTTCGTCGATGTCGCGACCTTCTCGAGTAAAGACAGTTTTCGGAATCCCTACTCCAGCTCGCGCAAGTAACTGTAGGCTTCGTAGTTTATCGCGAGAGCGTGAAATCGCTATTGAACTCGCAGTAGTAAATACTCCCTGCATCTCAAACTGACGAACGATTGCCGTGCCATATCTGGTCATGCCGCTGGCAATCCTCGGGATGATTGCATCATACCCGGACAGACTTTCTCCGTGATAACCAACTACCGGATTTGAGCTCTCGATAGTTGCATAGCAGTCTTTGTACTTCACTACATCGACTTCGTGACCTTTAAGTTTAAACTCCTCCTTGAGTCTCTTTGTGGAGTAGTTTCCTGGTCCGTTGGATAAAATTGCAATTTTCATAATAATTAAGCTACGCTCTCGTCCATTTTATCGTCTTTGGCAAGCCAATCTTTAAGTTTTTCCTTGAGCTGCTTTCGGTCAATGTGAGCGATATCGGTATCTACTAAGAATCGCTTGTTTAATAATGTCCGCCCTAACAGGATTGGGAACACTTTCTTGGAACGATCTGCTAGCGTGAATGGTGTACGGAACACTTTACCACCAATTCGAACTTTAAACTCTACCTTGTAGCGTTCTTGCTGTTCACCAAAGGAGTTTTCTACCTTAGTTTTTTCAAAATTCGGCATTTCAATTTCTCGGCTATAGTTATATGCTCCGTGTCCTTCCAATAAATTAAACTTCAGGACAGTTTTACCATTTTTCTTTTTTACTTCACGAATATTCGTAGCATGTATAGATGACAAATAAGCACCGGTGTCAGTTTTCGCAGGAATATCAGTAAGTAACCTTGCAGGAAGATCCAAAAGTTCTGCGCGACCGATAATTGTTTTATATTTTGCCATAACTATATTATTATATCACCTATAGGGATTTTAGTCAATATCTACCCCTGTTAGGAGGCGTTCTGTACTCTTTGATAAGCTAAGAATAAAACTGCTGCCAGAATAATAACCATCATGACAATCATGGTAATAAAACCGTGTTCGGAATTTTTGTTATTTTTCTGAAGCATTAGCTTAATGATATCATCTGAATTCTCATGTAGCTAGAGGGGGAGTAGACAGAGTGTCGAATTCATTTCGCACCCTGCTCGACGTGCCGGAGATATTCTCCCCTCATAAGGCTTGCCGTCATTATTTAAACCAGCCCTTTTTATGGGACGCCTTAAACTGTTCTAGAAGTTCTTTTTGTTCTTTTGTTAGCTTAGTAGGGATGTCGACGTTTACGGTGACGATGTGCGCACCACGTTTTTCGCCTCTGAGATGAGGTACGCCGTGGTCTGAAAGCTTAAAGTCTGTCCCGCTTTGAGTTCCTGCTGGGACTTTCATTTTCACAGGTCCATCTACAGTCTCTACATCAATTTCCGTTCCCAATGTCGCGTCAACCATAGGAATGTGGACTTTACTTAAAATCAGCTCACCTTCGCGAGTAAATTCTTTATGTGGAGCTACTCTAATATGTACGTATAGATCACCTTTTGCTCCGTTTGCTACTGCTTCTCCATATTCTCTTAAGCGTATGGTTGCACCATCATCAATTCCAGCCGGAACTTTGATTTTGACATTCTTATCCTTGCGCTGAACGCCAGTTGCATTACAAACTGTACATTTCTTTTCAGGAACTTTACCTTTACCCTTACAGGTTCGGCAAACCGTTGCTTGCTGTATATTCCCAAAGATTGTTTGAGCGACATGAACTTCTTGGCCTGAACCTTTACAGGTTGCACATGTTTTCAGCTCATGACCAGGTTCAACAGTTTTTCCCTTACAATGGTCGCAAGTATCGTTTAAGTTTAATTTAACTTCAGTCTCTACTCCGAAAACTGCTTCTTCGAAATCAAGTCCCAGCTCCATTTCAACATCACGCCCTCTGTCTGGTCGCTTTTGTCGTTGCTGCCCACCACCGAAGAAACTCCCAAAGATATCACCTAGTCCACCTAGGTCACCGAAATCAAAGTTAACACTCTGACCTTGGCCACCGAATCCACCAAATGGATTTCCACCACCACCATTGCCACCAACCCCGGCATGACCAAATTGGTCATATCTTTGACGTTTCGCACTGTCTTTTAAGACTTCGTAGGCTTCGTTAACTTCTTTGAACTTAGTTTCGTCACCACCTTCTTTATCAGGGTGTAATTCAATGGCTTTCCGGCGGAAAGCCTTCTTTATTTCATCGTCTGAAGCGCCTTTAGAAACGCCCAATACTTCATAATAATCACGTTTAGCCATTTGTATTATTTTAGCACTTTAGCACCTTGAGTGCCAAATCTTAACCGAAGTAATAATCACTAAATCTGACGAGGAATAATCCGAGCATTACAGCGTATAAACCGAACAGAACTAACAAATGGTATTTGTCTAGTAAATCACGCTTCCATTTATAGACACCTTTTGGCTTGGTCATGCCGTCTAGGAAGTCTTTGGCTCCATAAATGCCGATTGGCACACTAGCTGCCCATATGAATATGCAGAAAATACAAACCTTTCCTATAACATACAAACTTACGTGGAAGAACCATAGACTAAACAGCAGTGCGATTGTACTTAGCGCTACACCTAGAATCTTGGTTAGTTTTGTCCATTGGCCACCGTAAAGTCTCTGTAAACCTAATGTTAGCAACATCGTAAACATCACTACTCCGATAAGTGCATTTGGTGGACCAAATACTGACGCCAGACTATCGCCTAGAACACTTCCACAATCTACAACGGGATTAAGGTTACACGACAGGGGATCCCCTGGATTCTTGAGCATGTGAACACGCTCCACCATCTGCCAAAATGCAGCGATTAATCCAACTGCCGATGCCCCGACCAGCAAACGTGGATAAGTTATTTTTGATTCTTTTGTCTTTTTAGCCATAGCTATACCCTCTTTACAGGTATAGTCTACTCTATTTTTTAACTTTTGGTAATTAAGATACCCGTGTGTCGGATTGATTGAGCTTGATGAGCGCTCTGCACACATCGTCAGCAAAAGCGTCTGCCTCTATAATCACTTGGGCTGCTCCTGCATTTGTTAGGCGCATACCCGAGCGTCCAACAAGTGCTCCAACTCTTTCGCCATCAATATCTCTACCATCGGGATATTGAAGAGTTTTTCCAAGTCCGTCCACACAAACAGTTTCGGGTGGCACTCCAAATTCAACTTCACCACGTAGTCTTCTAACTAACTCCCTGGACGATTCATCACTTACATAAAAATCAAACTCTGTCGCCATGAAATAAATCTCTTTACAGGTATAGTATACTCCTCTGGGTAAAAAATGACACCCCCTTGGGGGTGCCATTACTATTTAGCATTATACTAATCTCCACTAGCCTGAGTGTCCCCGCCACTGACTTCAATAGTCCATGAAAGCATATTTATGTATCTCATAAAGTTAGCTGAACGATTACGCCTAAGAGTCCGCCTAGAATCTCGATCGTTTTCATATTTAAATCTTTTTAGACCATTTGGCCCTACATAAAAGAAAAAATGTTCGTTTTCCAGAGGCCCGAAATCGTGCTCTAAATCTAGCTCGTAGCTCCTTGATTGGGATTGATTGCCGACATAGTCGGTTATAGTAAGCCTTCGTTGAAGCAAATTAGCAGCAATAGCACCTAGCACTAAGGACCTTTGCCTAACTTCCATGTCGAAGCCGGGCTTGTACTCCTGTGGTAGCCACGGGGTATTTCCCATTAGTTTTTCGTATGAATTATTTATTATGCCAGCCGAAGAACTGGCATCGTTAAAACGCGAAAAAGCGTCCATAATACGTCTCCTTAAAAAGTTATTTAATGATTTTAAGGATTAGTTACGGAACTCTAGGCTTTGATAAAGCTCCTTGGCTTTTTTCGCGTTTAAGCATAGATTATTTATCGTCCTTTTCGTCAACGACTTCGCCTTCTACTGGCTCGTCATCATCTGACTTTTCGTCAGAATCCCCTTCTTTGCCTTCATTTTCTTTGGCAGCCTCTTCATACATTTTGGCGCCAATTGGCATCATCTTGTCAGATAGTTCTTTAGCTGCTTCTTCTAGTGCATCTTTGTCTGCTTTTTCGTCTGCTAATTTCTCTTTGGCTTCTTTTGTAGCGTCTTCAAGAGTCTTCTTGTCCTCGTCAGATAGTTTGTCTTTGTTGTCAGCAACAAACTTCTCTGCCTGGTAGATTGAATTTTCTAATAAGTTACGTGATTCGATAGCTTCGCGCTTTTTCTTATCTTCTTCAGCGTGGGCTTCTGCATCTTTAGCCATTTTCTCGACTTCTTCTTTAGACAAGCCTGAGCTGTCTTGAATAGTAATAGATTGCTCTTTACCAGTTCCCTTGTCTTTAGCAGTAACGTTCAAGATACCGTTAGCATCGATGTTAAATGTAACTTCGATTTGTGGCATACCACGTGGCGCTGGTGCGATACCGTCTAAGATGAATCGTCCAAGAGACTTGTTATCAGCAACCATTTCACGCTCGCCTTGAACGACGTGGATTTCCACTTGTGGCTGATTGTCAGCGGCAGTAGAAAAGACCTCGCTCTTAGATGTCGGGATGGTCGCGTTTCTCTCAATCAACTTAGTCGCGATTCCGCCCATAGTTTCGATACCAAGACTTAGCGGTGTTACGTCTAATAGCAACACATCCTTGACATCGCCTGCCAAAACTCCACCCTGGATGGCCGCTCCAACAGCTACAACCTCATCAGGGTTCACACCTTTCATCGGGTCTTTTCCGAATATCTTCTTCACTTTTTCTTGTACAGCTGGCATACGCGTCATACCACCAACCAATACAACTGCATCTACTTCACTAGCCTTCAGGCCTGCGTCTTTTAGAGCTTTCTCGCATGGAGATGCAGTCTTGTCGATAAGATCTGCAACTAGGCTCTCAAGTTTGCTTCGTGTCAGTTTGTATTCAAAGTGTTTTGGACCATCTGCATCAGCTGTTAAGAACGGAAGGTTGATGTCCACTTCTTGCGCTGTAGAAAGCTCAATTTTAGCCTTTTCTGCTTCGTCACGCAGACGTTGCATAGCATCTTTCGCGTCAGTGATGTCCATGCCATGTTCTTTTTTGAACTCGTCAGCAAGGTGGTTAACGATAACGCGGTCGAAGTCCGCACCACCAAGGTGTGTATCACCATTTGTAGATTTAACCTCGAATACTCCGTCACCTAGCTCTAGGATAGATACGTCAAACGTACCACCACCAAGGTCGTAAACAGCAATCTTTTCGTCTTTTTTACCTTCTTTATCAAGTCCGTATGCAAGCGCTGCCGCAGTTGGCTCGTTAATAATACGCTTAACTTCCAGGCCTGCAATCTTACCAGCGTCTTTCGTAGCTTGACGTTGTGAGTCATCAAAATATGCCGGAACGGTAATAACAGCTTCGGTTACTGGTTCACCCAGGAATTCTTCAGCATCTGCTTTTAGCTTGCCAAGAATCATGGCACTAATTTCTTCTGGGCTATATTCTTTGTCAGCCATTTTTACTTTAGTCTTGGTGCCACTTTTAATGATTTCGTAACCCATTAACTTAAGGTCTTTTTGGACTTCTTTATCGCTAAACTTACGTCCGATTAATCGCTTTACTTCATAAATGGTGTTCTTTGAATTAGTAACCTGCTGACGTCGAGCAACTTGACCGACAAGCCGTTCGCCTTTTTTGTTAACAGCAACTACCGAAGGAGTTGTTCTGTTTCCTTCGTTATTAGCGATAATTTCTGGCTTACCAGATTGCATTACAGCCATCGCTGAGTTAGTTGTACCTAGATCGATACCGATAATTTTTCCCACGGAATTTTCCCCTTTTATAAAATTCTTACTAATAATTAGCACTCTATGTGTGCTTCTGCTAAAAGTGTAGCAAATCAAAAATTAGCAGTCAAGACCTATGAGTGCTAATTCTTAAGTTGTTGGGTAGCTGGGACACCCACCTGAGGCTATTATTCCAAGACAGTGCTCTAAACTTTGCTGCACAGAGATGCTAATTTCTCCACCGTCTTTAAACCCCTGAATAGCAATATCGACAACAACCGGACCTGATGCTTGGACTCTTTCTCTTGCAACGTGCAAATCTATAGCAAACGTACTGTTTCTATCAGCTTCTGATGTTAATAATTGATCATGCTTACATCGCGCGATGCCTACATATGTTGGATGTGTATACTCACCCACCGGCTCATAGTGTGCCATTACTCAATTGCTCTGAAAATTCCACCTGTAGACAAGACTCCTTCGTTCTCTAATCTTCTCCACTCCTGCACTGCTCGTGCATTACTTTCGGTGTACATAAGTGCATTGCCCGACGCGTCCCATTCGTTACCAAGAGTTGTAGCTACTGCCGATGAATCAGGTTGCCTTCCTGGATACTCTTCTGGAGCGTGAGTTAAGTCAGGTTCGGAGAGTCCTGCTCTTGCGAGTGCATCTCCTTCTAGTGTAAAAAGTTCGCCGATCTCATTTTCTCCATTGGCTCTGTACTGTCCCATATTTTCTCCTTGTTCGAGTGTAATCATAACTTAAAATTACTACGAATAAAAATGGTTACGATTTAACCCTAACCATTGCGTGACGAATTACTTCATCGCCTAGTTTGTAGCCGCTTTGTAGTTCTTCAGATACGATTTCATGCTCACCTTCACCTTCTTCCATAGTTACAGCTTCGTGAAGTTCCGGATCGAAATGCTCGCCAACGGTTTTGATTCTCTCGACGCCTAGTTTGTTTAATGTTTGTGCGAACTGCTTAACAATTCCTTCAATTCCTCTGACGTAGTCATTACCCTCTAAATCTTTGGGTGTAGCTTTTAATGCCCGTTCAAAGTTGTCAATTACAGGAAGTAACTCTTTAACCACTGACGCCTTGTGATAGCCAGCCATTTTGACTTTTTCGTCTTGTGCACGACGTCGAACATTTTCTGCATCAGCACGTTCACGAAGCAGTGCGTCGTTTAAATTGGCATTTTCCTGTGCTAACTCTTCGGCGACTTTCTGATAATCTATCTTTTCTTCTTTTTTCTTATTCGCCACGTTTTACTCCTTTGATAACTTCAAAAATTCCTGATAAGTGTCTCTGCATTTTATCTCTTGCCTCAACAACTTCTCCAGGATTTGCAATAACATCAGGGGTAATGAATCGTCCCAGACTTGCACTCTGACTAAATGTTACAGGCTCGCCTGCAGCACGTTCAGTAGCGGCATCCACGCTATGAACTAAATGAGCAAACCAGTGATCATTTAAATCTCTAGGGGTGCTAGGCATAAAGTGCTCGCTCCAACATTTGTCCGGCGTTTTCTACAAGGCCCATTACTTCACGGTAACTCTGACGAGTCGGCCCCAATACACCTATGAAACTTTTATCTGAGTACGGACTACGGAATTTACTGATTATCAACGAACAACCGCTGTTTCTACCGATTGGATTTTCTTTACCAATGTAGACACTTAATGGTTTGTTTGGTGCTGCCTCACGAAGCCATGGTTCTAAATTGTCTAGAAGCTGTGCTACTTCTTTTACCTGCTGAGAGTTCATAAATTCTGGCTGTCCAAACAGATTAGAAAGTCCAGACATATAAAGCTGATTTCCAATGGTAGCTACGCCGAGATTTTGAGTCAACTCGACGAGAGTATCTACTGTGTTCTTAATAGCTCTTTCAGGAACACTACCTTCACCAATTCGTGCAGTTAAAGCACGTTCAGCACTAGCTGGAGCTTCGGATTCTTCTTCTGCTGCCTGGTTAACGTAAAACCTATACCCCTTATCGCTTGGAATTCTTCCTGCAGATGTATGAGGCTGCTTAATGTAACCTTGTCGCTCTAGCTCAGCCATTTCTGATCGAATTGTAGCGCTTGAAACATTGAAAATTTTAGCAAGCAATTGCGAACCAACTGGACTAGCTACTTCTGCATATTCCTCTACGATAGCACGCAAAATCTTTTCTTGACGTTCGGTCATAATGCTTAGAATTATAGCGTTTTAGCACTCGACGTGCAAGATTGCTAGTTTCACTTTAAATAATTGTAGCCTTGACTAGCAATTCTTCAGCTAACTTACGGTTTTCTGCTGGTTTAGCAGTCTGTATTCTAGAACTAGAGATATATAGTTCGGTTTGTCTCGTATATAAATACTAAACTTCTTCGCCGCCGATTCTTTCCAACAACAGGTCAGCTGTGCCTCTTGCTAGCATTTCTCTGTGATTGTCGACCGGCTCGCCATTAATCACCGACTGAATATCTCTTAGCGCGTAATCCAAACTGTCGTTAAGTATGAACGAATATGATTCATCTGCTAGAGCTTGTTCGACAGAATTCTTTGCCTCGCCGATACGCATTAGTAAATCTTTAGTACGCACTCCACCAATCCTGTGCATCCACTCAATGTAACTTGGGGGCATAATATACGCCTGCTTTACACTTCTAAACCCTACCTTGGTGAATAGGGGAATGGCATGTGCATAGATTGCCATAGTACAAAGTCCTTCATCTGGGTATGCGGAAATGTGAGTACCATAAAATTCTCCACTGCTACTAACCAAAAACTGGACATAATTTCCTTTTTTTATTTCCTCTATTATTCTTAGGTAATCTTTGCGAAAATGATAATCCTTGTCGTCTTTTTCCCCCGGCCTCTTATCTCTAGAAACATCACTCAGAACCTTTGCGATTTCCAGATTTTCAATTAAGGTGCTTTTTCCTACACCTGTAGGTCCTACTATCGCCAATAAATCGACTTTGGATATTTTTTGTAGTACTTCGTCTGAAGGTCGATAATCTGCCTGGAGCTTGCTAGCCCAAATTATAAAATCTTTTTTTTCCATCTGCCTTAAGTCTATTGTAACAGTTAGCCTATCGGAGCTTATTGTAAAATGAACCCGTAACTACCAAGATTATTAGCCCTGTGGCTAATAAAATCCATGGATTGTCAGCGAACAAATCAATCCTGTCTATTATTTTCTCGAATCCGTAAAAAGTAGAAACTATACCGAAAGCGCCAGCTACTGCGAATAGCCACGGGTATTTATTCGCATAAGTGTCTCTGAATTTTTTAACCGATTCTTCTTCTCGTTGAATGATGTTTTGTTTCTTTTTCATACTTATAATTTAATCTCTTTTTAGCAAAACAGTAAATGCTTCAGCCGGCAAATCAACTTTACCAAATCGTTTCAATCTTTCTTTACCACGCTTTTGTTTTGCTAAAACTTTCTTTTTTCTAGACACGTCTCCACCATATAGCCCACTGGTTACATCTTTTCTGAAGGCGCTTAAATCTTCACGAGCAATGAATTTACCACCGATTGCAGCTTGAAGAGCAACTTTAAAGTTCTGACGAGGAATAATATCTTTCAACTTTTCCACTGTTTGACGTCCTAGGCTTAGTGATTCAGACCTATGACACATAACACTTAGCGCTTCAACGATGTCCCCAGCAACATAGAAGTCCAATCTGACTAGGTCTCCTGCTCTATAATCGTCGAGTTCATAATTAAAACTACCGTATCCTGAAGTTTGGCTTTTAAGTTTATCGTAAAAATCTGTCAGTAGGTTGGCAAGTGGCGCTTCAAATTTAATCAATGCTAACTGATCGTCGACATAGCTAATGTTTTTCTGCATTCCTCGTGCTGAGGTAACCAGCTGAATCACAGCACCAACATACTCTTTAGGAACTACAATTTCACCGTTAATCCAAGGCTCACTGATTTCTAAAATTTCGCTTGATGGTGGCACCTGACTAGCGCTAGTTATATCTAGCTCCGTCATATCGTTAAGCACTAGCTTGTAATCAGTCGATGGATTGGTAACGATTAGGTCTATATCAAATTCTCGTTCGATGCGCTCGCGGACGATGTCTAAATGAAGAAGTCCTAGAAAACCTATTCTAAACCCATGCCCAAGAACAGGAGAATTTTCTGGCTTGTAGTCTAGCGCCGAGTCGCTAAGCTTAAGTTTATCCATCGCATCTTTAAGTTGAGGATAGAATTCGTTACTACTAGGGAAAAAACCTGCATATACAAATGGTCGCACTTCTTTGTAGCCAGCAAGTGGCGTAGGGTTTTGCTTCTTGATGGAGACCGTGTCGCCCACTCTAGCTTCTGATGTATCGTGAAAGTTTGTTACTACATAACCAATTTCGCCAGTGGAAAGTTCTTGGAAAGGCTTCATGCCCGGCGATAACGCTCCAACTTCCAGAGCGTCGCCTCCGGCTTCAGTAGCCATCATCTTAATTTCTGCGCCTTTCTTTATGCTTCCGTCAATTACACGAACGTAGAGAATAACCCCACGGTACTCATCGTAAAAACTATCAAATATTAATGCACGCGTATCTTCAGAGCTTTCGCCGGCCGGACTTTGGACTTCTTCTAGAACCTTATCGAGCAAGTCTTCGACTCCCTGACCTGTTTTGGCGCTGATTGCTAGGACTTCGCTTTCATCACAGCCGAGGAGATTAACTATTTCGTTCGTAACTCTTGGCACATCCGCTGCTGGTAGATCAATTTTATTTAAAACTGGAATAATTTTTAAGTTCGCTTCCATAGCCAGGTAAACATTTGCTAAAGTTTGTGCCTGAATACCCTGAGATGCATCAACAACTAATATTGCTCCTTCGCAAGCTTGCAAGCTTCTAGAGACTTCGTAGCTAAAATCAACGTGCCCAGGTGTATCAATTAAGTTTAGCTGATAACCTTTGTAGCTCATCCGAACAGGAGCCAGTTTTATTGTTATACCACGCTCACGCTCTAAGTCCATCTTGTCTAAGAGCTGGGCTTTCATCTCTCGTTTATCGACAGTCTCGGTAATTTCTAACAACCTATCAGCAAGCGTGCTTTTACCGTGATCTATATGCGCGATAATACAAAAATTTCTAATTTTATCTTGACTCATTAGAAAAATTATAGCATTTTATACTTAATATTTACAGGGGTAGTTAGTTTAATTTTAGTGGTCTGTAGATAAGATTTTTAGCTTTTCTCAACACACTAAGTGCTTCGTCAAAACCATATAGTGCAGATACTACTATGTGAGTACCGAAGGTTACGGCTGCTATTGCAGCCAACTTACCACCAAGCAAGAAGAATCCGGTATCGTCCAGGTTAAGAGGAAGAATGCTTATCATTATGAACGCTGCGACAATTGTAAAGCCTGTAACTGAAACTAATCTGACTGATCGTTTTAGGAATTCTAGATTGAACAGCTTTGGATCACGCATTGATATAACGATTCCGATCACCAATACTTCTGTGGCAGAGACAATTGATTGGGCTATAGCTAGGCCTGCTGCGCCATATGCTTCGGGCCGTGCAAGCGCAAATACCAATATTATGTTTAGCGCTATTGCAAATACGGAAATAATAAGTGGTGTCATAGTGTCTTTGTGGGCGTAAAAGTAACGTGACAGTAGGGTATATACAATTCTGAAAAATATTGCTATTGCCAGAAACCCTAATATCAGGGCGATTTCTGGAGAGCCCCTTTTGAAAATCAAGCGTGCCAAATATCCTCTACAGAAATAAACTAGGACAATTGTTGGCAAAGCTAGCCACATCAAAACTTGCAGTACTTTCCTGAAGTCTTTGCGAAATAAATCCGGTCTACCCTGAGCAAGTCGTTCGCTTAAACGAGGAAACGCAGCTGTTGATATTGACGAGCCTAGCAAAAGTATCGGTGCAGTGTGAAGAGTGAAAGCATTCTCGTATGCTGAAACGAAACCCTCACCCAGTGCTCGCGCTCTATTTGTTTCTACAATTGAGTTTACTGAGTCTATTCCTTGGTCTATGGATCTTGCCGGCAATTGCCTAATGATTCTGAAGAAATCTCTATTAAAAGAAATCCTAGGCCGCCAAAAGAACGAGAGTCCTTTCGTGCCCAGTAACGCGGTCAGAAACTGCAAAACACCACCTATCAAAGCACCTACTCCTAGCCCGACTAAGCCCAATGAATCTTTAAATATGAATATTGATGCAATGATTGCTAGGTTGTAAATAACTGGGGTAATTGCAAAGAAGAAAAACCTACCAAATACTTGCTGTGTTGAGGTAAGAATTCCTGAAAGTGTAAAAAATAGAGGATTAAAAGAAATTAAGCGCAGGATAGACGTACCATTACTTAACTGTTCTGGGGTCAAGTTCGGTGCAACTAGATGCATCAAATTTTCAGCAAATACGAAAATTAATATTCCAACAACAAACATCAAGAGTGCTAATAGGTTCATGATGCTATTTGAAAGTTCCCAAGTTCCTTTGCGGTCATGACGAGTCATGTGTTCACTCAATATCGGTATCAGTACGACACTCAGGACTCCTGCAGCCAATACATAGAAAAAGAAGTCAGGAATTTTAAATGCTGCGAAATATGCGTCTGTACTCTCGTCACCGATTAGTGGGAAATTACCATTGACTAACATGGTTCGTACAAAACCAAGTAATTGTGCGAACAACATGGTTACTACTAACAATGTTGCGGCACCTGGTAAGGATATTTTTTTGGCAATACGAGCAGAGGTTTTCATGCACCTTATAGTATAGTCCTTTTTAAGCGTAAAAAGAACCAAAAACTACATAAAACTACACCCTCAAATCAGCAATTGTTGCACTGACTCGCAGATGAGAAGATTCGACACCGTGTTCGTGTTGAAACATTTGCAGGTTTCTGCAGAGTCCAGACCCAAATATTACTTGAATATTGCTTCCGCAAATCCAAGTCCCTACTGAATGCTGCAGTGGAAGAACTACAACTGCCCCTCTTTCTTCAGCTACGTCTAAATGCTTTGGAATTACTGCTGGGTCATCTCTTAGCCCCTTCATGTAATTCACCCCCAGTCTTGACACATCATACTCAGCTAGTGATTCCGCGCCTTCCCCGAACTCTTCTCCGGCTTTCCTTAATCCGGCAGCAATGTGTCCGGAAACCATGGAAAGCCTTGGTACGTATCTGTCTGCAGATAATATCCTTTGCGAGATTGAGTCCTTATGACCCTCTGGAAAAAATGTTGCTCTGTTCACTCTATGCCAGTCTCGTATTGGCCTAGCTAGCCATCTGGCCCTTCGTCTCATTGCCTCCTCGGCCAATTCTGCAGTTGGGATCTCTTCAATTCTAGTTTCAAAAAAAGCACGTCTGGAACTTAAGGCTTCGAGGGTCGTGTCGCAAACTTGTCTCTGTATTTCATCAGCCTGGATATCAACACGTAACATATTGTTACTGTAATGGGGATTTATATATTATGCAATTAGTAAAGAGTTGCCGACTTAGGTAAAACTGTTCCATCAAAGATTTTCTTAACATCTGCATCTTCGACAGTTTCTTTTTCTAGAAGTTCGTCTTTCAGCTCTTCTAATTTCTTTCTGTTGGCAACAATTACTTCATGGGCGCGCTTTGCAGCTTCTGAGATAAGCGCTTCGACTTCGTCGTCAATAATCTTGGCCGTCTCGTCAGAGTACTGTCGCTCGTGCATCATCTTATCCATAATCATGCCATCATCGACTTGAAATACCTGATTACGTAATTTCTTGCCCATGCCTTGATTAGTTATCATTTCACGAGCTAGCTCAGCGGCTTTTTGCAGATCGTTTCCAGCACCAGTAGTCACACGGTCTGCGCCATAAATTACTTCTTCTGCAATACGCCCACCTAGCATTCTGGCTAAAATGTCTTTGTACTCTACTATGCTGTGATAGCTTTTATCCTCTGGTGGTATAAACCAAGTTACTCCACCTGTTCCTCCGCGAGGAATAATAGTAACTTTATGCACATCATCACTGTCCGGCAACACGTGTCCCACAATCGCATGACCCGCCTCATGGTAAGCTGTGAGCTCTTTTTCTTTTTCGCTCATGACTTTGCCTTTTCGCTCAGGCCCTATAGCCACTTTTTCAAAGGCTTGAGTTACATCTGTCTGGGTAATTGTTTTACGGTTGTGCTTAGCAGCGACAATTGCAGACTCGTTTGCGATGTTCGCAAGGTCTGCTCCACTTGTGCCGGCCGTCTTTGCAGCTAGCGCATCTAGGTCTACGTTTTTCTCTAATGGCTTTTTCTTGTAGTGGACTTTCAGGATTGCTTCGCGATCTTTTCGGTCAGGCAATGTAATGTTTACCCTACGGTCAAATCGGCCAGGTCGGAGTAACGCAGGATCCAACACATCTGCACGGTTTGTTGCAGCTAATACAATTACGTTTACACCTTGTTCAAATCCGTCCATTTCAACCAAAATTTGGTTTAAAGTTTGCTCTCTTTCATCATGTCCTCCACCCATACCAGAACCACGGCGACGTCCAACAGCGTCAATTTCGTCAACGAAAATAATGCACGGGGAATTCTTCTTAGCTTTTGCGAATAGATCCCGTACACGTGAAGCACCCACCCCGACAAACATTTCAACAAACTCAGAACCTGAGATACTAAAGAACGGCACGTTAGCTTCACCTGCAACTGCACGAGCAAGCATGGTTTTACCTGTTCCCGGTGGGCCTACTAGCAACATACCCTTTGGAATTCGTGCGCCGACGCCTTCAAATTTTTTCGGGAATTTTAGGAATTGTACAATTTCTTCTAAGTCTTCTTTTGCTTCGTTAGAACCTGCGATGTCTTTAAAAGTGACTTTTTCTTTTTCATTTCCGTAAAGCCGTGCTTTGCTACGACCGAAACTCATTGCTTGATTACCTTGGCCTTGTGCGCTACGCATCATCCAAAACAGCAGTCCACCAATTATAAATACTGGCAACAAGCCTATTGCTAGATCGCGCCAAATAGCACCAGAATTATCTGGTTTTACTACTTCTACTTCGACGTCTCGATTTTCTAGGCCTTGTTCGTAAATCGATGAGCCAGATTCTTTACGCGACTCCTGGGTTGGCTCGTCGTTACCTTCTTCGGTAATCGTCAAGTCATCCCCTTCAACTTCAATTTTACTAATTTCTCCATCGTTTGCCCGTCGGATTACTTCAGAAAACGAAACCGATTCTAGTTCTTCTGTACCACCTGTATAGCTAGATATGGCAAATAGCCCGAAGAACATCAAGATAATTACGAAAATTAAAGTTTTATAGCCTCGCTTATTATCTTGTGGCCTTTTCCCTCTTGGTTTTTTATTCATCCCTAATTTAATTCCTTTGCGTATGGCATTATTTTGTCAGCATTCTAGCTTACTAACTTCTTATAAATCGATTATACCTTACAACCCCTTATTATTTTGAAGTAATCAATACATTTTCTTTTTCTGATTGTAGCCATCTGGAATTATCGATGTCGATTTTCTTGCTTGTCGGCAAAGTTTTAATAGCATTGGTTATACGTTCAATCGTCTTTCTGTCTAGATCTTTTACACCTGCCTTAATTAGCCACGCTCTGGTCATTTCTAGCTGAACGACATAGGGAAGAGTCAAAAATCTAGGTCTATACAAAACTTTCTGGCCGTATAAAAGCCCATCTACTCGCAAATCTATGTCTATGTATATTTTTTCGATTCTTTTATTAAGTTCCAATAGGTATTCTCTTTTACTTTCTAGTTCGGGCATGATTTTAATACGCACATAGTTGCGTAAATATTTTTCGTCCAGATTTGTCGAATCTTCTCGCCACTCTAGTTTATTTTCCCTGGCATAGTTAATGAGTTCACTTTTCTGCTTGTTTATTAAAGGACGAAGGATGTCTTTATGCCCCCGCATCGGCGCTAAGCCACGCGGACTAGTCCCACGCAGAATATTAATTACCATGGTTTCTAATAAGTCATCCTGGTGATGAGCAGTTACGATTTTTTCTGCCTTAAACTCGTTTTTTATTCTTCTTAAAAACCCATACCTGGCTTCACGAGCAGTTTCCTCGCTTACGCCAGGACCGAGTTGTCCACTTTCTGAAATAAAATTTAAGTCATATTTTTTAGCCAGGCTTCGAACAAAATCTAAATCGTCACTAGAGTCTTCGCGAATTCCATGATCAAAGTGAGCAACAATATAACTAATATTTTCTGGCTTTCTGGTTGCCAACATATCTAGTAAAACCACTGAATCAACACCGCCAGATACGGCAATCACATATTTTTGTGGGAGCATGCAATAATAATACCAATGACAGATGCAAAACTACACGCTAAAAGATTAAGAGATTTGATGACTGCTTTGGCAGATTTTTCTAACATCAAAAGAAAAATTTACATTCCCGACTCTAATAAAGAATTCCGAAAGGAAAATGATAGCGAACACAGTTATAGCTTAGCCATGTCTACGTGGTATTTGAGTCAATTTATTCCAAATATAGACAGAGATAAGGCGATGAGATTTGCCCTAGCACACGACATCGTCGAACTACACGCTGG
The DNA here is from genome assembly GCA_030428125.1 of bacterium. Taxonomy (GTDB): domain Bacteria; phylum Patescibacteriota; class Saccharimonadia; order Saccharimonadales; family SZUA-47; genus JAUIBF01. Next base: position 84,691 of record JAUIBF010000001.1, on the reverse strand, counting down.
AGATGAAATGGCTATAGGTAGAACAAAAGAACAGGAAATGAAGAAACGACTCAGAGAACAAGAAGCGCTAAATAAACTGGAAGAGGAGTGGCCCGACTTCCCGGAAATGACGGCAACCATTCGTGAATACGAAAAAAAAGACACTAACGAAGCGCTGTTCGTTTATGCTTTGGATAAAGTTTTACCTATGCAGCTAAACTTAATAACCGGGGGTCATACCTGGAAAAAATACAATATTAAGCGAAAAGATGTCGTTGCTAATAAAGACGAAAAAGCCCGTGCGTTTGAAGAAGTGAATTTGATATGGAAAGAGCTACGAAAAGAAGTGCTAGCCCATGATGATTATTTTAATACGGACAAAGTAGTTAAATAAAAAACGCCCCGAGATGGGACGGTCTTTATTTGGTAGCAGGACCGAGGATCGAACTCGGGACCTCAGGCTTATGAGTCCTGCGCTCTAACCATCTGAGCTATCCTGCCTTGTTCTAACAGAGGTAGATTGTAACAGTTTTTGCCATTAATTTCTACCTTTATTTATTTCGGTATGGTTTTCAGGTACGATAAAGACATGAAAAAGACGGAAAAGTATGAATCAAACCCCTTCTCGATAACTTTTAGCGGCATGGATAGATTCGTTCAATACGCTAGAAGTGTATTCATCACTTTAGTGGTCCTGTCTATGTTTGGCGCGGTGACTAATATTGCAGATTTAACAAATAGCAATGGCACAGATGACACTCAAATAACCTACGAAAACAACACTTTAATAATTGAATCAGAAGATTCGATAAATGAAGTTGAGATTGAGGATGAAACTTCACTGTTTGTATTTATTGCCTCGACTGCAGTAATAGCATTCACCCTAGGCGTACTACTGGTAACATTGTTCAACACTATCTATAGTGGCACTGTCGCTGCAGCTGCAAATGCAGCCATGAAAAAAGAAAAGATCTCTATCTGGGAAGCAATGCGCAAAATGGGTGGGAAATTTGGCATTTTATACTTGGCCTTATTAATGGCCACCGTCAAGACAATAGGTGGACTTCTATTGTTTATAGTACCGGGCATTAGGGCAGCTCTAAGATACTCTGCTCTACCCTATATAATCATGTCAGAAGATATCGGTTCTGATGCTGCTATAGAAAAATCTAAAAAACTTTATAGAGGTCACTTGATGGAAGTTTTTGGAATTATAACTGTCGGAGGAATCATACCTTTCGTTGGGTCCTCGTTACAAGCATGCGGTTTGTCGTTAAGCGTCAGTCAACTTAAATCTCTTGGCGACAAAAAACCACCCAAAACTCACTGGTTAAACTACATAGGCATACTAATTTTCCTGGGATTCATATTACTAGCAACTATATTTAGTTTATTAATTGTCGCCGTATTCTAATTAATAAAACTTCCTCGATTGTGACTGACCAAAGTACATTCGAGGAAGTTTATTTATATTCTGCAGATTTGTTTAATCGTATTTATAGTTCTTAGTCGTATATTTAGATCTCGTATAGACGATCAAAAAGTTTTACTAATTTACTTTTCGTATCTTGCTGTTCGTAGCTCATCTTCGTTCTTATTCACTTTTATATTTAAAAGTGATGTTTTCCTTTCTTTTTTTGTTTTTATTCACTTACTGCAGTTTAGTGATTTTTCTGTAATGATAAGTATTATTTATTAGAATATATTTTCTATATTACTTAAATTATTCTTATCGTTACTTTGATGGGTTGCGAGCAATTCTATTTTTGTTTAACTTTTTTTGAAAAAGTTTTATAAAATTACTCGTTCCTACCAATTGTTATGAAATTTATTCGAATTTATTTCGTATAAATTTATCTGTATGGGTGGTGAGTAGACCGAGCAATCTGTTTCATGACAGTTGCCCGGCTGAGTTAGAGAGGAGGAATCCCCTCCTCTCAAGAGCTTTGCGTTAACAAAATGCACATTCGCCGTCGTCTTTTTTAGCTTCCATCTTTTTCAAGATTTCTGCTGCTTCGTCTGCTTGTGCACTTTTCTTGCTATTGCTCTTTTGAGCCTTAGCTTCTTTGTGCTTTGATCCTAGTCCGAAAGCCATGATCTTTTTCCTTTACTTAGTTTTTAATGTTTGTTGATGTTTTTTGTTTTTTAATCAACTGAGCACTATTATAGCTTATGCTTTGATTTTTGTCAATACTATTTTACTAAATGCTTGAATTTACGCCTTAAGAGTTTGGCTGTGCGAATGGTTTTCTATGCCCACGACTCTATCGAGTACCGGGTTTATTAGCTTCATCATAACGAACAATAGTACTGAGCCGACGGCCATAAATACCCAATCATGCGTAGACAGTGGACCTACTCCAAAGTATTTCGCCATTCCTGGTACATACAGCACTGCGAACTGCAGCGCAATCGATATTAACATTGCAACTGTAAGCATTGGATTTGAAAACCACTTAATTTTGTAATCTGTTCGTATATCTATTAGCCTCACGAGTTCGTAAACAACCATTGCCGTGAACGCAGCTGAGACTGCTTCGATCTGTCCTTCGTGGGTTCGGTTGTACCAGTACTGCACAAGCATGACAGCAGTCATCATGAATCCGAATATGAATATTTCTGTCCATACTCTCTTGGTTAAGATTGCTTCTTGGAATCTACTTGGCTTCGCTTTTAGAGCATCGGCTCTGGTTGGGTCAGAGCCGAGTGCGACTGCTGGCAATCCGTCAGTTACTATATTAATGAACAGTAGCTGGGCTGCGGTTAAAAGCAAGTTATTAAAGAATAATATTCCAAACAAAATTACGAGCACTTCCGCTATATTACAGCTAATCAAGAAGTTGACGAACTTGCGAACGTTATCAAATATTCCACGCCCTTCTTCGATTGCGTTGATGATCGTTACAAATTTATCATCCAGCAAAATTAGGTCGGCTGCTTCTTTGGCAGCATCCGTACCGTTAATGCCCATGGCGATACCGATATCGGCAGCCTTTATAGCAGGCGCATCGTTCACACCATCTCCAGTCATCGCTACTTGGTGACCGTGAGATTTAAGAGCTTTAACAATTCTGATCTTGTGTTCAGGATTCACTCGAGCATATACAGATATTTCTTCAACTTTTTGTTCAAATTCTTTTTGACTCATCTCTTCGAGTTCAACGCCACTAATGGCTTCACCCTGGATGCCTATTTCGTGCGCTACAGCCTTTGCCGTTTCAATATAGTCCCCTGTGATCATAATGACTCTCATGCCCGCTTCAGCCTGGACTCTATGCACAACCTGGATTACCTCTTCGCGTGGTGGATCCATCATGGCCTGCAAGCCAATAAACACCAGGTCTTTCTCGATTTGCTTGGCGCCTTTTGGTTGAGTTTTTACTTCTTTTTGCGCGAAAGCAAGTACTCGCAAAGCTTTTGAGCTAAGCTCTTTATTTTGCTCTAGGATTGCTTTTTTGTCCTTTGGAGTAAGCTTAACCTTTTTGCCTTTTGCGTCGATCATGTGCGAACAGTTATTGAGCGTGACCTCAACTGCGCCTTTAGACGCTACTAAAAATCCTGATTTTGTAGTATGAACTGTGCTCATGAATTTCCTGTCGCTTGTAAACGGAACTTCGTCGACTCTTTTGTAGTTTTTCTGTTCTTTCTCGTAAGATAGCCCTGTTTTTCCAGCCGATACTAGCAAGGAGCCCTCAGTCGGGTCTCCCATAACTTTGTCGTCCTTTAGACGAGCATTGTTACAAATAGCACCAATTAATAGTAGTTGTTCGTGAGCTTTAGTTAGTTTTTTAGAACCATTTTCGCCAGTAAAGTCACCGTGGAGTGAGTACCCACTACCTGACACTTCGTACGAGGCACCTCCAGCTACAATCTCCCTAACCGTCATCTCGCCCTTGGTTAAAGTTCCAGTTTTGTCAGAACATATAACATCTGTCGAACCTAGTGCTTCGACAGCACTTAGCTTTCTTACTAAGCCTTTTTTGCTTGCCATTCTACGCGCACCAAGCGCTAAGCTGATTCGCACAACAAACGCCAAACCTTCAGGTATGGCTGCGACAGCAAGTGCAACTGCAGCAGTAAAGGCAAATATCATCCTCTGTATGAACTCTTTGTCTTTAGCTTCATCAACTAGGAAAAGGACGATAACAAAAACAACTGCACATATAGCAAGTATTAAAATTCCTAATTTTTTTCCTAGGTCATCAAGCTTTTTCTGCATTGGTGTTTCTTCTGTCTCAACATCGTTAACAAGACTAGCGATTTTACCAAGTTCTGTCTTTTGGGCAGTCTCCACCACGACTCCCTCTGCCGTACCTTGAGTTACGAACGTGCCGGCAAAGGCCATGTTTTTTTGATCCCCTAACGATGCATCTTTAGATATGAGCTTCTCGTGTTTAGAGACCGGCAAGCTTTCTCCAGTTAGCGATGCTTCGTTTATCTGCAAGTTTCTAACCTGAACAAGTCTAATATCCGCCGGTACTTTTGCTCCTTCTTCAAGCAGTACGATATCTCCCGGTACTATATCTACAGCGTCTACCTCGATTATTTTCCCACCTCTTCTAACTGTTGCGCTTTGTCCTACCAGTTTCTTAAGTGCTTCTACTGTTTTTTCTGCCTTATATTCATTAAAGAAACCTATTATCGCGATAGCGATTACAATGGCAAAAATAAGTAACGCTTCTTGAGCTCCTTCTGAACTAGAATCTTCTTCGTGCTCGTTAACACCTACGACCTTGCACTTGTTGGACTCGCTACAAACCAATTTAGTATCACTGTCTGGCCTAATTGCATTTAGAGTATCTGAGCATTCTTTACTTACCCCTTGACCACTTTCTCCTTCGCAAACCTTAGTTTGATATGCAATAAGCTGAGAATCTGAAGGCTCAACGTACGACTCGCCTTCCCCGACCAGACCAACACCCCAAGAAACCAAAGCTGCAACTAGCAGTATTATGACCAGGACGTCCTTAAACTGCCCAAAAAACAGAGATATGGGATTGATTTTTTTACTTGCTTCAAGCTGATTTTTGCCGAACTTATCTATACGATTTTTCGCCTCCCCGACAGACAAGCCATCGGAGAAGTCGACATGCTGTTCGCTAAGTACATCATCGACGTGTTTTTGAAACCATGTGTTCATTTTATTTTTCTTGTTGCCCCCCTGATTATACTCATGGTATAGTGCTTTTGAAACATAAGCAATTTTAATTGGTGGGTTTTATACAAACAAATATGCTAGAAACGCTTCAGATTTTCGCAAACACAGCTAATGATATTGAGGGGCAAATTAATTCCTTCAGTATAAAGGTAATCTTGATTGCATCACTTGTATTAGTTGTGCTTTTACTTATCGCTTCTAGAGTGGTCAGAAACAAGAAATTCCACTCAGTTAAAACTCCATTATTCTTAGCAATTGCAGCTACAATAATCTTTCCTTCCCTGCTTTTAATCGGATCCACTGTTTACATTAATACTATTTCAGAATCCAAGGGACCTGTGCACTGGCATACAGACATAGAGTTCTGGGTCTGTGGCGAAGAAATTGAGCTGCGAGATCCTTACGAGTTCTTGAGTAATAAAATCGGAACCAGTACCTATCACGAACACGACGATAAGCGAATCCATTTAGAAGGCGTAGTTATTGAGAAAGAGTATGATGCATCGTTAGAAAAATTCATGGACGTAACAGATGGTAGCATTACTGATAATTCAATAACCATAGCCACTGAGGATTGGCTGTTTGAAAATGACGTAGACGGTGACGTTCCTTCAGGAAACCAAGCCGGTGCTAGAGGCTTGATGCAACGTGACGAGAATGGCAAGGCAGTTATTTCTGCAGCAAACGGTCAAGACTGTGGCGACGGAGTGCCTGGAGAAGTACAAGCTTTTGTGTATAGATTCAACATAGAAAATGACACATATTACCAAGAAAAGCTTGAAGAACCGGGTCGTTACATAATGCGCGATGAGTCTGTTGTTCCTCCAGGTGATTGTCTAATCGTTGAGTTTGGCCCATCTAAAAACTATACCGACAAACTTTGTGAACAGTACGGCGTAAGGGATTCAGAAAGATGTACAGAATTTGGAGTCAGTGAATTCAATCCGGATCTCTGCAACATTACCGAGGTTGGCACCGAACTAGAAATGATAGACGCTGATCATGAAGCACACGACCAACAAACCCATAACAATCACTGCGAGCTGGTCGGAGTTGGGCCTGATGGATTGCCTCCAGAAGAATGTAGAGATACGGAGGGAGAACTGTAATGTTAGATCTGCCACAGGTTGGAATTGTATTAGGAGCAGCTGCAATTGACTCAATCAACCCATGCGCAATAGGTGTTCTTATCCTGATGGTGTCAGTTATATTGGGCCAAGGCGGCTCTGCCAGGAGATTGTTGACCGTTGGTGGTGCTTATATTTTTGCGATATTCGCCACCTACCTAATTGCAGGACTTGGCTTGGTTTATTTCTTCTCTACCATACCTATTGTAATAGCCGAATACTTGAGTATCGCTGTTGGAGCATTGGTTATCTTGGCTGGTGTACTAGAAGTTAAAGATTACTTCTGGTATGGAAAAGGGTTCAGTCTTCAGATACCTAAAAAATACGCTGATAAGATCCACGACTGGTCACACAGCAACAAGTCAGTATGGGGCGTGATGCTTCTAGGTGCGTTCGTTGCAGCTGTTGAACTGCCTTGTACTGGTGCACCTTATCTTGCAATCATTACCATACTGAGAATTGACTTTACCATCTGGGCATTCTTGCTAATGGTTCTCTATAACCTGGTATTTGTGTTGCCTTTGATCGTTATTCTCATTATGGTAGCGTCAGGCACTAAAATTAGCGCCGTTAGTAAGTGGAAAGAAGAATCTAAAGGCAGTATGCGTCTAGCTATGGGCCTGCTGTTCGTAGCGCTAGGCTGGATACTAATTTTAATCGCTAATGGGACAATAAATTTCGGATAAGATCATGCAACATATCGTTAAAAGAAAAGGCCACACTGAACCATACGACGAACGAAAAGTATATGCAAGTGTGTTTGCAGCTTGCCAAGCTGTTAGAGAACCAGCAGGCAGTGCAGAATTAGTTGCAGATAAAGTTCAGAAAGACGTAAACGCCTGGATATCTAAAAAACACGAAGTAACTGCAAATGATATTCGCAGACAAGCAGCCAAACACTTGGGTGCTTACCATCCAGATGCAGGACATATGTTACTTCATCATAGAATAGTTTGGTAAAGGGGAAATTTAAGGGTGGTTTATAAATCAAAACACATAAAACCTAAATTGACTGACTACGACGTAATTGTCATAGGTACCGGTTCTGGTGGTGGTGTTGCAGCACACACATTAAGATCCAAGGGTAAATCTGTTGCTGTTATTGAGCAGGAAAAACTAGGCGGTGAATGCCCTAACTATGGTTGCGTGCCTACAAAAGCCTTGCTTCAGACAGCCGAAACTCTTAACACAATCAAGAACGCTGAGAACTTTGGAATTAAAGTTAAAGATGTATCTATCAACTACCCTGCAATTAAAGCTTGGAAAGATACCGCTGTACGCAACACAGGGACCTCAGAAGGAGAGGCCGCATTCAAAAACGATGGCATAAACGTCATTAAAGGACATGCTCACTTTATAGACCCTTGGACCCTGAGTGTCAGAGGTAAACGCTACACTGCACAGCAGTTTCTAATTGCAACTGGGACTCATGATGTCGTACCACCTATTCCCGGCCTTGAAGAATCCGGGTATATTGGTTACCGTCAGGCTCTTGACTTAGAGAAACCACCAAAAAGCCTATTTATTATAGGTGGAGGTGCTATTGGCTGTGAATTCGCTCATATTTTCTCCAGTTTTGGAGTAAAAGTCCACATCGCTGAGTTTGCTGAACGCTTACTTGCACGTGAAGACGAAGAAGTCGGCGACCTAGTTGAAGCTATTTTCGACGCCAATGGAACTGAAGTACATACAGAATCTAAAGTCGTTAAAGTTGAGAAAAAAGGCTCTCAGAGAATTGTTAGCTTTGAGAAACTTGGGAAAATTCACAAAGTAACAGTCGACAATATTTTGCTTGCAGCTGGGAAAGCACCTAATACTGATCTAGGACTAGAAAATGCTGGTGTAGAGTTCGACAGACGTGGAATAAAAGTGAACCGAGAAATGAAAACCTCCAGCCCACACATATTTGCGGCCGGTGATGTTACTGGTGGATACATGTTTACTCATACTGCCAGTTATCAAAGTAGAATAGCGGCTCAAAACATGAGTTCTAGCCTAATCTACATGGCAGATTATCACGCTGTCCCTAGATGTGTATTTATTGAACCTGAAGTAGCTGCTGTCGGAGCTACAGAAGCAGAGCTAAAAGCAAAGAAAGTTAAGTATCAAGTTGGTGCGATTCCGTTGAGTGTAGTGTCTAGAGCAAACACTACACAAGAAGATACCGGATTTGTGAAAATCCTAGCTAATAAAAAGGGCGTACTACTAGGAGCAAGCATTATCGGTCCACGAGCCGGTGAGCTGATCCATGAACTTACACTAGCGATTCAGTGGAAAATGAAAGCATCAAAAATCCAGTATACAATTCATGCTTTCCCTACCTGGTCTCAAGCTGTTAGACGTGCTGCTAACAAAATCGATTGTAAATGACCCAAAATAATTAGTTGATTTGTTAATTTCGTGTTTTAATTAGTCTTGCAAGAGTCTTTTAAGAGTGAAAAGTGCTAAGAAAATCGTTCAACGTTACATATCCTCTCAATCAGATGGTCGAATTGCCAAAGAAAATAAGAGGAAAGTAACAGTAACATGAAACTATTTGTAGGCGGATTACCGTTTTCAACAACCGATGATGAGCTTAAAGATGGCTTCTCACAATTTGGTACTGTAGCAAGCGCTAAAGTTATCACTGACCGAGAAACTGGACGTTCACGTGGGTTTGGATTCGTAGAATTTGACTCTGACGATGAAGGTAAAGCTGCGATTGACGGCTTAGACAACAAGGAATTTGGTGGTCGAACTATTCACGTTAGTGAAGCACGCGAACGACAGCGATAAAACGCATAGAATACACCACTGGAGGTTAAATCTTTCAGTGGTGTTTTATTTTCTCAGTTTAATTTCAGGTTGGCAGTTATAATATAAGTATGAGAGTTCTAGTTATAGAAGATGATCATAAGATAGCTGGGGCACTTGTGCGCGGGTTGGAAAGACAGGCCTTCGCTGTGGATGTTTGTTACGACGGAGATGAAGGACTCAGTATGGCAACTACTGAACCTTACGACATAGTTATTCTGGACAGGATGTTGCCTGGGACCGATGGTATTACGATTTTGAAGTCGATGCGAGAGGCTTCAATCCATACCCCGGTCCTTTTACTTACTGCAAAAGATAAGGTGCTTGACCGCGCAGAAGGTCTCAACGCGGGCGCGGATGACTATCTGGTCAAACCCTTTGCTTTTGTAGAATTAATTGCAAGGGTGCGTGCCCTATTGCGCAGACCCAAGGAAGCAGTTGACACTCACATAGAATCAAACGGTGTTAGTTTGGACCGTGATAGCTTCACTGCTAATCGTGGTAAGGAAATTATTGAACTTACCTCAAAAGAGTTTGCCCTGCTTGAATATTTAATGAGCCAACCCGGACGCATAGCCACCAAAGATCAGATTATGCAGCATGTTTGGGATTATGACGCTGACATCCTACCAAATACAGTAGAAGTTTATATGGGATATTTACGAAACAAAATCGATAAACCCTTCCCTGACCTTCCAAAACTCATAAATACTAGACGTGGTTTTGGCTATTACTTCGGAGAGAAAAAGTAATGCGACAGAGCATGTTCCAGCGAGCATCACTAAGACTTACTGGTTTATATTTGCTAATAATAATGTCAATTTCCCTAATTTTCAGTTTAGGTCTTTACCAGTTAGCATCACGCGAAATTGAACAAGGTATCCGTCGACCAAACTCATTTGCGCAGATAATAAGGCTGAACAACCTTGAAGGCCTGCAAGACTTTTTAACTGGTCAAGATAAGGCAATTAAGGATGCTAAGCGAGACATAAGGATAAGTTTGGGGTTTATAAACTTATTTATATTTGTCAGTGGTGGACTACTAAGTTATTACTTGGCGAGACGAAGTCTGCGTCCTATCGAGGAAGCTCATGAGTCACAAAGTCGGTTTACTTCAGACGCCTCACATGAACTCAGAACTCCAATAGCAGCTATGAGGTTGGAAAACGAAATTTCCCTTACTGATTCAAAGCTAACATTAAAGGATGCTAAAAAACAGCTTGAAAGTAACATCGAAGAGCTAGATAAACTCACCTCCCTTACAGAAGGATTGTTGAAACTTTCAAGACTAGAAAACGAAGATTTAGTTAAAGCAAAAGCTGATTTGAGAGAGATAATTGAAAACGCAATTGCACGTAATAAAAAGGATATTTCTAGGAAAAAACAAACCGTTATTAGAAAACTTAAGTCTCAAGAAATCCATACAAACGAAGAGGCTTTGACTAATGTCATAGCGACTCTAGTAAATAATGCCAGTAAATACAGTCCTACGGGCTCAGAAATTTCTATTAAAGTTAGTTTGAGCAAGAGCAGTTATCTGGTTGATGTTAAAGACAGAGGGGTTGGAATAAACCCTCTGGATGAGGATAAGATATTTGATAGGTTTTATAGGGCCGACCAGTCTAGGACCAAGAACAAAGTAGGTGGATATGGAATCGGCCTCTCAATTGCAAAAAAATCTATCGAGGCACTTAGTGGCAAAATCACTGTAAAAAGTACTGTGGACAAAGGTTCTACTTTCACTGTTTGCGTACCAAAATACTAACTCAGCAAAAATTAAGTCTTCTCAAAGTGTGATTTCAGCTTGGTAATTTATATTCTTTATATCCTAACGGTAAAAGCTGTTCCGGACTGAGCTCACAATTTTTTAGCTCCTGGAACGTAAGCGAAGTATCAGCTAGGGTATCAAGAAACTAAAGCGAAGGAGAAGAAATGAAATTAAGTAAAGCAATGCTAGCAGCTGGAGTCCTAACGACAATAGCTGCAGGATCACTCGTTGGACCATCTGTGGCTAGCGCATACGGAGGTGAGGACGGCAGTGGAATCATTGATAAACTTGTTGAAAAGTTTGGGTTGAGCCGTGATGATGTGCAGGCAGTATTCGATGAAGCACGCGTGGAAAAACATGCTGAAATGGAAGCAGAAGAAGCTGAAAGACTCGCAAGTCTGGTCGAAGACGGAACCTTGACTCAAGAACAAGCCGACGCGCTTTCGCAAAAACGTGAAGAAATGAGGCAAGCGCGTGAAGAGTTGAGAGACCAGGATTTAACTCGTGAAGAAATCCATGAGCAAATGAAATCTGATATGGAAGACTTTAAAGCTTGGGCTGAAGAGCAAGGCATAGACTTAGACGCTATTAGATCAGAAAAAGGTGAGGGTTTTGGACATCGTGGACATGGTTGACCTCATTTTGAGGGAGGATCGGAGCAAGCTACTGAATAGATACATGCATTAAAGACTGAAGCAAAGCGGCTGGGAGTAAATCCTAGCCGTTTTGCTTATACTTGAAAACTGCTCTCAAGGAGTAGATACTAGATATTAGGAGGTGCATTATGAACTTAGCCAAACACAACCAAAGAGTTAAAGACGAACTCAAAAAAGCTGGGATGACTGCTTATGGATTCACGAAACTGAGCACCGGATACCTGCCTACTATTATTCATGAGAATGAGCACGTCAAAGGCGTTGTTTACGGTCGTTTATACGAATCTTTCGAGCCTGTGATGTTAGTTGCCACCGACAGACGTGTAATATTTATAGATTGTAAGCCGTTTTATCGAAACTGGGACGAAATAACTTACGAAGTAGTTGCTGGCGTTAAGACCACGTTAGCCGGCCCCTTTGCCTCAATAGTACTTCATACCCACGTAAAAGATTACGAACTGAGGTACGTAAATATAAAATGCGCAAAAAAGTTTGTTGAGTATATTGAAAAATATATAGAAAAACGCGATACTGCATCCACATTAAAACCGGAAGAGCCAGCCAAGAAAGATTTCCAGCCGTATAAAATCGATCACGACAAACCATTATCCAGGCCACATGAAAACGATGGCACAACTAAACTCGATAATACTGCCGTACTTTCCACGTCTGACGGAAGAGGCAACGTACATGCATCGGTTATTCATTACATATTGGATAAAGATGAAAACATATATTTCCTGACCAAAACTGAAACTACTAAGGTCAAAAATTTGGAGTCTAACAGCAAAGTTCAGATTACTATCCATCCTTCTGAATCTTTACAGGTTTTATATATCAAAGGAACAGCTGAGCCAATCGCGGACGCCAAGTTAAAACAGCAGGTATTTGAACATATTATCGAGCCTAGAAAGTACATAGAAGGTACGAAATTACCTCCGATTGCAAAACTCGACAAAGGTAACTATATTGCATACAAAGTTACTGCAACCGACAGTAACTACATGGACTACAGCGAACAAAGCTGGTAATTCTTAAGTCGCTACTCGCATATCAATAAATTGCTCAGACTCTGGACCGACACCGACCATTGTTATCTCGACACCTAGTTGGCTCTTGATAAATTCGAGGTAGGCTTTGGCATTTTCTGGTAATTCATCAAACCTTCGCACACCGGAAATATCTTCTTCCCATGTTGGTAACTGTTCATATTCAGGTTTCATTTTTCTGACCTTACTAACAAAGTTTGGAGCTATCTCAACAGGCTGTCCATCTTCGCCTACAAAATGTGTAGCAACTTGAGTATAGTCCCCGGCTCTTGGAATACAATCTAATTTTGTAAATACTAATTGTGTTACTTCATTTACTAATACAGATCTTCTAAGCTCTGGTAAATCGAGCCATCCCACCATTCGTTCTCTACCTGTAGACTTTCCGTATTCTCCATCAATATCGCCTGCGTTACCTCTAATACGAGCTGCTATTTCTTCATCCGTGATCCTGGTAGGAAAAGATTCAGGTGTACCACCTACCCTTGATTTAGGAAGTTTCGCGACACCATAAACTTCTCCAATAGCACGTGGTCCAACGCCTATGCTGCTTAACGCGCCACCAATGGTCACATGTGATGAAGTGGTTTCCGGCCTCATTCCATGCTCGATATCTAATCCAGAACTTTGAGCACCTTCTGCTAGTAGCGTTTGACCTTTTCCTAATGCTTCGTGGATAAATTCAAAAGTATCCGTTTCGTATGCTCTAATTTCTCCAGTCGCTTCTTTCCAGCTGGCCCATTCTAGATTAGCTACACCAACAGCATTGCAAATATTTTCCAATAGCTGTTCGCGATTTGAATCTTCTAAGTCATCGTCTTCCATTACGGAGACGAACAACTCATCCAGTGATCTGTTGACCCCGTCTATACCTTCAATAACCCTTGATTTTACAAGCTGAGGGTCGTTAATGAAGTCATTTAGTGTAACGCCAATTCGTTCGTATTTATCTGAACCTACAAAGCTAATACCTCGCCCTGTACTACCTTGTCCGTCCTTACTTAACTCACGAATATTGTCGCGCATAATATGGTGTGGCAATACTAAATTTGCCCCATCAGATACTTTAAGGTTTCTACCCGATACCGGAATTCCTATTTCCCAGAGTCCGTTTGCTTCTTCTAGTAATGCTTTTGGATCAACGTATGAGCTAATAGTTATCAAGTTCACAACACCTTCGTGAGTAATACCAGACGGAATCTGATGTGTGTTTACTTCCCGACCATTATGCGAAAATGTGTGTCCTGCGTTTGCCCCTCCATTAAATCGTGCAACCATAGGATAGTTCGCTGCAAGCTGGTGAGCAAATCTACCCTTTCCTTCGTCACCCATTTGCAGACCTATAATTGCGTCTACTTGTCTCTCTATCATAACGAAGTAATTTTATCAGAGTGATATCGACTATACACAAGCGGTAAGAAATGAGATATATTGTAGATGTGGTTTGGGTAATACCAACACAAGGAGCAAAACTTAAGATGATTTCATAAAACCACTTCACACAAGACAAATTAATTTGTACTGAGGAGTGTTTTTATGTCGAAAGATCGACCAAGGCGTGAGCCTAAAAAACCTAAATCAAAGAAATAGTCTTTAGTTAAAACTATTTCCCCAAACCACACCATTGACTATATTACCTCTGTTATGTATAATATATCCCAGTCTAAAAGCTACTAATAAATGTAGCTTGTCCGATTTTGTGAGAGGATTCACAAAATCGAGAGGAGGCAGCTTGGCGAGGGTGCCAGAAGTGTCCGAGGAACTTGTTTCGTCGGCAGTTCTGGCGCAAACGCCATCACATGCCGACGACGCGGGGTGGAGCAGCGGCAGCTCGCTTGGCTCATAACCAAGAGGTCGCAGGTTCGAGTCCTGCCCCCGCTACCAAGTAAGATTTTTGAGACTCTCCGGAGTCTCTTTTTCGTTCCACCAATCTATAAAGCGGACTCATTTGTGAGGTTCCAAACTCTTGTTCGGCGAGATTATACGTAATACCTTGAGGAAATAGTATGTTTTGGAACCTAACTCTGTTATCGAAGTTACTGTTCTTCCACTGCTCGTTGACGCTACCCATAAAGTTGATCGCAGCATCTATGTCAGATTCACGAATATTCTGCAGTTGCTCAAGGTCATGCAGTCTTAATTGGGTTTCTAGCTTCTTTTGATCCAAACTGTCTATTAATACGTTCTTTTCTTCTATAGACAACTCTCCACCGGCGAACATTTCAATTCCGTTAGCCCGTTTTACAGCAATCTCGTCAAGCTCATCTCGTACAGCTGATATACGGCCATTAAGAGCGCCTAGTGCCTTATTGGCTTCTTGAATCAACACTTGTTTGTACAATTTGAGCACGCCTTCAGAAGGCTTAAGCTCATCAAGCAAACGCTCAAAGTCCTCATGCACAATATTTGCTTTTATGGATGGTGATTTACAGCCGCGTCCACAATGATATCTTGGAGAATATCCACCATTTCCAGTGCGTGGCGCCGAAGCGTACAAAGGGTTGTTACATCCGATACACATCAATGTTCCTTTCAGTACATAGCTCTCGTTCTTACGCTTGTGTACCTCATCTTTACGGGTGTTCCTGCCGTAAAGAAGCGCCTGGTTTAACTCATAAACTTCTGGGGTAATGATTGGCTCATGCCTACCAGCTACTTGTTTGTGATCAGTGAATCTATCCTTAATAAAGCCTGCATATGTCGCATTGCCAAGCATGCGATTAATTGAATCTTCACTCATCTTCTTGCCATACCTACTCCTCAATCCGATAGAATCGGCATATCTTTTGAGCTCGGCTTTCGTGATACCACCCTTACTAAACCTTTCGAGGACATTCTTTACTTTTGGCGCCATGTCATTTTGTTTAAGCGAAGGTCTTGGCTTCCCCATAGCATTAGGCAGCTTAGCGTTATCGTATCCAGTCGGTGGCGAGTGTTGATAATAGCCCTGCGCGGCAAGCGATTTCATGTTATCGAGCGTATATTCTGCTTTGCTGTCATTATCGAGCTGGGCAAGTATGACGTACAAGTTTTCCATGAACCTTCCCATTTTTGTATCATCAATTGGCTCCGTGGCGGATCTCATTGTGATACCTTTTGATCTTAGTGCCATTTGCACTTGTGTGATGTATGAGTACAGGTCCCTAGAAGCGCGGCTCATTTTGTAAACTATTACGTGATCAATCTTGTCTCTCCGCGAAAGAGCAAACTTAAGCATGTTCTGCAGCTCTTCACGGTCTGCATTTTTACCACTTTTTGCTTCATCAAAGAACCAGCCGTCTTTGATAATCTCAATCCCATTTGAGTTAGCATATTCCTGAATTTTTGCGTGTTGCGTATCAGGACTTTCGTTGTCCTTTTGCATAGTGCTTGAAACCCTAATATATGCAACGGCTTTCTTGGTTCTTTGATTATTCATAGTGTTGTACCTTTCACTACAACTATTTTATAGTGTTATTGGCTCTTTTTACACCTTGACTCCAAGGCGCTCCTTGGCGCAGGCAACAAGAAACTCGATGAAGTGTTGTACCTCATCATCGGACATTTCCTGCGCTTGTTTGCCAAGGAGCTTACGAGCCTCCTTGCTAGTCATTACCCCAATCGAAGGGTTCGTAATGCATCTCGCAAACTCGATCGTAGTAGTCTGTTTTCACCTTGAGCGTGTTATTTTCGTAACGTTCTAGTAGTCTCGTAAAACGCTGACTGCGCTTAAATGTATAGAACATGACGCCTGCCTTCGTCTTAGCAATTACTTCTGGACTAAGCCCATTACTAATCAGTGCAGCTACTAAAAATCTGTCACTAGTTACGTACTGCATTCGGTATGCAGTTGAATGTTTATGTAGTTTTTTCATATCCGGCTTCCTCTTATTAGTTATAGCCTCGCAGATATTTTGTTTTTGAATCTCCTTTACTATTTATGGTTAATGATGTGATCCTTTTTTCGTCCTTGATCAGTGGGACAGTTAAGTACAGCATACGTGGCCGAACACAAATTTGCAAGGATAATGCTTATGTTATTTAGTATATTTACTGGTAGTCATTGTACACAAACAAGATATAATGTCTTCAAGTGGTTAATCCACTAGACCTAACCCGGTTCTGCCGGCATGGTCATCAAATCATCAACAAGAAACAGCTCGTCATGAGTACTTCTTGTTGATGTCATTGCTGGAAACGGTGATGGATGGTCGAAAGGCTGTCGCTCGTGACGGGCTTTTTGATTGCTCGCACCTAATTAACGAAGGAGTAGCAATGGCAGAAAAGAAAAAGAAGGTCGCAGGTGTTGATGCTGATGAATACAACATGTCGGCAACATCATATTCAAAGAGTGTTATCTTTTGGTGGTTAACTGCAGGTTTGATCTACAGCATCATAACTGGCACTTTCGTTTCATTGTCTACGGTTTTGTTATTTTTGCCCGGTATATTTGTTATCTCATTTGCATCAATACCGTTCTTTTTACTAAAGCTAAGAAAGATCAAATCAATCCATGCTATGAACGACCGTGACGGCGCACTCATGATGCTTGGACAAGAAAAACCCGGAGCGTTACATGATGTGCCAAAATTAGTATTTTTCACAATCACATCAGCCGCAGGTTTCTTATTTCCGATAGTAGCTGCTATCGTGTTTATTCGGATAATGCATCAGCTCTAAGGCATGCAATCATTTGACAAGTTTGTCAGTAAATATCAGCCGCTGAAGTTCCACTGGCTTGGCATGAACAGGACCGAGCGCATACCTAAAGAATCCAGGCTCGACTTTTTGCATGTATCCAAAATTCGCATAAAGAGCATGCTGGGCATGCCAATTACGTACATGGACGTCAAACATTCTATGACCCCAGACGGAAAGAAGGCTGCAGACCTAGCTTTCATTACATACTTCGTCAGAAAGCGCGACACGCAAGCCCAGAATGCTCCACGTGGCTCAAAACTGCACTTCCGGTGGCTGTATCTCTGTTATTTTCCTGAAATTAGACACATAAATAGCAGGATTGGTACGAAAGAAGCTGACGACTACATGCTGCGCTGGGGCTACTTATTGGATGTTAATCCGAGCTTTGTTGAATTGATTCATGGCACAAATGGTGAATCTGCTATGTATGCGGTAGAAAATATCTACCAATAGATCACCTGCGCACACGCGCACGTATTGCTTACAAAACATGCTCTGCGCACACACATGTCTGCGCGCGTACTGGCTACGTATTGAGTGCTAATCTTGTAAAACAGAGGTGGCAGATGTAAACTGTAACCAAGTGGTGGGAATATGACAAAAGCTACAAAATATGAAACTAGTAGAATCAACAATCATAAACTACAGGTCTATAAAACATCAGGTTGTTACATTTGATCCAAGCTGCAGAGTTTTAGTTGGTATTAATGAGTCGGGCAAATCAAACGTACTAAACGCCCTTGCAACACTTTCACCAGAATACGCACCCCACAAGTCAGACGAGAGGCAGCCTCTAGGAGATGAGGCGCAGGTTGATGAATCGTGCATCAAGTTTAAGTTTAAGCTTGAGAAGAAGGATCACGAGGCAGTTAGGGATATTTTAAATGCTCAAATCCTAGCCGGGCCAAGGGCTAAAATTGCGAGTATAGGTGACGAGGCGCTTACTGTATACGGTTTCATAAGAACATTTGAACACCTCCAATACAAGGTTAATGTCCCTAAAGAAAGTAAATCTGGTCAATATTTTACATATGACGAGAAGTACGACATTACAGACGGCTGGTATAAGATAACCTCAAAATGCCCCGAAGACTTTGAGTATACTGACGAAGAAGGACTAAAGACAACATTAGGCGCATTAAAGCTAGCCAAGTTGTCAGAAGAAGAACACCAAAAAATTCCTGAGGGCTATCTCGCGGTAGCAACTTTTGACAACTTTTCAGATCTTGTTCACGGCAGCTTAATCCAGTACATGAAGGACAATCTGCCTGAAGTTATTTTTTGGGAGTTTGAAGAGCAGGACTTCTTGCCGTCTCACGTTAATTTAGCCAAGTTCATGGAAGATCCTAAAAAGTTTCTTTCACTAAAGAACATGTTTAATCTGGCGGGGATTGAAGATATACCGAGCACTATTAAAGCAGAAAAAGAAAAAGGTCCAACACGCTTAAACAACCTACTAAAAAGAGTCCACGAAAAAGCGACCGAGTATTTAGCAACTGTCTGGAAAGAGTATGGTGATGTTAGTTTTACTTTGCAAATGGACGGGACAAAAATACAGTGCAGCATATCTGAAGAGAACGATTTCCAATTCAAAGACAGGAGTGACGGGTTCAAGAAGTTCATTGCTTTCCTGCTTAGTATTTCGAGCACCTCACATACTGGTAAGCTCCAGGACGCGCTTATACTGATTGACGAACCAGAAATCGGCCTTCACCCCTCCGGGGCAAGGTACTTTAGGGATGAGTTGCTGAAAGTATCAACAAATAATCAGGTAGTCTACTCGACTCACTCTATTTTTATGATCGATAGACATGATATTTCAAGGCACTATATTGTAAGAAAGGATCGCGAAGTAACTAGTTTAGAGGAAGGAAACGAAGGAAATATTGTAGATGAAGAAGTTATATTCAATGCAATTAACTATTCTACTTTCGAACATCTAAAAGAGGTAAACCTGCTTTTTGAGGGCTGGAGAGACAAGCAGTTATTTAAGAAGTACACTACGAAAAACCACAAACAGTTCTTTAGCCAGCTTGGTATTGTTCATGGTTCCGGGGCACCTTCGTTCAGGTCCTTAGTGCCTACGCTTGAAGCTGCTGAGAGAAAGGGGCTCATCGTAAGTGATAACGATACAGCGGCTAAGGATAATCAGAAAAACTACAATGAGTGGGGTCATGAAATCAAATGGCTGACCTACAAGCAGATTTCAAAAAATACTAATGCGATAACTGGCGAAGACTTTATTAAGAATGAGCTTCTTTCTAGTTCAGTTAGCGCAGTAACTAAAAAACTAGGCAACGAGTTCACTGTAAGCGCCTCAAGCCTGCCGGCACATAACAAGCTTAAATACATCAAAGACCAGCTGATCAGCGACGGCAGAAACAGTGACGAGATCAAAACGATCTTTAAAGAGCTTAAGACGGCAGTATTTGATAGCTTTAAGTATGACGACATTACGTCTGACTATGCTAAGTTCGTGAAAGACCTTAAAGACTACATAGAAAAGAACCTAGTTTAAGAATCCGTTCCACTCCTAACTGCCAGTCCACATAACATCTTGTGCCACCTCTAATTGCTGTTTCCAGCGGCTAAGCTCTGAACAGATTAGGTTCCAATCCGATTTTAGGCGCGCTACCAAAATATGAACCTCATCCCATGGATGGGGTTTTTATTTTGAGCTACAATTAGGATATGTTTAGTGATTATTTGAGTAGCCTTGATAGTGATGAGGCACAGTGTTTAAAAAAATGCGTGATTGATACCGTTATAGAACTAGCACCGGATGCAGTCGAAGGCTTGAGCTACGGCCTGCCAGCATTCAAACTTAACAACAAGCCCTTGATTGGTTTCAGCGATAACAAGCACGGATTAAATGTCTATCCGTTTGATCCACGAATTGTATCAGTAGTTATCGAAGAATTTCCGGAGTTAGACCATAGTAAAGGCGTTGTTAGATTCACGGTCGATAGCCCCATCCCAAAACGTGCCGTCGAACTAATGGCCCAACTAAGAATTGACTTTACGTCCAATAAGTAAAACTTCAGGATCTTCTAAATAGGATTGCCGTCGATATACCTATTGCCTGATGAATAATCGCCTTGATTACCCGAACTTGGAAATGACGAGCCACATTTGCGGTACCAATTTCCATCGCCTTTATTTGTAGGTCTTTGAGATTGACCAAAAACATTCCCTATGTACCTTACGTTACTGTAGTTACCACTGTTACCCGAATTTATACAATAATTAACACCTCGGCCACCAGATCCGTCAGAGTTAGATGTATGAAAAATATCATAAATGTTTTCTTCGAATAATAAATTGCTATGAGTAACACTTGGTTCTTTATCATAAAAGCTAAATGCGGCTGATGTTCCATCTAAGAACATGTTTCGTCGATATGTAACGCCACTAATACCTTGCGAAGCACCTAAGTTTGACCTTAGCGTTGCTGATGTGTTGTGGTCTCCTGCTGTTGATCCATCGGGGTTAAGATCGGTAACGTAAAGTCTATCTAGGAAATTGTACTCCCAAAGTATGTCCATAGCCCCTTGGCCCTCCGCTCGAAAACCTGAACTAAAACCATCCAGCGCCTTTACCCTTCTGACTACGCCTGGCTTATTTGCATACACAGCCCTGTTGCCACGATCGGCTTTAGTCGGACCAAGTTGGCCAACGTATTCAACAGTAACTCTGTCAATTGTGTAATTGCTGCCCTGCCTTAAGTCTATCCCGTATGAATAGCCCCCTACTTCCACTTTGGAATTTGTAATGGTGACATTATTGCCGACTATAGTTATTGGGCCGGAGAATTTTTTTCTATCAAGCGTTATATTGCTTTCCGTTATTTCACCACCCGGATACGGGTCTAGGTCTGAATCTGTCAAAAATCTGTTTAGATCAGGGTCGAAATAACTTTCGAAACCGGTGTTTTTAATATACCAATCACGCATTATATTCATACCTACTTGGGCAATGACCCGACACTCCGAAGTCCTGGCTGATGATATGGTCGATTCGTCCTGGTGACAATCAGGCGGAATATTTGTGGCTTCAGTAGCAGCCAAGAGAGCTTGCTCCCAGGTCTGGCCGTCACTAGATCCGAACTCTACGTATTGATTTTCGGAGGTATTTACATCGTACAAGACACTGGCATCGCCAGTGATAAATGTACTTTCAGACTCAACAATAACCGAATCAGACGCAGCAGATGAAAATGCTAGGAACCCTACACCTATCACTCCAAAAATAACCATAAAAACTGATAATTTGTATTTACTAATGATTATTTTCAGTTTACCGGCATTCACCCTGTGTGTTTCCCTCTACTCTGATACCTAAAAGTATACAATGAATCATCACGATTACGTTTAGGCAAAACTCGCAAACCCCGCGCAAGGCAGTAAATGAAGTCATTTCAGATTGACTTGTAAGTAAAGGGTTCGTATATAGTAAACCGAAAAGCCTAAAAAGCTACCTACGCGCCTACAACAATCATACTAAGCTGCCTTATCAACCAACTCGACTGCCTTCTCCAGAGCAGCAACTGGTGAATCTGCCTCTGTGATGTGGCGACCAATTACAACAAAGTCCGCTCCTTCACTGATTGCAACATCAGGAGTATATAGTCGTTTCTGACCTTTTGTGTCGTCATTGCCAGGCAACTTGATACCAGGAATAACTCTCAGCAATCCGTCTAGCTCTCTGAATTCATAACCTTTTACAAGCTCTTTTCCTGAAGAAACTAAGCCTTGCCAGCCTGCTTCATGAGCTCGGTGTGCGAACTCCACGAACTTTGATTCAGCAGTCGCGCCTTCACCGAAAACACTTACAACATCATCATCGTCTAGTGAAGTTAGCACTGTAATACCAAGCAAATTAAGTATTTCAGAATCGGCTCCTACAGACTCATTCCTACCACGCGTTGCTTCTCTAAGTGCATCAGTACCATTCGATGCATGCAGCGTAACCATTAACGGCGCCACTGGTTCTGCAGCGACATCCTCTGTTATGTAGTTGTACATCGTGTTTTCTGTATCGTGATGTTTCGGGTCGAACATGACTTGTGATCCTAGGTCTGTAAACCTAGCCATTACTGCATCAAGCCCCGGTCTTGTGGCAAGCGAGTTTGCTTTAGCTATAGGATGAAACCCAGCTTCATTAAATCCGGCATGCATCTCTGCTGCCTGGTCTAAGTTCATGCCATCATAAGCAATAATTATTCTTTGATCTGGTGAGAGTTGTCCTACGTTTGCTTTTAACATTCTGTTCCTCCGATTTAAAGTTACTAGTTTTTATGCCGTTCCCATGGATGCTGCAACGCCCTCGTCTCCATACTGTTCGAGGTATTGTTTTACATTATCGAATTGCGTTTCAGAATAGACGTTTTCTGCTCGTAACGTACGCACCATATCAGCTACTCGCAAAACTGAACCGATAACAATACCTGTTTCCTGCTCTACCTGTGGCACCCCACCTTCTTGCCGGTCAAGCACCACATATTAGCCAGCTACGATTAGACCTGCAGCCTCTAACCCTTCAATTGTGTCTACCTTAGTTTTGCCATCTGTAACTACATCATCGAATACTGCGACTGTATCCCAATCACTATATGTACCTAAAATTGGAACCTTGTTCCCGCTTTGCTTTTGTGCCACCCTCGGCTGCAATAAACTTCTCTCTGACATATCTGCCATTGAAGCAGCATAAGAGGTAAATGCTTCCGGAGTCCCTACAATATGCAAAAAGTCTTCACCCATCTCCGCAAGATCAAGCAGTCCACCTCCAACAATTCTTCGAGTGTCTGGACTAGATATTCCAGGTCTAAGGTCTAGGTAGTGTGGTGATATTCTTCCACTTTTTAAGGTAATGAAGTCATCTGGATTTTCATGAATTCCAAACCTCCCGGTCTCGTGTAAGTGGAGGGCTACTTCGAATTGATTTTCTTCTGGCAGAACCAAGCTTGGCATATTTGCTCCTTTACCCCACCATGGTTTTATTAATATTGCTAATTATATACGTTAAGTATTTTTGTTCCAGTGTATAAATTCAGAATAATAAATTTAAATCGCCCCGGTTATATAACTCGAGGCGATTCTACTAGAGACACTATTTAGTTATATTCTTCGACGACTTCTTCTGTTTCTTCGTTAGTTTCTTCTACCTCTTCTTGTTCATCGTCACTGGAATCGTTATTTTTATCCCAATGTTTGTGGTGAGACCAGCCTCGGCGATGATCGTGGTGATTTCGCTTATTTCTTTTCTTGTAGTTGCTTCTCCAAGATTCTACAGCTCGTTGACCTCGTTTGCTACATTCTTTTTTCTTGTTACTACCGTCTTTGATTCTGACTATTTCACCATCTACGGCACTCACATAAATTCGCCAGCCGTCAGCAAAGACTACTTTATAAACTTTTTCACTGTCTAGTTTTTTAAGCTTTACTTTAGCCATCACGACTTCAACGTCTGGGTGTTCAGCTCGTGCTATAACTATTGCTTCTTCGATAGAGACATCAGTAGTGACTGCTTCTACAACGGGCTCTTCTGTGTCTTCCACAACCTCTTCAGTTTCAGTCTCCACAGTAGTTTCTTCCTCTGTAGTATCTGACTCAACTTCTCCTTCATCTGTCTCCTCCACCGGAGCCTCTTCGGTCTCCTCTACTTCAGTTTCTTCTAATGTAGTAGTGTCTTCTGTTGAAGGCTCTTCTTGAGCGTTCACGCGAACTACTACTGGTGTAGTTATTGCCGTTGCGAGTATCGCAATAACTATCAGTTTTTTAATGTTTTTGGATATTGTCATAATTCTCCTCTTTAGATTTACTGACGCTATATGTAACGAAACACAAATTAAAACGTTACATTAAATGCAGGAATCGATGATTTCCATCTAAAATCAAATATAAAAACCCGACTCCTGTATGTGATAATTAAATAACTCATGCTAGCAAGACGGAGGTATATCAAAATGTACAACGAATACGCCGATGACATTTACCGGTTCCTATTTGTACATGTCCGTGACATGGAACTAGCAGAAGATTTAACTGCAGATACTTTCACTAAAGCCTGGAAAAATATCGATAACTACGACTTTAAACATCCACGTGGTTGGCTATATGCAATAGCTCGAAACACGCTTACAGATCACTGGCGCAAGAAAAAAGCTATTCCCCTAGATGAGGAAATCGAAATTGCCGATGATGCACCGACACAAGAGGAAATTATGGATAAAAAGCTGGAACAAAAACGAACTGTCAGAGCTATATCTCGTTTACCAGAAGATATGAAGTCTGTTGTAAACTTACGTTTTATGCAGGCATACTCGGTTAAAGAAACTGCTGAGGCCTTAGGCATGAGTGAATCGAATGTTAGGGTTGTTCAGTACAGGGCATTGAAGAAAATGAAGAAGGATTTATCCGATGAGTGAGCTTAAGAAACAGCTAAAAAGCAATGGTGCGAGCGATGAAGATATCGAAGAACTTGCTAAATTGGCTGAGAATTTAGGTTCGATGAGGACTAAAGGCCTGTCCGAATCCGCTAAGAAAAATATCGCAAGCGTGCCTGACAGAGTGTCTAAAGATTCTACTCGTAGTCCCTTTTTTTGGTTTGCAACCAGCATGGCAGCAACTTTCGCAGTAGCAAGCTTTGTGTTCATAGGACAAGGGTTTTTTGAAAGCCAGAATAACAACGCACCGGCAAGTGAGCAAGCTAGCGAAACTGAACGTGAAGAAATTGAAATGATTCTGGAAGAGACCTCTACAGAACTACAGGATCTCCAGCAAGCAGAAGAAGTTGAACCCGAGAAAATCGAAGAAGCCGAACAGCGATACGAAGAAGCTCTAGATAGACTAGATGAGTGGGAAGCAGAAAATGATGACTACGAAGAAGATAGAGGTTGGAGAGACTGGCGCAGAAGTAGAAACCGTGATGTGCAGTCTGAATCTGACGAAAGAGACTCGGATGATTATCGTAGATCTAGTTGGCGTAACTATCGCCGCCGATAATTAAATCGGAGTTAACTCCGATTTAAATCCGATTTCCAATATCAGTATATTTATCTGTTATTTCTACTAGATTAAAATCCGGTATCCAATCAGTCTACGTCAGGTCTAGACTTATAAACTATGCTATCGACGACGTTTTTTCTTCTTCTTTTTGCCATCAGGTTCGTCTTCTTCGTCATCTTCATCATGACCTAGTAAGTCATGCTCATGATGATCGTCATGTGAATGAGTTTTTTCACCAAGCAAGCTTTGTCCCATGTCAAATAGCCCTGATAGCGAGTCGCCTATGGAGTCACCTCCGATATGGTTGTGGCTGCAGAATTGTGCGAACTGAACAGCTGCATATTCTATCATGTTCTGCATTTGGATAATCTCTGGATTAGACATAAAAGTGACAATGTCATTTTTTATGTCGCTAATAGTCCTGGTCTTGCCTTCATCTTCTGTTTCGAACGTTAATAGACCGTCAAAAGCAAGCCTGGCCTGTTCTTCAAGGTCTACATCTTCTAATTCAGCCTCCCAGGCATCAAAATCAAAAACTATATCATCACAATCAGGAGACAATGTTGAAGTTCGAGGAGCCCAATCTGCTGTAGCAGTATCGACGCCCTCTAGTTCTACTTCCCAAGCGATGAAATCAAATTCAACTCCTTTTTTTCCTGCTTGGATTTCAGGTGTTGGCGTTGCTTCAAATTGGTTTGGCAGTAGGTTTTGATTCAAAATCCTATCCTTCCATTGCTTTCGTAAACTCACCAATTACTGCACCCCTGGAGTTAATAGCTCTATACCCTGCGCCATTAACTATCTGCTCGGGCGTAATGTCTCCGTCTGTAATATATGCCCCGAAAGCTTGCTCTGGATTCTCCAGGTAGCTGACCGGAATAAAGAATGTTGCTGAGGGTTGCTCATTTCCTGTCAGTTCAACAGGCTTTCCAAACCCTGAGAATCCTTCTATAGAATCGGGTGCAAATACATTACCTAGTTGACCATTGGTTAATGAACTAGCAACAGACCCTCCAGATTCTCTGACACCATGCTGAGCATGAGTTTTTGCAATATTAATATCACCTTTAGATATAGCACCAATTACAGTTAGTTTGTGTTCTGGGTCCTTTGAAACAGGTATACTGTGACAATCCCCCATACCTTTGGACTCTAATCCCGTGGCACCAGCCAGATAGATGGCATTTGCAGCTTCTGGAAGCCAAACACCGTTTCTAATAGTAAATCCACCTAACACACTTTGAAAGCGTACTGTGCCTTTCTTTTCTCTGCCTCTACTATCGTAATTTGGTGAAATCATTCCATGTGTTGTTTCACCTTTAAAACTCAAATATCCGGCAGGTTGTGCATCTGACAAAATGCGTAAAAGCTCAATGGATTTACCGGAAACAGGTATGCCTATAGCTTCTGCTTGTTTTTTAACACCGTCAGAAGAGTCAACTGGGATCTTAAGTCTCTTTTGTCTTAAAAGCCCAGCAATTATATTTTCGTATGAACTTACTGGGGACCTGTGAGCGACTGCTACATCTCCAACCTGTTCAACCCCACCCTTTGCGTAATCAACTATCGTATTCATTTCTCTCTTATTTATCAAAATTACTTTACTTTGAATAATAATTGCATATTAACACTTGATAACGCAAATTATTTGCGTTAAGCTATAGTTAATGCAAACTTCTAATTCAAATGAGCAACTTTTAAGGCAACAGGTCCATTCACGCGGTCTTAGAATGACAAATCTTAAGGCTGATGTCTTTAATTTACTCAATGAAAGAAAGCATGCTCTAAGTATTCAAGACATCGTGAAGGAGCTACCTGACTACGATCAGGTTAGTATATACCGAACTATCGATGGCTTACGCAAAGCAGATGTTGTTACGCTAGTACCCCACGGATTAAAAAATCTCTACGAACTGGGAGACTCATTTAAACCCCACCATCATCACATTAGCTGCGATAGGTGCAACCATGTTGCTGAGATTAACGACAGTAAGCTTGAGGAAGCGCTAAACTTAATTGCAAACTCTAAAAGATACAAACTGACATCTCACCATTTAGAGCTTCACGGGCTATGTGCATCCTGCCAAAGTTTAAGGCAACCAGACCAGATCAAATCCACTTAAAGTCTCTACAATTTCCTGATTTTCAATATCAAAAATTTCGGTTTTTATGTTTTTACAGACAGCATTTATGCCAATGTTGTCTTGATCGCAGGAAGTTTTATTTATTGCAATGGCTATAAGCTGACCGTCGTAGCTGGGTTTAAAAGTTCTAACATTTGAGTCTAAGCTGTTGAATTGCCACAATATCTCTTCGTCTGTTCCAGAGTCAAAGCTAAATAACTTTGCTCGCCATGAATCAGCAGTATATGTTGCAATGAACGGAGTGATATTCTCATTGAACACGGCAACATCCTGGATGAATTCATCCGAAGAAAAATCTATGGTTTCTATTTCGCCGGTTGCAATATCATACTTAACGAAATCTTCCCCTTTTCTAAATATTATTTTTTTGTCTCCATCAATATAGTCTCTAAACGACGTGAACGACCCTAGGGGTGTTGGTGGATAATCGTTAAAAGGACTATGAACCTGATAGATATACCTGTCGTTTTGAGATAATATATACTGCCCATTTAGGTCTAGTCTGACATCATATGACTTAACGGGATAATTGTCCTGGTCGACTAGTTCGGTAATTTCCCCGGTCTCAAGGTTTACTGAATATGTTTTGTTTGCTAGCTCTAGGTATTTTTCTGCACCGACTGAATCAAAGTCAGGCTGCAGAACAAAGACTCCTATGTTCCCGCGAGGACTAACTTCTAATTTCTGAACCCTGCTATCAAACGGCATCTCTACAGATTTATGTTCTCTACTGTTAATATCTACTACATATATTTCGTCGCTATATTCGCCCACACCAACTACCAGCAAGTACTCTCCGTTGGCTTTGAACGACCTAATAACTGGATGTGAAAAGATTGTATTTCTTGTTCCATTTAAGTCTCCGAGGATTATTTCATCTGCCTCGGACTGCAATACTGAATCATCGCCCATTCCGTAGTTCCGCTCAATGTACGCAAATTCGTACTGAGCAGTGGTGAATCTTTTTACTGACTTACTACTCATCTTCTGCCCCTTGGTGTCATATATTTCAGGCTTGATGATTAGGGAGTATTCGGTTTCCTGCTGTAAATTTTCCAAAAATTGAACAATGATGGTCTGACCATCAGTTTGAGCACTGAAATTAACCGTTGGGTCAAAGGATATTTCATCCGAGTAGTCATTTTCTGCCAGAGGTCTATCAAAGACTATTTTCATATTTGTTCCATTCGTAAACGCAGTTTCGGTAATTTCAGAATCGAAGTTTAAGTATCTTACCCTGGGCCCATTTTGATAAAGTAAATACCCAATACCTGCTACCAATCCAATCAGGGCTAGGCACAAGATAACTGCCATACTCCTAAATTGCTTAGAATTCATATGGATTCTCCGGCTCTTCGGTCTTTTCTATTTTGTCTGGAATCAAAACAATTTTTGAGCCTTCAGAAGTTTCAGATAATTCAAAGTTGCCCTCGACTATCACCCAGTCGTCCTCGGAATAATTCTCTGCCCAATTCTCAACACGCACCGGCACTCCTACCGGGCGAGCATCGACAGCACAGCATGTCAGAATAAATCTAGAAACCCAAACTGTATCCTCACCTAAGCCTGCATCATAAATAAATCCTGTGATCTTAGCCGGTTTCAAAGCATAGTATTCTGGTTCTTCGTTAAGGCTCAGTATCTGGAACCAGTCAGAAACTGATAAGCCCAAGGTTGAACCACTAAAAACCTGGTTTGATTGTTGTCCACTTTGCGAGTTGCTCAATCGCTGAGTAACAGTTGAGCTGGATAAAGTCTTAGGTGGAATAACAATCATTACAGCCACTAGCAGCATTAGTGGAATTAACCCCAATTTTGATTCTTTATGTTTGTGAAGACCCTCTGAGTCTTTAATAAACAAGCTAGCAATAAGTATTAATCCAGCCAAAGCGCATAAAGTAATTGTAAAGATTATATATCGAGGATGAATATAAATTAGTAACTTATCCTGAAGCGCCACTAGCAAAATGCTAGCTACTACCAACAGTAAGTAAGTGGTTTGGACAGATAACTTAAAGCGCATAATTTACCACCAATCCGGCTAGAGCACTTAGTAAGAGCGCGAGTGTTGAAATAAGCACCAGAGTCTTTGTCTTAAAAGTAGGTTTAAGTAGCGCCAACATCTTAATGTCAATCATTGGGCCAAATACTAGGAAGCTAGTAATCGATCCGGCCGTAAACGTGTTAGAAAACGACAAGGCAAAGAAAGCATCTACCGTTGCACAAATTGAAACAAGAAATGCCAGTAGAAGCATTGCGATTATCGACAATATTACGTCGCTACCGATGTTAATTAAAATATCTCTCGGAACGATAGTCTGAATAAGCCCAGCAATGATGGCTCCAAAAGCAAGCATCTTTACCATTACGAAAGCTTCGTGTTTGAAATTAGAAACAAAACTAGAAACTTTAGCCAACAATGCTTTGTCTGATTTCTTTTGGGTTAGAGATGATTCACAAACTGCTTGAAAATCTTTGGTTATAAAGTCGTTCTCGTTTTTTATCAAGGAAAGTATAAATCCTATGGTGTTTGCAATTAAGAATGTTGCAGCGATCCTGGATGCGACTATCGATCCGTCATAACTAAACGCTACCCATGTAGACCAAATCGTAATTGGATTCAACACTGGTGCTGCCAGCAAAAATGTTATTGCTTCTGATGGTTTAAGGCCTTGAATCATTAAAGATCTGGACAGTGGAACATTTCCACATTCACAAACCGGAAACAGAAACCCTAAAAGCGACAAGGACGCCCTTCTGGCTAATTTATTTTTTGGCAAAATTTTCTCAAATGTATGAGGCGAAACAAAAGTGTTCACCAGTGCCGCAAGCACCGAACCCAACACCAAAAACGGAAACGCTTCGACAAACACACTGACTGACAAGGTTATAAAATCCTGAAGCTTATTCGGTAAATCAGAGTTACTTGATGCTAAATAGAACCTCACGCTTAGCAGTAACGCTAAACCCGAAAATAAAAATAATAGGTTTTTGTATCTTTTAGCAAAAGCCAATGCCATAGACTATATTTTAGCAAGTAAGCAGTGATATTCGCTGTTGATTCTCTGGTATACTCATAACCATGATGGGTAACGAAAAAATTATCGAGGTTAGTAACCTCGTCAAAAACTTTGGGTCATTTAGGGCCTTAAACAAACTAAATTTAGAAGTAAACAAAGGCGAAGTTCATGGGTTCCTGGGACCAAATGGTTCCGGAAAGTCTACAACTATACGCATTCTTTTGGGGTTACTTTCAAAATCAGGGGGCGATGCCAAGTTGCTCGGCCAAGATCCTTGGAAAGATGCCGTCGAGTTACATAAACGAATTGCCTACGTTCCAGGCGACGTAAACTTGTGGCCACAACTAACTGGTGGTGAATCGATTGACTTGCTCGGGAACTTGCGTGGCGGATTAGACGAAAAAAAACGCAAAGAATTACTAGATAGCTTCCAACTAGACCCACGCAAAAAATTCCGAACATACTCCAAAGGCAATCGCCAAAAAGTAGCGCTTGTAGCTGCGCTTGCGTCTGACGTAGAAGTCTACATTATGGACGAGCCAACCAGTGGTTTGGACCCATTAATGGAAGCCGTTTTCCAAAAACACATAAAAGAACTGAAGAACCAAGGTAAAACAATATTACTATCAAGTCATATCCTGGCTGAGGTTGAAGCGCTTTGCGACCGAATAACTATCATTAGAGACGGCAAGACTGTGCAATCAGGAACACTTAGTGAACTACAGCACCTCCACCGGACTTCTATAAAGGCGCATACTAAGGACAAAGCAAAAAAGCTAAAAGCAAAGGGCGTGCATAACCAGCGACTTACTGAGGATGGGATGAAGCTGGAATTTGAAGTTGATTCTGAATCGCTAGACAAAGCAATGGCCGAGCTATCGAAACAAAATCTTGTTTCTTTGGTTAGCCAGCCGCCATCTTTGGAAGAGTTATTCTTGTCTCAGTACGACACTAAATCAAAAGCGAGCAAGTAATTATGAACGGATTACGTGGTACTTGGCACTTGGTCCGAGTTGGTTTGAGGTTAGACAGGGTTAAGTTGCCGATCGCAATCAGTGCCGTTTGTCTGATGTTTTTCTTTACTGTTAGCTCAGTTGTAGATCTATATGGCAGCAGCCCAGAAGGGCTTATCAACTATGCAGCTACAAGCGCACCTAGCGTTGTGGGGAGAGTATTTGCAGGTCCAATTCATGGACCGGAATTGGGTTCAGTAGTACTAAATGAAGGGTTCTTGTTTACGGCTTTAGCAGTGGCATTTATTAGCACCCTTACTGTGGTGAGACATACAAGGCAAAATGAAGAAACGGATCGCTCAGAGCTAATCGGCTCTATGACTGTCTCCAGACATGCACCATTAGTCGCTGCACTAATTGTTGCGTTGATAGCGAACATTGCTATAGCATTTCTGGCTTCAGTACTAATGATAGCTGGTAGTGGAGGTGAACTATCTGTTGGTGGCTCGATTTTAACCGGTGTAACTTTAGGTGCTGTAGGAGTATCGTTCGCGAGTTTAGCTGCAATTGTCGCACAGCTAACAGATGGTGCTAGGAGCGCAAATGCTTTGTGTGCGCTAGTAATAGGAGTTGCTTTCTTGCTTCGAGCAATCGGTGATGTCACAGGCGATCTTGTAAATGGTGGCTTGGGCGTACAAAGCAACTTCCCGTCTTGGCTTTCGCCCTTTGGGTGGGGTCAGCAAGTGTATGCATTTACTGAAAATAATGTTTGGATTCTGAGTTTATTCGTCGGTCTAACTGTCGTGTGTGTAGGTTTTGCTGCGTTCTTAATGACTAAACGTGATATTGGCTCTGGAATATTTGCTACAAAACCAGGGCCAGCTAGAGCCAAGCCGTCACTATTGAGTACTTTTGGATTAGCGCGCAGACTACAGAAAGGCATATTCAGGGGTTGGACCGCAGCGATTGCAGTTCTAGCAATTTCGTATGGTTTATCTCTGAAGGAATTCCAGGGTTTTCTAGATGACAATGATGAGTTTAGGGAAGCAATTTCGTCAATCAGCCAAAGCTCTGATGATATAAATTATATATTTTTAAGCGTTCTTATTGCATTTATGGGCATTACCGTAGCAGGGTATGTTGCTCAGGGATTACTACGAATGCGTAGTGAAGAATCGACAGGAAGAATTGAATCAGTATTAAGTACAGGGGTGTCAAGATACAAATGGATGATGAGTCACATAATGTACGTGCTCCTGGGCGCAATCGCGCTAACTATTGTATCGGCGCTTGGTATTGGTTTGACCTACATCATAACTACTTCCGCTCCTTGGGATCAATTGTGGGATATAATCTATGCATCGTTAGCTCAGATTACAGCTATAGCTGCATTTGCTGGATTTGTAATCGCCCTGTTTAGCTTCATGCCAAGTTTGGCCATGCCACTTGCCTGGGGAGGCTTTGCCTCATGCATCGTCATATTACAATTGGGAGTAGTGTTGGACTTGCCACAATGGATTATAGACATATCACCATTTGGACATCTGCCTGCTATGCCAGCTGACAGTTTTCAGTTAGCGCCAGCCGCATGGTTGACTACTGCCGGTTTATCTCTAGCCGTTCTGGGTTTGATCAAATTCAGACGTCGTGATGTGGTTCTGTAGACTAGCTACCGAAGTAAATATTTACCCAAGATTCTAGGTTCTTCTGCCAGGCAGGCTTTTCATGTTGAGTCAATTGCCCTTCGTCTTCTTCAGCGTCTTCACTCAGTGCATCTAGAGCAACGTCTTTGGGGACTATATAAACTCGCTCACCAGGAGATGCTTTACCGTGAATTCGGCGTGCAGTGATTTCTGCAAATTCGTCTGTTGCTAAATATTCATTTCTGAGTTCTTTATTTTGATTTTCTAGTCTCAAAATCTCATTTTCTTGCTCAATAGCCTCTACTTTTTGTGCAAGTTCGTAATTTTGCTGAACTATGTTGGCTCCATTCCAAAATACACTAATGGCAATTACTCCGACGCCGACTAGAGCTAAAACCCTAACGTCGTATAGACCTTTTTCCTGAAGGAGTTTTTTAATCTGGTTAATTTTGTTTTGGATGAATTCCATCACACTTTCATTTTACATTAAAAAGACAGCATTTCTTGGTGGGGGTACCTGGACTTGAACCAGGGACCAATCGGTTATGAGCCGACTGCTCTGACCACTGAGCTATACCCCCAACCAGAGACACTATCTAAATAACTGGGACCTATTATACTGAATTTACTCTGTTAATTCCACACAAGAAAGGAAGACAGAAATTATGTCATCAGTGATTAAAAACTATTTTGTTTAATTATGCGTTCTCAATTGCTTCCAGTGATTTGATGAAATCTTCTCTATGCTCTGAGAAAGATTTGTCTGCGTCTGCAATTTCTCCAGAATTACTATCGAAGGTATCTTGCGTAAAGGGAAGTGCTACATTTGGTTCTACAAGGTTTACTTTGCACCAGTTTAAGATATCTTTGAGGTGATTAGTAGCGCTAGCTCCACCATCAATGAAACCGTAACTTACAATAGCCGTTGGCTTACCTTCCCATTCCTTAAACAAATAATCGATTGCACTCTTTAAAGAAGCAGGGATACTTCTATTGTGCTCTGCTGTTAGAAAAACTAATCCGTCAGAGTCAGTAATAACTTTTGACCAGTTTTTTGCTTCTGGTGTATCGACATCCATATAGGCCGGGGATACAGCCGAATCGAAAAGTGGCAGGTTCATGTCTCTAAGGTCTATAATTTCTAGATCGTAATTTTCATCTTTAGCTTGTTTTTGTAGCCATTCTGCGACCATTCGCGCTTTGCGACCATTCCTAGTAGAGCCGACTATAAGTTTAATATTTTTAACCATAATAAAATCCTTATTTTTAAGAGAATGTGACATAAATCACACTAGTTTGTATTGTCACTTTACTATTTATAGTAACAGTGCAGTCTCTACAGTACTACACGTAACTACACTTTGTAAAGTTACTTTGTGATAAAATGGTAGGGAAATGGCATTTCAAACCGTCAAACCTGCTTGCATGAGCATCGAAAAGCGTCCTGGCTGCATACAGTCTGCTTTGAAAATTCTTGGAGACAAGTGGACCCCCCTGTTACTCGGGCAACTGGTGTCGGGACAAAAAACGTTTGGCGAGCTCGAGATTGACTTAGCCGGTATTAGCCCTAGAACGTTGAGCGATAGACTGTCAAAACTCGAAATCTCAGAAATTATTACAAAGAATAAGTATAACGAACACCCTCCTCGCTATAAATACGGTCTTACTGCAAAAGGCCAGGAACTACAGGAAGTCCTAGTAAAAATGGCCGAATGGGGCGAAAAATACCACCAGTAAATTTATCAGCCTTCGATATCTACAGCGGCTACAAGCCTAACTCTAATCGACACAACTTCGTCTAGCTGCGACTGAAGAATGCTTCGAATTTCGTCTATGAATTCCTCTGAGTATAGCTCGGGGGTACTGGTAGTAATCGTAAATACCACTCTGTTGCCTAAATTATTAGACGTGTAAACCAGATTGCTCACCTGTGAAGTCGGATTTCTGCTAGCAGTAGAGTTCTCCACTGTTTCTTGGATTTCATCGACTAGTGACTGCTCATCAGACCTCAGGGTTAATTGTGGCAGGAATGTGATGTTAACTTTTACGTTTTCGTTAAACTCACGACTCAAAAGATCGCTTAAATTCGTAACCGTATCTGATGTCGGGACAGCGTCGGGACTAGTCAGTACTTCTGAAGAAATAATCCACCCACCCGATTCGTTTTCTACTACACTTACAGAACTAACTTTATACGAGCTGTCTATGCTGGTTAATTCTTCGGACAATCTGTGGTTTAAATTTGTAATTAAGGCCTCGTTGTCCTTTTGGTCCTTACTAATTGGTTCAATAATTTCTTGAATTCGTAAATTTAATAAAACTTCTTTGTTTAATTTTGCTTCTAGTGTACTTATTAACTTATCGTTATCTTCAAAAGTGTATGAAATATCTGTTGGTATTAGTAAATCTGCAGATATCGCTAAGGTGGACCTGTCGGTTTGTTCAATATTAATATTCTCAAAAGCCGCGGCTGGATCTTTGTCGTCAATGTATTTATTCATTTCGTTGGTAATGATTCCATACGACTGCAGCTCAAAACTATACGAACGCAAGAACCCTACTAAAGGGATGGAAAGGAGCAAAACGAAAAACAAGTTCACTGCTGCAGCTTTTTTGGCGATATGGACTTGTTCTTTTCGGGCATGCTGAGTCCATATAAACACAATGGTAGTAACCAGAGTAATACATGCTGCATTAACAGCAAACAGCAATAGCGCGCCTAGACTGTATGGAACGTTTCTGAGTGACAAAGCAATTCCTACTGTGCACAACGGTGGCATCAATGAGACTGCGATAGCCACGCCAGCTAATGAATCGGCGATTTTCTTTTGGGTGATTGCTATAGCTGCAACTACACCTGCTGCAAGTGCAATGAATAAATCCATTAGAGTAGGTGAAGTTCTGGCTAAAATTTCGTCGTTGATCACCTTAATCGGCGAAATTGAAGTAATTATGTAAGCACTCAATGTCCCGACAATAATGCTTGCCAATACGAGCGCAAATCCTCTATATAGATGGACTTTTGAACGGTGAGCAATGCCGAATCCGAGTCTTGCTAACGGCCACATCAGGGGAGCAATCAACATACCACCAATAACAATGGCTGTGCTGTCGGTCAGCAAACCTAGCGTACATACTAAGACAGAAGTAACTAGAAGAGTTATGTAAAGAATCGAAAAATGAGCCTGCTCGTTAATCTTCTCACGTAAGCGACCAGGGTCAACAAACTCTAAATCATTCTTAAGATATCCTTTAAAATATAGGACTTTCTTAGGCTTCTTTATACGTTTTGATATCCGTGCCATGTGTTAGTTACATTTTACACGAAAATCGCTTATGTATTAATTACTTCTAGGGCTCCCTCGACAGAGTTGGTGTGCATGACTTTGTCGCGTAGTTCTGATGCACCAGGAAAGTCAGAGATGTATATTTTGGCAAATTTCTTCAATGGATTAAATTTTCGTTCACCGTTTTTGTAAGTATTTTCGAATAGTTCTAGGTGTTTTTTAAACAGTTCAATTCGCTCTTCTCTACCCATTTCTGACCAGATGTCTTTCTCCTCGAAGCAATACGGATTGTGGAAGATTCCACGGCCAATCATGATTCCATCCACGCCATATTTTTCTGCCAGTTCTTCTCCGTGTTTACGGTCAACTATGTCACCATTCAATACTATCTTGGTTTCGGGTGAAATTTTATCTCTTAATTCAAGTATCGGTAAAATCGCTTCCCACTTGGCTGGAACTTTGCTCATTTGTTTTGTGGTCCGGACATGCACAGTAAGCATCATCGGTTTAAAACTCAATAAAAATTCGTGCCAAGTATAGTCAATGTCTTTGAAGCCCAGTCTAGTTTTAAGGGTTAATGGGAGCCGTCCACCCAGACCATCCAAAGTTGCCTGGATTAGCTCTCCTGCTTGCTCTCGCAAGTGTGGCTGCTGCATGGCAGAACAACATTCATTCTTAACTACAGCTTTGTCAGGACAACCAAAATTAATATCAACTCCAGAAAACCCCTGAATTGTTCCGTCTGCAATCTCTCTGGCGATTGTTTCGAAGTTTTCTGGTTTTTTACCCCATATTTGAGCAATAACGGTGCCCTTGTCCTGCTGTGTACTGAGTTTAGGCAAGATTCTTTCCCGTCCCGCACTGCAAAGCCCGTCTACATTCACGAACTCTGTGACGTAGTAATCAGCCGAAGCACAATCATCAACAACACGTCGAAATACCGTATCGGTAACATCATCCATTGGGGCTAGTACAAAAAACGGCTTGCTCATCAGATGACTATTATACTTCAGCCTGTTCTAGTACCGATTCAGAAACTTTTATGCGGCGTTCAAAAATTCCAACCCGGGCGTTGAGGTACCGAATCTGGAACTCCAACAACTCTTTCCAGTTTTTTACTCGATCTTTTTGTGGACCAGTCGTCAGATAATTTACAGCGGAGGCCAGCAGTTTTTGTTTCTGTTCATCATCATAACCACGTTTTTCTTGAAGAATGTCGACTAAGTTCAGCAGCTCCTGCCAAGATGCAGAAAATAGCTGTTGCATGCGCTCTTTAGGTTTATGAGCATAACCTGGTGCTCTAGCTTCTTTGTGCAGTTCAATTATATCGCTGCGCCTAGTGGTTAAACTTTCGGTGTGGGCCTTCATGCCTTCTACTTTCCGCTCTATAGCATGCACTGAACTACGCTTGCTTCTCTCAATTGCTTCTTCATCAACTTCAGTGCTGGCATTTAGGGTTCTGGCTAGTGCTCGGTTGCCTAGGTTTTCTGGAGCATAAAGCAAAGCGGTTCGTTCGTAAGCACTCAGTAGCACACCAGCAAAGCGTTCGCGTTCGTTATATACCTGCTTATCTTCATGGCTGACTAAGCAAATTTGCTCTAAACGCCTAGGTGTAAACCAGTCTTTTTCGGCCTGCGTCAACTCATCGGTTGGTAGTTCACCAAATACATCATATATTTCAGCTTTTATAAATCCGCCGAAGGCGTATTTTCTGTTTGGGTTTGCCGGACTTTGCGGCATCCCCTCTAGCTCAGGTTGAACTGGCTTTGATTGTGGCGGCATATTATTTACCTCTTAGTTGGCTACGGATATATGCTTGGTCGGCTGCACGTAATGCTCGTGCGGCGGCGCCTTCTACATGACCGTACTTGTCTTTTTTAGGAGAGCTTTGTGTAGGAGTATCTGTCGGCTGATCAAATAAGTCTAGTTGTTCTGGAACCTTAGGCACATCAACAGGCACAGATTCAACAGAACTGCCAACTACCCCACTGCCTGGCACTTGCCAGCGGCCACCGTAATCAGAGTCTGGGTTTTTGCCGGCATAAGCCTCTCGGGCATCAGCGCTAGGTGTGTTATCTGGAGTATTTGGCATAGTATTAGTATTATATCACGTTTGTGCTTATTTTTCAATAGTTTTTACAACTTTGATTAATATCACATTAGCGCCTTTAAAGAGTTATTTGTTGTACTTTTGAACACTAATATTGCACAAAAGTAGTTGACATTATACAATCTAGTACGCAAGCATACTGCTTGACAGCACGCATAGACCATGTGTGCTTGCACTCTTACTTCTTCGCAAAAGGACAAATTAGCCGGCAATAAGCCGGCCTTTTTGTATGTTAAAAATACTACGCATAATCCTATTGCTTAATGCAAACTTGTGATAGAATAAAAGCGTCTTGAGAGACAGCCGTCTTCATGAAGCGGCGGTTACCAGCGATTTCGAAATGGCTGCGCAACCTTCTTGCGAAGAAGTAAGAGTTACAAAAGTAATTTAGCGCCAGCTGGAACCAGAAAAGTCACCCATTTGTAAGGGTGGCTTTTTCTTTGGGTGGGGAGTAGCCAGCAAAACGGATTTATTCCGTTTTCCTGCGCGATGAGGGGAGGAGTCACCTCCTCTCATGAAACTCTACTCCCAAGAGAAGAGTTTGAAAGCAATCAGATAAATAATCACCGTCCAGCCGATCATAATTCCTAGTTCAGGAGCTAAGTCGATTAAGCTAGCATTTTCGGTTATAACCAAACGGATGGAGTCAATTATCGGTGTTAGTGGTATGAATCTAGTGATGTTCTGGAGTAATTCTGGCATCAAGAAAACTGGGAAGAACACGCCGCTCAGGAACATCATTGGCAAAGTAACCAATTGTGCTATTGGTGCTGCTTGATTTTCATTTTTCGCCCATCCACCAACGGCTAGACCAATTCCAAACAACAATATCGTGCCCAGAACCACCACAATTGAAAGATTGATTATGCTTCCACGCATATTTAGATCAAAAATGAATACTGCGGCCAAGAACATGATAATTAGTGCCAGCAAACCAACAAACGCATTAGATAGCACGTTAGCAACAAAGAACTGCCAGACCTTCAGTGGAGTTGATTTGTAGCGTCGTAAAACTCCTTTTTGTTTCAACCTTGGAAATACAGTTGTTGGGCCAAAAACCCCAAGTGAAAGTAGTGTAAAGCCTAGAATGCCTGAGAATGTATAATCGAACTGGGTCAATCCTTCGCTAGCAGTAGATTCAGCAGTGACTGTAAACGGTACAGAAGTATCAACAAATTGAGAATTGACTTCGTTCATCATAGAATCCAAAACTGACGCTAGAGTACGACCTGCATTTTCGTTTGATTGGTTGTAGGTAATCTCAATATTTCCGGATGGACCACTTGAGCCTTCCTGAGAATGGCCGAAATCTGAGGGCAAAGTTACAGTTGCATCAAGTTGCCCACGACCCATTTTTTCATTAGCTTGAACGGTAGTCGTAACTTCTTCATCAACATCGAAGAAATCATTATCTATCATCTGTGATTCTAGACCATTTGCAATTTCTGAGTCGGATTCGTTAAACACAGCAATTCTAAAAGATACATTGTTGTCACCACTAAAAATACTCCCGAAAATGAGTAGGAAAATTAATGGAAAAACAAATACGAAGAAAATTGCAACTTTGTCGCGAAAAAGACGTTTTATATCCATCGGAACAAAGGTAGTTATAGGCAAAAGGGCTTTTCGTAAGTCAGACATAGTTTATTCCCTCAAAGCCTTTCCGGTTAGGTCAATAAACACATCTTCTAGGTCAGCTTGCTCGACATGTTGTTCTTTCTTGAATCCCTTGGCTAGCAGTTGTTTAATCAGTTTCTTTGGGGTGTCTAGGGCAATTATTTTGCCCTCATCCATAACAGCAACTCTATCACACAATAACTCTGCTTCATCCATATAGTGCGTAGTCATAATCACGGTTATTCCTCTATCGCGCACTTGCTTGACAAGATCCCATAGGTTACGTCTAGCTTGCGGGTCTAAGCCGGTTGTTGGCTCGTCTAGGAAGAATACTTTGGGCCCGTGAACGAGTGCTGTCGAGATACTGAATCTCTGCCTCTGGCCACCTGAAAGTTGCTCAGGGTAAGAACTGGCCTTTTCTTCCAGTTGAACGCTTTTTAGGATTTCTTTGGCATCGACTTTTTCGCCGTAACAAGATGCGAGAAAGTCGATTATTTCAGTTAGTTTGGTTTTTTCTTCAAAGTTAGGCGTCTGGGGTTGCACGCCAATTATTTCTTTGACTTTATTGGGTTGTTTTTTAACATCAATTCCGGCAATTAGCGCTTCACCCCCATCAATTTCACGCATTGTCTCCAGCATTTCTAGAGTTGTGGTCTTGCCGGCACCATTTGGACCTAGAATGCCGAAAATTTCGCCTTTTTTTACCTCAAAACTAATACCATCGACTACGTTTTTGTCATCGTAAGTTTTGGTCAGGTTCTTGACCGTAACAATGTTTTTAGTATCCCTTTTACTCATTAACTACTACTTTATCCATTTGTTTTATCTGTTGCAACTAAAAATAGCCCAGCTGTTTTGAGGCTTGGGCTATTTTGATCTACTTTTTAGTGTAGAGATTATTTCTTGCGGCTAACAGTCAAGAAACCGTTTCGTGGGTTTTCGTTGACTTGCATACCAGCTGGAACTGCGTCAACAGCTTCTGGTCGTTCGTCCTTTGAGAAATAATAGATAGTTTGTGTCTTACCACCTCGGAGTGTTACGTCCTTCGAGTTTAGATAGTAAGTTACACCCTTTGAGTTTGTGTGCTTGTAAGCCATGGCTTTGTCAGCGCTCCCCTCTTAACTTTAATTTGGTAATCTCACCATACCCCCTCTAGCAAACACTTGTCAACTATTTTTATCACTTAGGCGTAAAAAGTGGTTGCTTTAGATACTGCTTATGCATTAAACTGAAATTTGTATAAACAACACTTTTGTGAAAAGAAAGGATAGGTGGGAAATGGATTTTGCCAACAGAGGCAATCGCCCAGGACAGATGCCTCAAAATACTCAAAACACAGGCAGTCACGGACAAAACAACGAACAACCAACTCAGTCTTTTAAGCCAATGAACAGTGGCAAAAGCGATAAAGGAGAATCAGCACTTCACAAAATAGTGCCTGTATTCTTGTTATTTGCAGTAACGGTTATTATTGCGGCTTTAATTGTCGGACTAGTATTTGGTGGTGGATCAGGAAATAAAGAGGCCGATCTGATTAATAAAGATCGCTATCAGGCCATATTCCTAGACAGCCAAGATGGACAAGTTTACTTTGGTAAACTGGCTATCTACAACAGTAGCCTGTACCACCTAACTGATATATTCTACGTTCGAGTTGAAAATCCTATCCAGCCACAAGGTGAAAACCAACAACAACAAGCAAACATTAGCCTTGCAAAGCTGGGCAACGAGCTTCATGGCCCTGAAGATGAAATGTTTATCGCTAGAGACAAGGTTCTTTACTGGGAAAACCTAAAAGATGATGGTCAAGTTGTAACTGCAATCAAGGAATTTGATGCTAACGGTCGACAGACTCAGCAGAATCAGCAAACACAACCAACCGGAACAGAAGAAGTCGATGACACTCCGACAACGGAAGACACGACCCCAGCTGACACTGAAACCGAAACCGAAACCGAGACACCTGAAACAACTACTCCATAGTTAAAAATCAGGAACCTAAAAAACCACCCTTTATTTGGGTGGTTTTTTAATTACTGTAATGAACTGCGTGGCGAACTCTAAAGTAGAGTATTAACTGTACTAGAAAAGCAATTCCGGAAATTACTGCAATCAATATACTAAATCCAGCCAAGTCAGGAGACCAACGAGGAGGTGCAAAGTCGAATTTGTAAAAATCGTCTTCGATTGGTTGCTCTTTTGCTCCATTTTCGTCCTTGTACTCCTCGATACAGTCAAGCCTATAACGTCCAGAAAAACCATCGGGTTTCCGCGCTTCACAATAGGTAATGGCTTTTGGCTCTAAAGCACTGTTTATTTTTGATACTCGTTCTCTTTCTGCCTCTACCAATCTTTCGTACGTACCACTTAGCTGAATTGGGGGTCTTAGACCTAATTCACTACCGATTCTCGTGTTCATATGACTATATATATAAGTTCTAAGGTCATTTAAAGCCGATTCTACATCTCCTCCGGACTCATCCACTGCTTTGAGCGCATCATATCGCTCTACGGCTCCCTGCGAGTTTCTAATAAGCCCAAAGATGCTTAGTGCAACAAAAACGACTGTTGCCACCCCAAACACTGCAAGTCGCAACAGTGCATTTTTCTCTAAATGTTTATGCTTGGCCATATGTAATGCATTATACCTTTTTTAGCGCTGGGAATTTTTGCAAGAACATCAAGAGCGCAATTAGTGCAACTATGAAAAAGTTATTTCTTAGTACGGTTAGTGGGTCCCAGAAATAACAAGCAATAAATAATGCTAAACAATAAGCTCCCTTAGAAAATCC
Source organism: bacterium (assembly GCA_030428125.1). GTDB lineage: Bacteria > Patescibacteriota > Saccharimonadia > Saccharimonadales > SZUA-47 > JAUIBF01. The sequence continues at coordinate 41,909 of JAUIBF010000001.1, read as the reverse complement.
TGTTATCATTTCAGACCATGTGAGGTAAACAATTCTGTAGCCTTCTATCGAATCGGCTTGGTCGTACCAGCCCTTTACTAGAGGCATTTTGTAAGACAAGGTAATTGGCTCGTTAGAGACACTAACTGCGATTGCACCGGCACCTGTAGTGATGAACGGCCTGATTGTATGTAAAACTGAGTCCATAATTACACCGTACTGAAGTAGAAATAACCCTTTTTTGTTGTCTATAAATTTTCCGAACATTCTGGCGCTAAATATAGAAATTACCATTCCTAGCCCTATTACAGCACCCAGTTTTGCGTAAGTGTCATCGACAAATATGAATACTGCAACTAATAGTGGCCACATAATGGTCGACGCGACATTTTCAATATTAAATGCTGCTAACGAAATAAAGTTTGAACGATAACGAAGAGGTTTGAATCCCTTAAAGTCAATTTTTTGATGCAATTTAACAGGTTCGTTGGTCATAAAAAGTGGAATTAGTGATCCTATCATGACCAAAACAGCAACAACTATGGTAAGCTCGGGCGCAATGAAACTTGCTATTAGGCCACCGACAAATGGACCTAGAGCGTACCCAGCCCGTTCAAAAATATATAACCACCCGAGCTCCTTGCCTCCATGTTTTTTATGATTAACCTTAGAAAAATCTGTATTGTAAGCTACAAAAAACATCCCATTTGCTATCGTAAAAAATAGGGCCATTAACCCAAGTGGCCAGTCATAAATCTCAAAAGTCAAAAGTAAACTTAAGAATACTACAAAAATTACTGTACTTATCGCAATTGTATGCTTTGGGCCAATACGCCCAACTATAAAAGCAGTTGCGTAAGATACTGGTACCCGCAACAGAAAAAACAGCGCGTAGAAATAGAAAATATCCTGTAAGTCTACACCGTTCTTATAAAGAAAAACCGGAACAAAGATACCAATAATTCCAAATCCTAGCGACCTGAGAGTCATACTGGTATAAATTTCGGCAAGCTCGTCGAATTTCATAGTACGCCATGGATGATGTGGTCTAGCGATATTATGTATTAATTTGTTTATCATTTTTGTTTTGCCCTACTATGGGTTTACTATAGCAAACTTAACATTTACGGGGTAGACTATAGATTAATGAAGCACATATATTTCTCAGGTATTGGTGGTGCTGGTATTGGACCACTAGCACTAATCGCACATAAAGCCGGATATAAGGTTTCTGGATCCGATAAACAAGATAGTAGCTACATAGAGTACCTGATAAACCATGGGATAACTAATATCCACATAGGTCAAGAATGGGATCAAATTGAGGCTGTAAATCAGAACAGTCCTATTGACTGGATTGTTTACTCCTCTGCAGTGCCTAAAGAAAATCCAAATCATGCCGAATTAGAGTTTGCCCGTGAACACGGAATCAAGAATTCCAAAAGAGACGACTTTTTGAATGCTTTACTGCAAGATACCGGTCAAAAAATGATAGCAATAGCAGGAACTCATGGCAAAACTACATCTACATCCATGATGATCTGGCTGTTTAAGCAACTAGGGGTGCCGGTTAGTTTATCGGTAGGAGCTAAACTATCCTTTGTAGATTCTGGTGAGTACGACCCCAAAGCGGAGTATTTTGTTTATGAAGCAGATGAGTACGATAGGAATTTTTTGAGCTTTTCCCCTGCAATTTCTGTAATACCGGGCGTTGCTTATGACCATCCGGATGTATACCCAACGGAGGAAGAATACCAGTTAGCGTTTAAGCAGTTTTTTGAACAGTCTGAGAAAGTCGTTTTATGGGAAAAAGATGCGCACAGACTAGGACTAACCGAAGATAGTTCTACAACAGTTTTAGCCTCTTCTGCAGACCTGAAAGCACTTAAATTACCTGGCTTGGTTAATCGAGAAAACGCGCATGCCATTGTCGTTGCTGCAGAGAAGCTTGGGCTATGCGACTACAAAAAAGGCGTAGAAATAATTAATAAATTTCCTGGCGTATCCAGGAGATTTGAAATGATATCCAAAAATATCTACACTGATTACGCGCATACTCCAGAAAAAATTCGTGGAGCATTACAGCTTGCCCGAGAAGTAGCGGGAGATAATGTAGTTGTAGTCTATGAAGGACTGCATAATACCAGACAGCATTTTATTAAAAATGAATTAGAACATCTTTTTGCAGGTACTAAAAAATTATTTATCGTTCCTAGCTACCTGGCACGCGAAGATAAATCTTTAGAAATGCTTACTCCACAAAAACTATGCGACATAACTAGAAAACCTCAGGTGTGCGAGCCAGGACAGCTAGATGACGCCCTGGAACACGTTATAAAAGACCATGCCAAACACGGGGACCTAGTGCTGTGTCTGACTGCTGGAGGTGGTGGCAGTTTAGATGAATGGTTAAGGAAGAAGTTTGCAAAGTGAAGTTAATGCAGTTAAATTGCTGGGGTGGAAAACTAGGCACGCAACTGCAACGACTGATAGCTGAAGAAAAACCGGATATAGTGTGCCTGGGGGAAGCCACAGATTTAGCTGAACGACCCGGTTCTGTACTGGATCCATACAGAAAATTTTTACCAGAGGCAGATTATCCATACGATATTTTTGCTCCGGCCTTTAGTTATAGGTACATGCATGAGCTAGCGGGTTTAGGCAATGCTGTAGTGTCTAAATTTAAAATTGAATCAGAATACATAGAATTTGTTAAAAACCATTTCATGGAGGATATTGATTCTGTCGATTCTGATGACTACAACAATCGAAACTTCGTGCATGCCACAATAAAAACCGACAAGGGTTTGATAAATGTTTTGACTCATCACGGACATCACAGCCCTCATGGGAAAGATGGTAGTGTTGAGAATACAGAACAAATACTAAAGTTAACGGATTACATTGACAAGCTTGATGGGCCTATTATATTAACCGGAGACTTTAATCTACATCCAAATAGCAAATCCCTGGAACCAATTCACAAAACCTTAAGAAACTTACCTACTGAATTTAAGTTGAAAACAACCAGAACAGAACTAGCTAAGCGAGAAGAAGTTATCGATTATATTTTTGTTAACGATGACATAAAAGTGCTAGATTTTTTCACTTCGAATATTCTTGTGTCAGACCATAAAGCTTTGATACTTGAATTTGATCTAGTTAACTAATTTCTTGCCATAACAACCAACACTCTAGCAGACAAGTCTATTCGGGCTTTTCGAATGTCTGGATTTTCGATAAACGGTATTGCAGGCAAAAGTACTCCACTTATATCTCTGATGTAATGCTGACTGAAGGGATCGTCATTATCTTCAACCTCGAGTCGATTGAGTAGTCCACTCAAGCTCAGTATTCCCTCATCATCTCCTCTTTTTCGTGCGTTTATTTTCCTTAACGCCTCAACGGGATCGAACTCGATAAAGGCAATTAGTACATCATGTCCCTGCAGTGTTTCTGCATCTTCCTTCACTCTAAGGCCATCGTAAACAAATGGTTTTCCGTCAGCCATTTCTATTGCACTTAGCGCTAACCAGTTTCTGCCTCTTTCTTCGGAGACTCTACTCCAGTACTCAATATATCCATCCCTGGAACCATCGCTCTCGAATCCAGTTTTTTCTGCTTCCTTCCTCAAAATTGTACTGCCTGTAAATACTTGGAAGCCGTGATCAGCCAAGCGCTCTGCAAGAACTGTTTTTCCTGATCCGGGATATCCACCAATTGCTATAGACCTAAATTCACTCATAAGTTTAGGTTATTATACAACTTTTTAGAATTATTTACTATTGTATGCCTTGGAGATATTACGGGATAGTTCTTTGTCTTTTTCGGTAATGGCATTCTCTGAATGAGTGAACAGATTGACTTCAACATAACCCCAGCCAATGGAAATATCGGGATGGTGATTTGCTGATTCAGCCAGCCTCCCAATTACATTCGCAAATTGCAACGCAGTTGCAAAATCCGAAAATTCATATCTGTTATAAAGTTTGCCGTCTTTCTCTACCCAATTATTCCCAACCATACTCACTATACATATTCCCTTTTTCAATTTCTTCCAATGCAGCGCGTTGTGGCGGGACAATATTCTCTGGCAAGTCTCCTAGATCTATCCAGTCTAATCTCTCCGATTTTTCCTCCTCAGCATTGTGAGGCTCACCTTCCCACTTCTCAGCTTCAAAGTAAACATCCACCCAGTCAATAAACTTTCCTTCGCTGTCACTTCCGTGTCTATGTACAACGTGTAATGGTTTTAGGTTTTCTAACTTAATATCGACTCCGGACTCTTCTTTCGCTTCTCGAACAGCGCCAACTGAAAACGGTTCAAACCACTCTCCTTTACCAGCCGGAAGCCCGTAGTAGCCGTCCATCCAGCCAGTATTTTTTCTTAGCACCATGGCTATTTTTGTTCCATCACGTAAAATCACAAAACTAGCAGTATAAGGACGAGCTACCTCTGGATATTTGTTATCGAATATCATCTATCATCTCCACTTCCCCTTTGAGCGCCTCGAGATTTTCTGTCAAATAATTTTTCTAGGTTTTTTTCTGCAACCTCATCCAGTGGTAAGTCCAAATAATCAGCAAGGGCGCTGATATACCAGAGTACGTCACCTAACTCCTTACGTATATCTAGTTTGTCTTCGTCAGTTATGACGCCTTCTCTGTCGCGTACGATTTTTTTGAACTTTTCTGCAACTTCACCTGCTTCACCAACTAAGCCCAGTATCTTCGCGATCATAGCTGGATCATTTGCCGATAGTTGCTCTGACCGGTCCATAAGCTCGGTTGTTTTTGCTTGTCTTTGGTATTCGTTGAAATTCATAAATTTCCCCTCTATTTCTTACTACCATCATAACAGGCCTGTTGTTATACTATTGTTTATGTACTACAGCTTTTTAGGAATTTTTGCTCAAACAGGAACTGAAACCGACCCTAGCTTCTTAGAGCAAGCGTTAAGTCATGCTGCAGCTATCGGGTTTATTATCCTAGGCGCTGTGATAGCACACCACTTTGCCATGATTGCAGTACGAAAGCTAATTAGAAGAGCTATAAGGCCAGAACATTTTAAGACAAAACGTGACGAAAAACTCCGTGAAGACACTTTACTTTCTACTGCAAATGCAGGAATTAGAGCAGTAATATGGGTTATTGCTGGCTTATTATTGATGGCAGAAGCAGGGATAAACATTGGGCCTTTACTCGCTGGTGCGGGCATAGCTGGTGTCGCACTAGGATTCGGTGCACAGTCTATGGTCGAAGATTTTCTATCTGGATTCTTCATTTTGGCTGAAAATCAATACCGGGTCGGAGACGTAGTGGAATTAAACCAAACAGTATCAGGTGTAGTTGAGAGAGTAACCTTGCGAGAAACCGTACTGAGAGACTTAGACGGCATGGTGCACCACGTCCCCAACGGAGAAATAAAAGTGGCAACAAATATGACCATGGAGTACGCGAACGTTAATTTGGACATTGGTGTAGGCTACGATACTGACCTAGAAAAACTGGAAAAAGTCATAAATGAAGTTGGCGAACTCTTAGGTGAAGATAGTGAGTGGAAAGACGGCATTATAGAAGCTCCTAGAATGCTTAGAGTAGATGACTTCGCCGATTCAGCAATAGTAGTAAAGATTACTGGCAAGACTCAAGCTATGGAACAATGGGATGTAACTGGGGAACTTAGAAAAAGGCTTAAGGTTGCCTTTAACAAAAATGGTATTGAAATACCGTTCCCTCAACATGTCATTCACGAAGCCCCAAAACCAAAATCTAAAAAGTAGATCTAGTCTGCGAACCTTACGTCTTTACCTAGTTCAGTAGGTAATGGTACGGGCTCTATATAAAGTTGTCTTTCGAGGCCTGATTTTCCTAGTCCGTATTGTGTCATCATTTCTTCAGTCCACGGTATAAAGCCTGGTCTTGTGTTTTCTGAACCTAAAACACTTGAGGGAAGTACAAAATCAAAACCAATTACCTCTTCAGTTCTTCCTCCACGTCTTCTCAGTGCATTTCCGATAACATCCGGGTTCTCTACTCCTACAGCAACGCTTATGCCAGAGTAAAATGCGTCATCATAACCATTTAGCCTACCTACGTTCCAGTTATTCCTTACTGCGACATATCCTTTTGTCAAAAAGAAGCCCGCGTCGGATACATCATTGGCGTCCATACCTAACTCCTCATCCAAAGACCTCTGCCAAGCTTGCATTGGACTTTCGCAAACTAAGTGCGCAAAGTCTCCTTCAAGATACCTTGCGGTCTCCATAGAAGGACCTAAAGCACCTTGCCGCCACAGTCCATCTCTAGCCTCATGCTTAAGAACCAGTAGTCTATCTTCGTACTGGATCCACATCATTACACCCATTTTGAGCAACGTACGACCTGCTTTTTGTGCTAATTCTGACTGTCTGTGATATTCGTCAACATTAAACGGGGCATTAAGCGCTTCTACTGATATGCTATTTGACATCTTTAAATAATTATACCATTTCTAGTAGAATAGTTATGTGGCTAAGATGTTAGTAGTATTTATCGGTCCTTCTGCAATAGGCAAGACTTTTGCCGCTAATGAGTTAATTAAAGAACATCCAGAATCATTTGAGCAACCAAAATTATATACAACAAGACTGAAACGTATTAACGAAACTATGAGTGATAGAATAACTGTCACAAAAGAAAAATTTGCTGACATGGTTGAGAATGGAGAGTTTGCTGTATATGGAAACTTTGCCGGAAATAGATATGGATATACAAGCGGCGCCTTAAGAGTTACTGAAAACCATATCCTTATAAATGCATGGCCCGCGTTAACACCCCAGTTTGCTGAGATAAAAAATTGTTTGTTGATTGGGATGCAACCACCTGATAATTATGAAAGCTTACTTATCGACCGGATGAAACGACGTGGAGATAATATAGAAACAATCAATAAAAGAATTGATTTTATTCAGAGGGATATTCAAGATCTAAAATCCAATTCTAAACTAATCTCAAATGAAGGAAAGATTTTTACCGTCAACAACGACTCCTCTGTATTTACTGATGTACTACCGTGGATAGAGAACAAACTATTCAATGCCTAAATTTTGGTCGGACAATTCGTCTTCACTAAAATCAGATGCGTCATCAAGAGCGTTGATAGCTTCTTCGGCGTCCTGAGCTGCTTGGTCTACGTCATCAGTTGTCGCTGGAGCGTCATCTGTTGGGGTTAATTCCTCAGTGTTGGATGATTGGTTTGAACTTCTCTCCGATTCCTGGGTATTGTTTTGAGTCGAAATGTACATAAATACTGCTCCACCAGCAAGTAAAAGAGCTACGACAACCGTCACTAACACTGCAAATTTTTTATTATTTCTGTGTTCGTGTGGCTTTTTAGACGCCGGAGCTTCTGGTGCGACTTTTTCGGTAGTGTTGTCCTTACTAGCTACTGCCGGAGCTACTGTACTCTCTCCGATAGCTACTGATTCTACTGGTTTTTCTTCTTTTTCAGCTAGTGCATTTAAGTCTACAGAACTTGCAGGCTGTTCAGTTGTAGACCCTTCCTCAGATGGGGGCTGTTTAACTTCTGCGGCTTCGCTAGTCCCGGAATTGTTAGGCTCCTCTTTAACCATTGGCTCTGTGTCTACAGTATCTTCTGTGGATTCAGCTGCGGGTGGTGGCATAACTTCATTTAGAGGCTCACTTTGTGTCTGTGCTTGCCCTTGTTCTTCAGATGAATTTACTTTAACTTCCACCTTTTGTGGCTCTGATGAAGACGCATCATTCATAGACCCGTCACTTCCTACCACCATATCCTCTGTGTCTTTTTGCTCGTCCATTTATACCCCTGTTTTTAAGTTGATAGATCTTCTCTTAGTTGTTGTAGTATTGGTTTAATGGTATTGTCAAAATACTGTCTTATACCTTGTGATGAACTAACTAATGTCACTCTGTGTTGCTTTGCAGCAGACAAAGCTGCTCTAAAAGCTTGAGGATCGCTTTCACAATCCATCTCGGCTAGATCACTTAGTATTGTTTCGTATTCATCTAGAGTAGCTTTAAATATGCTTACCTCTGATTCCATAGTAACAATAGCGTCATTTAGTGAAGTAGCATCCACACCTGCAATCTCAACTTTAACCACAAGATCATTAAGTCTTTCACTTATAGTTGCGTATGATTCTTCGCGATTCTCTCTAACTCTAGCAACTCTATTAGACACTTTTGCAACCATTTCTTGGGCTGCAGTACATGAATTTCTCAACACTCGCTCTTCGTTAGCTGACAGTCGAACAGCAAGTCTGTCTTTATATTTTTGTAACCTTTCAGCTCTTCGACCTGCCCCGTCACTGCTCGTTTCTTCGTCTGTGAGTTCAGGAGACGATGACTCTTCTGGTGCCTGGGATGTGTCTTGAGCATGCACAACACCCGGAAGTGTAGTCAAACTTAAAACCAGAACTAGACTTATCAATGTTTTTTTCATTCCACCTCTTTTTCTTATCTATTAAGACATAAATACTAATAAGAAAATTGTATCATACTTCTTATGCCTATAACTCTTAGAAATATTTATTCTGGGTCGCAGTCACATCAGTAATTTTGATAGGTTCGTTGTTAGTAAAGTCTACTAGATAGTCAGCCGTTTCACTGTTGCTAATCACCCTAAAGACTAGGGAGGTGTCGTTTATCCAGTACAGTACTTGACTTAAGCCGGGCAATGAAACGACTTGCTCGTCTTTTATCTCTTCGGTCACTGATTTAAGCAAAACTCCTTTGCCGTCACGAACTTCTACCCATGCTGTGCTATCTCCATTTTGGGAATCTACGAACGTGAGAGCCTGAGGAGAAGACTGCTGGCCAACTTCAGCTATCTCATCTTGCCCTACCTTTTCATACCATTTTTGATCATCAGTATTAAACAACAATTTGTTGTAGGCTGTTCGGTAGATACTCCAAGTTTGTTTGTCTATCAAGAGGTTACCTTCATCGCCATTAACCTTAATTGTGTATAGTTTGGCTTGGCTTTGTGGCACCGCAAAGCTAGATACAGCGTAGTAGACAGTGTCTCCGACCAACTCTATGTCGTTAAAATAATTCGCTGCAGCTAATTCTGTACGTTCTGTGGTGTTTTTATCGTAACTTATAATCTTACTTCTTTCGGGATTCGCCCGACTGGTACCTTCTACAACCTGCCAGAACACTAGACTGTCGCCTGACCAACCTAGAAGCTGCAACTGTTCTGAACGTGCGATACGTTCTGTGTCGCCTGTGTCTGTGTCTATTACGAATAATCCGTCGAGTACGTAACCATCCGAATTTTCTTCTCCATCCCTTGATGAGACAAATGCAATTAGGTTTTTTGTTGGATGTTCTAATATGACGGGCACTTCGCGTTCTTTGCCGGTAGATTCAAGTAATACTTCTTCGTTTTGCTTGTCTAGGTCAATCTTGTATAAGTCATACTCACCTGATCTATTGCTCACGAATGTGTGTTTTCGCGAAGGAACCATTTTAAGATCTACTTCTTCATCAGATATTTCGTTTGCGCTAAACTCTTCTGTACGATAATTTTCCGCTTCAACCGTAATTTTAACTTCGGAAATATCTTCTTGACCGACTGTTAATACAATCTTGCCTTCGCTGTCAGCTTTTGCGCTATTTTCTCCAGCTGTAGCTTCGGCTTCTGTAATCTTACTTTCACTCTGCCAGTCACTTAGCACGAACGTAAACTGCTCGCCTGTTGCGATAATTTCTTGTTCACCAATTGGGTTACTGCCCCAGCCTAGGACTATTTCACGTGTATTATCAGCATATCCAATCTTAGTAATACTAAGTTCACTAGAGCCTAGCTTTAAGTCACTGAATTGAACATTTCCATCTTCGTCGCTCTGGGCAGTTTTGTCCTGTATAGACACATTGATGTTTTTAAGTGGCAATCTAGTTTGTGAATCAATTATTGTCATCGACGAAGATACTCGAACACCAAATAGATTTAATATTGAGTATCGAGTTGTTGGCAATAGTGCAACTGAAACTAACAAAATAAACAGTGCGGCAAACGTCCCATACCTTATTGGCTTGTTGTCCCACCATGCTCTAAATCCACCTTTGATTTTGTCTTTAAGTGATTTCTTGTCTTTAGATTCTTTTAGCGCTTGTAGTTTGGCGTCGGCTTCTGCTATTGCTTCATCGCTCTCCGTCCGAACGATATCATCAACTGCCTTGTCAATTTCTTCGGGGCTTTTTGTGCCCTCCTCGGCCTCGGATTCATCAATAGCCTCGCCCACGGTTTTGTTTTCGCCAACTTCTTCTTTAGTTAAATCATTGTTTTCACTAGAAGAGTCTTCTGTTTTTCCTTCAGACGAATCGTTTTTCCTATCATCAACTTCATCGTCTTCAGAAAAATCGTTAACCTCTATTTTTTTGCTAGTTTTTTCAGCCATTTCTGGTTCGTTTTCCTGAACATTTTCTGGCTTTTTGTCTTCTTCGTCCATGCTTAAGCTTATTTTACCATTTTTTAGCTGATTTATCATGACTTAATATGTCATACTTACTCTTATGCCACCTGTTAATTATGAAAAGCTACTAAACCCAAGAGGCTTGAGACATCCCGTTGCTGCAGGAATTCTTTTGGGTGGTGCTTCAGCCTACGCAGCCGGTGTTATGATTACCACTTGGCTTCACCGAAAAACCCACGGTGGAGTCGAATACTCTGAAGGCACTAAAAAAGTAATGCATGGACTCAACTTGACGTTCACAGGTATGCCCTTTATCGACTGGACGGACCATATAGTACACCACGCGTACCCTGACCAAGAAAATTGGGAAGCTTTAAATGAATGGAATGATAGAAGACCTGAAGGTGCCCCTGAAGCACCAATAGAGGCGTTTAGAGACCCTTACTCTGTAAAGTTAGACGGTTACAAAAAAGTTCTGTTCAACACACCTGGATTACACCGAAGAGCTAAGAAAACTATTGTGCCTTTCTTACTTGATTTACACGCTTTCGACCAAGAAAGTGGACTAGAAGATCGACAACACTGGCCAGCTCATTTCAGAAACGTTGACATAGAAGAAGCTGACCCAGAAGCCTTCCGCAATAAGTATCCATATGCTGGCATTGTGATGAAAGCAGCAGGAATTACAGCAACCCTTGGTCCTGTGGTTGCTGCAGCCGAAGCAGCAACTCATGTAGGAGCAATGTTTGCAATGGCTGGAGATATAAATGCAGTTAATCACACAGGTCAGAAAAAAGGCTGGATAAACAGACTTAAAGTACTAGCCGGTAAAGAAGAACCCGTACCTGACGAAAAGGGCGAATATGCAGCAAACATCCTGGAGGGCTTCGAGGCAGTTGTATTGGGTGAAAAGAGGCATAAAGACCACCATGACAATCCAAGTAATCCGTATTTGGCAGGAGATACTCTTCGTAGAGACCCCGGTGGATTTATAATTCGTAGGCTCGTAAAGCGAGGCTGGGCAAGTACGCCCGGCGCACCTGAAATAGATAGGGCAGCCTAGTCTCTAAGCTCTATATCTCTAGAAATTTCTCGACCGTAACCGGTAATTTTAAACTTACTACCGACTATTTCCGCGACAGCATAGGCATTTGACTCTTGCTCAACCATTCCTTTAAAAGTTGTACAAGGAACGTCCTTGTACACTCCATAGTCTCCATGGTGATTGTGTCCATTCATAAATGCAACTATGTTGCGATTTTTGTCTAGTAACTCTAGTATGACTTCTTTTTTTAGCATATTTTCTCTATTTTCTGGGAAAAGCTGGTGGTGAGCGAATAAAATCACTTTTTGTTTATTTTTGTCAGCCTCTTTAACTTCATTTTGAAGCCAGCTTAATTGCTCATTACTTAGTGCGCCGTTCCAAGATTTGGCGTAAATATAGCCCTTTTCTTGCTCTGTTTTTAAGACTCTCTGTCCTCGTTCATAATCCTCTGAGTCTGGCTCCCACTCTATAGTCCCTACTTCATTAGTATCGAGAACCACAAACTTAAAGCTACCTGATGTGAAACTATAGTATTTTGCAGGCATCCCCATGAAATCAAGAAGCGCCTGATGATTGTTGCGTCTGGGATCGGCGTCGACTGTCACATAGAAATCATGGTTACCCAAGACATGATTAATTTTATGCTTCGATGAATCTAATATTTTCCTCAAAGGTTCTAGGTTTTCAATTCCTTGATCAATTAAATCACCAAGATGAACAATAAACTCTAGTTCCTGTGTATTAAAAAAGTCTATTGCTTCCTGTAGTTTCTTGAGAGATAGTCTAAATCGCCTATCGAACTCCCCTGGATTCCAGTCTTCTATGTCGGCATACTGACAGTCAGCTATGACGCCAAACCTCATGACTTTACGGTGCGAGCCTGTTTATGTCTCGTGGGAATAGTATAGCCTCTTTGACATTTCCAAGATTTAGAAGTTTTTGCACTAAACGATCTATCCCGAAGCCACATCCACCATGCGCTGGCAAACCATGCTTCATTGCTTGCAAGAAATATTTATAGCCTTGGTTATCTATGTCCATACCAGCGTCTTTCATCTGTTGGACTAATTTGTCGTGGTTATTTTCTCTTACAGGACAAGTAGCGATTTCTAGACCTTTAAACAGTAGATCTGCCCACATAACCGTACCGTCTTCGTTGAGTTTGTGGTAAAACTTCATTGCTTCTTTAGGGAAGTTGGTAGCAAAAACGGCCTCGCAACCATGTTTCTTCTTAGAATACTCACAAATCCAACGTTCTTCATCAGGAATTAGGTCTTTTTCTTGAGTAGTATCTGTCCCAGTTGCTTTAGTGTACAGTTCATGAATTTCATCAACTGTAAACCTAGGAAATTTTTCTGTCAGTTTAGTAGGAGCAACGTTGAGTTTCTTGAATATTTCTGAATGTTCATCCTGAATTTTAGTGACTACGTCGTACACCATACCTTGAATCACGTTCAACACATCATCATGGCTTTCTATGAAGCCCATTTCAATGTCTAGCATAGTAACCTCAGACACATGACGCGTGGTCGCGCTAAGCTCAGCTCTGAATGTAGGCCCAATTTCGTATACACGCTCGAAAACACCGACCATCATCTGCTTGTATAATTGTGGGCTTTGCGCTAGACTCGCTTCTTGACCGAAATAATCTAGAGTAAATACTTCGGCTCCTCCTTCGGTTGGAGCACCGAGAAGTTTTGGGGTTTGTATTTCAATAAATTCCTGTTGCCACAAATACTCACGAATATGTTTGTTTATATCGCTTCTAACTTTAAAAATAGCAGTCTCGTTTAGGTTACGAAGGCCGATTCCTCTGTGCTCAAGCAAGGTGTCTAAGTGTTCAGATTTATGCGAAAGGGGCTTGTCTATCTCTACAGGGGGCTCATCATCTACGGGAACAACTACCGTAATGTTTGGCTCATAAATCTCTGCACCACCAGGAGCTCGTTGTTCTTCCTTGACCTTACCTGTTACTTCTAAAACAGTTCCTATTTGCATGCCTCTTAACTTTTCAACTTCGGCCTTGTCTTCTATCAAAACTTGCACCAAACCCGATCTATCTCGAACATTTATAAAAGTCAGGCCTCCGAGCAACCTTTTTTTATGGAGCCAACCTTTTACTGTCGCTTCTTTTCCCACACACTTAGCTATATCTTTTGATAGAGTTCTTTTCATCATTTTTCCTTTAGTCTAGTTTGATTGATTTTGGCTGGTTCAGCGGGCCTCTACTGTAATCCCCGCGCGCCAAAAACGCAGAGTCAGTTGACCCGTAGATTATTATCGTTTGCGTAAATCAATCTTCTCATCAGGATTACTATATCACTTTTTATCTGTTAATTCACGTTTCTGTGCTTCTTTTTCGGCCAAGCTTTTTGCGACAGCTCTTAAATCAGCATGCTGATCAAATTCGTCTTGGATCTGCTTACCGATAACCTGTTCAATAACGTCTTCAATGCTAATGACACCGACAAACTCTTCGAAAGTATTAACAACAATCAATAAATGATGATTTGTTTTTAAGAAAACTTTTAATGCATGATCCAGCGATTCTTCTTCGTGAACATAGTAAACAGCACTCCTCATTGCAGCTTTTACTTTCCCGCTAGCCTTTAATCCGATCAAATCATGCAAATAAAGTGTGCCGATAAAGTTTTGTGCTTTTTTATCGTTATATACTGGGAATCTGGAGTGTCCTGAATCATGGAGTTCGTTAATCAATATTGGACCTACATCATCTTCGGAAGAAACAGACACAACCATTCTACGAGGTGTCATTACCTCTCTAACCTGCTTATCGCCGAAGCTTAGTGCGTGTCGCACTATCTGCACTTCATCATCTTCAATATCGCTTTCTGGCGACACTTTATGTTCTTCGAAAATTTTATAAAGCTCTTCTTTAGAATAAACAGTTGGGCCTTCTTCACCTAGCCATCTGTCTAAAGCCTTCCCCAAAGGTTTTGCAACTGGCGAAAGGGCAAGGACTAAGTATTTGAGAACAGGTGCTAGCTTCGCAGAAATTTCCAGACCATACTTACGCAAATAAGCCATGGGTAGAATCTCCCCAAACATTACCACTAGTATGGTGGTGAGAATAACTGCAAAAAGTCCATTTACTCTTAGATCCAAAAGGGCTGTAATTCCAGCGTTTACTATCACATTTCCAATTAGTAACGTCACCATCAACTGATGTCCAAGCGCTCGAATTGGATACACCATCTTGGCTGCTTTATTGCCTAGCTGAGCTTTGCGTTTAAGTTCGAAGTGATTGAGCGATAAAATACCAATAGTTAGACCGGAAAACATGGCCGAACACGCCAATAGAAACGTGATTGCGAGAAAGAGGAAAAATGTACCCATTAGTTTAATCTAAATTATATCAGAAGTTAACTGCCTAGATAAGGTAAAATATAATTAAAGTTAAGGGAGTTTTATTTTATGAAACAAATATTGATTACTGTACTAGCTGTGGTGGCTATCATAGGTGGTGCAATTTTACTAAGTGGTGGCGATGATAATGCCGTCGGCGCTGAATCCAACAATTTTTATGGACAAGAGGAGGGTGTAATAACCTTAACAGAGTACGGAGACTTCCAATGCCCTGCTTGTGCTGGATTTTTTTCGATTGTCAGTCAAGTAAAAGAAGAATTTAAAGACCAGATTAGATTTGAGTTTAAGCACTTCCCTCTAGTTCAAATTCACCCAAATGCAATGCCAGCTCACCGTGCAGCACAAGCAGCAGCCAACCAAGGTATGTTCTGGGAAATGCACGACAGGCTTTATGGCGAACAACAATCATGGTCAAGCAGTTCAAACCCTGCAAGCGTCTTTGAACAATATGCTCGAGAAATAGGATTAGACATGGATCAATACACGAGTGAGGTAAATACTAGTGAAGTACTTGGAGTAATCAATGCCGACATAGATGCCGGAAAAGACTTAGGCGCTAACAGCACTCCTACATTTGCAGTTGATGGAGTAGTAGTTGAGGACACAAGCTCATTAAGCACAGTGGAAGGATTCTCACAGTTTATACAAGATAAAATCGATGAGAAAAACGGCACTAGCACTGAACAGTCTGATTCTGAAATAACCGAGGAAGACCACAGTGAACACTCGGAAGAAGCTACAAAACCAGAAGATCAAGAAGTAGAATAACAAAAAGAGAGCTCTCGCAGAGACTCTCTTTTCGCTTTATTATACCACCTCTGGTAGTACTTTAGTACTCGATGTACTGTTGCCATTTTGCGCGCTTCGACTTCACAGACACAGCCTGTGCTATTGATTGCACAAATTTAACTTTGATAGGCACGATTAAAGAGACCTACCCTTTCTCTCGCATTTTTATTTTGTAATGTTTTTGTCTCTGTTGGAGCCTCGCAGAACCAAACCACAGATCAAATTAATAATAGCAACGACATCGATTATGGTCAATGCTTCTTGTGCTTAAATATCCTAAAATGGTAAAATTTAGGGGTTAAACCGGTTTAAAAACAAACATGGAACTTGTGCACCAACTCAAAGATTATTCCCAGCTACAAGCGAATTCTATCCAGAATTTTGCTTGTTTTGCTTCGCTCAGTATCAGTAGATACAATTTGTCGCAAGAACAAGCAAACTGCTTGGCTATAAGTTTGCTATCGCATAAGGAAAAATCTTAGAGATGGAACACGACATATTTTTAGAACTCAGCGCAATAATTGCTATTGGAGCAGGTATTTCGCTTTTGATGCGTGTATTGAAGCAGCCGTTGATTATCGGATACATCCTTACCGGATTACTTGTTGGGCCAACTGCACTTAATCTAGTTACCGACGGTGAAACCTTACACATATTTTCAGATATAGGTATTGCGTTACTTCTGTTTCTCGTAGGCTTAGGATTGAATCCAAAAATTATTAAAGAAGTTGGTCGTGTTGCTGTGCTGACAGGCGTAGGTCAAGTTGCCTTTACCACTTTCTTCGGGTTTTTATTAGTTTCAGCATTAACTGATTTATCTACTACCGGAACTCTTTACGTCTCTATAGCTCTTGCATTTTCTAGCACGATTATCATCCTTAAGCTTCTCAGCGACAAGAAAGAACAAACTAGACTACATGGAAAAATTGCTACTGGGTTCCTGCTCGTTCAAGATATTGTAGCAACCTTTGCTCTGCTTTATGTTAGTGCCAACGGAAGTGGTGGATTAGACACTAATGATCTATTAGAGCTTCTTCTAAAGGGTACTATGGTTGTTACTGCACTATTTATAGCAGCCACTAGGATCCTGCCACTAATTAACAAAACTATCGCTGGCTCACAAGAGCTTTTGTTTTTATTTTCCATAGCGTGGGGACTTGGAGTTGGAGCAATTTTTAAAGAAACAGGATTTTCACTTGAAGTCGGTGCCTTGGCTGCAGGTGTATCATTGGCTTCATTCCCGTATGCTCAAGAGGCCGCCTCTAGGCTAAAGCCTTTGCGAGATTTCTTTATAATTCTCTTCTTTGTTGTTTTGGGCTCACAACTAGACTTGAGTAACGTAGTTTCTGTACTTCCTATTGCATTATTATTGTCAGCTTTCGTCTTAGTAGGAAACCCAATTATAGTTATGGCGATTATGGGAGTCCTTGGCTACACCAAAAAAACCAGCTTTAAAACTTCACTAGCCGTTGCACAAATAAGTGAGTTTTCTTTGGTATTACTCCTCCTGGCAAACGATTTAGGGCAAATTGATGACAAAACTTTATCCCTAATGACTATGGTAGGTCTAATTACAATTGCTGTTAGTTCCTATGCGATTCTGTACGATGAGAAATTATATCTGGTCTTTGAACGCTACCTGACCTTATTTGAGCGCAAAAAAACTAAGAATGAACGCCAGAAAAAACAAAATAATGAACTGCTACTGTTTGGTTATAAAAAAGGTGGATTAGAGTTTGTAAAAGTCTTTAAATCACTTAAAAAACCATACGCAGTTGTGGACTACGACCCAGAAATTGTTGAGATACTAGAAAACTCTAATATTAACTACTTGTACGGTGATATGACTGATATTGAACTTTTGGAGGAGGCAGGAATTGACGGAGCTAAGCTGGTAGTATCGGTTGTTACAGACTTTGAAACTAATAAATTTTTACTACGTACTATAGAATCAGTTAACCCCCATTGTGTAGTTATTTGTCATGCAGATGCTGTCGCTGAAGCAGCTGAATTATACGAACTTGGAGCTGGATATGCAATGCTTCCCCACTATATCGGTTCTGAAAAAATCGGAGCCTTTATTAAGAAATCTGGCTTTAAGAAATCTGAGTTTAACAAATTCCGCAAGCAACATCTAGACTACATACAGACTCACTATTCTAAAACCGAGTCTGTTAATCTATAACCTTGTACAAATTGTTATCAGCAATATACTTGGCTACTTTTTTGGGCACCCAAATACTCTTTTCGTGAGGCTTCAGCCTTACATCTGTGGAATTATGATGTGGGTAATCGGAAGGAATTACTGCAACTACAATCCCTAGACTTATGGCGTGTTCGGTAATTTCTTTCTGAGTTATTTCACTACGTTCAAATACAACTATATAGTGCTTTAACAGACCTTCCAAGCCGGGCCATTGTTCTTTATTCATACGAATAAAGACATCAGCCCCAAATATAAAATATAGTTCGGCGCCATTTAATTTTTTCTCTAATTTAGGCAAAGTTTTATTAATATCAAACCTGTCGTCATCAATATCAAACAACTTAATGTTATCTAAAGCTTGAGTCGCTAACTCTACCATTTTAGTCCTGTGAGATACTCCTACCGGACGCTTCTCGGTCCATGGTGATTTTTCAACCATGAAGTACAATTTTTCTAGTTCTAAAAACTTTAGCGCAGACCTTGCAACTCCTAGATGACCATCATGAATCGGATCAAAAGCTCCCGCAAAAATTCCTATTCTATTCATCTACATTAACACCAGTGCGAACCCACTAAGAAAGGCTGCGATTGCTATTAGTTTACTGACAAAATCTGAACCTTTTTTGATTGCAATCTTGCCACCAACATATCCACCAGAAGTATTTGCCAGGATACCTGCAACGATTACCTTCCAAATAAACAAGCCCGAACCAATTAACCCCAAGATTATTACTGAATTTAAAACTAACTGTCCTAATCTTTTTGTTACAGAAGCATCCAAAGCACTTAGTCCCAGAAATCCCATCATTGCGATGTTAATAAATATTCCTAATCCTCCACTAAAAATTCCTACTAAAACCATACTCGAGAGAACCAAAACCAAACCTATATATGTTTTTGCCCTGCTCACTTCTTTAGTCTTTTTGCCAATTTGTTTATAAATGATAAATGGAGATAAAACCATTAACATAACTCCTAGGATGTTCTCGTAAGCCTCAGGGTCAATAGAAACTATTATTTTTGGTGCTATCAGGCCTGCGATTACGGCTAGAATTGTCAGGATTATTACAAGCTTCCTGTTGGATACCTTATGCTCTTTTAACCCAACCAACGAACCTATAGTCACAGAAATACCCCCGAACTTGCCATTTGCGACTGCTTCAGCAGGAGTTAATCCTAGAAAAATCATCAACGGGGTCATGATAAATCCACCACCACCACCTGTAGCTCCACTTAAAACCGACATAAAGAACGCTACAACGGCATAAACCAGAAGTCCTAAATCACTCACAGTGGGCCACCTTCGCAACATTTTGTTTTATATCTACATTCAGGACATTCAAAATGCCCGTGCACCGGAACCAAGGGATAATGACCACACATTTCGCAGAAGAATTCTTCTGACATTTCCTTTTGTACGTCAGCTAATATTTTTTGCTCTTCGTCATTCATCTATTAACCACCACTTTACATTCAGGGCAAGCGATTGTTGTATCAGTCAAAATGGCATTAACCAATTCTTTACAAAAAGGACAGGTTACACACATCATCATGTTTGGATTATCCTCAACCATGAGTTCAGTTATGTTGCATAACTCATCACAATCAGCTTGTTGTTTATGATATTCGTCTACAGATAGGTGTTGGTGCTTCATGACTTATTCACTCGCGCACCCACAGGCACCGTAGTAAACTCCGTCTTTGCATTCTGTTTTGACATTTTTTTCTCCACACTTCGGACACTCTTTGGAAACAAATTCACAATCTTCCAAACTTTCTGAATCTGATTCATCCTGATTATCTACCAAAGTACTAGCTAAATCAAAAATATCACTAAGTTCGTCAGTTTTATTGCCACCAGCACCTCCAGGACACGAACTAGAGTTCCCGAGATTAATTTTTCTTTGTAGAATTTGTAACTGCCTATGCTGTTGCTCTCTGGCAAGTACGTTTGAAGACAATATGGCACGTGCATGATTAACGTGGTATGCAGTTTCGACCCCAAGGACTCTAGCATCTATGCTTTCATCAACCACAATTCTTTCCTTTAACAACTTGTCGTTCAGTTCAGCTAACTTTTCGGTTGCTTGCAATGGTGTATCCGCTCTAAAGTTCACTAACTCGCTGACGACGGAATCGATATTCTCCTTCATGCTGGATGTTAACTTTTGGCTTTCTTTCATTTTTTCTAGGTAATCTTTGTCGTGATCACTGTCGGTATCTCTACCAAAAAACTTATCCCTACCCGTTACTTCAGTGGCAGCAACATCAAACATTTCAACAATCGATAAACTTAAATTCGGAATCATACTTTTATTTACAACTAGTGGTCTACCCAATATATCCTCGCTACCACAATCTGAATAATCTACACCCAGCTTTTCCGCCAGTCTAATTACGGCAGACCTATCAAAAATTTCTGAGCTTAGGTTTTCTCTTCCAGCAACAAACGCAGACTGGACG
This sequence comes from bacterium, assembly GCA_030428125.1. Taxonomy (GTDB): domain Bacteria; phylum Patescibacteriota; class Saccharimonadia; order Saccharimonadales; family SZUA-47; genus JAUIBF01. Next base: position 21,601 of record JAUIBF010000001.1, on the reverse strand, counting down.
ATAATCTCTCCGTCTTCGCGTTCTGTCATTACCTGGATAGATATAGATCTGGTATGAACGAAAAATCCTACCTCAGATGCTTCCTCGTCGTCCATTTGGTCATGAACCAGAGAAAAAGTTACTCGTGCATTATCCTTGAGTAGTCCACTATTTACATAATGTCTATCTCTGACGCTGTTTAGCGTTTCGACTTTTGCTCTATCAATTAGCTTTTCGTTACCCAAAAACCTCAGACTGTTCATATGAACGTCTTCTATGCTTTGTCCATACTGTTCGATATCTCCGTTAGGACGACGTGATAATGTGACCTCTGAAACAAAACCTGATTTATACGCTCGTTCAAAGTAATCAGTTGTTACATTACTTCTTACCATCTCTAGAGCTACCTCATCCCCATCACGTGCCGCTTCCAATGCTTCTGATAAATTTCTCGGCACATTTGACTGCACATCACCTACAACATCTACTTGCTCAACTTCAAATTCATTATTTGTAACCAAACCACCAATTAAGCCACTAGCTCTGCGTTGCAATTGAGCATCTGCCTCGATGTCTCGAGCTTCAACTACTAATCCTTCTGGTGAGATTGGAGACACTAAAAAACCCTCTTTATCCAGAGTAGAAAAGAGGGCAATATACAAAGATTTTGCTTACTTCTTCCTGCTCGGGAAATTTTTACTGTATCGGGCTATAACCGTAGCGGCACTGCGAGGGAATTTCACCCTACTTCCAGTTTGTTTTTACTTTTAATGGTTTGTATACCAATGGTAGTGTAGCACCATAAAACTACGCTAGATATAGTAATTTTCTCTACTATTTAAATAATGTTATAATGATTTTTACAAATGGAAGTCTTGGCAGAACATATACCCTATGATCAGCAACGTGCAATTTATGATGAATTAGCTTCTACCACTACTGCTCATATTGACAGAAACGCTGGGTTGTTTGAGAAGTTAGATTTTGATCCTGTTAGGAACCCTTCCCAGGATTTACGAACAGTCCATATGCCAGCAGTGCCAACAACGCCCGAAGAACTAGATGCTCTTGCGACAGCCGCTGATGAACGGCTATATCCTTACATAAAAGATGCTTTTATCAGGCAGGAGACCTTGATGGGGTTGCTGCGCAGAAAACGTTCAGAGATGCATATTTTTCCTGTTACTACTCATCAGAAAATGCCTGATGTTGCGGTAGAACAAGCTGCAGCAACTTATGCTGAGCACGAATTATTTGAAACCCCGTGGCATGAGATTATTTCGACAAATGGACTGATTATCAGTCGTGGTGTATCTACCCTTCAAGCATTCAGTATGGCAGCGTCTGAAGTCGTCCAAAAAGAAGGTAATACTTTTTTGAGTTTTCCACGCACAGACACTATGCGCAAGGTGATCGATAAAATCCACCTACCAGGAGACATCAAATTTGATAATTTGGTTGATGATAACAATAAACGCATGAGACGAGAAGTGTTAGATTGGCTGCCTGCAGGTTTTGGACACTTACCTGACATGATGACAATCCACCCCCTACCTAAAAAGAGACTATTCATGGCATGGGAAGGAACAACTGCAGAGGTTACTGGTGACGACCGTTATAATCCCGAGCGCGTAGAACTTGAACAAGCTAGTTACGCTATTATCAGTGTGCTGAAACACGGTGCAGTTCTGCCTTCGGTTATTTGGGACCGTGGCCCAGAAAAAGAGCCAATATTTATTACCGGAGATTTAATGCCAGTAAAGCACGAAAGCCATGTTGATCGAGTGCAAGAATGGCAACGCTCTCGACTCGCCCGAGCCCTGGGTCTACCTGATGAAAACGTTACGATTAAGAAAAAGTCTGTTAATACTACTCGCTAGTAGGTTCTGCTTCAGCAGCCGGTGCTGAAGTTTTATCCCCTGCTACCACAATCACGATTTCGGTCTGAGAATTCGGTTCAATTCCTGCTGTTAGCGTAGTCCCTATATCAAGCCCTAGCAGATCGGAAATACTTTTTGTCTCCGCCCCCTGATCCTCGTCAAGATCTAAAACAAAACTTTGAGTTACTCCGTCTTTTACAGTTTTAGTTACCGAAATCTGATCGCCGAAATCAGCAAGTTTTTTTTCTATTTCAGACAGTGCACTTTCAGAACCAATGATTTCTACCGACACTGGCACTGCTACATCGGCAGTCTTAACTACTCGCTTCTCATCCTGGCGATATAGAACATTCAACCTAGCTTTACGGAAAAACAGAAGGTAATCTCCACTTTCTGCATTTTCAAAAACTGGATACTCACTCTTAAATTGTTCTGGATCGGTAACGACTGCTACTACCGGTTCTTCGTCCGGCAAATCGTAAACGTCGTTAATTTCTTCAACCAGCCTTCTGTTCTTTTCTTCAGTTGTTAAAGTTAGTTGGTCATTTAAATCTTTATTCTCTAAGAATAAATACGCTGAAGCACCCCCAAGTCCTAGAATCACTAGAACATTCAACGCTATTAGCGCTTTCTTCATAGTTGTATTGTTTCCTTTAGCCATGTATCTATTTTAACTCAAATGTAACGTTAATCGTTTTTGTATATTCATCTGTACCCGGTAACACTGGTAAGGAAGTGCTGCTTTGACTGTCTTCAGTTACTCGCAATTCTGCTGTTCCTAAATCGTCATAAAGTACTGGTCCGTCAGTATAGCCATTGTCTCCAACTGTAATCACCTCACCTACTTCAGCGTTTAATGATTCGGCTTGCCTATTGGCACGCTGCCTTGCATCTTCGATCGCTTTGTCGGTTGCCTCATTTTCTAGTTCCTTAGATTTTTCTTTACTGAAACCTGCACGAGGTGTTAGTTGGCCCTCTATATTATCTAATGTTAATAAGTAATCTTGAACTTTTTGTGCCGTATCTTCATCGTTCAGTGTTATGGTCAATTGTATAGTTAAGGTGCCTTCACCATCTTCTCGTGCGTACCAGTAATCATAACTACTTGCATCTAGTTCAATTTTGTCCTCAGACACACCAAGCTTTTTTATCTCTTCTACTGCAGTGTTTGCCTGCTGAGTTAACTGAGCCTGAATCTCTTTTTCGTCGGTACCACTTAGTTGAAAGTATGGCGACAATACAAATTCATCTGGAGCTGCCTCAACCGTTCCTTCGCCGTTCACAGTTATAGTTCTGGTCTGTGCGCTAGATTCACTTTCCCATGGTTGTGACCACACTAATAACCCAAGAATTACTACCAATAAAAGTATTTCTACAATTTTTAATAGCTTTTTGGGCGTGATGTTAATCGTCATTTTTATCTCCCTTATGCTTCTTACAACTATTCTACACTAAAAACAACGCTACCACTGCAGCCATCACGATTCTGTAGTATGCAAAAGGTTTCAAACCAACCTTGCCAATTATTCGTAACATAAATTTAATGGCGAACAGCCCACTTGCAAATGCAGTAATAACTCCTATTAATAAAGTTGAATCAAAGTTCAGGGAGTCTGCATCCCTAATCATTATTCCTGCAGCTGATCCGGCAATTATAGGTATGGATAGCAGAAACGAAAATCTTGCAGCTTGCTCTCTGCTCATTCCCACAAAGAAGCCTGCTGTCATTGTTGCGCCTGACCTAGAAACTCCAGGGATTAATGCTAAACTCTGCGCAAAACCTACAATTAACCCCTGTTTCGTCGACGGGACGTTATCCTTATCCACACTACTGCTAGCGCACTTTTCTGACAGAAGCATAATTACTCCTACTACCCCTAGCGTACACGCTACTACTAGCGTAGTCCTAGCGTGATCATCAATGATTCCACCGAATAACAAACCAACTATTACAGCCGGGATAGTGGCATATAGGATTAATCTAGCCAGAGCTCCATCCTTGTTTTTCTTAAACAAGTTTTTTAGTAATTTCATAATGTCTTTTTTAAAGAATAGTAGTAGTGCGAGCAAAGTTCCTATATGCAGCGCTACATCAAAAGCCAAACTATCACTTGTGGTATCAAATAATTCATGTGCAATTATCAAATGCCCTGAACTAGAAACAGGTATGAATTCTGTTAACCCTTGTACCAGCCCAAGTAACATCGCCTCAATAATAGTCATACAGGTTCTAGTATATTGTTTGAGTGTAAAAGATAAAGGGCAAAGTTTTAAATTGACGATAATCTCAAAAAAACGTATAATCTACCTCTGATATGTCGCTTCGCTCATGAGAAAAACCCAGGTTTTTCTCATCGCGCGGTGCGCGGAATAAATCCGACGCTCCGGCTGCTCTTTTCCTGAGCAACAAGAGACATAAGAAGATATTCCGGAGTAGCTCAGTGGTAGAGCAAGAAGCTGTTAACTTCGAGGTCGCTGGTTCGAATCCAGTCTCCGGAGCCAATGTACGCACTTCGCAACTAAGGTAAGCTAAGTGTATATATTGACTTTTTAATACTTTTGTTGTAGAATATGCAAATTATGGCCGAGGCGGTACTTAGATATGCAAATAGTCTGCAAAGAACTGAGGTTTATAACCTTGATAAAGGTAGTTGTCATTATTGCGGCATAGAACTTAGCGTCAAAGGGTTTCATGTTGACCACAAGATACCCTTTTCTAAAGGTGGGAAAACAGAACTTAACAACTTGGTTGCATCTTGCTACATGTGTAACGGCGCAAAACACACTATGAATTACCGTAAGTTTAAGTACTGCCTCAAACAAAATGGCGTAGACTGGAGACGTCGTCGTTACTTCGCGATTAAGGCCAGTTTTTCTAACGTATAGTTAATAGAATTGTTATTACATAAATAGTCTTGTTCGTTGCGGAGTATGTCCACTAGGGAGAGCCAAACCAAGAAAGACTAAGTCAGAACTGTAGATATGGTTCTGACTTTTGTATGCCCAGAATAGAATTTAAATCCAGATACTAGTATAATTTTATTAAATAGATTGTAGATAGGAGACTTAAGGCCATGGAGCAATTTAGTACATTAGCTGTTTTAGTGCTATTAGTAGTCATTGCTAAAGAGTTTAGGCGCAGCAATGCAATTGTAAAGGAAAATGATGATATTACTTTAAAGAAATTTCATCGCTTTCGAACGCTCCGTATGCAGTATTTGGAGCCTTTAGTTGCAATTATTATTGTAGGCACACTAGTGGCTACTGACATCGCAAATAGTTTTTTACACATATTTGCAATTGCAGCTGGCGTTATACTTGGTATTTGGTTTGGAGCTTATCGTGCAAAAACTACATACATCAGAGCTTACCCAAAATATAAGGCTGTTGTACTTCACACTAATAAGGAAGCTGCATTATCTCTTGCAGCACTTATTGTTATTAAAATATTTGCAGAACAAGATATACTGCCCGAAACCGGAGTTTTCCCTATAATTGTCGCCTTTTTACTAGGTCTTCTTTTAGTTGAATCGCTCGCGAGAGTATACATGGTCAAACGTTACTACGACAGAGATTCGTCAAAAAAAGAGTAAGTTAGGTCCTGTTTAGTCACAGTTATAACTTCCTCTATTGTTGTGAGCCAAAGTTATAACCAAGAATAACAGAGGTCTAGTGCCTCTTATTCTATTTTGGGGTATGATTAAATTATGAAGAAAATACACCTCAAAGCCTCTTGGATAGTTAAAGCACAGCGAGATTCGATGTACAAAATTGTAAGCGACTTTGAAAACATGCCAAAGTACTTCCCAAAAGTAGCTCACTCAATAGAAATTATTGAAAGAGATGGGAACAATCTCTTGATACATGCAAAGGCAAAGTCACTAGGCATACCGCCAATACCCGTCACCATGCGAACAACCCTCGTTCCCGGAAAAGGTTTCATATCTGACAATAAAAATCATAAATTCAAGGCAACAGGTCATGAAGAATTTTTAATGGAAGATACGGAAGAAGGTACAAAAATTACATATTCGTATATGTATGACCTCTCCAAAGCAAACGTATTGTTACGAATTTTTGCAAAACCTTTGTTTGGTTGGGTTTCAATGTGGTACTGGAAGCGAGTATTTGTAGATAGACTCGTAGAACTAAGTAATAAGTAAATCTTGCTTAATTGCAGTTATGACTGCCTCTATCGTTGTGAGCCAAAATATTGACACTATACATTTATGATTGTATGGTGTTTTTATTATGGCGGATGTTGGTAACGTAGAAATAGTTGCACTAGGAGAATTTGATCCCGAAACAAAACGAAGGGATTTCGATGCAGTAAGTTTTGGTAGACACTATTGGAGAGGAAGGCTGGATTTTGTCCTATGGCAACAACCTGAAGAGGGACGAGTCTATGTTTTCTCCGACCGCAGTGATGTACTCGGTGATGATTACGGCATGAGACCGGGGACAGTCGACGAAGTAGAAAATGACGAACGTGCTCGGCAAGTAATAGCTAAAGCCGTTGAACAATGTTTTGACCATACTACTACGGTTGAGGCACTTAGCGATGGCAAAGGCGGTTGGATTCCGCTAGAAACCGATACCTAGTTAAAGACTAAATCTTGTTTAATTGCAGTTATGACTTGCTCTATTGTTGTGAACCAAATAAAAACGAGCCACTTTGGCTCGTTTTTAGATTTATGAGACACTGGAGTCAAGGATAAAGGGAAAGGATTTTTTATGAAAAAGAATAGCCCAAGTGCAGCATTTGTACCGGGTTGCCTATTGATTGGCATGGGTGTCGGCTTTTTAACGGGGGCACTTCTGGCAGGTTTGTTTATCGGACTAGGAACCGGGATTCTGTTAATGGCTGCATACGAAATTAAAACCAAATCAGACAAATAACTACACGATTAAAGGAGAATACTAATGAAATTAACAACAGCAAGGTGGACTGGATTATTTTACTTAGGCCTAGCAATAACTGGGGTTTTCGCATTTTTATTTGCAAGAGATCAGTTGTTTGTCGTCGATGATGCGGCACAAACAACAGCTAATCTTGTAAAAGACGAAACGCTTGCTCGTCTAGGCATAGCCGCTGAAGTTCTTATTGTTGGATTCCAGGCACTTGCAGCAGTGTGGTTTTATAAATTATTTAAGAAAAAAGATAGTTTTGCTGCTGGTTTAATTGCCGCGTTTGGCATGGTAAATGCCGTCGTTATATTGGCTGCATCAGCTTTTTGGCTGATGGCACTTAACACAGCTCTAGCTAGTGGTAGTAGCGATACTGTTCAGACGCTATTTGAAGCGCACGAAACACTGTGGCAAGTTGGCACTTTGTTCTTTGGTTTATGGCTGTTGCCGATGGCCTATGCGGCACACAAAGCAAAAATGCCTAGAGTAATGGTGTGGTTTTTGGTCGCAGGTGGTGTTGGCTACGTCCTATCAACCTTCACAGGTATCTTACTGCCGGAACAAGACGGACTAACTGAAGCACTCCCAATGCCGGCAACAATTGGCGAATTCTGGATGATTGGATATTTATTAATCAAATCACCAAAAGAATAGTACTACTACACTTGAGCCAAACTAAGAACGGACCCTTCTGGGTCTGTTTTTAGTTTATGAGATAATCAAAAAATGAAAGAAGCAATTTCAGTTATCGCATCACTCTTGGTGTTTGTGTCCTACACACCTTATGTAATGGATACTATCAAAGGCAAAACGAAGCCCCACATATACTCTTGGCTTAACGCTAGTATAGTAATTTCTATATTATTTGGCATACAACTAACTGAAGGTGCTGGTTGGGGTTCGTTGGTAACTTTATCGGCAGCACTAGCTTGTTTTGTTATTTCAATTTTTGCGTTCAAGAACGGGTTCGGATATGTAAAAAAGATTGATACTGTTTTATTTAGTTTATCTTTGATAACACTCGGGTTATGGCTTTTTGCAGACCAGCCTGCACTAGCTGCGACTCTTTTGGTTGCTGCTGAGGTGCTTGGGTTTATTCCTACAATAAGAAAGGCCTGGAACAAACCTTATGAAGAAACATTATTCACGTGGTCAGTAAACGCGTTCCGTCACACCTTAGCAATTTTTGGACTAGCAACAATAAACTATTCTACTGCTGTTTTCCCTGTGGTATGGGCAAGCGTAAACCTTCTATTTTCAATAATGCTTATTGCGAGAAGAAAAAAGCTACCTAAAACATAAAGTACAATTAAGGCATGGATGAAATTATTGATGCGTGGCGAGAATACTTAGAGAACTTAGAGGATTGGCAAGTTGTTGTCGAAGGAGTAACTCCAAAACAAACACAATGTGGACCAGTATACGAACCTGAATCACCCTTACCTAATCGCACAGAAACGTTTGCAATAAGTGATATGCGAGATATTAAAGTCGCATACCCTCACTATCACAAGAACGGAGAAACTGAAATATACTTCGTTATTGAGGGCTCTGGATTAGCAGTAGTTGGTGATGAAGAAGCATGGATAGAAAAAGGGTCTGTTGTTATCACTCCACCAGATACCACACACTATACAATCCCTAATGAGGGCTTGGTGATGATGGTGATAAATACACCAAGTTTTAAGGCAGGAAACATAGTTGAACCAACTGAGTCAGACCCTGCTGTTAAGTTCAATAAAGAAAGGTACGAAGAACTTGCTGGAAGAATATTATAGTTAGTAACGCGCTCAAAACAGAAAGTAGTACAAAAAAATACTATATAGAATGAGCGTTTTCGTTTTTGTGGGATAATACTTAATATGCCGAAAACTATGAACATCGACCATCACATACAACTCACGTTGATAAAAAAACTGACTGAAAGTGAAAAGGCAGTCAAGTACAATGACCTGAAAGAGGATGGTATAGAAAACAGTTTGTTCAGCTATCATTTGAACAAGTTGCTCGACCGTGGGATGGTGACAAAAACCGATGCCGGCTATACACTAACGGTCGACGGCGCCCGATGGATTAACGACAATGGAGTTACTATCCAACCTAAAAATGCACCCCGGGTATTCGTAGCACTTGTCGTTCAAAAAGAAGATAGCAGCTACCTGGTAGGACAACGCACGGGACAGTTCAAGGAAACTATTAATGACTATATGTTACCGTCGATTCGATACACAAATGATGTGGACTTAACTGTGCAAGTTGATCAGGCAATCGAAACATTTATTCCAGCTGGCTGCTCAATAGAAGTATTGGACTACGGATTCGTACAAATAAAGGCTACATACGTAGACAATGCAGTGATGAGAAATCTATTTCATTTGACGTTTTGTAAAGTGAAGTCCTTTGACCTAGAGGCAGATAATTATCAATGGCACACTCAAGGGCAAATAGAGGAAATCGAACACCCGTCGGCAACCATTCTACGACAGCTTATCGCCTACACACAGGATGTCAGCAATCAGCACGAAACTCCAACTATATCAGGTTAGGTAAAAATTATTTTACTTACTTATCTATCATTTCTAGATAAAATCAATATATAAGTGGGCGAGCTAACTAATGGGGGCTAGCATGGCTAGATCACACGTATTAGGTCCTGAGGGCTTGGTAAACAGATCGTGGGACATTGCTCAAGCAGTGCACGAAGGACAAAAATATGGCGAAGAACCATATTTTTATCACGTATTTGAAGTTGCGAACCTAAGTCGATTCATGGGCTATGGTAACGCAGTAGTTGCAGCGTGTTTCTTGCACGACTCAGTTGAAGATACTAGTGCGACGCTAGAACAGCTTCGCCTGCATGGATTTCCGGAATCAGTAGTTGCTGGTGTTGAGGCCGTAACATTTAACGATAAGGTTGATAATCCGGAAGGCCTGACTGGTAGAGCTCGGAAAGAGCTGAAGTTAGGCAAAGCAATGCGCACACCTCTCGGTCATGTCGTTAAGTTTTGTGACTCATCAAGAAATTTCGCACACACAGTAAGTTACCCACGTACGCTAGCCGGTGATAACATAGCTGAATATGCAGCCGACTATGCCGAAAACATCGCCATCCTTGGCGAAAGTTTACCATCACCACAAGCAGTAAGAGAGTATGTCTTGGGTGTGGACGGCGAACCCAAAGTTGACAATAAAAGAGATGTGGAGCGCTCCTGGCAAATCGATCGATGGACCCAAATGGAAAAAGATATTCAGGCAACACGAATGCGAATTGCAAAAAATAATCATAAATTAACATTAAACAGAATACTATCGAAGGTTAACTGGTAGCAAATTCTGACTTTGCTAGGGTTAAGACTCCAGTGGAGCTGTGGGCAAATAAGTACTGCCGAGGGGAAACGTGATTTTTTGCGTTTTTACTTATGCTTGCATCTATTAGATTAGGGTATATAGTTATCTTTCAGGAATAAGATTATGACGAGAAATCAAGAATACCCTCCTAAGCCTGAACCAATTCATACTATTGGAGTTGGTGAGTACGAAGGACATTTTTTCGTTGGAGTTTTTCCACCGATCAATAAAGCAACGTTGGACGCAGCTGGTGAGATAGGATTAAAAGGTTGGGCAATTGAAGATATCGACGGATCGATAACTGGAGCAACTACCTTAAGAAAAAGAACACGTATGACAGAAGGTCTTGCTAGACGGGCAGCTATCAGCCTAACGATCGGAATTGCAAGAGAAACGGGAAAAAGTACGGTTTTTTTACCACAACTTATTGAAATGGGGTTCGGCACTGCACCGTTTGAAGGATTCCAAACTGCGACTCAATAAAATCTACACTACGAACCTGTGAGATACTGTTTATATGCCGGTGCATACTGAGAAGAAATTTAAGGTAGACTCTTTTGATTTGTAGGATTGTGAAGTTATTGAGCAACCATACAACAAATACTTATCTAGAGACAGATCTTCCCGTCATTGATATCTAGACAAAACTAACCTTTAGGTTAATTTTTTATGATAGTATTATTCTAATGACTAAAAAATTCGCGACTAATATTGTCATTTTGCTATTAGCGTTAGTTCTCCTGCTTTCGATTATCCTGAATTTTTATCTTATCTCAGACAGCTCTGAAACAGACAAAAACACAGATGCCGGCGATAATAACGTAAGCGCACAGGAACAAGAAGATCTGGCACGAGACATCGTAGAGAATGGTGGCTATGTTTTGCTATTTAGGCATGGGAATCGAGAAAAGTGGATTGATGTATATATGTACGATGCTAAAGAAGCAACTGAAGGCATAGATGGCAGTGAAACATATTTCAATGATGCTGTGTGTTTGAGTGACGAAGGAAAAATTCAAGTAAGAGTAATGGGAGAGGTGCTTCAGGAAATTAAACTTCCTGTTGGAAAGGTTGTTTCTACTCCAAGCTGCAGAGCAAGACAAACAGCTTCTGCGCTCTTCGGAACTGAAGGAGAAATTAATAACCAATTTTTACACTATGGTCCGTTTAATGAAACCCGGGAAGAATTTAACTCTGGCGTAAAAGACGAGATATTAAAACTTCCACCAGAAGAAGGTGTTAACACAGTTATTTCAGCACACAACTCTGTGGTATCTGCTGACATATTCGATGAAGTGCAAAAAGACATAGACTTCAACCTAGAAGAAGGAGGTTTCTATGTAATGAAAATTGAAGACGGCAACTTAGTTTTAGTAGATAAGTTCCACAGCTTTAAAGATTTCAATAAAATCTTCTTTGACCGACCCGAGTAGCTATTTAGACTTTTTGCTTAGCAGCCACTCTTGAGTCGGTGAAAGCTTTTTATCTTTTCGATGAATACACCCAGACCAACAACACGGACGCCTGTTCCCATCTAATAGCTCTTCGCAGCTACGTCTAATACGGCGCTCACGAGTCTTTACCTGCTTAGCGTCTTCTACCCAGCAAATAAACTCATTTCTGGCCAGAGGTGTGATGTCTTCCCAGAGCTCTAGAATCTTCTCATCGGAAATTAAAGCCTTCTTTAAATCTGCAGGCATTTTGTGCGCTGTTCCTTCTGATATTTTTTTAGTCATATGACTAATTTAGCAAAGATTTCATCTTGTTGGCTATAAAATTTGTTGCAAACTTTGGACTCAACCTATAAAGAATGTTCATAAACTTAGAATCTTTTCCGGTAAAAATTTGATACTTTTTCTTCTCGATACCATTCAGAATAATATTTGCCGCTTCCTCAGCAGAAAGCATCGGGAAATTTGAGCTGTCCATGTCGCCGGCAGAGGCCGGTGCCGTTACCCCTGAATTGGTTGTAATATTCGTTTTTGTAGCCCCAGGGAAAACAATAGAAACATGAACATTTGTGTCTTTAAGTTCCGAATATAAACCTTCGGTCAGTAATTTAACCGCAGCTTTTGATGCTCCATAGATACTTTGGCCTGGAACTGGTAAAAACCCTCCCATGCTAGAGACGTTTACTAGGTGTGCCTCTGGCCGTTCTAATAGCTTTGGTAGAAAAGCTTTTGTCATATAAAGTGTTCCGTAAAAGTTTACTTTCATAACTTTATCAACAGAATCAATCTTTAAATCATTAACTTTAACAAACGGCTGTATAATTCCGGCACAATTTATTAAACCTTCTACTGTGTCGAATGTTTCTTTCACTTTAGCGGGCAACTTATCTACAGCGTTTTTATCTGTGATGTCTAGGGCTACGATTTTCAAGTTTTCACTATTAATCTGTTTCTCGAAAAGCTTTAGGTTTTCTTCATTCAAATCTACTGCGACAACTTTTGCTCCACGTTGCAAAAGCGCATATGCAAGCTCGCTACCAATCCCTCCTCCTGCTCCGGTTACTACGAAAACTTTATTTTCTAGACTCATTTTATTTCCCACTTATGCTTATATCTTATCAGCAATAATTATCGATATGCTATACCTTTTGTCTTTGTATAGTTTCTTAATCTGTACTATTCTTTAAATATAAAAAGGGGATGATTCTATGGCAACAGCAACTAAATCAAAGAAAAAGTCACCTGAGCTGGAAATAAAGGCAAAACTAAAAGAAGCCGACGGTGTAAAAAACTGGAACTGGGACAGCGACAAGAAAAAAGATAAAAAAGTTAATAGCTCACACGGGACTGCAGGTTCGTTGTATTTTGTAGGTTTCGTTGGTGCATTGGTTTACTGGATGCAAGCAGCTGTTGGATTTGGAGCAGTAATTACTGGTATCCTAAAGGCTCTTGTTTGGCCTGCCTATATTGTGTATAAGCTGCTTGAACAGTTTTACGGTGTAGTAGTCTAAATATAAACATCTGGTTGGCTGATATTTAACATGGCCTTAGTTATTCTGGTAAGTTTTAGGTTATAATTTAGATATAGATAAAGGAGATTTAGAAAAATGAATTTAACGACATTTGCGCAGAACACAATCACAATTAATGGAGAAACCACTACCTTGACGAGCTCTGAATCGGTAGGTATTTTAGGATTTTTTGCAGGTCTATGGTTATTGTGGCTAGCCTATATAGTCTTTAGTATCATAGCGGGTTGGAAAATTTTTGAAAAAGCAGAAGAAGAAGGCTGGAAAATTCTAATTCCTTTTTACAATACCTATACTCTTTTTAGAATAGCAGGACGTAATGGTTGGGGCTTCTTACTAATGCTGATCCCGATTGTAAATCTATTTGTTGCGCTAATGATAGCAATCGATTTAGCTAAACACTACGGTAAAAGCACTATGTTTGGAGTAATAGCTCTATTCTTATTCCAGCCTATCGGTATGCTAATTCTTGGTTTTGGTGATTCAAAATATGTCGGGACCAAACACGAATAGGCTGCTGCTTTGACAGCTTAAGCATTAAGGTGTAAATTAAAAACAGAAAATTCAGGGCGCAAAAATGAAAAAGTTTTCACTTATTAATGGAATACAAGTGGCAGGGATGTCGCTAATTGCCCTTGCTGTAATTGGCAGCCTTACTATCAGAGTAGCAAACCCTGCCAGTAACTCAGTCTTATCGGACACTACTGCATCAATAAACATGTATATTATTGATGGTAGTAAAACTCTGAAAGAGATGCCTTTTCTAGAAAGTGGATTCCCTAGTTTCGAGGGTGGCGCGGCTGCACTTAAGGTAGAGGTTGACCCTGTCGCACCAGCTGGCTCTAAAGTCATATTCACTACAAACGATGATTGCGTATTATTCTCAGATGCTGCAGGTGGCGGCATATACAACCAGTCAAAAGAAGACGATATAAATTCTCTTTATCTGCTAGCTGTGGGTGCCGTGGACGATAAAGAATATGAGGGTGATCACGTTTGTAAGGTTACAGCTGTCTTCACCTCTTCGGACTCAGATATTAACGGCCAGAAAAGATCGATAACTTTCACCGTAAAAGACAACGATGAAAAAACAGAAAAGATCGCCAATAAAAATAAACAAACCGTGACTAATGATGAATTGAAAACTCAAGATGAAAATAACTCAGAAAAATCAGCATTCAAATTCGTAGACAAAGACGGCAATGAAATTAAAAAAGGTTCTAGTAAGCCGGTTTTTGAAAAAACGGAAGCAATCATTATATCTGGTAATACAGTTCCCGACGGCAAAGTTAAGTTGTACATATTCTCAGAGCCACAAGAAGCATTGGTTTTAGCAGATAAAAACGGGGACTGGGAATATACGATAGAAAATATAGAACCTGGTGAACACCGAGTTGAAGCCGAAATAACCGATCCGATAACTGACCAAACCTCTGAACGAACCCAAGTACTAGCATTTGAAATAGAACAAAGCACAAGCGACGAACACTTAGAGCCTGTAAATAACACTGGGTTGATTTCTGAAGCACCTAAGTATGAGCCACCCGTTGGACTCTATGTTGCAGCAGGTTCGAGCTTAGTTATATTAGTCCTTGGCATCATCGGATTAATTGTGTATAAGAAAAGGCACCCACACCTAGAAAATGGATCATCTTCTGAGACCATGAACCCTTCCGACGGCATGGGTTCCTAAAAACCTATTTTTTCTTTGATGAATTTTTTATAGCAAATCTTGCTATGCGTCGTTTTTCTTCTTTGTTTCTTCCCCGAGCTTCAAGTTCTAGCCTTCTCTTTTCTATTCTTTTGAGCTCATACTTTCTACGTTGGTGTGCAATTCGCTCAATAAAGTTACCAAACTTTAATAGTCTTGTCGCTTTCTGGAAACGGCTTTTTTCACGCTCAATCACTAAGTCATCTATTTCCTTATCTTCCACACATCTATGTTAACTAAGTAAGCTCGACTTGTCTGTAATCAATTTAACGCTGAAGGAAAATGCGATATATTGATAATGTGGTCTATACTAGAATTATATTTAAGGAGAAAATACATGGCAAAATCATCTATGCAAGAATCATCTAACCCGGTGCTGTCAGACAAACTGGTTAAAAAAATTGCTGGCAATCTAGAAGCTACCGACCACATGACTGTTAGTGGTTCGCTTGCTAAAACTGGATTTTTACTTGCTACTGTTGTTGCAGTAGGTGCTTGGGCTTGGAACTTGACTAGCACAAACCCCGACCAAGCATTCGCATGGATGATGGGAGCATCAATTACCGGATTAGTGTTAGCGCTGGCGATTATTTTCTGGAAACCTAGTCCAGTACTAACTATGCTCTACGCGGCAGCTCAAGGAGTTATGCTTGGCACTATTTCCTTCCTGTTTAATTCTGAATGGCAAGGCATTGTCTTACAGGCAATAACCTTAACTTTGGGTGTTACTCTATCAATGTTTACACTGTACGCAACTGGGTTAGTAACAGTCACACAAAAACTAAGATCAGTAATTATGATTGCTACACTAGGAGTGTTATTTTTCTATTTAATTAGCTTTGTGGTTGGACTGTTTTCAGATAGCTTTACGGAAATAGTTTCCAGTGGAACATCAGGCATTGTCATATCGGCAATTATCGTTATTATTGCTGCACTTAATCTTCTTCTGGATTTTGATTTTATTGACAAAGGCTCGGAACAAAAATTACCAAAACAGTTTGAGTGGTATGCTGGATTCGGCCTAATGGTAACTCTTATCTGGCTGTATATTTCTATCTTACGACTTTTAGCTGCATCAAGAAACTAGTTAGCTTTCACAAATACCACAGGTTTTCTGTGTAAAGATATCTTGAGTGGTAATTTTTCTATAGAATCTCCGTCTACAGCAACCGGTAAGTCTGAATCACTTTCTATTATTGCCTCGGTACTTTTTATACGCTTAAGGTATTTTTGGTTATGCCCGAAGGTCAAAATGTATATGATTATTGCAATAAAAGGTGAAAAAACACTATTACCTACCCCGTAGGTAATTATCTCAAAGTACGGATCTGAACCTTTTACATCAGGCGTTAGCTTAACTGGCTCTTGAATCTGCTGGTTTAGAACTACCAACTCAGTAAATTTATATATAATCTCTTTACCATTGGTTTTTATTTTTAAATCAGTTGACTTCAGCTTCAAAAGAATCCGTAAAATTCCGCGAAGGTACGCTAGTTTTCCGAATCGTTTCTTTTCGTCATCAGTGACTTCATCAAACATTCGTGATGCAGTGCCAACATTTACTCCAATTAAAAAATCTCTATTATTTACCTTACAGACATGTCGTTCCTCAATCCTATTTTCAAGAGCTACATGAAAAGAATGAGCAAGATTACGTTTCAGCCCTAAAGACCGACTATAATAATTTGCGGTACCTAGAGGTAATACTGCCAGTTGTACTTTAGAATTTTTCTTGAGTATCAAGCTAGCGGCTTTGGTTATTGTTCCATCGCCACCACCGATAATTAGTCTTTTGAGATTTTTGTTGCTTAAAATCTCACGTAACTCAAAATCTAAATCTGATCCGTCGCAAAGTCTAAGTTTCATCTTGTTCTCGCGCGCTAGCTTGTGAAGTAATTTCATTTTAGCGGGTACTCGCTTAGCATCCTGGTTAACCAGTAGTGCAATTTCGTTTTTCTTAAACATCATGTTTAATTCCTAAATAATGTTTGAGGCAATGGTTAGGTAAATCAAAATATAAATGAAGCCCTCCCAAATATGTATTCGCTTTGAAATACTTCCTGCCAGAAGCAACAAAACAGATAGTGCGAGACCAGCCACAATCCAGCCAAGGATTGCTGAATCAACAGCTTGCGGCTTAATTACACTGGCCACACCCCCGATAAGGAAGATGTTAAACATACAGGATCCAATTACATTTCCAATTACCAGATCGCCCTTGCCCTGTCGCAATGACTTAATTGACACAACCAGCTCTGGAAGAGATGTTCCAATAGCTAACGCAAAAAAGCTCAACACACCTACACCTACGTTTACCTGGGTTACAATTTCAAGCATTGAATCAACAGCAACTTTCGACCCAAATCCAAGTAAAGCAACCGAACTGATTAGGACTAAGATCGTAAAGGGGCCAACTAGGTTTTGGCGCTTTTCGATTTTTGTTTTGCTACCTTTAGACAGCGCAGCAATCAAATTAATTAACCCTTTATGATGTGTCTCGTCCTCTTTGTAGCCTAGGGAATATATGATGTACCCGATAAATCCAGCCAGTAGAATTATGCCATCGAGGGTACTAAGACCTCCATCGACAATCAACAAACAGAATAGAGCTGTAGCGCCAACCAATAAAGGCAGGTCGAGATCAATTAGGTCTTTATCGAACCTAATTGTGCCCAAGGCTATGGTTGTTAACCCAAGAATAATGAATATATTTGCTATGTTCGAACCCGCAACGTTAGCAATCGTAACTGTGTCTACATTATCAACAACCGCGGCTAAACTTGTAGCGAGTTCAGGAAGTGATGTACCAAAGCCCACCAAGATAACTCCTAGAATAAATGGAGGCAGGCGTAGTGTAACACCTACTTTTTCTGCAGCACCTAAGAACCAATCAGCAGACTTAACAACTGCCAAAATTGACACTACTAAAAGAACTATATCGAAAATCATTTACGTATATTGTACTGTTTAGACGCTGCGTTTACTAGGGGTTTTACGTTGCGCTGAAGTTTGCTTGGTTTGCGAGCGTTGTGCGAGGTATTTTTGCGCTTCCAGTTTTTGTATTTTTTCTTTCTGTTGAGCCCTATCGACATCAATTTTGTTTTGTACATAATCAATTAGTGCTTTAAAGCCCCACGCTAAGAACAGATAGACAATGATTGCAAATAATGCGGATACATCTAGGTAGCCTGTTTCTCCGAGCTGCTTAGACGGGAAAATACCTCTAAAAGGTTGCATGTAATCTTGTGATACTTGCCAAACGAAGTTTGAAAATCCGGCATTCATATTTGCACTAGTTGCAAGCAGGAAAACTCTCATTGTCATGAACGCGATTCCTATTAACACCCAAAAGTAAAACAGCCAAGAAATTACTTTAGAAACTTTTAAGAAACCGGGCGTTGTAATTTCATTTTGTTTTTCTGTAGCCATAATTATCTCCCTTTTTTCTATTTAAAGGATAGCAATACTTTTGCATTGCATCAAAAAAATAATACAGATTTGAACAAAACCTAACCCGTTTTCGCTTGTTGTATGGGTACTTTACTAAAAATACTATTGTTTGGTCTAGAATTTATATATTAAAGTTATATAGTGTACGAGTTAAAGAAAAACTTGCGTTTCAAACTACTTATATCAACTTTCTTGCTTAGCTTATTGCTAGCAATCTTGATGTATATTTTTATTGACAGCCACAATGTTTACATAACAAGATTACAGCAAGCTTACGGCTACCTTGCTCTTCTTTATTGGTATTTTGCATTGATCGTGTCTCCAATAAAGGCTATATCTCCCGAAAATAACAAGTACGTAAAGAGGTTACTATTTGCCAGAAGAGCGATTGGAGTATCGGCATTTTATTTTGCAGTACTTCATGCCACTATAGCGTTTTTTGGACAATTAGAAGGGTTCTCCGGGATATCATATTACCCGAGATATTTTTCTGTTTCATTATTGTTCGGATTAATAGGTCTGAGTTTTTTACTAGTTATGACAGTTACTTCGTTTGATAAAATTGTAGATTTTCTGACATTCAAAAAATGGAAGCTACTACACAGATTGGGATATTTTGCTGCAATTTTAGTTTACTTACATGTCTGGATGGTGGGCACATACCTGGGAAGAACTTGGCTACAAATCATAATACTAGCTTTGTTATTAATGCTTTTCGTTTTAGAATCTTGGAGGCTTTCAAATTATTTCGAAAATCGGTATAAAAAGACTCGTGTTTTTACCTTTTTAATCTTTATACTTACCCTTGCCTTACTGTGTGGGCTAACTTTAGCAATACCTAGTATCGTAGAGAGGTACCATGGAGATCATGAAAATCTTGAAGTCCATTAATTCTTTGATACTGTTTGCAGGAGCAATCCTTACTCTGCTGTTATTGTTAATCCCTGTTGATGCCTACGCTCACATTCTATCTTTGGATGAGACTATAAATAGTGGCGTTGTCTTACATATTAACCCAGACGATGATCCAGTTTCCGGCAAGGAAACAGAGATTCTTTTTGATATTCAAAACAGCCAACTTAATACCGACTCGTATGTCTATTCATTGACCATCGACGACCATGAAAATAATACGCACAGAGCGTCAGTTTACTACATAGAAAAACAGTTAGTTGCTTCTAAATTCATATTTCCTGCAACAGGTAAATATGAACTTAGGCTAATTGCATCCCCTAGCTATGTTAGTGGCATAAATTCTAAGCCGTCAGAATTTATTTTCGAATTAGATATTCGTAGATCCATCTACGACGACAACAGACTAAACCCAGCGAGCTTGCTCGTAGCCACTTTAGTAATAATACTGTCGGGGTTTCTAGCTTACTTGATTTTTAAGCCTTGGATTCAGTTAAAAATTAACAGCAAAAATTAGATTAGTAGTTGCTTTGTGTTTTGCAATCGCTAGCGCCGTTTCTTGCCGAGTAATTCGAACAGGATACCTATCCAATATCCAATTACGGTGGCTACCCTTGTTCTGTTGTGGGCTCAACTACGGTCTCTACGTCGGGAGGATTAGGTTTCATATACTCATCAGAGCTTCCTGGAGTATTATTAGAACCTGTTTCATTACTTCCCGGATCCTCTGGGGGCTTATTGTTGCGCCTATTCCTATTCATTAGCTGCCTGATACCCAGTACTCCAGCCACTAGGAGTATGAACACTACACCGGCAATTATGTATAGAGTGGTGTTTGTCTCTGATGGTGTATCTACTACGGTAAAGTTCTGAGGATTGTTTGGGTCTCCAGGGTTAACAGTTATGTCTGTGGTCTCACCTAATACGTTGACTTCGTAACTCCCCTGCTTGAGACCAGCAAAGCTTGCGATACCTTCTTCGTTGGTTCTAGAAGTCTGTTCCCCTATTGTAACCTCGGCGTCTTTAACTGGGTTACCCTGATCATCCGTGACCAGTATTTCGACTACGTAGGTTGTTTGGTCAACGAAATCTTCGTTTATCTCGACTGGCTGGTCATCGTCTAGTTCTGAGTTTTGTTCGACTTCTTCCTCTGTTGGATCGCCAGATGAAGTTGTGGTAGGACTTGTAGAATTACTACTCGAAGGCTTAGAGCTAGAAGGTGTTGATGATTTAGGCTTTGGCTCTGGCTCAGGTTCTGGCTCTGGTGGTGCAGTCATTGAGACGCTTGTTCCAGAAACAGAAGGAGAACCTGAAGTTGGAGTATCGCCGTCTCCGTAGGAAGCACCACTAATACTAAAGCTGGCAGAACCAGAAGATTTGAGTGCCTTAAAAGTAATGTTTGCAACTGTAAAATTGCCTGTTAGGTTGGAGCTGGTCTTGATGGCATCTACGGTACGGTAGGTGCTACCACTAGCGTATGCTGATGGCCCTGCTGTTGTGCCACCACCTCCGGTATAGCTAATACTTACATATTGGACTTTGCTTGAATCATAGTTAACATTTCCGAGAATGTCTGTTATTGAACCAGAGGTTACGTTAACTCTGGCTGTAATTACAAAGTTATCGTTCTTTTCTACTGAACTAGCGCTTGCTGATAGAGAAAAGCTAACTGTTGCTGCGTTAGCTATTTTTGGTAATGCAAAAGCTGCCATGAGAATAACTGTGGCAAAGATTAGTGAAAGTACTTTTATGAGGTTTGGTGTAATTTTTGTAGTTAGTTTTGTTATCATTTCCACTCCTTAATCTCCCTTTGCATAGTAGTATAGAACAATTCTTAGGTCATCCCTAGTGACTTTACTGTCGCCATCTAAATCACCGTTGGTGTTTTTGGCGACTGAGCTAGTATAGAAGAACAATACTATGCGTAGATCGTCTCTGTCTACTTTGCCGTCGTTGTTTACGTCCCCTGGTTTTGTAGTTGGTTCAGGGTCTGGGTCAAATGTACAAGGTAGTGGTTGGCCAACATTGTTAGCGCTCAGTTCTTCACAAACTGGTTCTGGCTCTAGAATGTTATCTACAGTTATAGATACTATGTCGCTGTAGGTATTGTTGCCTGCTGAGTCGTAGGCCCTGGTTCTTAGTTCGTAGTCCCTGTCTGCAAGAATATTTGTATCTAGGGCGTAACTGTAAGGTGCAGTTATGTCTGTAAAAGCTACTTGGCCGTCTATTAGAAGTTCTACTTTGGATACTCCTACGTTGTCGCTTGCATTGGCTAGGACAAAGATAGTACCTTCTACTTCGTCGTTATTGTCTGGACTAGTTATGTTAGTAGTCGGCGCTTCGGTGTCTGGAGTTGTGTTTTGGACGTCGATTGTAACTGTAGTCTCAGCTGTATTGCCAGATGTGTCTGTAGCTATAGCTTTAATGGTGTGT